>DASXYX010000050.1:0-29134 GCA_036502245.1 Verrucomicrobiia bacterium
ACCAATCACCCGGTGATTAAATCAGCATCTCCTTAGAGCGTTTAAAAAAATTCTGTGGCCGTTCGGAGCGGGGATTTTTGGTGTTCTGGCGAGGCTTCGGCGAAGGAGCATGTTTGAAAATCCTGTGACGGCTTGTCCCTCCATAGCCTTTTGGCGACGGCGGAAGCCGAAACGACGCCAAAACCCAAAAAGACCACGGTCCCATGGATTCCTGACTCAGCGCTACAGCTTTGATGGAAATGCTCTAATTCCCCACCTTCACCTGCAACGGCTCATCCCGCCGTTCGGCAAAACGACGCGCGTAACTGTCCCACTCGGCGGCATTGGTGAAATCACCGCTCAGACTCCAACCCGCGCCCATATAATATACGAACGGTTTGCCGATTTCCGCCGGGGCGATCGCCAGGAAATTGCGGATGGCTGGTTGACCTTCCGTTATCGTATTGGTCGGCGCCGCAACATTGGCCGGAAGATCGGGCCGGTCGTTGGTAAAGATTTCAACACTGCCTTTGGGCAGGACGATGGCGTCGCCGATGGTGCCCTTGTAAAAATCCTGCGGCTGCCAATAAGCCATCCAGCCTTCGTCCTGGTTCTGCACCAAGAGTCCGCGAGCCGTGGTATTCGTCCATGAATCGATTTCCATGCTCGTGCTGTCTTTCGTTACTTCGGAAGATTCTTTCAAGATGACATTGTCCCCGGGCCGTTCGGCCAGCCCCACGCCGATCTTCAACGGCGATTTATCGTCACTCGCAAAAGTGCTCTCCATACGGCTCATATTTGCGCCGGCATCGATGCTGATGCGTTTGGTCTCGGACACTTTGCGTCCGTTCACATCCCAGGCATCGTAAGTCAACTCGAATTCCGAGCGGATGGGGCCGGTCGTGATGACTTTATAATTCCGCCAGTTGGACGAGGCATAAAGTTTGCCGTCCTGCCAGATGCCCAGGCCGCCATCACCGCGTGTTTTGCCGACCTTGAAATCATCCTGCGACGGCTTGGACTGGTTGTAATTATCGTTTTCACGATACATTTTATTGATGACGAGGCTGCGGTCGCGCTTGCTCCAGACGTCCATGCCGCTGCTGGTGAGCGGCTCGGCCTTCCACGTCTCCAATGCTTTACCATAAGTGCGATGCGCCGTGCGGTCGCTCTCCCACGCGAAATCATCGTGCCGCTCGGGCACATAACGCGCGAAAGTTTTGACGATGGGTGGCGGCACGGCGGCTAAGGTCGAGGCGTCCAGTACGTAGTAGGTACGAGTCTCACCAGGGGCGAGATCGACTTGAAAGAGAAGTTGTTCGGCGATGTTTCTTGTAGCATCTCGCGGTGATTTAAGGCTGTAAGTGACGAGTTGAGAATCTAAAATGCGAGAGGAGACACCATCCATGATGGCAAGTTGGCTGGCGTTTTCCTGTAATATATCCATAAAGCTGGTACCACTTCTTGCAAATTCGCCGGTCATCAATTCAATCGTTTCACAATCGCGACGAAATGAAGAGGGGTTTGTAATTATGATGGGCAAACGCCCGGGCGTTCCATTTGGGTCTTTAAAAACAACATCCTTTATTGATTTGGATTTTTCTAATACCGCCATCCGATAGACTTCACTACCGGCCAACAGAAAGCCTCCGGTGCCATAAACATCCGTGGAATCGGCTGGGAAACTTTTTGGATCCGAGCCGATGGCCTGGACGTGCGTTAGTTTGCCGTCGGCATCCACACAGCCGACCAGGCCGGTCCATGCTTTTTCTACAATCGGTTGGAATTTAGTATGATCAAGAAGGCCCTGATTGATGCCCCACGCGAGCGCATAGGTGAACAAGCCCGAACCGCTGGTCTCTTTGTCCGGATAGTTCGTGGGATCGAGCAGGCTGGAATGCCAAAGGCCATCCGGTTGCTGGCAGGCGGCGACGGCGTCCGCCATGTCCTTAAAGAGTTGCTCGAAGCGCGGTCGGTCGGGATGGTTCATCGGCAGGTATTGAAGCGTGCGAACCAACCCGGCCATCACCCAGCCATTGCCGCGACCCCAGAAAACTTTTTGGCCGTTGGCCTCGCGTTTGTCGAAATACGTGCTGTCACGATAAAAAAGATGTGCGTTGGTGTCGTAGAGGTAATCGGTGGTGCGCCACCAATTGGTGACGGCAAAATCCATGTAGCGAGTGTCATCGGTGGCGGCATACAGACGCATCCAGGTGGGTGGTCCCATGAAGAGCGAATCGCACCATGACCACAAATCGCGCGCGTGGCCGGGCTGTGAGAAATCGAGGCTGGATGTGCCGGGGGCGAGCGGGTTGGCAAGGATGCTGTCAAAACGCTCGCGCATGGGAGCAAGCATTTTGGGATCGCGATAGAGAAAATAGAGTTCGGTATAGAGCTGCCCCACGCAATGATCGTCGGCTACATATTGCCTGGGGCCGAGCTGCCATTGATTCGATTCGGCGACAGCGAGCATGGCATCGCGATATTTGGCATCGCCGGAAATGCCGGCCAGGGCCATGAACCCGGCGTAACCGGCGCCCTGCGTCCAATCCGTTGGTTTATATTTCGCGGGATGGGCCAATTGCCAGTCGGCCACGCGTTGCATCGCGGTGAGCACGAGGAGTGGTTTTATTTCGGGCGAAAGCGCGGTGGTGATCGTGTCAGTGACCAGGTCTGGTTGTGCCCCGACGCAGGAGAACCCGGCGATAAGGATTAAGAGCGCCATAATCGCGTTGAACCCGGACGAGAATTTCATGGCCAAAAATTGCCGTGAAACGATGGGTGAGGCAATGGAAAATACTGGGGATAAAAGCAGCGGAGGACTGCCGCAGTCCAAGACGCAAGCGACAGCAATGGTCTCACCGAGTTTTGCGCCAGCTTTTGGAGTGCGCCAGCCCTCTGGCGCTTTCGTCATGTAATAGCCCATCGAAAGCGGCGCTGAAGCGCCGCGGTCCAAACGCTTCGCGAAATGCCATATCATTTGTGTAATTGAAGCCCGTAGGGCTGGCATATTTGTAGCAACCATCTCAAAAATGACATCCAGCCCCGTAGGGGCGGCATCTTCCGATATGCCGCTTCTGCCAGAGCTATGAATTTTTATTCGACGTGTTTCTCCAAAAGCTGGCGCAAAATTTGAGATGGCCATCGCAGTCGCTTGCGTCTTGGAGTGCGGTGGCTGTGACACCGCTTTTACTCCAATTCATCAATGCTTTACCAACTCCAAAAATTTTCTTTCCCATTGACCGCCTCTCTCACGGACTTAAACTGTCCGCTCTATGTTTGAAAACACGATCCGCCGGATGCCGCGCCCCCAGGATGTCGCGCGGATGACGACGCAGGAGGTCCGGGACACTTTTCACATCGGCAACCTGTTCTCACCGGGAAAATTAACCGGCCATTTCACCGAATTGGACCGTTTGGTCGTGGGTGGCATCATGCCGGCGGACAAGCCGATTGAATTACTGAACCATAAAGAAACCGGACGTGCATTCTTTCTGGAGCGGCGCGAATTCGGTGCCATCAATATCGGCGGCGCGGGCAAGGTTGTCGCTGACGGCAAAAGCTTTGAGTTGGACAAGTTGGATTGTGTGTACCTGCCGATGGGGACTAAAAAGGTGACGTTTGAGAGCAAGAGCGCAAGCGCGCCTGCAAGATTTTATTTTTTGAGTTGCCCGGCTCATGCGGCGCATCCGGCCACGATGATGAAATCGAAGGACGCCTCACCAGTGGCGTTGGGATCGCAGGCCACGTGCAACAAACGGACGATCTATAAATTCATCCACCAGGGCGGCATCCAAAGCTGTCAGTTGGTGATGGGTTTCACGGCATTGGACGAGGGCAACGTCTGGAACTCGTTCCCGCCGCACACGCATTGGCGGCGTACGGAGATCTATTTTTATTTCGACCTGGGCGAGAGCATCCTCACGCATTTCCTCGGTGAACCGCAGGCCACGCGGCATCTCTTCATGCATAATGATGAAGTAGCGCTCTCGCCCAACTGGTCCATCCATTGCGGGTGTGGCAGCAGCAATTACAAATTTATCTGGGGCATGGCCGGGGAAAACCAGGTGTTCGACGATATGGACGCCGTGAAACCGCTGGACCTGCGATGAAACGATTTGAAAACAAAGTGGTGGTGGTGACCGGCGCGAGCCGTGGTATTGGCCAGGCCATCTGCGCGGCATTTGCCGGCGCGGGCGCAAAGGTCGTGGGCGTGGCGCGAAGCGGCCTGGATGAAACCGCCTCAAAGTGCGGCGGCAACTTCATTGGCATCAACGCCGACCTCGGCACGGGCAAACAAAAGGATGCGATGGATGTTGTGGCGCAAGTCGTCGCAAAGGCAGGCCGCATCGATGCCCTGATCAATAATGCCGGGACCATTCGCCGCGCTCCGGCGGCGGATTATTCGGAAAAGGATTGGAACGAAATCCTCCAGATCAATCTTTCAACGCCGTTTTTCTTATGTCAGGCCGTTGGAAAATGGTGGCTGACGGGCGGTCGCGAAAAATCTCCGGCAGAATCGCGATTAAAGATCGTGAACATCGCATCACTTTTATCTTTTCAGGGCGGAATTTTGGTTCCGGCATACACCGCGAGCAAGCACGGCATTGCGGGTGTCACGCGTGCGTTGGCCAATGAATGGGCGAAGGAGCGCATCAACGTGAACGCCATCGCGCCGGGTTATATTGCCACGGAAAATACCAAAGCTCTGCGCGAAGATCCCGTCCGCAGCAAGGCAATCCTGGAGCGCATCCCGGAAGGGCGTTGGGGCCGGCCGGAAGACATCGCAGGCGGTTGCGTTTTCCTGGCTTCATCGGATGCGGACTACCTCAACGGCACCATCATAAATGTCGATGGCGGCTGGCTGGGGCGTTGAGGTATCTTGATTCCCGTTTCTAAATTTCAATGAATAGCATTGTCGACAGACTCGAACAACTGTTGGACAGCTTTGACGCGGCGCAACGCAAGGAAGCGCTCGCGCAACTGTGGGACATGGCCAAAGCCGGAAAGATCGAACTGGCCGCGCCGGGCAGCGACGTCAATCTCCACAGCCACACTTTTTTTTCATACAACGCCTACGGCTATTCGCCGTCCAAGTTCGCGTGGCTGGCGCGCAAGCGCGGGTTGGCGGCGGCGGGCATCGTGGATTTCGACGTGCTTGATGCGCTGGAAGAGTTTTGGCAGGCGGGCAAGCTGATCGGCCTCAAGCGTGGCGCCAGCCTGGAATCGCGCGCCTACGTCCCGGAATTTTCCACGCGCGTCATCAATTCGCCGGGCGAACCGGGTATCGCGTACAACATGGGCGTGGGTTTTCCCCGCGAGATCCAGCATCCGCTGCTCTCGCAGATGCGGCAGACCGCCGAGGCGCGCAATCGCGAACTCGTGAGGCGCGTGAACGCGTTCCTCAAGCCGGTTGAGTTGGATTACGATAAAGACGTGTTGCCGCTCACGCCCAACGGCAACGCCACCGAGCGACATATTTGCGAGGCCTATTCAAAGAAAGGCGACGCGGATTTCTGGAAGCAGAAGATCGGTGATTACCCGAGTGACCCGGCGAAATTCCAGGCGCTCATCCGATCCAAGACCATGAAGCGCGGCGGACCGGGTTACATGCAACCAGACGTGGGTTCATTCCCGTTGATCGCGGACATGAACAAGTTCACGCTGGATTCGGGCGCGATCCCGACGCTGACATGGCTGGACGGCACGAGCGAAGGCGAGAAAGCCATTGAAGAATTATTTGAAGTCGAAATGGCCAGCGGTGCGGCGGCACTGGCGCTGATTCCCGACCGCAATTATACGCCGGGAATGAAGGACGAGAAGGTGAAGAATCTTTACGACGTGATCGCGCTGGCGGAGAAGCATGGTTTCCCGGTTGTGATCGGCACGGAAATGAACGCGCCGGGCAACAAATTTGTGGATTCATTCGAGACGGCGGAATTGAAGCCATTGGTGCCGATATTTCTGAAGGGCGCGCATATAGTATATGCGCATTGTGTCCTGCAACGCGGAAGCGGTCTGGGCTATTTGAGCGAGTGGGCGAAGGCGAACTTCAATTCCATCAGCGTAAAGAACGATTTCTTTGAAAAGCTTGGCGCCCGGCTTCAGCCCGCGGCAGAGAGCCGTTTGAACGGTTTGCCGGCGAATGTGAAGCCGCTGGATATTTTGGCTAAAGTCGGTTAAGCTGGTTTTTTGATACTGTCCTGATTGAACGGGTGCCCGGCGCAGTTCCTTCTCCCGCGGGAGTGGGAGAAGGTGTCCGCAGGACGGATGAGGGTTGTAGGGAAAAAACCAAATGATGCGCCGGGGATGACATGATGGATATTATCGATTTTTTGTCGTATGACCGCTATTCCTGAAAAACAACGCGCGATACAACTGGTCGCCTCCGACCAGCTCAGTCTCAACGAATCCAAACCGGTTTTCCAACCGGGGCCGCACCAGGTGCTCTGCCAGGTGGAAGTCTGCGGTCTTTGCTTCTCCGACCTGAAACTGCTCAAACAGTTTTCCGGCCACGTGCGCAAATCGGAGATCACGGCCGGCATCACTCCCGATGCGTTGGCGCAGATGCCGAATTATGTGCCGGGTGAGAAACCAGTCGTGCCCGGACACGAGACCGTCGTGCGCATCGTCAAAGTGGGGCCGGAAGTCAAACGGTTCAAAGCCGGCGAGCGCTACCTGGTCCAGACGGATTATCGCTGGTTGCCGACCAAAAATTCCAATTCCGCGTTCGGCTACAATTTCGAGGGCGCGCTCCAGGAATTTGTGCTGGTGGACGAGCGCGTCATCACCGCGCCGGACGGTGAGAGCATGTTCATTCCCGCGCCGGAGGATTTGGCGGCCTCGGCCATCGCCCTTTGCGAGCCGTGGGCTTGCGTGGAAGACGCTTACGTGGAGAAACAACGCCGCAACTTCAAACGCGACGGCAAAATGCTCATTGTGGCTGATAGCGAGCCGAAGATTGATGGGGCAGGAAAGGTGACCTATGCCAAATCCGTCGCGTTGCCATCCGAAAAATTCGACGATGTGGTTTATTTTGGCAGCGATGCCGCAGTGGTGGAAAAACTTTTTGCAAATGTCGCCACGAATGGATTGTTTGTCATCGTCCAGGGCGGCAAGAAATTTGGCCGCCCGGTGATGACGGCAGTGGGCCGCGTGCATTACGGCGGCATTCGTATCACCGGCACGACCGGCAACAACGTTGCCGACGCGTTGGCGGCGATTCCCGCCACGGCGGAGATCCGTCCGAACGACAAGATCAATATCATCGGCGCCGCCGGTCCGATGGGCACCATGCACGTCATCCGCGACCTGTGCCAGGGCGTCCCGAATGTCACGGTCTATGCCGGTGATTTGAGCGATGAACGCCTCGTGGCGTTGCGTAAGCTGGCCGAGCCGCTCGCGCAAAAGAACAAGCTTACGTTGAAATCGTACAATCCGTCGAAAGACAAGCTGACGGAAAAATTCGATTACATCGTCCTCATGGCTCCGGTTCCGGCACTGGTGGCCCAGGCGGTTAAAGATTCCGCGCCGCGCGCCATCATCAATATTTTTGCGGGTATTCCCGCCGATAAAAGCGGCGAGATCGACCTGGATACCTATATCGAGCGGCAATGCTACTTTATCGGCACCAGCGGTTCGACGCTGGACGATATGAAGGTTGTCCTCAAGAAAGTTGCCACGCGCCAACTCGATACAAATCTCTCCGTCGCCGCCATCTCCGGATTGGACGGCGCCGTGGACGGCATCCGCGCGGTGGAAAAGAACACCATGCCCGGCAAAATCATCGTCTATCCCTTCGCCAAAGGTTTGAAGCTGACCGCATTGACAGATGTGGGCGCCGGTGTCGCGAACTCGCTGAGCAACGGCTATTGGAACAAAAATGCCGAGGACGCCTTGAAGAAGGAGTTCGGCGCGAAATGAACCTTTCTCTTGAAAACAAAGTTGCGGTCGTGACCGGCGGCGCCCAGGGACTGGGCCAGGCCATCTCGCAACGGCTCGCTGCCGAAGGCTGCCATGTGGTCATCGCCGACATGAAAGATGAAGCGGCCCAGGCTACGGCAACGGAAATTGCCAAAGCCACTGGGCGCAAGGCGATCGCAATGAAGACCGACGTCTCGCAGGAAGCGGACGTGGAAAAATTGTTCGATCGCGCTGTTTCAGAATTTGGACGGGTGGACATCGTCGTGGCGAACGCGGCCATCCTGATCGCCGAACCCATCGCCGAAGCCAATGCCGAAAAATGGCGCGCAGTGATGAACGTGAACCTGTTCGGAAATTTCCTGACGATGAAACACGCCTGCCGCGTGATGAAGCCCAAACGTAACGGCGTGATCGTCCAGATCAATTCCAAGTCCGGCAAGAAGGGGAGTGCGGCCAATTCCGCCTATGCGGCGACAAAATTTGGCGGCATCGGCCTGGTGCAAAGCGTGGCGTTGGAAATGGCGTCGCACGGCATCCGCTGTAATGCCATCTGCCCCGGCAACCTGCTCGATTCTCCGTTGTGGACGGACCCGAAAAACGGGTTGTTTGTGCAATATCTAAACGCCGGCAAAGTGCCCGGCGCAAAATCCATCGAAGACGTGCGGCAATCCTACACCAACCAGGTGCCGATGAAGCGCGGCTGTTCGTATGATGACATTTGCAATGCGCTGGTGTTCCTGTCCAGTGACTCGGCGGCTTATCTCACCGGTATCTCGTTGAGCGTTACCGGCGGGCAAGAAATGAGCTAGGGGAATTTATGATTGATGAATTATGATTTGCCGCGCAATACGTTTTTCAATCATATATCAAGAATCATAAATCATAAATTTGTGCTACACGTTTTGGTTAACTTTTATCTAAAAATTAAAATTACATGAACAATTTACTATTGGATCTAATCACATTATCACATGAAGTCGGACGCGAAGACCGCGGTCTGGCGATGCTGGGTGAGGGCAACACCTCAGTAAAACTCAGCGAGGAAACTTTCCTGGTCAAAGCCAGCGGCACCTGCCTGGGCACGTTGAAGGAGGAAGATGTGGTTGAATGCAAATTCTCGGCGCTGCTGCCACTGCTCGATAAAGAAGGCATGAGCGACGAAGACATGGACAACGCCTTGCTGGCGGCGCGAGTGAGCGACAAAGCAAAAAAGCCGTCGGTGGAAGCCGTGTTCCATGCTTATTTCCTGTCACTGCCAAATGTGAAGTTTGTGGCGCACAGTCATGCGACGCATGTGAACCAGATCCTCTGCTCGCCGCGCGCGAAAGATTTTGCGACCAACCGCATGTTCCCGGACGAGATCGTGGTGTGCGGCCCGCGCTCGGTCTATCTGCCCTACACAGACCCGGGCTTGAAACTTTCGCAAGCCATCCGGCGCGAGACGGAGTCGTTCATCAAAAAACAGCAACGCCAGCCGCAAGTGATACTGATGCAGAACCACGGCGTCATCACGCTGGGCAAAAGCTGGCAGGCGGCGCTGTATGCGATGCTCATGACCGAAAAGGCGGCGAAGATTTTTGTCGGCGCGGCGGCCATGGGTGGGCCGGTATTTTTCACTGAGACCAATACCAAACGCATCACAGGCCGGCCGGACGAAGCCTATCGCCAGCGTGCATTAAAGATGTAAATGTATCAGTTAGGTGAGAACCCGCTTTACGGCATCTCGGTTATACTGGCGACATAACATTTTTGCCTCGACCACCTGGGATTTAAGACGTAATACGCCTTAAAGTTTGGGATTAGGCGATGGTTTCATCGCTAATGAGAAGATTCCCGATTTTGGACTGTTTCATAAAGAAGAAGAGCAGTCTTCGGCTTTACAAGTTAATCAGGGATGTGGCGGAAATTCGTCTTTTAACGCTTTTATCATCTCATCGTGTGTCCAAATCAGTTTTTCACGCGGTTGAGCGTTTTTATATTCTTGGATTTTCATCATATCGTCATACAAGTTTGGAACGTGTTCCCATTGGGTGTTGTCCTCCATCCGCCTCAGTTCGACGTATCCTTGTGCCGCTTGATAATAAAGGTGAATCCAATAGGAAAAGTACTGATAGATCACCCAGTCGCTTATTTGCCCCCCTTGCAACAAAAATCCCAAATCGTCAAAAATATCCAAGATTGGGTCTATTTCGCTTCGATCTGGAACATCTTCCCATTTTTTTGTTTTGCCCTCATGGAATCGGATCAAGACTTTGGTTGCTTTTTTTCTTTCCCCCTCATAATCCTTAAAAAACATTCCCGTATATTTCAATGCAAGTGCCGGGTCGTATTTCCTTCGCCGAGCCTCCATTGTGATAGATTTCCATGAGCCGACGAAATAAATAGCCGCGCATGCCAATAAAAGCCACTGCCAAGTATGGAAATGATTAACGCCTCCTATAGAAGTAGGCGCATTGGGAAGGGGCTGAGTGCTGGGGGACGATTGGCTGGGTAAAACTGTGACGAGGACTACCGCCGCCGTGACCGCAAATGTTCTCATATAATCCCCCCAGTCGGATTTGAGATACCATACAAATTGCTGCCACATGTTTTTTGGATAATAGGGCTTTTGCATCCTTTAACTATGCCAATGGCGGTTCTTTCCGGCAACAATCTGGCATTGGTTGAAAAAGTCCGATTGGAAAAGCGCAATGATTGATTGTGATTGACTATAATCATTAAATGATTATATTTGACCGAAATCAATCAGCCATGCTGAACGGCCATTCAAAAGAATTGGCGCCTCGGCGCCATCATAATCTCCGCGAATTGATCCGCGGGAGCGGGGTGATTCGCATCGAAGAGATTTGCCGGCGGCTGGGTATTTCGCCAGCAACGGCGCGGCGGGATCTGGACCAATTGGAAGAGGCGGGCGTCATCCGCCGGGTGCATGGCGGGGCAGTGAGTGTGGAGAGCCGGTTGGAGGAACCGCTCTTTGACGACAAAGCATCCATCGCAGCGCGGGAAAAAAATCGCATTGCGGAAGCGGCGCTGAAATTTGTCGAGGCCGGCGACACGATTTATCTCGATGGTGGCAGCACGGTTTTGGAATTTGCGCGCTTGTTGCGCGAACGCACAAACATCACGGTGGTGACCAATTCACTGCGCGCGGCGCATGAATTGGCAGGGCGCGGTCCGCGTTTGATATTTATCGGCGGCGAACTGCGTCGCTTGAGCCAGACGGTGGTGGGACCGATGACGCGGTTCATGTTGGAGCAATTGCACGTGGACAAAGCGTTCATGGGTACCATTGGCCTGACGATGAAGGAAGGTTTGACGACGACGGACCCGGCGGAAGCGTTCACGAAGGAATTGGTGATGACGCGGGCGCGGCAGGTCATCCTGCTGGCGGACTCGGCGAAGGCGGGCAAGGTTTCGTTCGCGTGCGCGGGGCGTTTGGAGAATGTTCACGTGTTCATCACCGACAAAGAGTTGGACAAAGATTTTGCGAAAGAACTTACAAAAACAGAAATCAAACTGGTGAGAGTCTGACTCCACCGCAACATACATATCTATGGCAACAGCAACATTAGACAAACCGGCTAAAAAAACTGACAAGAACGCAAAGAACGAAGCGGCGGAAAAATTTTCGCCCACGTATCTGAGCGACATGCGGCCCAAATTCAAGCCGTACGAGATCGATTGCGGCAAGATCCCCGCCTACCGCTACAAGAGCAATTTGAAACAGGAGATCGCGGCCAAGCGCATCAGCAAGGCCGAAGCGATCAACCTGCTTGAAGACATGCTGATGATCCGTGAGCTGGAGGAAATGATCGTCAAGCTGCGCTCCGGCGCGTACGAGCCGATCCGTGATTATAATTATCGCGGGCCGACGCACGTATCGGTGGGCCAGGAAGGCACCGCGGCGGGCGCGTGCTCCGTATTGCATATCGCGGACAAGATCACCAGCACGCATCGCGGCCACGGCGAAAGCCTGGCCAAAGGCACTGTGGCCATCCGCGAGATGAGCGATGAGCAGTTGAAAGACCGCGTGCCGCATTGCAAATCATCGAAGCGCGAGGATTTGCTGGAAGCGGCGCTGGAGCAGCACGTGTACCGGATGATCTGTGAGTTGTTCGGCAAGGAAGACGGCTATTGCAGGGGTCGCGGCGGCTCGATGCATATCGCGGATTTCAGCGTCGGGCATCTCGGCGCGAACGCCATCGTCGGCGGCGGCGTGCCCATCGCCACAGGCGCGGCGATCGGTTTGCGCTACCAGCGCAAGGACGCGGTGGTCTGCTGTTTCGCGGGCGACGGCGCTTACGCGAACGGTGTTGTGCTCGAATCCATGAATTTTGCCACGCAGGCGCAATTCACGAACCATTTAGCCGAGCACAAACACGGCGTGCCGATGATTTTTCTCATTATCAACAACCATTACGGCATGACGCACCGCACGGACGACGAAGTGATGGGCGTGGATCGTATCGTCCGTCGCGCGGCTGGCTTTTCCGAGAACAACATGCACGCAGAAGTCGTCAACGGCATGGACCCGTTGGCCGTCCGCGAAGCGGTGACACGCGCGTTGGAAATCTGCCGCAATGGCCAGGGCCCGGTGTTGCTGGATTGCGACACGTATCGTTATTGGGGCCATTCATTGAGCGACCCGCGCAACGAGTATCGCACCAAGGAAGAAGAAGCGGCCTGGAAAGCGATTGATCCGGTCGAGACTTTCAAAGCCCAGCTTTTGGAAGGCAAAATCATCTCGGAAAAAGAACTCAACGCGCTGCTCGAAGCGGTCCGCGATCGCAATGCCCGCGCCGCCAAACGCGCTGCTACCGCCGCTGATCCATTGGCCGAAGACGTCATCAAGTACATGTACACGGACACCAAATCCGAGACAGTGCCGGCAGAATTTGCAAAAGTGGAAGTCATCCAGCCCTTGCCGGAGATCAAACGCGTGAACGGCGAGATCACCTACAAAGACGCCATCCGCGAGGCGATGATCGAGGAGATGAAGCGCGACAAACGCGTGCTTTTCTACGGCGAAGACGTGGCGGATTACGGCGGCGCATTCAAGGCCACCAAAGGTCTGCTCGAATCTTTCGGGCGCGACCGCGTGTTCAACACGCCGATCTCGGAAGCCTGCATCTGCGGCACGGGTATTGGCCTGGCGATGATCGGGCTGCGTCCGGTCATGGAGTTGATGTATTACGATTTTGCGCTGATGTCATCCGACCAGATCAGCAACCAGGCAGCCAAGTGGCATTACATGAGCGGCGCGCAAACGGAAGTGCCGCTGGTGTTGCGCGTCTCCGCAGGCGCGGGCAAGGGCTACGGCGGGCAACATTCGCAGACGCTCGAATCGATGTTCTGCCATATCCCCGGCCTCTACGTAGTCTATCCGGCCACGCCGTATGACGCGAAAGGGATGTTGAAATCCGCCATCCGCGACAATAACCCGATCATGTTCATCGAGTCGCAGGGACTCTATGGTATGAAAGGAACTGTGCCGGAGAATGAATATCTGGTGCCGCTCGGCGTGGCCGAAGTGAAACGCGAAGGCTCGGACATCACGTTTGTCACATGGGGCCCGCTCGTTCACGACTGCTTGAAAGCAGCGGATAAACTGAAAGCGGAGAAAAATGTTTCCGCCGAAGTCATCGATCTGCGCTCACTCGTGCCGCTCGATATCGAGACAGTCTTGCGCTCGGTGCAGAAGACCGGCCGTTGCGTCGTCGCGAGCCAGGCTATCCATATCGGCAGTTACACGGGCGAAATCGCTTCGACGATCTCGGACGCCATCTTCGATTATCTCGACGCCCCGGTGAAACGCGTGGGCGCCAAGAACGGTATCGCGCCACAATCGCACATCCTGGAAGCGGCGTTCCTGCCCAGCGTGAATGACCTGATCGTGGCGGCAAATTCAATCCTGTGATTAACCGGAAAAATTAGCCGCAAAAGAACACAAAGAGCACAAAATGAAAAATGACATGCGGGACATCATGCAATTGTGCGACGTCGTTCGTGAAACTGCTTATGCTATTCACGTCTATCATGGACATGGGCACTTGGAAAAGGTTTATGAGAATGCATTGGCACACCGCCTTAAAAAGTTGGGCATACAAGTTCAGCAACAGCACCCGCTGACTGTTTATGATGAAGATGGAACAGTTATTGGTGAGTATTTGGCTGATCTTTACGTGGATAATCGACTGATTGTCGAACTCAAAGCTGCACGTGCTTATGCTGAAGAACATGTCGCGCAAATACTCGGCTACCTTCGCTCGTCACGATGTGAGCATGGCTTACTGATTAATTTCGGTTCAACAAAATTTGAGATCAAAAAATACGTATTTAGCGATAAGAAGCCCGCATTAGGTTCACAGGCCATCAGTTTATTGGCCGCCTTTTTTGCGTCTTTTGCGTTCTTTCGCGGCTAAAAAAAGAATATGGCTACACCTATTATCATGCCGAAGTTCGGTCAGATGACCGAAGAAAGCGCCATTGTGGAATGGCTCAAGAAAGAGGGCGATAAAATCGCCGCAGGTGACATCCTTTTCACCGTCGAAACCGATAAATCGGTGATGGAGGTGGAAAGTTTCGAGGCGGGCACGCTCATCAAAATTGTTGTGCCGCCGAAGGTCAATGTGCCTGTGCAAAGCACCGTCGGTTTTCTCGGCACACCGGGCGAGCCGATCCCAACCGTGACTGCTCCCGCGCCAGCCGCGCCTAAAAGGGCCGAGGCAGCACCTGCGCCTGCTGCTTCCACACCGAAACCAGCAACGCAAGCCGCTCCGGTGGCAGCGACGGCTTCAATCGCTCCGGCGGTTTCAGCCACAACTGCCGCGGTGCCGGCTGTGCCCGCGATCTTCCGCATCAGTCCGCGCGCTGCGGCACTGGCAAAGAATTGCGTCATCGATCCCGCGCGCATCCGGGGCACGGGTCCTGAGGGGCGCATTGTGGAAAAGGACGTTCGTGGTTATTTGCAGGAGCGCGGTTATGATAAACTGCGTATCTCGCCGGCTGCCAAGCAGCGGGCTGCGCTGGAAAAACTGGATATCCTGTCCATCACCATTTCCGGCGGCGATAATCGCATCACTACGGCGGACATCGACCGGGCATTGGCCGAGCGTCCACGCGCGATGAGCAAGATGCGCCAGATCATTGCGCAACGCCTCACCCAGAGCGTCGTGACCGCGCCGCATTTCTTTGTCACAGTGGAAGCGGACATGACCGACCTGGTGAAATTCCGCGGCGAACTTAAGGCCAAGGGCGCGCCGTACAGCGTCACGGATTTTATTTCGGAAGCCGTCGTGCTCACGTTGAAAGAGTTTCCCGATGTGAACAGTTCAACGGACGGAAAATCCATCCGTTGGAATAGCAAGATCAACCTGGGCATCGCAGTTTCACTGGAGCAGGGCCTCGTGGTGCCGGTCATCCGCAATGCGGACGACCTGACCCTTGGCGAACTGAACCAGCGGACGAAGGAACTCGCTGAAAAGGCGCGTGGAGGAAAACTCGGGCCGGATGAGATGAGCGGCAGCACGTTCACCATCTCCAACATGGGCATGATGGATGTGGAAAATTTCACAGCCATCATCAACACCGGTGAAAGCGCAATCCTGGCCGTTTCGAGCACTTTAAAGAAGGCAGTTGTCCGTGACGATAAAGTGGTCGCGCGTTCGATCATGAAGATGACCCTGTCGGCGGACCACCGGATCATTGACGGCGCGATGGCCGCAAAGTTCACCAATGCCATCAAACAAAAACTTGAAGATATTGAATTATGGAAACGTTTGACCTCGTAGTCATCGGTGCAGGCCCCGGCGGTTATCCGGCGGCCATCCGCGCGGCGCAACTCGGCGCGAGAGCCGCCATCATCGAAAAAGAACAACTCGGCGGCACGTGCCTGAACTGGGGCTGTATCCCCACCAAGGCGCTCATCGCCGCTGCGGAAACGTTTGAGAAGATCAAACATGCTGAGCGGTTTGGTATCACCGTCAAAGACGCGTCGGTGGACTATTCCGTGATGATCGGGCACAAAAACAAAGTGGTGCAGCAATTGCGCGGGGGCATCAAATCATTGCTCACGGCCAACGGCGTGAAACAGTTCACTGGCACCGCAAGTTTTGTGGATCGCAATACATTGGAAGTGAATGGCGAACGCATTGGCGCAAAAAAAATCATCATCGCCACTGGTTCGACCTCCGCGATGCCCGGCTTTTTGCCGAAGCACGAACGTGTCGTCGAGAGCCGTGCGTTCCTGGACATCCAGAAACTGCCTGCCTCAATGATTGTCATGGGCGGCGGATTCATCGGGTGCGAACTGGCCTGTATGGCTGCGATGCTCGGCGTCAAAGTGACCATTGTGGAACTTTCAGAAGATATTTTGATGTTGCTTGATGCCGACGTGCGCCGCGAAGTGCGGACACACATGGAAAAAGACCTCGGCATCCGCATGTTGACCGGCAAAGCGCTGGAGAAAATCTCCGCCGATGCCAAAGGCGTGCGCGGAAACTTCGGTGACGAGACATTGAGCGCCGACCTGTTGCTTTGCGCGGTGGGTCGCAAACCGGTGACGGACGGCTTGAAACTGGAAAACGTGGGCTTGAAGACGACCGACCGCGGTTTTATCCAGGCCGATGATCATTGCCGCACGTCCGTGGCAAACATTTATGCCATCGGCGACGTGACTGGAAAGATCCAGTTGGCGCATTACGCGACTTCGCAAGGGATTGCCGCCGCGGAAAACGCGGTCCGTCCGAAATCTGAAAAACATGAGATGATCGTTCCGAATGTGATCTTCACCTCGCCAGAGGTAGGCACAGCGGGCTTGAGCGAGGACGATGCGAAGAAGCAGAATCGCGCCGTGAAAACCGGCAAGTTCCGTTTCTCCGGCCTCGGCAAAGGATTGGCGACCGGTGAGACTACCGGCTTTGTGAAATGGATCGCCGACGCCACGACAGACCAATTACTGGGCGCAGCGGCCGTCGGCCCGCATGCCACCGAATTGGTGGCCGAGGCGGCAGCGGTCATCCGCTCCGAATTGACCACGCACGAGCTGGGCCGCACGATCCATGCGCATCCGACGTTCAGTGAGGTTTGGATGGAAGCGGCGCACGCCCTGCACGGCGAGTGCATCCATGCCCCGCCCAAGCGCAAGGCATAGTCCGCCCGTCATTTTTTGCTGATCCCTCGAAGTACCCTGTCACCGAATCGGTGTTTTGGACGCTGGACTTTCGGGGCATCATTGAAAAAAGCATTGATAGCCGCAATTTTTTCAATTGCGCTTGCCGTCATTCCCTGTGGTAAACTGCCGGAAATTAGAAACGGGATATGCCGGAAACACCAATATCATCAAAAGAATCATATTCCACCCGCGGATTTTGGAGTCTGTTCGTTACTCAATTCCAGGGCGCATTCAGCGATTATGTTCTAAAAAATCTCGTCGTGTTCATGATGCTGGCGTTGAATGTTTCAGCGGCAGACAAATTCCAGATCGGCGAATGGGTCACGGCGCTGTATTCCCTGCCATTCATTCTGTTCTCCATGGCCGGCGGCCATTTGGCCGACCGTTTCAGCAAAAGGAACGTGATGATTGCGGTCAAAATATTCGAAGTCATCGTGATGCTTTTTGCCCTGGTCGGTTTCCTCTCGCATGACTTGAAGTTGTTGCTGGCCGGAGTGTTTCTGATGGGTATCCACAGCGCTGTCTTCGGTCCCTCTAAATATGGCTCGTTGCCGGAACAACTGCCGACCATGCGGCTCTCCTGGGGAAACGGCTTGCTGGAACTGGGCACATTCGTAGCCGTCATTTTGGGGACGGTGGTCGCCGGTGTTTTATCGGATCGGTTTCATCAACAGCAGGCGGTCTCAGGCATCCTGCTGGTTGGGCTGGCCGGAATGGGGCTATTATGCAGCTTCGGCGTCGCGCGCGTTCCGGCAACTAATCCCACCAGAACGTTCCAGATCAATTTCCTGGAAGATCTATGGCAACGGATCAAAACCATTCGCGGTGACCGGCCATTGAAACTGGCGGTGATAGGAAACGTTTATTTCAGTTTCCTCGGCGCGCTTTTGTTGTTGAACCTCTTTTTTTATGGAGCGGAAGTCCTCCACGTTGACGAAACCCGGATTGGATTTTTAAACTGCGCGCTGGCACTGGGCATCGGTTTGGGCAGCGTCGCCGCAGGTTTTCTTTCCGGGAACAAGATTGAAACCGGCCTCATCCCGTTTGGCGCCGCGGGCCTTTCGATCACCTGCATCGGAATATTTTTCGCCGGTTCAATGACCTCGGCGATTATTTGGCTGGCGGTCATGGGATTTGCGGGCGGCTTTTTCATCGTTCCCATTTCGGCGTTGTTGCAACATCGGCCTGATCCAGCCCGGAAAGGCGAAATCATAGCCGCATCCAATCTTCTCGCCTTCGTTGGCGTATTTCTCGTCTGGCCGGCGCATTATCTCCTGGCTCGCGTGATGCATATGACACCGCAGGGAGTTTTTCTTTTTAGCGGGATCCTGACCCTGGCTGGAACGGCCTATACCATCTATTTGCTGCCGGACGCATTGCTTCATTTCATGCTTTGGGTGGCCACACGCACCCTATATCGCATTCGAGTCATGGGCCGGAAGAATATCCCGGAACGCGGCGGCGCTCTGTTCGTGTGCAACCATTTGTCTTTCATTGATGCCATGTTCCTGCTCGCGTCCGTGGACCGTCCAGTGCGCTTCATCATGTATAAGCACAATTATGATTTGCCCTGGATACGACCGTTCGCGCGCGCGATGGGCGTGATTCCGATATCCTCGGAAATGCGTCCGCGCGAATTGATCCAATCATTACGAACAGCCTCGGAAGCGATTCAAGCGGGCGAAGTCGTCTGCATTTTTGCCGAAGGCCAGGTTACCCGTATCGGCCAGATGCTGCCCTTTCGCCGGGGGTTTGAACGCATCATGAAAGACGTGAATGCCCCGATCATTCCAGTGGGTTTGGATGGCGTTTGGGGGAGCCTTTTCAGCTTCAAAGGTGGCGGAGCCGTCTGGAAATTGCCGCGGCAGATACCCTATCCCATCACCGTCAACTATGGCGAACCGATGCCCCATGATGCCAATCCCATGACCGTGCGCCAGCGTGTGCAGGAACTGGTGGCCGATGCCTGGAGCACGCGGCGCAAGGGCATGCGCACGATCCATCGCTCGTTTGTCCGGACCGTGCGCAAACATCCTTTCCGCTTTTTCATGGCCGATGGCCAAAACGCCAAAGTGTCTTATTTATCCGCGCTCACTCGCACAATTTTTCTGGCCAGGAGATTGCGCGGCCATTGGCACGGACAGGAAAAAGTAGGAATGCTCCTGCCTCCATCCGTTCCCGGTTCGCTGGCAAACTTTGCCGCGCTCCTTATGGGAAAAGTTCCCGTCAATTTGAATTATACCGTGTCCGAAGAAGTGCTCGTCTCCTGCATCAACCAATGCGAGATCAAAACTGTTCTGACTTCTAAAACATTTCTCGAAAAAGTGAAATTGAAAGTGCCTGCCGGGACGCTCTTCATTGAAGATCTGGCGGCAAATCCGGGAACAATGGAAAAATTCACGGCTATGCTGGCGGCGATCCTCCTGCCGGTGTCACTGCTCGAACAGTGGTGCGGCACCACGCGCAAAGTCGGCCTCGATGATCTGGTCACGATCATTTTCTCCAGCGGCAGTACAGGGGCGCCAAAGGGAGTGCTGCTGAGCCATTACAATATTGCCTCGAACATCGAGCAGTTGGAGCAGGTGTTCGGATTACAATCTTCCGACGGCGTGCTCGGAATACTTCCTTTCTTCCATTCATTCGGTTTCACCGGAACACTCTGCCTGCCGGCAATGCTTGGTGTCCGGGCCGTTTACCATCCCAATCCGCTGGACTCAAGAAACATCGGGCAACTCGTGAGCCAATATTCGCTCAGCTTTTTATTGGCCACACCGACGTTCCTGCAGTTTTACATCCGGGGTTGCACCGCAGAAGCTTTCGGCAGTCTGAGGATCGTCATGACTGGCGCCGAAAAATTGCCCGACCGGGTATCGGCGGCTTTCGAGGAGCATTTCGGCCTCCGTCCGTTGGAAGGTTACGGCTGCTCCGAATGTTCGCCTGCGGTCGCCGTGAACACACAGGATTATCGAGCAGCAGGCTTTCGCCAGGTCGGATCCAAACGCGGCAAGATTGGCCATCCTCTGCCCGGCATTTGTGTGCGCATTGAAGACCCTGATACGCATGTGCCCGTGTCGAATGGGCAGTCTGGACTGTTGCTGGTTCGCGGCCCGAATGTCATGCAGGGCTACCTCGGTCAACCGGAGAAAACCGCTGCTGTGCTCCATGACGGCTGGTATGTCACTGGAGATATCGCCAACCAGGACGAAGACGGCTTTCTACAGATCACCGATCGCTTGTCCCGTTTCAGCAAAATTGGTGGCGAAATGGTCCCGCATATCAAAGTGGAAGAAAAATTGCACGAACTGGCTGGCTCCACCGAACAGACGTTCGTCGTTGTGGGGGTGCCGGACCAAAAGAAAGGGGAAAGATTGGTGGTGCTGCACCGCTTGTCAACAGAGTCGCTGTCCTCCTGCATCGAGAAATTGGCCCAATGCGACCTGCCCAACATTTGGAAACCGCGCCCGGACCAATTCTATAAAGTTGAGAAATTTCCCTATCTTGGCACCGGCAAACTCGATTTGCGCGCTGTCAAAAACGAAGCGGAAAAATTTTCGGTGGAAAAATCAGAATGAAAGACCCCTTCAAGAAATGGCTCCTCCGGACCATGATCGTGGCGCTCGGTCTCGTCGTGTGGTTCTGGACACAATCGCTCATCGGCCATCGTGTGACCAGCGATGCTATTGTGGACAAAGTCCACGAGTACACCCAACCGCTCAATGATTACCTTCAGGCGCATGAATCGGCGGCCAATGCTTTGCTTATCGTCAGCTCTCTGATCATCGATTGCCTGGGGATTTTCCTGATCGGCGCATCCATCTTTGGGAAGACCCTCCGTCCATTCGTGGGCCTGCTCATTGTGTTTGGCCTGCGGCAGTTCTGCCAATGGCTCTGCGCTCTTCCGCCGCCGGCGCAAATGATCTGGCATAGTCCAGGTTTTCCGTCTCTCCTGGTGACCTATGGCGTGACCAAGGACCTGTTCTTTTCCGGGCACACAGCCATCGCCGTTTTGGGCAGCATCGAACTCTACCGCTTGCGCCCGCGCCTGTTGATATCGGTTGCAGGCGTGTGCATTGTCCTGTTTGAAGCCTCGACCGTTCTCATCCTTCGGGCACACTACACCATGGACGTATTTGCCGGAGCCATGGCAGCCATCGTCGCGGCAATGATTTCAAACTGGATCTGCACATTTCTCGAAAACCGGAGGACTGGCGCGCTTCAACAACCAGCAGGTAAGAAATAGAGCGTAGAAATGGAGCGGGCGATGGGAATCGAACCCACGTGTGCAGCTTGGAAGGCTGCCGTTCTACCATTGAACTACGCCCGCAAAGGCTGAACCGGATGTTAAGCAGCCGTTTGCGAGAATACCAGCCTTTTCCGCGACCGGTTCTTCCGTGAGAGACCTCTAAAGAAGTAGCGCAGGTTTCTTAACCTGCTGTGTTGCCGACTTCGAAGTCGGCGGACGCGGAAATGGTGGAAAATCAGCGGATAGGAAATCCACGATTGCTTCGCTCGCTTAGACAATCCCTTTTGCTACTTCCCAAGTAGCTCAAGTCAGCAGACTTGGAAGTTGCTTTGTAGAAATCTTGCATTTTAGGGATAAATGCGTGATCGGCGAGGGCGCTCCTCAAACAAAGGAGTTCGACCGCTTCAAGCCGCGCGGTCTTTATTCTCCAACTTCTGCCAGACCAGGCCGTAGAAGGCGATGAACACGAAGCAAATCAATGGAACAATCATGCCCATACGCATGGAATGGATATCGGCAATATGTCCCATGAAAGGCGGCGCGATGGCTCCGCCGACAATAGACATAACGATGAGCGACGAACCGAGTTTGGTATGATCGCCCAAACCGCGAATGCCCAGCGCAAAAATCGTCGGATACATCACAGACATGAAGAAAAACGTGCCAAACAGCGCAACCAATCCCAACATGCCCCCGCCCGTGGAGATGGCACACAAAACCACATTGATAGCCGCATAGGTTGCCAGCACCAAATGTGGTTTGAATTGACTGATGGCGCCGCTGCCACACAAGCGTCCGAAAGTAAATAATCCGAAGCCGACGGAACCCAGCAAAAATGAAGCCGACTTTGACGTCACGGTGGGATCGTTTTCGGTGATGTAATTCACGCAGAAGCTAAAAATTCCCGTTTGCGCGGCGACGTATAGAAACTGCGCGCCAATGGCCAGCGTGTAGTGTTTCCGCCGGAACAGGTCCCAGTTTTTTGCGATTAGAATAAATGCGATGATGTATCCCACCGCCAGCAATCCATATTGCGTCGGTACGAGTGAAGCATCGGGGATACTGAGCATCGTCCAGATCAGTCCCATGATCGGGAAGATAAAATATGACAGCACGGCGCAAATAATTGCCAGGACAATGCCCATGACCACGTATTGCCCGCCGGACGGCTTGACGACCGATTTTTGTTCGAGCGATTTTTTTACTTCATCCTCGGCATGCAGATCGGGAACGTTGGAAGCAATAAAAATGATCAGCAATACGGTGGCGATGCCAGCTATTCCCAGGTAAGGAATATGAAGGCCGGCGTTGGCGCTGGCTCCCTGGCCCCCGGCAAAAACGAATTGCCTGCCAATAATCGGACCGAGGATCCAGCCCACGCCATTAAAAGTCTGCGCAATATTGATGCGCGTGGCGCCGCCCGCCGGCGGGCCAAGCACGGTGGTATAAGGATTGGCAATGGTCTCCAGGCACGTCATGCCGGCGGCGATGACAAAAAGGCCAAGCAAAAACGCCCAGTATTGCCCGATGTTCGTCGCGGGAATAAACCAAAACGCGCCGGCGGCAATCAAAAGCAGGCCGAGGATGATTCCCCCCTTGTAACCAAATTGACGGGCAATCAATCCAGCAGGGATGGCCATTAAAAAATAGCCGAGGTAATTGGCAAATTGCACCAGGCCGGATTGCTGCTTGTTGATGTTCAGCGATTCCTGAAAGTGCGCGTTCAGGATGTCAATCATGCCGTTGCAAAGCCCCCACAATAAAAACAGCGACGTCACCAGCGCAAAAGTGACAAAGAGATTTCGACCATCGGGCATGCGAAATAATCCGCCGCCGTTAGAACCAGCTTTTGAGGAACTATTGGTTTGTGTGGGTGCGATCATATATATAGGGGGCCGAAATTACTGCATGCGCGGAAATCTGCGCCTTCCCGGTCTGCCGTGCCGAACGCATTCCAGGCGCTGGGGCGGAAGAGGGTTTCATCGGGGACATTGTGCATATATACCGGTATGCGCAGCACGGACGCCAGCGAAATCAAGTCCGCGCCGATGTGCCCGTAGCTCATCGAGCAATGGTTCGCGCCCCAGTTGTTCATGACGGTGTACACGTCGCGGAACGCGCCGCTGCCACTCGTGCGCGGCACAAACCACGTGGTCGGCCACGTCGGATTGGTACGCTCGTCCAAAATATTGTGCACCTTGTCGGGCAACTCGATGGTCTCGCCCTCGGCGATCTGCAACGCAGGCCCGAGGCCTTTGACGAGATTCAACCGGCAAATGGTCGCGGGCATTCCGCCGCGCGTACGATAGCGCGTGGACCAGCCGCCACCCGGGAAATATTCGGTGATGGATGGATGCCAGGTCGTCGCGGCGAGACATTTTGCAATCTCGGCCTCACTAATCTCCCAGTACGGTTTCATCACCGGTTTGCCGTCCTCGGTTTGCTCGCCCGTGCCGTCCAATGCCGCGGGTCCGGAATTGATGAGATGCAAAAATCCTCCTGCGGCTGCGCCGGTCAGCCTATGGCCCGACACCCGTTTCACTGCGTCCGGACTCCAATAGGTGCGGACATCCGCAAAAATCTGCGCCGTGTTCGTGAGCAAATACCCAAACAACATACATGCGCCGTTCAACGCGTCATTCTCTGTAGCCACGATGTAAGGAGCGCGCGCGCCGTTCCAGTCGAACGACGTATTCAGGATGGCCTCCATGAAATCGCCGTTGGGCAAATGGTCGGTCCATTGGCGTTGCCCCTGGAAACCGGAGGCGATGGCGTTGTGGCCGAGCGCTTCCTCACCGAAGCCCTTTTTCGCCAGGCGCGGATTCCCGACCATGAGATCGCGCGTGATCATGGCCATCTTCACCGACAATTCCCACTCGCGGTCGAGGTGCGCGCGGGAGCGGGTGGTTTTGGGTGAATTGTAATCCTTCCCTTCTTTGCAAGTGGCCTTCACCCATTCCAGCGCTTTCGCGTATTCGTTCTTGTCGTAGATCTCGCGCTCGAAGCGCCGCACAAATTCGGTCATGTCCACGGACTCGACTCTCATGCCGAGGTAATCTTCAAAAAATCCCGGGTCCACGATGGAGCCGGCAATGCCCATCGAAGTGCCGCCCATGGCCAGGTACGATTTGCCACGCATGATGGCCGTGGTCAGGCCCGCACGACAAAAGCGCAAAAGTTTTTCCTCCACGTCCGCCGGGATGGTCTTATCGCCGCCGTCCTGTACATCGCGTCCGTAGATGCCGAACGCCGGCAGTCCTTTCTGAGCGTGGCCAGCCAGCACTGCGGCCAGGTAAACCGCGCCGGGACGTTCGGTGCCGTTGAAACCCCACACCGCCTTTGGAATCGTCGCGTCCATATCCATCGTTTCGCTGCCGTAGCACCAGCACGGCGTCACCGTGAGCGAGATGCCCACTCCTTCGCGCGCGAATTTTTCGGCGCACGCCGCGGCCTCCGCCACGCCGCCGATGCAGGCATCGGCAATGACGCAGGCGACCGGTTTGCCGTTGGGATAGCGCAACTTTTCGCCAATGAGTTTGGCTACGGATTTGGCCAGGTTCATCGTTTGCGTTTCGAGCGATTCGCGGACGCCGCCCAATCGCCCGTCGATGGCGGGGCGGATGCCGATTTTAGGAAGTTTTTTGAAGAGTGGATTTTCCATAATTTTATTTGGCCTGCGTGATTTTTTCGAACCGCCCATAGGCATCATCCCATCGAGCGGTATCTTTTGGTTCAAACGTTTTCGTTCCAAAGGAACGGCGCGCCACGGCCCGCCCCTCCGCCAGCGAGCTGACCTCGCCGAGCGCATAAAGCTGCATGATGATATTGCCGATGGACGTGGCTTCCACCGGTTCACAGATCACGGGGCAATTCATCGCGTCCGCCGCGAACTGGTTCAACAAATGGTTCTGGCAACCGCCGCCCACCATATAAATCTTATCGACCGGCTTGCCGGTCACCCGTGCCAGTGAATCTTTCACCGTGCGATATTTCAACGCCAGACTTTCTAAAATCATCCGGGTGTACTCCCCGCAATCCGCCGGGACCGCCTGTCCCGTGCGCTCGCAAAATTTCGCGATGGCCGCCGGCATACTCGCCGGGGCTTGAAAATCTGCCGCATCGGGATCGACAAACGTCTTGAACGACGAAGATCCCTTTGCCTGTGCTATCAAACCGTCGTAAGTGTCAGCTTTGCCCGCGCCGTCCCAGGCGCGCTTGCATTCCTGCAACAACCACATGCCCGCGATGTTTTTCAGGAAGCGAGTCGTGCCGAACACGCCGCCTTCATTGGAAAAGGATGCCGCAAAACTTTCATCGGATATTTTGGGACTGCTCAATTCGCGCCCGATGATGGACCACGTTCCGGAACTCAAAAAGACCGGCTCACTTTCCTCCGAAGGCACACCGACTACGGCTGAACCTGTGTCGTGTCCCGCAGGCGCAATGACCCGAAGATTTTTTGCGCCGGTCTCCTTCGCGATCTCTGGAAGCAATCCGCCCAGCACCGTCCCCGCGTCCACCAGTTTGCCGAAAATCCTTTCCGGAAATCCCATCGCGCGGATCAATTCCTTGTCCCATTCCTGCTTGTGCGGAGACATCAACTGACTTGTGCTGGCGATGGTTTTTTCGTTCACGCGCTCGCCGGTCAAAAAGTAATGGACCAGGTCCGGCATGAAAAGCATCTGCGCGGCTTTGTCCAGGTTCTTGTCGGCCAGCAACTGGAACAAGGTGTTGAAGAACATGAACTGGATGCCGGTGCGCTCGTAAATCTCGCGCCGGGGCATAAGCCCGAACGCCTTTTCCTTCATGCCATTCGTCCGCGCATCACGGTATTGGAACGGTGCACAGATCAATTTCCCTTTCGCATCGATCAACCCGTAATCCACTCCCCAGGTGTCAACACCGATGGAGACCACGGCATCGCCGTGTTTCTGGACGGCCACGGCGATCCCTTGTTTGATGTCGCGCAAAAGTTTGTCGAAATTCCAGTGGCTGCCGTCCGCTTCCTTCACCGCGTCGTTCGAAAACCGGTTGAACTCAACCAGCTTCAACGTCTTTCCATCGTAGATGCCGCCGACGACCCGGCCGCTGCCCGCTCCCAGATCCACCGCCAGATGTACTTGTGCTTTGTCCATTTCTGTTTACTTGTAGATAAGATTAGATGCCGCTGATTACCGGCGCTTCGATAACACGGTATGCTCGTAACGTTTCATTTCAGCGAGCCAGGCATCGCCAACCGGCACGCCCTTGCTCGCGCAATAAAAATCCCAGACGGCACCGAACGGCAGCGATTTGGCTTCCTCCTGCAACGCCAGACGTGTGGTGAAGTCGCCTTTGCTTTCCGCCGCGCGCAATGTTTCTGTCGGCTCCAGCAACGCGATCAGCAGGGCGCGGATCATGTTCCGTGTGCCGATGGTCCAGGCGGCCACGCGATTGATGCTCGCGTCGAAATAATCCAGGCCGATATGCACGCGTTTGGCAAAGCCGTTGGCCACGATCTCGCGCGCGATGGCCAGCAGGTCATCGTTCAGCACCACCACATGGTCACTGTCCCAACGCACTCCTCGGCTGACGTGCAAAAGGATTTCCGGCAGGAATTGCAGCACGCTGGAGACTTTGTCGGCGATGCCTTCGGTTGGATGATAATGTCCCGCGTCGAGCGTCAGGAGTTTCTTGCGCGATACCGCGTAGCCAAGATAAAACTCATGCGAGCCGACCACATAACTTTCACTCCCGATGCCGAATAGCTTTGGCTCGACGGCGTCGAGATTGAGTTGGGGTGAAATTTTTTTGGCGAATACTTTGTCGAGCGACTCGGCCAGGCGCGCGCGGGGGGCATTTCTATCCGCCGGCGTGTCTTTCATGCCATCAGGGATCCAGACATTCGTGATGCAGGTTTTGCCGAGGGCCTTGCCCATGGCCGCGCCAATCTCGCGCGAACGGATGCAATGCGCGATCCAGAAATCGCGGATGCCTTTGTCGCGGTGGGACAGCGTGAAGCCATCCGCCGATTTTGGATGCGAGAAGCACGTGGGATTGAAGTCCAGGCCCAGGCCATTTGACTTGGCCCAGGTGATCCAGGTTTTGTAATGCTCCGGCGCGATCTCATCGCGGTCCACTTTCCGGCCGCCGAACTCGCCGTAAAACGCGTGGAGGTTCAGGCGATGTTTGCCGGGGACCAACGAGTAGGTCATGTCCAAATCGGCGCGCAGTTCATCGGGCGTGCGTGCCTTACCGGGATAATTTCCCGTGGCCACCAATCCGCCACCGAGCGTCTGGCCAAAATTTTCAAACCCGCCCACGTCGTCGCCTTGCCAGCAATGGAGTGAGATGGGGATGGTCTCCAATATTTTGAGGGCGCGGGCGGCGTCCACGCCGTTTTCGTGATAACGTTCTTTGGCAAGGGCAAAAGCCTTTTCGATGTTCGATTTTTTCATGCGAGTACCTGCAAATTGGACATGGACAAAAGTATTGCCCAATTGAGGGTGGTTTCTCAAATGAAATCAAACGACTTTACACTTGTCCGGCGGCGATATTACGCGCAAACCGAAGCACAATTAGGCAATCGTCTGGTTCTTCCGCCATTGGTGATAGATGAATTTCCACATGTCATCACCGACGAGCGCCGTTTCAGCCCACCGCTAACAATGATTGAGGCATTGGATTGGGTGGAGAATTTTCTCGCCAATCCGGGAGTGAGTGTGTTGCAACCGACGCCTGAAAGTTTGCGCCAGGCCCTGTTGTGGATGCGCAAATTAAAACTCGGGCGCAAACGCATTCTCGATCACTATCATCCGGTTAAAAGATTTTGAATATCAGTTGGTTGGGTGAATTGGGCATCTGGTTTTGCGATGTCGTTTTCGTAATCAGTTCCGCCTCCCTCAATTCTGATTCCACCGAAAACAGCGAAGAACCACACGTTACGCTCAAAACCTGCAAAATCTGCGACAGACTAAGATCCAAGCCAAGCTCTTTGCGCAGGATCGCCCACCAGCAGATAAGTGCAGAGGGCGATCCAGACTTGGGTCTTAACGGCGTTGTCGGTCGTGCCGAAAAGGTGTTTGATCCGCAAGTTCTGCTTGATCCACTTGAAAAACAATTCCACGCGCCAGCGGCTCTTATATAGAGGTGCGCGATAACCAAAGGCGGCAGGTCAAAGTTATTCGTCAAAAAGACCAGGCCTTTCTTCGTTTCGGGGTCGCGATAGCTCACCCGGCGGAAGCGGTCGGGGCAGCGCTCCCGGCTCCGGCGCAAGGTCAACCAGACGATTTGATCGTTCCGCACGCCCGTGCTTCCGTCCACCGGGCGTGACTCCAACCGGTGGCTGCGCAGTCCCGCCTTGGCGCGGGTGACAAAGAAGGCTCCGGCCAAAACAAAACGATACAGCCGGTCGAAATCGACGTAGCCTCGATCCATCACATAGAACGCCCCGGGGTTCCAGCATCAAGTGGTCCAAGACGTTCACATCGGCCTGTTTTCCATCGGAAATGGCGATCAGGGTCGGAATCGGGCCGCGCAAATCCAGCAGCGTATGGAGCTTGCCGGCGGCTTTGGGGGAACGAAACCGTGCCCACGGAAACAAACTCAGGCACAGATCAATCGTGGTCGAATCCAGCGCATAAACCGTTTGTGCCAACTCGACCCCAAAGAAATCATCGGCGTAAAGCCGGCGGGCACGGGCGATCAGCGTTTGCGCCAGTCACGCGAACGATTGGCGTCGGCCAGCGCGCTGTGGGCGAGCCGCGAACCAAAGCCCATGTGATAGAGTTGGTCGGGGCCCGAGCGAAGGCAGGTTTCTATGTCAGCCAAACTATCTC
>DASXYX010000051.1:0-20280 GCA_036502245.1 Verrucomicrobiia bacterium
CCCAGAGGCGCGTGAGTTACAATGGTTCACGACGGATTCCTTAAATGCTATGAGTTTTGCCTTCCCCCCAGAGGCGCGTGAGTTACAATCAGGTGTCTGAGCGGTCGCGCTGGTCGTCTGTTTTGCCTTCCCCCCAGAGGCGCGTGAGTTACAATTCTCCCGGATGATGCACTGCGTATCCGTCTGTTTTGCCTTCCCCCCAGAGGCGCGTGAGTTACAATATTCAGCGACCAACCCGTGCCAACCGGCAGGTTTTGCCTTCCCCCCAGAGGCGCGTGAGTTACAATAAAAAAGCCTCAGTCCATCCGCCAAGTCCAGTTTTGCCTTCCCCCCAGAGGCGCGTGAGTTACAATTTCATCGAACAATACAGCGTGTTATTTATAGTTTTGCCTTCCCCCCAGAGGCGCGTGAGTTACAATAGGCTTGACGGAAGCTGCTGGGAGTGTTGAATTTGACGTTGTTAACGCGCTTCCGGGGGGAAGGCTTAACTGATATTGGATCGAGTTGCCCACTGTGCTTGCACACGGCAGCTCGATTCTATTTTTAATCCCAAAATTCCACCTGATTTGGCACTTTGGGATCCTTGGCTCGGTTTCCCTGTTCATAGTTCGGTCCAATCACCGTCACGCTTTTCAGCCATTGCTCATCGGTAATGTAAAGCAGCCGTACGTTGCCTGCTTCGGGCACCAGCTTTTGCACGATGCCAATATGTTTGCTCAATTGCTCAAAATTCACGCATGGCCGTGCATAAACGGAAAATTGAATCATCAAAAATCCCTCGTCGAGCAAATCGTTCCTGAACCGCGACGCCACCTTGCGCTCTTTTTTTGTCATCACCGGCAGATCAAACATGGCCATGAGCCAACCCATACTAAATGGTGAATTATTCATTCAAGACCGTAGCAGCAAACGTAAGGTTGCTCATGAACTTTGGAGCCGACTCACGTCGGTTGCTGCGTTATTCATTGGTAATTCTGGCACCCAAAACGGTTTTGGTGAAAGCTCTTCGTAAGCACGTGCTAGCGAATTGGCCGAAGCGTCAACTGCATCCATTAACTTGAGTGTGTATTCGCGATGTATCACCCGCCGCTCGCGCAATTCCGTCCCGACTTTCTTTGCCCAAGCCTTCATCGAAGTTTCCGGCTCCAGCATGAATTCCGCCAGCATCAATTCCACTGCCGGCCGAAACGATTCCATTAAATCATAAACCAGCGGTTCGGAACGATAGCGGGGTTTGTGGAACACGCCGAGTTGTGGCAACAATCCATGAATGATAAGACTGCGATGGCACAATGCCGATAATACCGCGTAACCATAATTGAGCATCTGATTTGGCGCGGTATCCTCTTTTCGGTCACGTCTGGTGGCCGACCAGCCGATGGACGGAAAATATAGCTGCCAATAACGCTTTGCGCAATTCGCCTCGTCAAACTCCTCTTGCTTCAAGGCCAGTTCCAAATGTGGGGATCGAATCTTTTTATGCTGTAATACCCGCGACTGGTTGAGCGTTTTGCCGCGCAACATTTCATGCCAGAGTCGTTCGTTCAATTTCTTTGGCCGCGATGTCTGGTGTTGAAACGTTTTCAAGTCCACCACGCGTCCCAACGGCGCGGTCCAGCCACAGGGCTGATAACGCTCGTTGCAGTGCAACACGATGCCATCCGTCTCCGTCAGGCCGGAAAGAAAATTGGACGTGAGCGTCACACCGCGTGCTGCAATGATGACCGCGCGAACGTCATCCAACGGCAACCGCCGCTCATCTTGACCTTCCGTCCGGCAGGTGATAAATCCTCGCTCGCGGCCCAAAATTGCGCCATGCTGAAAGACGTGGAGGATGTGGTGGCTCATAACATATAATCTGGGTCACATAAATTTAGTCCGTACCTCGCAAAATCTTCAAAATCGCAGATATTATCTGTAGCCAATTGAGCCGTTGTCGTAATAGCACTTGCAGCAATTAGACAATCCATTCGTAGTCTATAGTCTGCGTTTTTTGGCCTGCCAATTTGGCAAAAAAGATAGGCGGCCGAATCTGCCTCGGCTTCACCAAACGGACTAATGCCGCCGGATGCAAGCATTTCCTTCATCAAAGCAATTTGCATTTTGGTTCTCGGCTCATCTTCTGGCCCTCGCAAAAATTCCATCCAAGCAATCGCGCTCGTTCCAATTCTATAATTCTCCATCCAACCTCTCACGTTTTGAGAAGCGTTAGTCGATGGATTCAGCAAATTTGTTAGATAATTGTTGTCCAAATGGATGAGCGGCTTGTCGTCCATTAACTTGGATCGTTTGCTTGTTCTTTTGCTTTTTGTAAATTTGAAAGTGCATCCAACTCCTCTTCAATCTTTTTTCGAGCTAAATTAGCCTTCTGCTTTTCAATTGAAACTGCGCCGACTGCTTCGAGTGCTTGCAGCGGTTTTAAGTTTGCTTCGATGAATTTTTCTATCGCAATTGGAAGTGATTTTTCGCCTTGTGCGTTCGTTACTTTAGCACGTCCAACCGTTTCGATTGTATTGAGTCGGTAGATGCCGGGCTTTAGTGGGGTGGTATTATGTGCAATCGGCTTTTCAATGCTAACCAAGCAGCCAGAACGGAAGAACCCGTAAATTTTTCCACCACATTTTCGGATTTCTTCACTAACTCTATATTGAGATTCAAAGACGTAAACAGGTCTAATTTTCGGTTTGCCAGCTTCATCTATGTAAATGATTTGGCCTTTATGGCCTTGCTTCGCCTTTTTCCATGCACCTGTACGATCTTTTGATAAGTCGGCAAATTCGTTGGCTTTACCAAAATTGACTCGTATTTTAATTACCTTGCTTCCCGTTTTACCATTTTTGCCTGTTAGTTGAAAGCTAGCACAGAATTCATTCCATCGAGACTCGTCGGGTTCAGCAGCAATGAATTCATTTAATTTTTCTTTTAACCAATCATCCCGAACACATTGGATTTGTTTTCGAGCATATTCCAAATCAAATTTTACTTTCGCAGGAGAAATTGGTTTAAGTGCTAATTTTTTTAATTCCACCCGTTGAACAATCAGACCTGAATCTATTTTTTCCCTGCCATAAATTGTTTCGGCTAACATGGCTTTCTCAAATGTAGAGAATTGCGGAATTACATCAATAATCTCCTTCCCAAATAATTCTCGATGCACACCATCGGGAAATTTAAAGAAGCCGGTAAATCGCGAGTCGCGTGCCCAATTCGGAAGGAAGCTAATCACCATTGCATCCAGTGCATGATGGCGGTCATCGTTGCGATTTTTAGTTTCAGCTTCTTCTTCCGACTTGGCGTCGGGATTGAGCAGGCTATTCAGTTTATATTTGCGGCGGACGCGGCCAGTTAATCCTCCCGAAACAATAATCACCTTGCGTTCACCGTTTGAGATACCATTTGGCCAGCCAAAACGAAGTCCTATGATAGTCTGTGCTAGTTTTGAAATCCAAGCTGTCTCTGCCAAAGCTGTGTATTTCTGAACGAGCGTTTCAGCATCCGGCGACGTCAGTAATTGGACTTTTTTATTTCGTAAGGTCAAAGCGCGTTTTTTGACCCGCTCAACGTAGGCGGCCCAACCGCCTGCTTTGGAAAGCCATTCAAATGGAGTCTGATCGCCTTTGTCATCGTTGGCGCGTCGTGTCGTTAAGACATAGTTTACTGCCGAATCTGGGCCGCCTTTTGCCCGCGGTACGATATGGTCAATTACATACTCGTCGAGTTTCTCAGGAATTAACGCCGTGCCCGTGTAAAGGCATTCACCAACCTGTGCTTTCAGTAATTCCATTTTTAGACCGGCAGCACGTTCCTCTGCGCCCGCTTTGGCAGCTTCTTCCCGAGCCTTTGCTCTTTCATTTGCACGCTCGCGCTGAAATTTGAAGTATTCCAATTTAGCCTTCTTGCCCATGAAGTCTTCTCGGACAAATTCAAGAACAATGAAATTGGGTGTGCCAAACTGCTTGGCCAAATAATCTAAGCGTCCGGCGAATAATGTCAGGCGATGTCGCACAATGGGATCGTTCTGGGAGCCGATAAGATTTTGAATTGTTTCATGTGGGTCAGTGGCAGTACGCGCCAAAGCTTCTAGCTTTTGGTTCGGAATATAAATGCCTTCCCAGGTTGCTCCCATTTGTTGTAGGAATTTAAGATCATCCTTCACCAGGCCTTTGAGTGGGGCCGTGTTTCCTCCCAGATTTTGCAATTCCTTTTCGTATGCTACTATGGGCGTATCGCCTGAAAGAATGAGCCGTTTCAATATTTCTAAAGCAGGGCGGCAAAAGCGGCTGCGCCCGGAAAAACTCGGCTCTGTGACTTCTTCGTGCTGTCCGGCCATTGGAACTCCACCTAATTTTTCGCACCATTTCCGCCATTGTGTTGGCGTCAATCCAAGTTTGTTGCGTTTAGGATCATTGAAAATTTGGCTGATTTCTTTCGCCGTAAGCCCACGCACACCGTCGCCGTATTGGAAGCGCATGTTTTTGAGCTTCATCAAAAAAACTGTCTCGGCGGCGATGCGTGATTTTGAATGCAATTCACCATTATCATCTTTACGGATTTTGCAAACATTCAGGCGGGGGATCAGCACACACTTGCCGATGATGCGATTGTCGAAACGTGGAATCTTCTGCCCAAGTACACCCTGCCAATCATTTTTACCGCCTTCTTTTAGTTCATACTGTTTGCGGAGTTTTGGATCGAATGACGCATAAGCTTTTCCTGTTGGCCCATATAACAAGTAATCCGCCCGTCCTTTTAATTTTGGATACTGCTTTGCCGCAGCATCAACCATATTGCGAACTTCTTTTTCGACTAGCGAACGTGGCACAATTTGATTGCGTGTGCTTTTGGCCTGACAATCAATCCTGTCTTTGAACTGAGAATCTCCATCCCAAAGCCCCATTTCATACGCATCAAAGTAACACGGATAATGAAATTCCGGCTTGCCCTTTGTGATCTCCGTTAGCTTCTGTTCAAATTCTTCCATCCGCTTCTGTGTCCCGGCCTCGTCCTCATCGCCGTCTTTAGTTTTTGCGCGGGACTCGCGAGTTTTCCATGGAATATTAGGATCGTAACCACGTCTTTGGATTGCCGAATGGAAAGCTTTGTAAATCTGCCACGGTTCCAATTTTTCTCCACGCAGTAATTTGATGCGTAGCAGGCATGAAGTATAACAAATTGAATCTCCATTTTCCGCAAATTCGCGCTCTAGCCGTTCATCAGCGGGTTCACCTGATTTCCAAATTCCGTTCTTATCATAATTGCGGCCATGTAATACTTCGATTCCCGACTTTTGCATAACTTCTCTTAGCCACTTTTCGCGCGCCTTATGCGCCTGTCTCGTCCGCCACATTCGGCGTCGGGTAGCCGCAGTTTTTGTCTCCGCAAAGTCTGCCGGGATTAGCAATGATGCCTTGTGTAGAAATTTCGTGCCTTGTCGCACGGCCTCGCCAATGGAGCCTTTGCCTAGATCAAAAGCCCAGACGTGGTCGTCCGTGCCCGAACCCGGCCCGCTAGATTCTTTTAGAACGTAGTCTTTTGCCATAGCCTGTTTTTCCGATGAAATGGCTGAATACGACTATTCCCAAAGGTTGTCCAGTCTTTTATTCATTTAACTTATAGTAACAAGTTCAGGCTCTTACTACGCCTTAGCGTTTATAACCGGTTACTTTTGAACTTTGGAGCGTTGGCCTTTGGGTTTTCCTCCAAAAACCTCTGTTTCCTCCTGTAATAAGCCTTTTTTGTGTATTTTGCTTGTCCTTCATAGCCTTTGGCGACGATGGATGTCTTTCGTGGTTAAATTCCCAATGTTATCCGTGTTAATCCGTGAAATCCGTGTCTTTCGTTTTTTTGAGTTCTTTTGTGGCCAATCTCGTCTGTTTCCGCCTTCCGCTTTTCCGATTTTGTTTCCGGGCAACATTACACCATCACTTTTTTATGCTTAAATCGCCCTATGAAAAGTTTATGGGCACATACAGGCAGTAGGGCGGGCTTCCAGCCGGCCAGTTCCACGGGCATCTTGCCCGCCATCCAGGCCATTTATATGTCTGCTTATGCGATTCCTAAGAATCTGTGTTCATTCGTGTCTATCCGTGGTTTGAACTCCGTTCCCATTGTTGCCTTCGGTAAAAATGCTATTCTTTTATGGCTTTTCCCTTCGCTCCTTCGTTCCTTTGTTCCTTTGTTCCTTTGTTGTGGATCTACGGACTGGATGTTCCATGCGCACGATTGCGTCCTTTTGCGCCACCCCTCAACCCTCAACTCAAATCGCTCTCAACTGTCACTCCTTACGCAATCTTGCGCAATCTTGCGCGAACTTACGTTTAGTTAAACGTAACCACCAAACCATGCGAAGCATTTTGAACCTTTTTTACACTTGCAAGAGGTCGAAAATTGACGCCAATTGACGTTTAACAATTCACTACTAAAATCCAGCTGTGACCAATCTGCTCCAAAACCTTGAGAACGTGATTCAAGAACGTCGCCTGATTAAATCCGGCGCGAAGGTTCTCGTTGCGGTTTCGGGCGGCATGGATTCGATGGTCTTGCTGCATCTGTTGGCAACTCTTTCGAGGCGCAGGAAGTGGAGGCTGGTGGTGGCGCATTTCAATCATCAGTTGCGCGGGCGCGCGAGTGACCTGGATGAAAGACTGGTCTGTCAAACGGCGGCAAAGATGAAGTTGCCGGTGGTTGTCGAAAGGGCCGATGTGAAGGGGTTCGCGGCCAGGGCCAAATTATCCATCGAGATGGCGGCGCGGAAGTTGCGTCATGAATTTTTCGCGCGCGCGGCGCGCAAGCACGGAGCCAAAACGATTGTGCTGGCGCATCATGCGGATGACCAGGTGGAACTTTTCTTTTTGCGGTTGTTGCGTGGTTCGGGCAGCGAAGGTTTGGGTGGGATGAAATGGAAATCGCCATCGCCAGTGGACAGGACGATCGGGCTGGTACGGCCGTTACTGGGCTCGACCAAAGCAGACCTGCAGTCGTTCGCGGCGGAGAACAAGGTCCGGTTCCGTGAAGATGCGAGCAATGCTTCATCTGATTTTTTGCGCAATCGCATCCGCAACGAGCTGTTGCCGTTGCTGCGCAAAGATTATCAGCCGGCGTTGAGCAAAACGGTTTTGCGGCTGATGGAGATTGTTGGGGCGGAATCGGAGTTTGTGGGTGATGTGGCGCGGTATGTGGCGGTCAAATTCGAGCAATTACCGCTGGCGGCCCAACGTCGTTTTTTGCAAATGCGCCTGATGGAAGCCGGGATTGGCGCGGATTTTGATCTGATCGAATCGCTGCGGCAGTTTCCAGATCGGTTTGTGAGTGTCGGTTCGGCCATTTCGGTGGCGCGGGATGTCCTGGGCAAAATCAAATTGCGCGAGGAGGGTGAGAATAAATTTCGCGCGGACGAATTGCGGATCGAATTGCGGGGCAGGGCAGGGCAGGTGCGTTTCAACGGGAGCCGGTTTGAATGGCGGATTCGCAAGGTGCGTTCGGGGGTTGGGTTTCGGCGTCCTTCATCTGCGCGATCAAAACGAGAGGTTTTCGATGCTGATAGGGTGGGTGGAGAGATCACGTTGCGGCATTGGCGCGCGGGAGATCAGTTTCAGCCGATCGGTTTGAAATCTTCGGTCAAGTTGCAGGACTTGTTTGTGAACGCAAAGATTCCGCGCAACCGGCGGCATGAGTTGATCGTGGCGGCGGGCGAATCGGGCGAAATTTTTTGGGTGGAGGGGCTGAGGATCTCGGAAAATTTTAAAGTCACGCGAGAGACGAGGAGAGAGATGGTGTGGATAGGAAAGAGACAGTTATGAACAGGAGGGAACGGAGGCTGCCGGAGAGTTGGGAACATTCAACATTCAACATTCAACATTCAACATTCAACATTCAACATCCAGAGAAGCTCTAAAATTCAAAGGGAACCGCTAATGCACGCCAAGGGACGCTAATTAAATTTTAACAACAAAGAAGCAAAGGATTGGGCAGGGAAGGAAGAAGGCTGAGTGAAGAATGAAGAAGGCGGAAAGCGGAAAGCGGAAGGCGGAAACAGACGAGATTGGCCACAAAAGAACTCAAAAAAACCGAAAGACACGGATTTCACGGATGGGCACGGATTTTTAGCCGCGAGAGAACTCAGAAACCACAAAAATAGAATTTTTACAGTTTTACAGAAGGAAACAAAGGGAACGAAGAGGGGAGTTGGGAACATTCAACGCTCAACTTTCAATAAACTGGAAAGAGGACGATGAGGAGGAGGATGAGGATGATTCCAAACGAAAAGGCAGGAGGCAGAATGAAGAAAGTGGAAACGCCGTTGATACGGGGGATGGGGAACGTTAGTTTATGCGCGGACATGGCACCCACGAATTCACCATCTGCGTCTCCTGCCGAGAGCCTTCGCCTGCTGTCTGTGATCATTCCGGCCCAGGACGAGGAAGGGTGCATCGCTTCCACGGTCGAGCATTTGCACGTGGAGCTGTCGTTGCGCGGGGTTCCGCACGAGATCGTGGTGGTGGACGATGGCAGCAAGGACAAGACCTGGGAGACGCTGCTGGCGCTGCAACAGCGGATACCGGAACTGGCGCCGTATCAAAATGCCGGGCTGCACGGGTTCGGCCGCGCCATCGTTTACGGATTGGATCGCGCAAAAGGCGATGCGGTGGTCATCATGATGGCTGATGAATCCGATGATTGCCGGGACGTAGTTGTGTATTGGCAGAAACTGAACGAGGGCTTTGACTGTGTGTTTGGGAGCCGGTTTGTATCGGGTGGCGGGGTGATTGATTATCCTCCGTTAAAACTTTTTCTGAACCGGTTGGCGAATTATTTCATCCGGCAACTTTTCCACATCAAATTGAACGACACGACGAACGCGTTCAAGGCTTACCGCAAAACGGTCATTGATGGTTGTCGCCCGTTGATCTCGCCGCATTTCAATCTCACGGTGGAATTGCCGCTGAAAGCGATCGTGCGGGGATTTTCATGGACGACAATCCCGATTACGTGGCGCAATCGCCGCACGGGTGAGGCCAAGCTCAAGATCAAGGAGATGGGCAGCCGGTACCTGTTCATCTGCCTTTATGTCTGGCTGGAAAAATATTTCAGCCGGGGCGATTACAAAAAGCAATGAGCTCTGAACCGGCCAAGAGCAGAGCCTATCCAAATTTTTGGTTGATGGCGGCGTTGCTGTTGCTGCCGTTGATGATCACGGGCGAAAGTTTGTGGCTGGACGAGGGAGGCACGGCGATGTACGCGCTCCAGCCGGACCTGCATAGCTGGTGGCAACATCTCAACGAGGACACCGGCTCGGATAGCGAGATGCCGCTTTCGTTGTTCGTCGCGTGGATGGGAGGCAAGTTGCTGGGGACTGCGGAATGGCAGTTGCGGGTGGTGAATCTTATCTGGGGGGCGCTTGCGTTAGTGGCGTTCGCGCGCGCCGGGAGAAAGCTTCGTATCCCCTGGCTGCCTTTCTTCATGGCGATCCAGCCTTATTTCTGGTTTTACATGAATGAAGCGCGACCGTACGCGCTCCAAATCGCGGGCGGCGCATGGCTGTTGGTGGCGTTCCTGGAATATATAGAATGCAAAGGCGCCGGAAATTCGTGGGCCTGGCTGTTTGCCATCGCAGCATTGGTCCTGTGCCTGACGACCATTTTGGCGCCACTGCCGATTGCCGCAGCGTTGATTGCGCTGGGCATAATGACGTGCGTGCATCAATGGCGTATCAACCAACGCGCTCTCCTGATTTTGATCGCAGGGGCTGTGGCATGCATTCCTGCAGGGATTTTTTATCTATCAACGGTGGCCCGGGGAGCGAAAGGGGCGCAGGTATGGCATTTCAGCCCGGCGTGCTTGGGCTATGTGATTTATGAACTGACGGGAATGTCCGGCCTGGGGCCGTCCATTGATAGTCTGAGGGCCATTGCCCAATCGGCCGGTCACATATCGCTCGTGCTGCATCACCCGTGGCAATTCCTGTTGCCGGCGATTGGCCTGTTCGTCCTTCTTTTGGTTTTTGTAATCGGGTTGTGCCGGGGACTTTCAGATGAGCGCCGGTTGGTTGGCATGGCAATCGTCATTGTGCTGGTCATCACGTCGCTCGGATTTGTGATTGGCAGCGTATGTCTACACAGGGCATTTTGGGCGCGTCATTTTGCGCCGGTTTTTCCGTTCTATACTGCGATAGTGGCGATGGCTGTCGCTGGCCTCATTTCTTCCCGTCAATGGTTGGTCAGAATACTTCCATGGCTGTTGATGGCGCTCCTGTTATATTCGTCGTTAAATCTGCGTTTTGCTCCGGCGTATCGGAAAGAAAATTACCGGGGAGCGGTGCAATTCGCGCGTTCGGCGCTGGAGGAGAAGAAATCCGTTTGGTGGGTCGCGGGCTGGCTGCTTCCGACGTATTACCATCTTGATCTTTCCGCGCAGCCCGAATCCGGCAGGCTCTATGACCCGGAGTTTGCGCCGATGGAAAATCTTGCCATGCCGGATTTTATTATTATGTCCAGGCCCGAAACTTTTGATCCCGCTGGCGGGGTCCGAAACATTATCCAGAGCCGCCATTATCAATTGGTCCAAACGAATAATGCGTTCACGATTTGGACAAGCCCGGGCAAATGACGCCTGCGCAAAATAATTGAAACCGTTCTGCTGTCTGTCTATCCTCCACAACATCATAAGCATGTCAGGGGAAAACAAAATTTCAGTAATTGTGCCCTGTTATAACGAGGAGGCGGTGCTTCCACAATTATTTCAACGGCTCGGTTCGGTCGCGGTCACGTGGGGGATGGATTTTGAGATCATCTGCGTGGACGATGGGTCGCGTGATCGCACCTGGGAACTGTTGACGGCGCAGCACAAAAAAGATGCGCGCTGGCGTTGTCTTTCGTTTGCCCGGAATTTTGGCCATCAAACGGCGGTCAGCGCGGGGCTGTTTCATGCGACGGGTGATGCGGTGGTGGTGATCGATGCCGACTTGCAGGACCCGCCGGAGCAGATCATGCGGTTCATCGAAAAATGGCGCGAAGGGTACGATGTGGTCTATGCGGTCCGGCAAAAACGGAAAGAAAATATTTTTAAACGCGCATGTTACTGGGCCTTTTATCGGCTCATGTCGAAACTGGTTTTATTTGAAATGCCGCTGGATAGCGGAGATTTTTGCCTGATGAACCGACGTGTAGTGGCCGCGCTGAATGCGATGCCGGAACGCAATCGTTTTGTGCGGGGGCTGCGGGCATGGTCGGGTTTCAAGCAAACCGGGCTGGTTTATGAGCGTCACGCCCGGGCGGCGGGCGATGCCAAATACAGCTTTTTTAAGTTGATGAAATTGGCGCGTGACGGGATTTTTTCCTTTTCGACGGTGCCGCTGGCCCTGGTGACGCAAACGGGGATGCTGATCTCGTTCGTTTCTTTTTTGGGGATTGTCTGGACGCTTGCATCGAAAATTTTCAACGAATTTTTTGCGAAGCATGGATTTCCACCGGTGCAGGGTTTCACGACGATTGTCGTTTCCATCCTTTTCCTGGGCGGCATCCAGATGATGTGCCTGGGGATTTTGGGCGAATACATCGGGCGCATTTATGACGAAGTGAAGCGCCGTCCGCTCTGGATCATCCAGGACGCCGCCGGCATTCAGCCGATAAATATGGGTGAGCCTGAGTCAAAAAGGGGTCCCAGCGGCTTGCTGTAAGAGTTCAGGGCCGCCGCCTGGCGATGGTCATGGCGCTGACACCGAACGGCCAATTGATGCCATATTTGAAGAGGCAGTTTTCCATCCGCAAAATTGAGAGGAGAATCGAGTTCACCGGCTCCCGCGGTATGAACAGATCGCCGGTGCCGCCATCTTCGCCCACCGTTTTTTTCTCGAATAGACGTTTCACACTCCGGACGGTGGCAATGGGCAGAAACAAGGAAAAATTCCAATACGAACTGCGTTCCACGACAAAGCCATTGGCATCGAGCGCTTGCTTCAATTCAGCGAGCCGGTAGCGGCGGTAATGCCTGTTGGCCACGTCGTGCTTCGACCACAAGAACATGAATGCGGGAACAAAGATCAACACGATGCCGCCGGGTTTGAGCACACGGCACCATTCCTGCAAAGCGGCTTTTTCATCCTTTAAGTGTTCCAGAACATCAGAGGCGGTGATCAGATCAAAGCTCTGGTCGGGGAAGTCGAGTTGTTGGGCGTCCATCACGGACGCTGCCAGTCCGGCGTCCTGACACAACTTTACCGCTTTTTCGCTGATGTCTATGCCGGTGACGTTTTGGTAGCCCTTCTGGCGAAGTTGCGCCATGAACTGACCAGAGGAGCATCCGATCTCCAATATGCGGCAAGCAGGGTTGGGATTGGCGCGCGTTGTCAGATCATAAACCAGGCTGCGCCGGCCAACAAACCACCAATGGTGCGACTCGGTCCGGTGATACTGATTTTCGTATTGTTCTTGCATAAAATGAGGCCGGGACGGCCCGCATTGGTCGGTTTATTTTATCTTTCCCGGCCAAAATGCAATAATGAAAACGCTTTACAGGGTGGTTTGGCTCTATTATTCTCCAACATTTACGATATATGGAAGCGAAGACGAAAACTATTGAACAGTTCAAGACGCACACCGGTGACACGGGGTCGGCGGATGTGCAGATCGCGTTGCTCACGCACCGGATCAATCACTTGACCGAGCACCTGCAGGGCAACAAAAAAGACCACAGCTCCCGCCGTGGATTGCTCATGATGGTCAGCCAGCGCCGCCGGTTGCTGGACTACTTGCATAACAAGGACTTGGGCCGCTACCAGGCTGTTGCCAAGAAATTGAAACTGCGCCACTGATTTGGTGAAGCGCGGTTTTGTTTTTTGATAAACCGCGCTTTGCTCCGGGTTTGGGCCGGGAACGCGAACGGCCCGATTCTTTGAAAACAAACAATTCGCGAAATTAAATAATTCCGTCGCCGCCGGGTGATTTCACTCAGTCCCGAATTCAATTCGGGGTTTACTGAAGTTCCTCGGGCGGCGCGGGTAGAAAAATATGCCAGAAAAAATAACCGCCCAATTGGGTGATAAACAGGTCATCATTGAAACAGGGAAACTCGCCAAACAAGCCGACGGTTCTGTGACCGTCCAACTGGGCGAGACTATTGTCGTCGTCGCGGCTGTCGCCGCCACCAAGGCCAAGCCCGGACAGGATTTCTTCCCCCTGACCGTCGATTACCGCGAGAAAGCTGCCGCTGCCGGAAAATTTCCCGGCGGTTACTTCAAGCGCGAAGGCCGTCCGACGGAGAAGGAAATCCTTACGTGCCGCCTTACCGACCGACCCATCCGCCCGCTCTTTCCCAAGGGCTGGTACAACGAAGTGCAGGTGCAGAGTATTGTGCTCAGCACCGATGGCGAGAACGATCCCGACATTTTGAGCATCATCGGCGCGAGCGCCGCGCTGATGGTCAGCGACATCCCGTGGGCCGGCCCGTTGGGCGCGGTCCGTGTGGGACGCATCGGCGGCAAATTCGTGGCCAATCCCACTCATGCCGAGATGGAAGAGAGCGACCTTGATCTCGTTTACGTCGGCAACGAGCATGACATTGTCATGTATGAAGGTTCGGCCAAGGAGATCACCGAAGCGGACTTCAACGCCGCGTTGAAATTCGGCCAGGAATGCTGCGCGCCGCTCATCGCCGCCCAGAAAGAACTCGTCGCCAAAGCCGGCAAGAAAAAACGCGAGATCACTCTCAACGTCGTTCCTGATGAGATCTTGAAAGAAGCCAAGACCCTGGCGGGCGACCGTTTCGTGCCCGCGCTCCTGACTCCCGGCAAACTCGCCCGTGAATCGGCTGTCAAAGCCATCCAGGACGAAGTTGGCGCCAAGCTCGTCGAAAAATTTGGCGCGGAAAAAGTCACCGAATTCGTCATCAAAGACGCGTTTTATTACATCCAGAAAGAAGCTGTCCGCGCGCTCATTTTGAAGAACGGCAAGCGTCTCGACGGCCGTAATTTTGAACAGGTCCGCGCGATCTCCAGCGAGGTGGGCATTCTGCCGCGCGCGCATGGCTCCGCCATTTTCTCGCGTGGTGAGACCCAGGCCCTCACGCTGGCCACGCTGGGCACCGGCGATGATGTCCAGGAATTCGACGCCTTCACCGGCGGCCGGACCGAGAAGAAATTCCTCCTGCATTACAACTTCCCGAACTTTTCCGTCGGTGAAACCGGACGTATCTCCGGCCCCGGCCGTCGCGAGATCGGCCACGGCGCGCTCGCCGAGCGCAGCATCGAGCCGATGTTGCCGCTAAAGGAATATCCTTACACCATCCGCATCACCAGCGAGGTCATGGAATCCAACGGTTCGACTTCCATGGCGTCTGTTTGCGGCGGCACCCTGGCGCTCCTGGATGCGGGCGTCCCGATGATCCGTCCTGTGGCCGGCATCAGCGTGGGCATCTGCGCCGAGTATAGCGGCGAGAAGATCTCTAAATACCAGCTCCTCACCGACATCATCGGCTGGGAAGACCACTATTGCGACATGGATTGCAAGATTGCCGGCACTGAGAAGGGCATCACTGGCTTTCAACTCGATCTCAAGCTCAAAGGTTTGCCGCACGCGATGATGACCGAGGCCATCGAAAAAGCCCGCATCGCCCGCATGCATATCCTGGCGGAAATGGCCAAGACCCTCGCCGAGCCGCGCAAAGAGATGAGCAAGTACGCTCCACGCATCGAAGTCATCCGCATCAACCCGGAAAAGATTGGCGCGCTTATCGGACCCGGCGGCAAGAACATCAAACGCCTCGTCGAAGAATCCGGCTGCGAGATCAACATCGAGGACGATGGCACGGTGAACATCTTCTCCGTTTCGCCCGAAGGCATGAAGATCGCGCGCGATGCCATCCAGGGTATGACCGCGGAAGCTGAGATCAACAAGATCTACCGCGGTAAAGTGGTCACCATCAAGGAATTCGGCGCATTCGTGGAATTCCTGCCCGGCAAAGACGGCCTCGTCCACATCAGCGAACTGGCGAACTTCCGCGTCAAGAAGACCGAAGACATCGTGAAGGTCGGTGATGAGATCACGGTCAAATGCCTTGGCATCGATGAAAAGGGCCGCGTGCGCCTCTCGCGCAAAGCGGCCATGGAAGACCGTGATAAAGAGATGGCTGAGCCTAAGGAGGCATAGTCCTTTCAATCATTTAAAACACGAACAGCGCCGGAGTCATCCGGCGCTGTTTTGTTTTACGTTTAATACACTAAAACCATCGCGACAGATTCCTGCGTGGAGGAAACAACGCCGTTGGATGAAGCCAGGGCGGCGGGAAGCAATTTCACCTCGGGAACCTGTGCTAAAAAGTCGCTGAGAATTTTGCCTTTGATCGCGTAATTGACGTTTTGGGGGAGGTCGCCGGATATGGCCAGAGCGGCGGAGAGATCGAGCTTGGCCTCGACGATGCCGACGACGTTGCCGTTCATGTCCACCAGCGGACCGCCGGAATTGCCCGGCTGCACGGGCACACTGATCTGGTAATCTTTGGGGTCGTCTTTGATGCCTGCCAGGCTGCTGATCTTGCCGTCGGTATATTTTGGCTGGATGCCCTGCAGGATGATGTCCGGAAAACCGATAGTGAACACGGCCTCGCCCAATTGAGCGTCAGCTTGCGAGACGGGCAACGGTTTGAAATGGCCGGTCACCTTCAAGAGAGCCAAATCATTGTTCTGGTCCGTCTTGACGATCTCCGCCGGATAAACACCCGAACCGGTTTTCACCTTCACCTGTTTGGCGTCCTTGACCACATGGAAATTTGTGACCAGGTATCCATCCGCGCTCACAAAAAAACCGGAGCCATTGGCCTGTAAATCATTGCTCTGCGGCAGTTTAGAGAGGACATCTTCATTCGGCGTACCGCTCTGGATGGCAATGTCGTAAGCCTTTTGCCCGGACAAAACCGAATCGGGAATCTCATCGCGCGAACAGATTATGCCGACATCGTAGCCCCGGACCGTCCGGCCATCGCCGAGCTTGTTTTCGTAGGAATAGGTGCCGATGGGTTTGGCGGAGAAATTGATCGTATCGGTGTCTGCTACCGTGCCGAGGTTTTTGATATGCACCGGGTAATACGATTCGTCGTTGGGGGTCAGATCAACGAGAGCGCCGTCATCCAGCACCTGGAGGACTTTGACGCCGTAGCAGGTGACCCATCCGGACTCAGGCTTGCGGATGTCGTACACCATGCCGCCGACCTTGCGGAAATCACCGGCGGCGATGGCGGCATTGAGTTGGTCGGCAGCCTTTTGTTTTTCGGCCGCATCCGCCGCAGCCACGTTGATGTTCCAGGATTTGAGGAAATCCCCCGGCAATTTGTCGGCACTGACCACGGTCATTCCGTTCGCGCCGGAGACGAAGATTTTGCCATTGCCGCTGATGTGGACGTCCGTGATGTTGGTGTATTCGTTGTCGTTGATCTGGACGGAAGTGATTCCATCGCCCAAAGCGGAGAACCCCAATGCGGCGGCTAAAGTCATTCCAAAGATGACCCTCATAAACGGACTATAAGTTCGGAGGTGAGAAAGTCAACGGGTATGTGTCGAGCCGGGGCAAAAGCAACACGTTTAGAGCAAAACCATGGCCGCAGATCGGATTCGCGCTATCGCGCGACTTCGCAGATGGCGGCTGTTGTTTTGGGACAGAATACCCCGGGCAGCGCTCGCAGACTCGCTCGCCCGGGGCTACCAGCTTATCACCCCCTCCGGGGGTTTAAATTCAGCGGCTGCGCCGAACTTGCTTTCGAAGTCCGAAAACTATAGGAGCTACAGTTTTTCTTTAAACACTTTAGTGACTCAAATTTGCATTGTTTGTGTGTGTCAATGACCGTTCATATTTGTTGCGCATCGTAAGATTATAGTATCGAACCCGCTCTTCCATTGAGAAACGATCCGGCCAGGGTAAATCGGGGTAATACTGGGCAACCCAAATTGCGAATGGACCGTCATTTGTCCCGGAATATTTGTCTTCGTCGCATTCACCCGAAATAATCAAAAGTTTTAATTTTCCTGACTCAAAATCGCTTGCCGCCTCATTGCAACCTTGGTCGTCAGCCAGAGAAGTCACGGTATTCTTCCAATTTGAGCCTTGCCAATATTGTGAATGAATCAGAAAAATAAGGGCAGTGATGAATGCCGTCGACAAAATGAAAATAACCGATCTTAGTGCCTGAAGGCTTTCTTTTTTTAATACATACCGCGTGAAAATAATTCCAGGGAAAAATATTATCCACCATTGAAACAACCAGGCAGGGATTGCCAGGAAATCGCTACTCCAATCATGAGGGAGGTAGACATCAGGCAGTACATGGAATAAAAAGCCAAACCAACTGATAAAATTAAGCGGATCGCCAAACTGGGTAAACTTTCTGAATACCAACAACACACCGAAGAACAACACTTCTGCAATAACGCTAAAAATCAATGCCAGCAGTGCTGGATTTAGTTTCCAAAAATGTATTCGTTTAAAATTTATCAAGGGCTGCTTTAATCTTCCCCAAAACCTTCTCTTTGCCAACTACTTCCAGCAAGTGATATAAACTCGGGCCAGCGGTATTGCCGGTGACAGCCAACCGGCACGGATGCACCAATACGCCTGCTTTCACGCCTAGTTCGGTTGCGGTCGCTTTCAGCGCAGCCTCAAGGTTTGTGGCGTTGAACGGCTCTGCTTTGGCAAAGGCGTCACGTAATTTCTCGAGCCGCGGTTTGTTTTCAGGGACGAAATCTTTCTTTGCGCCATCGGGGTTGTAGGTGATTTCATCGCGGAAATAAAATCCCGCATACGCCGGCAATTCGCCGAAGGTCTTGAATTTTCCTTTGCACGTGTCCAGCGCGGCTTTGACGTATGCCAGCGGAAACTTGTTGGTATCGATTCCTGCTTTGGCAAAGGCATGGACGGCCAGTTCGTAAAAGCGATCGTCCTGCAACTCGCGCGCGTATTCACCCTGGAGCCAGAGCAATTTTTCATAATCGAACCGCGCATTATGCCGCAGGATTTGGGGAAGGTCGAAGCGTTCCACCGTTTCGGCGAGCGATAATTTTTCCCGGTTGTCTTTGGGTGACCAGCCGAGGAGACAGAGATAATTCACCACGGCTTCGGGCAGGAAACCGCCGTCGAGATAACTTGTGAGCGAGGCGCCCTGGTCGCGTTTGCTCATCTTGGAGCCGTCCTTGTTCAGGATGAGCGGGATATGCGCGTAATGGGGCGCTGGCACGCCGAACGCCTTGAAGAGCGCGATATGCTTGGCGGTATTGCTCAAATGGTCTTCACCGCGGATGACATGCGTGATGTTCATCTCCAGGTCGTCAATGACGTTGACCAGATGGAACACCGGTTGGCCGTCGGAACGCAGGATAACAAAATCCGGGTCCACTTCTTCGCGGTCGGTCAGTTTGCGAACGACTTCACCGACGACGAGGTCTTTGATGACGACCGGCTCGCGTTGCATCTTGAATTTCACCGCGCCTTCATGCTCATACGCAAGGCCACGCGAAAGGAGGGCCTCGACGCGGCGCTGATAGTTGGGTTTGCGTTGCGATTGGAAGTACGGCCCGCAACCGCCCTTACTCGCGCCGGTGGCGTCGGCGGTGAGCGGTCCTTCGTCCCAGTCCAGCCCAAGCCAGCGCAGGCCGCTCAGGATGACCTCCACGGCTTCCTGCGAATTGCGGGCGGTATCGGTGTCCTCGATGCGCAGGACGAACGTGCCGCCGGTGTGGCGGGCATAGAGCCAGTTGAACAGGGCAGTGCGCGCACCGCCGATATGCAGGTAACCGGTCGGCGACGGGGCAAAGCGAACGCGAGGTTTCATTTTAATGGTTGATTAGCCGACGGATTAAAATTATTCGTCGCTGACGAGAGCGACGATTTTTGCCGTGATATCTTCGATTACTTCCACAGGAAGATGGCAAATGAATCCCGCCTGGCGTGATTTCCAATCGAGCGAACGAACATGATCCGATAAAACGACGCCCTGGATGGGAAAATTTTTAGGCAGAGAACATTCAAAGGGGTAACCTTTTGCGTGGCTGGTGACAGGACACAAGAGGGCCAATCCGGACCTGCTATTGTAACCGGATGGGCTTAAGACCACCGCCGGGCGGCGTCCGGCTTGTTCACGGCCTGCCTGCGGGTCAAAATCCAACCAGACCACATCACCGCGATCTGGCACATAACCCGCCCTCACCACGCCTCCTTGCCGGAGCGTTTGCCCCAATCGGTTTCCTGGTGTCGGTTCGATGGGGTGATCTTTCTGACCAACCCGGACAATTGATATCGGCGTTTGGCCGGCCGGATCAAAAGTCCGTTGGCATCTACTTTCAATTCCACACCGTCGCCTTCGTTCACGTGGATCTGTTGCGAAACAGATTTCGGTATTCGCACGGCGAGGCTATTGCCCCATTTTTGAATGGTCGCATTCATGTTTCTACAAAGAATATACAGCAAAAGCCTGGATGTCAATGCGATCTGTTATGACAAAACTAAGAATCCGAGATTTTACGTCACGAGCAGATTACGCGGATTTGAGCATGGAAAAAGAAAAGAGTGTGAATGGCGGGCGCATTCAAAATTTGAGCGCTCGGCGAACGATGGCATTGACAATTTCAGCCGCTACGCGGAGAGGTTTAGCTCGCCCTCATCCTGGCCTTCTTGCCATGAACCTTTGGGAACAACCAACATTCAACATGCTTTGTAGGAAACTTGCATTTTACGGACAAATTTGTGATTGGGTTGTGTTCGGCGAGGGCGCCGAACACAGCACGCGAGGCGCGTGCGCTCCCCAAGACCCATCTTCATTCCAATCAACGACACGCAAATAACTATGTTTTCTACAGGGCACGTTCAACACCTAACATCCAATGGAATGGTGAGAAGTGAATCTGGCTGGAGTCTCACCCCTCATCCTAACCTTCCCGTTGACCCGTCTTCACTGCGCTACGACGCGGCAAGGGGGAGATGCGGACGGGCATTGGTACTTGAAAGCTTTCCCAGCTTCATCAGGTTCAGGGGTTCAATGCGCGAACCATTTGAGGGGAATTTCCTATCGGATGGGAGCGGAGAGGGAACAGCGTTCGGACGCAAACAGATTATTGCAAACCCAATCGTGGCCGGCTGCCGGAGAAATTTCTGCGACAGAAAACTGCTAAGGAGACGCTGAATAAATCAGAGTTTGTATGAATTCTGATTTTTGCGGGGTGAACCAGCGGTGGTGAAGCAGAAAAAGGTGCCTGCGAACCCCGGCGGGCAGCTATGGCTCGGACAAATTGAGTTGTTGGGCTGCCAT
>DASXYX010000052.1:0-26736 GCA_036502245.1 Verrucomicrobiia bacterium
CTTTTTGGGTTTTGGCGTCGTTTCGGCTCAGTCACAGGGTTTTCAAACATGCTCCTTCGCCAAAGCCTCGCCAAAAACCCAAAAATCCTCGCTCCGAATGGCCACATTATTTTTTAAACCGCTCCAAGCCGCCGGGCAAAATTTAACCCGAATTTTTTCACAATTGCTGGACAAAACCGGATGAAGAACGTATTAGCTAACGGGTCGGGCAGTGGAGCAGAAACCGCCCGCAATCCAGACGACTGCGGACGACCAATATGCCAGCGAGCAACACACCAGCGAACGGCCAGCCAGCCGGACAAGGCCTGCCTGTCAGCGAAGAATTTTTGCGCCTCCTGGTTGAAAACACTTCGGACATCATCACCGTGGTCAACGATAAAGGGGTGCTCCGGTTCATCAGCCCCTCAGCCACGCCCATACTTGGATACGAACCGGAAGAAGTCTTGAACCGGAACATTTTCGACCTGATCGACCCGTTGGACCTGCCCAGGACGACGGCTGCGCTCGGCAGGATGATCGCCGATCCCACGGCCCCCATGACCGTGGAATATCGCGCGCGCCATCGCGATGGTTCCTGGCGCGTCCTGCAATCCGTAGCGCGCAGCGTTCCCGGCCAGGCCGCGGACGGTTTTGTGGTGGTCAGTTCGCGGGACGTCACCGGCGACCGGAAACGCGAGGAAGAGTTGCGCCAGGCGGGAAAGGTGGAAGCCATCAGCCAGCTCGCTTCCGGGGTGGCCCATGATTTCAACAATATCCTCGCGGCAATGATGATGCAGGCCGAGCTGTCCGCCAAAGCGAAAAATATGCCGCTGGAGGCGTTGGACGGTTTTCAAAAGATCCGCAACGCGGCCCAACGCGGCGTTTATCTTACCCGCGAACTGCTGCTCTTCAGCAACAAGCAGGCTATCCAGCCGCGCAACTTGAACCTGAACGAGGTGATCACCAATATCGCGAAAACGGCGCGACAGGTCGTCGGGGAAAGCATCAAGCTGCAATTGAACCTTCACTCTTCGGCTTTGGTCACCCAGGCCGACGCCGGGATGCTGGACCAGATCGTGTTGAACCTCGCCGCCAACGCCCGCGATGCCATGCCGCAGGGCGGAAAGCTGGCGATTGCGACCGGCGAAAAAGAGGTGCAAGAACCGTTCACCGTTCTTCACCAGGCCGTCCAGCCCGGGGAGTATGTCTATTTCAGCGTCAGCGACTCGGGCGTCGGCATCCCCCGGGAAGCCCTCGCGAAGATCTTTGAACCGTTGTTCACCACCAAAGAGCCGGGCAAAGGCATGGGCCTCGGATTGGCGACGGTGATGAGCATCGTGAAACAACATAACGGTTTCGTCACCGTGGAAAGCGAGCTGGACCGCGGCACAAAATTCACGATCCACCTTCCGACAAGCCAGGGGGACACGGAATCCATCGTGGCCGCCAAACCCAGGCAGCAAACCGGCACGGAAACCATCCTGCTGGTGGAGGACGACACCGAGATGCGGGCGCTGGCGCAGTCGGCCCTGGCGCAAAACGGCTACAAGGTGCTCGAAGCGGCCAACGGCCTCGAAGCCCTGAAACTCTGGGTGCGGCACCAATCGTCCGTGGCCCTGTTGCTGACGGACCTGGCCATGCCCGGGGGGATTCTCGGGCACGAACTGGCCATGCACTTGCAGCAGGAATACCCGGAATTGAAGGTCGTCTTCATCAGCGGCTACAGCGCGGAATTTGCGGGTGGGAAAAGCGAATTAAGGCTGGGCGAAAACTTTTTGCAAAAGCCTTTTTCCGCCGACCAACTCATGGACATCATCCGCCGCAGCCTGGATAGTTGATCGTTGGAGCCGGGCAATGGTGAGGGAACCGGGCTTTGGCGCATCTCAGTTTTTAGCATACGGGGGACCGAATCTGGAGTCCCGCAGGGACTTTTTGAGAATAGCCCGGCGTTTCAACGCCGGGGAATGGGAGCCACACGTTTCAAGTCCCGGAGGGACGACTGGATTTTCAGCCGTCCCTGCGGGACTTTTCTCATTCCATCACGGTACCCGCAGTTGAAACTGCGGGCTATTATCAGATGTTCCTGCGGAACATAAGCCCTGGCAATCAGAAGCGCTCAAAAACTGAGATGCGCCCATCGGGTTTTGGCGCGTGAGTTTATCCTTTTTATCTCCCCGCGGGTTGTCTAACAAGTTGACTTATGGTTGTCTTACAAGCGAAGGAAAACAGAAAGTGTTCACTTTGTTTCCGGCCGCTTCAGTCCCATCACTTTAATGCGTGAAAGCAACGTGGTTGGTTTGATACCTAAAAGTTCTGCGGCGCCATCAGGGCCTTTGATTTTCCAATTCGTTTTTCCAAGGACGGCCAGAAGGTTTTCCCGCTCGCGCTGTTGCATTTCGGCTTCAGTGAGAAAATCACGGGCGGTTTCTTCGTCGAGTCGTGGCTTGTTAGAAGGTGATGGCGATACTGAGGCGTTATTGGGCAAATCAAATTCCATCGCGCCACCGCGCGCGAGGATGACGGCGCGTTCGATGACATTGCGCAGCTCCCTGATGTTGCCAGGCCAGTCGTAGCTTTCCAGTTGAGCGATGCCGGCGCGGGTCAGGCGCGGTTTCGGGCAACCCAATTCTTTCGTTGATAGTTTGATAAAGTGTTGGGCGAGGGGAGAAACGTCCTCCCGGCGGTCGCGCAAGGGAGCGACTTGCACTGGAAAAACATTGAGCCGGTAGTAAAGATCTTCGCGGAACCGTCCGGCGGCGACTTCCTTTTTCAGGTCGCGGTTCGTGGCGGCAATGATGCGCACGTCGGCAAACCGGGTGCGGTCTTCGCCCACGCGTTCGTACGATTTTTCCTGGAGCGCGCGGAGAAGTTTGCCCTGCAGATCCAGCGGCACTTCGCCGATCTCATCCAGGAACAAGGTCCCGCCCTGGGCCGTCTCAAAACGCCCGGCCCGGTCTTTGAGCGCGCCGGTAAATGCGCCGCGGGCATGGCCGAAAAATTCGCTCTCGTACAATTCCTTGGGGATGGATGCGCAATTGACACGGATGAGCGGTTTGTCTTTGCGAAGGCTGCGATGATGGATCTCGTGCGCGACCAGTTCCTTGCCGGTGCCGGTCTCGCCGAGGATGAGGACGGAGGCATCCGTGGGCGCGACGAGATCGACCTGGCTGACGATCTGGCGCAGGGCCGCGCTTTGTCCGATAAGATCGCCGAAGGCCTTGGCCTCCACGACTTCTTCCTGCAGATAGGAATTCTGCTGTTCGAGTTGGGACTTGAGTTGCTGAATCTCTTCAAAGGCGCGGGCACTGGCAATGGCGCCGGCAACGTGATCGGCAAAAATGCGCGCCCACGCCGCCACTTCCTCCGAAAGATTCTGGCGATTGAAAACCGCGATGACCCCAAGCACTTCACCTTTGTAGATGAGCGGCACGCCGTTGTATCCGCGGATCTTTTCCCGCTTGAGCCAGTCAATGAAAGCGAGTTCCTGCGGGTCCTGGTCCAGGTCGCGCAACACTAATTGTTTGCCGGTGGCGGCGATCTTTCCCGCCGCGCCAAAACCAAACGGGACCCGCGCATAAGGATCGGTCAGTTTGGTGTATTCTTCTTCCTCTTTCCCTTCCAACAGATTACTGCCGCCCGCAACGGCGTGGAGACAGCGGGTCTGGTCCGGGCAATCCTTACGGCGAACGCACGTGGCGCAAATATCTCCCTTTCTGATCATCCATATTCGGACGCGCGCGACTCCGGGGCGTTGCATGATCCGGTTGACGACTTTCTTCAATAATTCATCGAGTGACTGTTCCTGGGCAATCTCCAGGAGCAGATTGCGCGCAAAAACCGGGTCAAAGCGGACATCGGCATCCATGCCTTTTACTATTCCCGATATGGGACGAAATTTCAAACTTAATTGAACGATTATTCGAACGTTCAATATTTCGACCCATAATCACAAATACCTTTATTTTGTATAAGTTGTTTGTATATAATAACTTAAATTCATTTTTAGCAGTTGGCACAGAACCTGTGATATGTCCCTCAGAAAATGAAACTTAACACCGATAAAGATATGAATACTGCGACACTAAACCAGCCCGATTCCTCGTCCGTGGGACGGGTGGCCACTCCCACTTTGCCGAACAACCGATTGGTCATCGCTCCTGAAATCGAACAACCGGTCCCGACCAATGGAAAGACTCCTGCCGCTCCCGCAAAAAGTATCCGCCGCAAACATTTGTACGCCGGCATGGCGATACTCGCGGCGAGCCTGGCGACGGGCATCTATTATTTTGAATGCGTCATGCCGTTTGAATCCACCGATGACGCGTTCATCGAGGCGCACGTCACGCCCATCGCATCGCAAGTGGCTGGTCGCGTGGCGCAGGTGCTGGTGCAGGACAATCAATTGGTGAAGCAGGGCGATGTGCTGGTGCAGATCGATGCGCGCGATTACCAGACCAAGCTCGATGAGGAACAGGCGAATCTTACCGCAGCCAAAGGCCGTCTGGCGCAAGCCAATCAGCAGGCCACAGTTGACCAGGCGAAAATCCAGGAAGAAAAAGCCAAAGTGGCCGCCGCGCAAGCCGAAGCCACCCGCGCGGAATCGGATTACAAACGCTACCAGGCCGTGGGCAGCCTCGGTGTTTCGCAGAGCCAATTGGACCTCGCGGCACAGCAAGCCCGGTCGGCGGATGCGGAAACGGTGGCGGCGCGAAATGTTGAGCAGGCTGCGGAAGCCCAGTCGGGCCTCGATGCGGCAGCCATCCAGACGGCGAACGCCGAAGTCCTGAAAAGCCAGGCGGACGTTCACCAGGCTGAGTTGAATCTTTCTTATGCGCAGGTCAAAGCACCGGAAGCGGGCTATGTGACGCACCGGACGGTTGAGTCGGGCGCCTATATCCAAACCGGCCAACCGTTGCTGGCCATCGTGCCGCAGCAGGTGTGGGTGGTGGCCAATTTCAAAGAGACGCAATTGACCCACATGCACGCGGGCCAGGCGGTGGAAGTGCGCGTGGACGCCTATCCGCAGATCAAATTCAAAGGCCACGTGGACAGCATCCAATCGGGCACCGGCCCCCGCTTCAGCCTGTTGCCGCCGGAAAATGCCTCGGGCAATTACGTGAAAGTGGTGCAACGCGTGCCCGTGAAGATCGTGCTAGATAACGACAATGATCCCAATTACGTTCTCGGGCCGGGAATGTCGGTCGAACCGGAAGTGCGTGTGAATTAACTCATAACACTTTCACGTCATGAACAACAACGAACCCAAAGTGAATCCGTGGATGATCACGCTGGCGGTGATGTTGCCGGCCTTCATGGAAGTGCTGGACACGACCATCGCCAACGTTTCGTTGACGCACATCGCGGGCAGCCTGTCGGTCTCCACGGATGAAGCCACCTGGGTGTTGACCAGTTACCTGATCTCCAACGCCATCGTCATCCCGTGCAGCGCCTGGCTCGGCCAGCGTTTCGGGCGGAAAAATTTCCTGCTCGCCTGCGTGGTCATCTTCACCGCAGCCTCCTTCCTCTGCGGGTTGGCCACCAGCTTGCCGATGTTGCTGGCCATGCGCGTGCTCCAGGGCGCGGGCGGCGGGGCGTTCCAACCCATCGCGCAATCCATCATGATGGAAAGTTTTCCGAAAGAGAAACAAGGCATGGCGATGGGCATTTATGGCATCGGCGTGGTGACAGCTCCCATCCTCGGCCCCGTGCTCGGCGGCTGGATCACGGACAATTACAGCTGGCGCTGGATCTTCTTCATCAAGCTTCCCGCCGGATTCCTCGCCTATTGGCTCATCCAACGCTTTATCCATGACCCGCATTGGATCCGTAATGCCAAACCCCCGCGCCTGGACGTGATCGGGTTCAGCTTCATGTCGCTCTGGTTGGGCTGCCAGGAAGTGCTGTTCGACAAAGGGCAGGAGGACGACTGGTTCGGCTCGAACTTCATCGTTTTGATGGCGGGGTTGGCCATCATCGGTTTGATCATCTTCGTGGGGCGCGAACTTTCCGCCGAGCGGCCTTTCGTGGACCTCCGCGTGATGAAGAACTACAATTTCAGCCTCGGCGCGGCGCTGATGTTTTGCGCCGGGATCACGTTGTACAGCATGACGGCGCTCGTTCCGCTCTACCTGCAATCGTTGATGGGCTATACGGCCTTGCAAAGCGGCCTGGCAATGATCCCCCGTGGTGTCGGCGCGTTGATCGCCATGCCGCTCGTGGGACGGTTGATCGGCAAGATCCAATCGCGTTTGCTGGTTGCATTCGGGTTCCTGTCCTTCGGCCTGGGCTCGTATGTGTTGAGCGAGATTTCGTTGGATATCAATCCGTGGGTGTTGTTCTGGCCGTTGTTTTTCTCGGGCGTCTCCATCGCGTTCATGTTTGTGCCGCTCAACACGCTGGCCATGGGATCACTCAAGCCTGAGCAGATCGGCAACGCCAGCGGCATTTTCAACCTGATGCGCAACGTCGGTGGCAGCGTGGGCATTTCGTTGGTCACAACGCTTACCGCGCGCCGCGCGCAGTTCCACCAGAACATTTTGGTGGCGGACCTGACACCTTATGACACGACATATCAATCAAGCGTGCAGTCGATGTCGGCGACATTTGCCGCGCAGAGCGATCCGGTGACCGGCCATCAACAGGCCGTCGGCTCGATCTATCACACGTTGGTGACGCAGGCGAATTTTCTGGCCAACCTGGATGACTTCCGGTTGCTCGCGGCCATCTGCGCCGCCTGTCTTGTCGGAGCTTTGTTGTTGAAGAATGTAAAAGCCAGCCGCCCCATTGCGGCGCATTGAAAGGAAGAATATGAAAATCAATTATCTGTCATCAGTGGTTCTCCTGGCCCTCATCGCCGCCGGGTGCGCGGTCGGGCCGAATTATCAACGCCCCGCAGCCGGCGCCCCATCGCAATGGGCCGCGCCGATGGCCGGAGGCGAAACCAATTCATCAGCCTCGCTGGCGGCGTGGTGGACGAATTTCAATGACGCCGAACTGGATTCATTGATCGCTCGCGCGGTGCGCTCGAACCTCGACCTGCAAGTGGCCGGGGCGCGGGTCCGTGAAGCGCGGGCGCAATATGCCATCGCCGACGCCAACTTTTTGCCGACGGTGGATGGCTCGGCTTCGTATGCGCGGACCGAGACCAGCCATCATCAACCGGTGCTCGGCTCGATCCCGGTTCCGGCGAATGTGCCGTTTGATAACGACCTCTACCAGGCGGGCTTCGATGCTTCCTGGGAGATCGATGTGTTCGGCGGTCAACGCAGAACTGCCGAATCGGCCAGGGCGCAGGTGGCCGCTTCAGAATTTGGCCGGCGCGACGTGTTGGTGACTTTGCTTGGCGACGTGGCGCGGGATTACGTTGACGTGCGTGGTTATCAACGTCGCCTGGCCATCACGCAAGAAAACATCGAGGCGCAAAACCAGGCGCTGGCCATCACCGAGGACCGCTTCAAGAAAGGATTGAGCAACGATTTGGATGTGCAACAGGCGGCGTCTTTGTTGGCGACAACGAAGGCTGAAGTGCCGACGTTGCAGACGGAGATCCAGACTTCCATCTTCCGGTTGGGTGTGCTGCTCGGACAACAGCCGGAAAGTTTGATCGCGGAATTATCAACGGTCGCCCCCATCCCTGCGACCCCGCCGCAGGTGCCGGTGGGATTGCCCTCGGACTTATTGGAACGCCGTCCGGATGTGCAACGCGCGGAACGGGAATTGGCCGCTGCTACAGCAAATATCGGTGTGGCCAAATCGGATTTGTTCCCGAAATTTTATCTGACCGGCATGGCGGGATTCGAGAGCGTGAGCGCGAGCGATTGGTTCAGCGCGGGCAGCCGGTTTTGGTCAGCCGGCCCCACGGTACAATGGCGCATCTTTGATGCCGGCCGCATCCATAACAACATCAAGATACAAAATGCCCGCCAAGAGGAGGCGTTGGCCCAATACGATAAGACCATGCTTGGCGCGTTCGAAGACGTCGAGAGCGGGTTGACGGCCTATGCGAATGAACAGATACGCCGCGAATCACTACAGGACGCAGTGACGGCCAGCCGCAATTCATTGGATTTGGCGAACAAGCTGTATGCCAACGGGCTGACGGATTTTCTCCATGTGCTGGATGCGGAGCGTTCGTTGTACCAGGCGCAGGATGCGCTGGCGCAAAGCGACCGGACGGTTTCCGTGAATCTGGTCACGCTCTACAAATCGCTCGGCGGTGGATGGGAGTCCGCGCAAGGCGCCGGCTTGACGAAGAATTGACGATTCTGTTGCCTATGAAATGCCGGATGATTTTAGAGCGGTTTAAAAAATACTATAGCCATTCGGGGGTAAGAAGGAGAGGAAGCGGTCTTTTTAGGTTTTGGCGTCGTTTCGGCTCAGTCACAGGGTTTTCAAACATGCTCCTTCGCCAAAGCCTCGCCAAAACGCTAAAAATCCTCGCTCCGAACGGCCACATTATTTTTTAAAACGCTCTAGACGCAAGCCGGGCAAACTTCTTCACACCAGGCTTCGACCCTGGCCTTGATCTGGTCGCGGATTTCGCAGGTGCGCGCGAGTTTTTCGTCGTGCGTTCCTTGAAGGGCTGACGGATCGAGAAAGCCCCAATGCAATCGCCGGGTCTTGCCGGGAAAAACCGGGCAACGCTCGGCGCTCGTTTCGTCGCAGACAGTGATGACGCAGGCGAATTGCTGGTTGAGATAGTCCGCGACCGATTTGGTCCGGTTGCCGGAAATATCAATGCCGATCTCCTGCATGGCTTCAACGACGATGGGATTCAGTTTGCCCGGCTCGATCCCCGCGCTGTGCGCTTCAAAGACGTCGCCGCAATCCTGATTGAGGAAGGCCTCAGCCATTTGGCTGCGGGCGCTGTTGTGGATACAGACGAAGAGAACTTTTTGTTTCATGTCAGGGAGTTGTTTCAGTTTTCAATCTTGAGCAGCAATCTTTTTCGCGGATGCAGCGGCAGGCAAACATCGCGGCGCATGCGCCCAAGGGCGGCGCGGCGAGATAGATCCATAAATGCTCGAAATGGCCGGACACCAGCGCGGGCGCGAGGGAGCGCGCGGGATTCATCGAAGCGTCGCAGATCGGCCCGGCGAACATCGCTTCCAGCGCGATCACCGCGCCGACGGCAATGCCCGCCGTGATGCCTTTCTCCTTCGCGCCCGTCGAGACGTTCAGGATGACGAGCATGAGGACGAAAGTGAGAACGGCTTCGAGGATGAACGATTGCATTTCCGGACCCGCAGGCATGGTGGCGCCGAGCAGTTTATTGTCCGGGAACAACACCCGCAGCAGGGCGCTGGCGACAACCGCCCCGGCCAACTGGCTGGCAATGTAGCCAGGCACTTCCCGACCTGGCATTCTGCGTGCGGCCCAAAAGCCGATCGTCACTGCCGGATTCAAGTGCGCGCCGGAAACGTCACCAACGGTGTAGATCATGGCCAGTACGATCAAACCAAAGGTCAGGGCGATGCCCACATGAGTGATAACGCCGCCGGAGGCGTCGTTGATGACGATAGCGCCCGTGCCCGCGAAAACGAGGGCAAAAGTCCCAAAAAATTCAGCGAACGATTTTTTCATCCAATCAATTTAGTTTCGCCGGATTGCAGGCGGGGGTCAAGAAAGGGGATGTTACGAATGGCATCCGGGAGATTGGAGTAAAACTAAATTGATGGCGGCTATTTATCCGGCTAAACTGGGCCGGTTAAATGGAAAGCGCCGTGCCAATTCAAGCAGTCGAGCCGCGCGTGATCCTTTCCCCCTGGCGATTATTCTGGCAACGGCTCAAACGGAAGAAAATCGCGCTGACCGGCGGCGTGATTCTGATCTTTCTCTATTTGGTCGCTCTCTTCGCCGGGTTCATCTCGCCGCAGATGTACAATCATAATGACACCAATAATTCGTTTCACCCGCCGAACTGGCCGCATCTGCAACAGTTTCACCTGGTCGTGATGCGTTATACTTCCGACAACGATTTTCACTATCAACCTGTGGCGGACGATAGTAAACCGCTCCATTTTTTTGTGGCGGGCGACAAATTCAATCTGTTCGGTTTCATTCCCTGCTCGACGCATCTTTTCGGGACGGGCGATGACCAGTATCCGGTTTATCTCTTTGGCGGAGACCAATACGGGCGCGATATTTTCACGCGGCTGCTGTACGGTTCGCAAATCTCGCTCTCGATCGGGCTGGTGGGCATTGCTTTGTCCTTCGCGTTCGGGCTGATCATCGGCGGGATTTCCGGTTATTTCAGCGGGGCCACGGACACGGTCATCATGCGCTTTTGTGAATTGATCATGTCCATCCCGGCGCTGTACCTCATCATTTCACTGCGCAATGCTTTTCCTCCCGACATGAGTTCTGCGAAGATCTACGCCATGATCATCGTCATCCTGAGCTTTATCGGATGGGCGAGCATGGCGCGCGTGATCCGCGGGATGGCGCTTTCGCTGCGCGAGCAACAATTCGTGCTGGCGGCGCGGTCTATCGGCCAATCGCACCTGCGGGTCATCGTGCGCCATATTTTGCCGAACACATTTTCCTATGTCATCGTGGCGGCGACCTTGAGCGTACCATATTATATTTTGGGCGAAGTGGTGTTGAGTTTTCTCGGCGTGGGCATCCAGGAACCATACGCGAGTTGGGGCAATATGTTGACGGAAGCGCAGGACCCGAACTTTTTGCAGCGATACCCGTGGTTGCTGGCGCCGGGAGCGGCAATTTTTGTCACGGTTCTGGCTTTCAACTTTCTCGGCGATGGATTAAGAGACGCGGCGGACACAAAGTCGAATTAGTTTTGCCTTATTGACGGCGGATGGTGTTGCGCTTAACCTTTTATCGTGAGTACGGTTGCCGAAATCAAGGCTGCGATTGACCAGCTCTCGCCGCAAGAACGATGTGAGCTGGAATCGTTGTTGCACCCTTTCGAAGATGACGATTGGGACCGCCAGATGAAAACTGATATCGCCGCCGGCAAATTTGATAAACTAAATCGTGGGGCGGAGGCCGAGCATGCAGCGGGCAAAACCATTCCGCTAAACGAGATCATCAACGAGACGTGACTCTTCCCAGTCGCGGAACATCCGAATTCTGGCGGCTATACCGGGCGTTGCCTGCTGATGTCCGGCAATTGGCGCAAAAAAACTATCGCCTGTGGTCAGCGAACATCTTTCACCCATCGTTACATTTTAAGTCCATCGGCAAATCAAACTGGTCTGCGCGCATTGGCAGCCACTATCGCGCCGTTGGAAAATTTATTGATAATATTTTCCTTTGGGAATGGATAGGTTCCCACGAAGATTACAACAAACGATACTGATCCATTCCGCCATGTCTCTGCTTGAGATCAAAAATTTGAAAATGGACTTCGGCAAAAACGCCGAAGCCGCGCGCGCGATCGATGGCGTGTCCATCAACATCGGCGTGGGCGAAACGGTCTGCCTGGTGGGCGAAAGCGGTTGCGGTAAAACGGTGACAGCACTTTCGATTGCCCGATTGGTTCCGACGCCGCCGGCCCATTATGTGGATGGGGAGATTCTATTGAATGGACGCGACGTCCTGAAAATGTCGCAGCGCGAATTGCGCGAGATCCGCGGCGGGGTGGTCAGCTATGTTTTCCAGGAACCGGGTGCGGCGCTGAACCCAGTGTTCCGCGTGGGCAACCAGATCATGGAGTCCTTAAAGCTGCATCGGCCGGAGAAAGCAACGAAAGACGAGGTCATCCGCCTGCTCAAGTTGGTGGGGATTCCCGCGCCGGAATCGCGCATCCGCAACTACCCGTTCGAGATGTCGGGCGGCATGCAGCAGCGCGTGATGATCGCTATGGCGCTGGCGAGTGAACCGAAACTGCTGGTGGCTGATGAACCGACGACTGCGCTGGACGTGACCATCCAGGCACAAATCCTCGACCTGTTGCGCGACCTCAAACAGCGCCTGGGCATGGCTATCCTGCTCATCACGCATAACCTTGGCATTGTCGGCGACATGGCCGATCGCGTGGCGGTGATGTACGCCGGGCAGATCGTGGAACTGGCGCCGGCTAGGGAATTATTGCGGTGTCCATTGCATCCATACACCAAAGCGTTGATGGCCAGCGTGCCGAAATTGCATGGCGGCGCGGACCGGCTCTCTGCGATTCCGGGCAATGTGCCGCGTATTGGCAATTTTCCGCCGGGTTGCCGCTTCGCGCCGCGCTGTCCCATCGCCAAGCCCGAGTGCGTGGAAAAAAATCCTGAACTGCTTGAAGTGGAACCGGGGCGATGGGTGCGGTGTCCGTATTGGAAATGAAATTCACTTCGTTTCGTCCGCAAAGTGTAAATCCAAGATTTTCACATGCCGGTCGGCAAAATCGTTCCAGAATTTGATGGCGAATTTTCCAAAGATGTGAACGTCCACGCGTCGTCCTGTGGAATCGGATTCAACAAAATCAGAAAATTTGGAAGGGTATGCCGCAATTTCACGGAAGAGCTGGAGTAAATCGCGCTGTTCGCGCGGTCGAAGGGTGCGGAGAAAATCTAAAACGTCAACGGCGATGAACAGCCGCGAATCGCTCATTTGGAATCAAGCCCAAGTTCGCGCTCGCATTGTTCGGGTGTCAGCCAGTGGCTGGGCGACTTATTATCAATTTTGCGCGCCAATTCCTCCGCGTAACCGGGGCGATTGCGGTCTTCGATCGCAACCATAAAAGCCATGAGCTTACGCCTCTGCTCGGATGACAGTGCGCTGACTTCGCCTTGAAGTGCTTCAATACTCACATTTGCAAGCTACGCCAGCTTCAAATTACGAGCAAGTCCAATATATTTGCTTCATTGACGGTGATTCGAGTTGCGCTTAATTTTTCAATATGCTCACAGTTGCTCAAATCAAAGCTGCAATTCCCAAGTTGACAGTGGAGGAGCGCGCGGAGGTAGCCCGCCGTCTGGGCAATTGGGAGGACAATGCAAAACAGCCGCAAGGCGACACGCCGCCAAACGTTCGGGAAAAGCTGGCCGAAGCTGCAAAGGGGAAGTTTTATCAAGGCCAACCGTACAAGCTCCGTTAGGAGCGAAATCTTTGTAGAATTCCTCTGAAATAATTTTTAAGCTCCGTCAGGAGCGACATCTCCAATTGTTTTCAAGAATATGCCGCTCCGACGGAGCTTTATCATTATGTGATTTATGGCTATAAATATGCCGCTCCTACGGAGCTCCGGCATTTGAATGAACGCATTGCTTGAAGTAAAAAATCTGAAAGTGCATTTTCCCGTGAAACACGGGTTGTTCAGCCGCGTCCATGAGACGGTGAAGGCGGTGGACGACGTGAGCTTCACCATCGCGCCGGGCGAAACGGTGGGGTTGGTGGGCGAGAGCGGTTGCGGCAAGACGACGCTGGGCCGCGCCATCGTCCGGCTGGTGGACCCAACGGAGGGAAGCATTCTCCTGAACGGCGAGGACATCACCCATATGGGCGGTTCGATGCTGCGGGCGCGGCGGCGGAAGTTCCAGATGATTTTCCAGGACCCCTACGGCTCGCTGAATCCGCGCATGACGGTGGAGCAAATCGTGGGCGAAGCGCTGGACATCCATAAATTGACCGACAGCAAATCGGCGCGGCGAAAGCGCATCGCGGAACTGTTGCAGGCGGTGGGACTGGACGCGATCTATGCGCAACGATATCCGCATGAATTCAGCGGCGGCCAGCGGCAACGCATTGGCATCGCGCGCGCACTGGCGGTCGAACCGCAACTCATCATCTGCGATGAGCCGGTAAGCGCGCTGGACGTTTCAGTGCAGGCGCAGATCATCAACCTGCTGCGCGACCTGCAACAAAAGCATGGCATCGCGTATCTGTTCATCGCGCATGATCTGGCGGTGGTGGAGCACATCAGCCATCGCGTGCTGGTGATGTATCTCGGCAAAATCGTGGAGGCTGCCGAGGCCAAAGTGCTCATCGGTGATCCGCAGCATCCCTATACACAGGCGCTCATCTCAGCCATACCGGAGATAGACCCCGAAACGAAACGGCAACGCATCGTGTTGCCGGGCGATGTGCCATCGCCCATCCATCCGCCGAGTGGATGCCCGTTCCATCCGCGATGTCCCATTGCGCAGATGCCAAAATGCAAAGATGAGTTTCCGGCGCTCCGCGAGGTGAAGAAGGACGTCTTCGCTTCATGCCATTTTGCCGGGACAAAGATTGCGAAGGGGTAATCTTAGAAAAGATTTAGCCGCAAAAGAACGCAGAGAACACAAAGGCGTCAGGGTATTGCTAATCGGGTGATGGTGTTCGTAAAGTTTGCCGCCAGTTGAGGAGAGGTTGCTTCCTGAACGCTCCCGTCCCCAAAACCGATGTTGCCATTATATTTATGACGGGCAACCGTCCATCCAATCGGGGCATTTGCTGGTACTTTAAGCAGTCCCGGTTTTACCGACACACCATTAATTTGAAAATTATCATCGCCGGCAAACAATGATTGCGGGCTGTTTGTGTCGGCATCTATGCCCAGAAAATAACTGACATTTTTGGCAGAAAAGTCGGATGAAAAATTGGCCGCCCAGATGTGATCCGCATCGCTCGGACAATACAAAATTTTAGGAGTCGCTAATTCGTTGGACATGACCTGAAACGTTTTCAAAACATCACCCCCTTCAGCAAATTCTCTGGTTCCACCATTTGCAACAGATATTTCGAAAGGAAACTTACCATTGTGGTCATCGGCCCAAATCAATGAGCCAAGATAAACTTCTTTGAGGTTATTTACGCAAGCAGTACGAGGGCTATGAGCTTTATGAGCGGCAAGCATTGGCATTATAACCAATATCAATAAAACGATGACCAAGACTATCACCGCTAGCACATCTGCCCGCGTCATCGCCTTGTCCTGATTATTGAAAGCCCGCAGTTTCATTAAAGCTGTGATACACCCGGCGCGACACCCTGACAAGCGAGTTTTGTCTATGCCTTTTGGCTTTTGAAAATTGGGGCGGGTGTTATTGTATGCGGCACGGGTGCCCCCGTAGCTCAAATGGACAGAGCGGCGGATTTCTAATCCGTCGATCCCGGTTCGATTCCGGGCGGGAGCACCATATTGAAAAATCAGCATGAAGCAATTCGCCACCATCACTGTCATCGGCCGCGATAAGACCGGAGTCATCGCGCGGGTCACGAATTTCCTTTTTGAGCAACATGCCAACATCGAGGCGCTGGAAGAACAGGTCACGCGCGGGCAATTCAGCATGACGTTGCAGGCCTCGTGGCCGAAAAAGAATTTTTCCGCCGCCGCATTGCGCGCCGGTCTCAGCCAACTGGCCGGACAACTCGGCATGGAGATCAAGGTCCGTCTCTCCGAAACGGGACGGCGCCAGCGATTCGCCATCTTTGTCACGAAAGAACCGCGTTGCTTCGAGACCATCGCCCAGGCCGTCGCCAAGAAATCGATCAACGCCGATCCGGCGATCGTCGTCGGCAACCATGCAAGTTTCGAGCCGCTGGCAAAAAAATACCGGTTGCCTTTTGTTCATGTGCCATGGGAAGACAGGGCCGGCGCGGAAGCGAAGGCGCTGAAGCTTTTGGATGAGCACGAAGTGGATTTCGTGGTCCTGGCGCGGTTCATGAAGATCCTCTCGCCGAATTTCGTCTGGCGGTACAAAAACAAGATCATCAATATCCATCCATCACTGCTGCCAAGTTTTCCTGGGCCACAGCCGTACCGACAGGCGTATGAGCGCGGCGTGAAGATCGCGGGCTGCACGGCGCATTTCGTCAACATGCACCTGGATGAAGGCCCGATCATCGCGCAGGGAAGTTTTCCCATCCGGCCCGGCATGACACTGCCGCAAATTGTTGAGACCGGCCAAAAAATCGAGGCCCAGGTGCTCTTGAAAGCCGTCAAAAGTTATCTCACCAAACGATTGGATGTTTATTGGGGAACGGTGAACGAGGTCTGAACACATTTAAACCACGGATGGACACGGATAAACACGGATTATTTTGGCGAACTGGCAGGCGCCGAACAATCGCGGATTGGATTTGAAAAGGAGAACGTTTTTAAATCCCGTCCTCATCCTGACCTTCTCCACCTGGAGAAGGAACAGCGAGAGAACATTTACTGATCAATGGCGGGCTTTCTGATTGAGTCTGTCATTGGAATGACCAGCAACACTAACAGGCGACATAATCACTATCACCACGGGTGTTGGTAGAGCGAGGTCCGCGGACGCCGCAGTGCGGCGTCCCTACCTGCATCATCCGCGTTGATTGAATTTTTCCACGACCTGCCGGATGGCGCGCGTATGGTCCGGCGTGCTGCCGCAGCATGAGCCGATGATATTTGCGCCCGCTTCGAGCGCGTCGGGAACATTTTTTGCCATGTCCACCGGAAGCTGTTTGTACACGGCTTTCATATTTTCCAAAACGGGCAGACCGGCATTCGGCTGGACCATCACCGGCAACTGGCAGCTCTCGCGATATTGCTTCGCCACCATGGCCGCGCCATTCATATCCATGCCCGTCCCGCAATTCAGCGCAATGATATCCGCGCCGCGTTCGGAAACAAATTCCGCGGCCTTTTCTGGCGTGACACCCATCATGGTGACATAAAAAGATTTGTCCTGGGAAAGATCGTACGCGAGCGAGGCGATGACGCAGGGCGCACCAGCCGCTTTTGCCGCATCAATCGCCACACCGATTTCCTCCAGGGACGTTTGCGTCTCAATGATGATGGCGTCCGCTCCGGCTTCGACAAGGGCGCGGGCTTGCTCTTCGTAGGCTGCTTGCGCCTGGTCCGCCGGAAGATCGCCGTAGGGTTCGAGAATAGCGCCCAACGGACCGAGATCGCCGAGCACGAAGCCCTCCCTGCCGCCGAAGGCCTCTCGCGCGATCCGCGCGCCGGACTGGTTGATCTCGCGCAACTGATCGACATGGCCGTGGCGTTTGAGCATCAGGCGGCTGCCGCCGAAAGTATTGGTGATGATACAATCCGCGCCGGCATCGACATAGTTGCGCTGGATCTTTAAGACGCGCTCGGGATGGGTCAGGTTCCAGGCCTCACCGCAATCGCCGTTGGCCAGGCCAGCGAGCATGAGTTGTGTGCCCATGGCTCCGTCACAGACCAGGCGGCGTTCGCGCAGGGTTTCGAGCAGAGATTTTTTCATGTCCGCGGATAGTATTTTCCAACCGGCCATGATTGTCGATGCGGCCCGGGATAAATCAGATGGAGAATCTTACGTTCTCGCACGGCTTGTTATTTTCAAGCAATTCGGCTATGATTATAGGCAATGAAAGACGGCAAAAACATGACGGGACGTGTTGAATTGGGGGAATACATCGTGGCAGATCCAGAAATCTGTCATGGCAAACCCACATTCAAGGGCACACGTATCATGGTCTGGCAGGTTTTAGAAGACGTGGCCGACGGACGGTCATGGGATTATATCTGCAACCAGCGTTGGGGTGGGCGCATTCCGTTGAACGCTATCGCCGAAGCTGTCCGGCTTGCGCAAGAAGCCTGGCTCAAACAATCCCGGCGGCCCGTGCGGAAACGTGCTGAACCAGCTTTTGCTTGAATCTGCTGGACGAAAATTTTCCGAAAGACCAGTTGCCGCTGCTTAAAGAATGGCGCATTCCGTTCCGGCTGATCGGGAAAGACCTCGCGCGGTTTGGGGTGAAAGACCCCGACATTATTCCTCTACTGCACCGGCATCGTGGTGTCACGTTCTTTACCTTGGATTGGGATTTCTTTAAAGCCGCGCTATGCCATCCAGCCTACGGTTTGGTGTGGCTGGATGTGCGGGCCGATGATGCAGCCCATTTTGTTCGGCGCTTTTTGAAACATCCGCGTTTCAAGACCAAAACATTGCGCATGGCCATCGTGGCTCGTGTATATCATGGCGGCGTTGAATTCTGGCAACGCAATCACAACGCTCTCCAACGCGAACGATGGATTCGCACAACCCGGGAATAAAGATCGATTATCACTTGAAAAAGCCCTTTACCACTTCCGCCACGCGCTGGATCTGCGCATCGGTCAATTCGGGATAGATCGGCAGGCTCAGGCATTCGCGCGCGGCTTTTTCGGCAACAGGAAAATCACCTGCCTTGTGGCCGAGATGCGCATACGCCTTTTGCAAATGCAACGGAATCGGGTAATGAATGGCGCAGCCGACCTTGTTGTCTTCCAAATGCTTTTTCAATTCATCGCGGCGCGGGTGGCGCACGACGTAGAGGTGCCACACGCTTTCGGCGAAGTCCGCCTGGCGCGGCAATTGCAGCGGCGTGCCGGCGAGCAGTTCGTTGTAGCGTTTGGCCACGCGCTGGCGTTCGGCGGTCCACTTATTGAGGTGCTTGAGCTTCACACCCAGCACCGCGCCCTGGAAACCTTCCATGCGATAGTTGAAACCGATCTCGTCGTGATAATAACGCTGCGTGGAGCCGTGCTCGCGCAATGATTTGGCGCGCGCGGCAAGCTGGTCGCTGTTCGTCACAAACCCGCCGCCTTCACCACAGGCACCGAGATTTTTGCCGGGATAAAAACTGAAACAGGAAATTTCGCCAAAGGTGCCAATGGTCTTGCCTTTGTACTTCGCGCCGTGCGATTGGCAGGCGTCCTCGACCATGGGCAGTTTGTGTTTGCGGCAGATGTTCAGGACGGCATCCACGTCGAACGGCTGGCCGTAAATATGGACGGGCAGGACAGCTTTGGTGCGCGGCGTGATGGCCTTTTCGATGAGCGCCGGGTTGATATTGAATGTCGCATCGTCGATGTCCACAAAGACTGGTTTGGCGCCGATATAGGAGATGGCCCAGCTCGTGGCCACGAAGGTGAACGGGGTGGTGACGACTTCATCTCCCGGCCCTACGCCGAGCGCCAGCAACGCTACATGCAGGGCGGAGGTGCCGCTATTGAAGCCCACGCAATGTTTCGCGCCGCAATACGCGGCAAAATCCTTTTCAAACTGGGCCACATCAGGGCCAAGGCAGAAGGAGCAGTTGTCCAATGTTCGTGCCAGCGCCGCATCAATCTCTTTTCGAAGTCCGCGGATCTGCGCCGGCAAATCCAGGTAAGCAATTTGGTCAGCCATTACGGAGGTGAAAGTAATACAACATTGGAATTTTTCCACAAAAGTTTTTGGCGATGACCTCGAAAGACACGAAAAATATGAAAAACAGGCGGAATTAATGGGATAATCGGGCAGGTTTTGATTTAACGGCGGGAGCTTTTTCACTATATTGACGCAAATGCTCAAGCTGGAACATCTGGCGGAACTTTTGGAACGAAATCGCGCGGCGGCATCGGCGCGGGTGAAGTCGTTTGCCATTGGCGGACGGAAATTTGATTTTAATGCGCGATCGGCGGTGATGGGGGTGATCAATCTTTCGGCGGATTCGTGGTATCGGGAAAGCGTGTGTCTCTCGGCAGAGTCAGCCATCCAACGGGGAAAAGTTTTGGCGTCACAGGGCGCGGATATCGTGGATATCGGCGCGGAATCCACCCTGGCTCAGGCGGCGCGGGCGGGTGATATGGCGCAGAAATCGAAATTGATACCGGTCATCAAAGCTTTACGCGCTGAGAAGATTTTGGTTTCGGCGGAGACGTATTCGCCAAAAGTGGCGCGCGCGGCGCTCGAAGCGGGAGCGAATATCTTGAACCTGACCGGGAATGCCAATTCAAAGGAGGTCTTCAAAATGGCCGCGGCGCATAAGGCTGCAGTGATTATTTGTTATGTGCAGGGCAAGAATGTCCGCGCGGTGGTCGATTTCGATTTTGGAACGGATCCGATTGAGATGATGCGCGAATATTTTTCGCGGCAGATTGAGATCGCGGAGCGCGCGGGTGTGAAAGGTGTCTTCATTGATCCAGGGCTGGGGTTTTATTATCGCAACCTGCAGGACAGCGCGGTGCGGGTGCGGCATCAGATGAATGTTTTTCTGAACACGTTCCGATTGCGCGAGTTGGGTTATCCTGTTTGTCATGCGTTGCCGCATGCGTTTGAGTTTTTTCAGGATGAAGTAAGGTGCGCGGAGCCGTTTTTTGCGGTGCTGGCGGCATTGGGGAAAACGGATCTGTTCCGTACCCATGAGGTAACGAAGGTGAAAGCGGTGTTGGAAGCGTTAAGAGCGTTTTAAACCACGGATGGACACAGATGAACACGGATTTTTAGCCGCAAAAGGACGCAGGGAACGCAAAAGATTTTGACAGGAAACAGAGATAACTGAGGCATCGGGTTTGAATGTGAGAAGGGTTTGGGAGAGGGAGAGCTAGAAAACTGACTGTCAGAGAATTGGATTTGAAATCAAGTAAGTTTTTAAAGCTCGCCCTCATCCTAACCTTCTCCCCCAGGAGAAGGAACAGCAAGCGGACATCATGATCAGTTGGATGATTTGAAACCAATCCAGCCTCACCGATACGCAATTTCAAACCACGGGTAGACACAGATTAACACGGATGGGGAAAGCCGGAGGTTTGACGCGAGGCGCCTCAAACTGCGACCGGGATATGGTCGCGCTCCCGAACGTTACGATTCATTCTGCGGCGGATTCGTCCTGGCTAAATCCACAGCCCGATAAGAATCAATTCAGGGCGGACTTACGTCCGCTGCTACGAAGACTTGTGACAAAGGAACACAGCTTCTTCTTCAGATTTTGCGATCCATTGGTGCGCGACCTTCAGTTTGTAGCGGGCGAGGATTTTGGTGATGAGTTGCGGCGTATAGCGGTACGAGAAAAATAGTCGGATTGTTTGGCTTCTCTTGTAATGGAAAGTTTCTCCTTCAACAGTTATTTTCCGTGCACGGCGGAAATGGAAATTTGCGACTACTCGCTTGAGTCCCAACCGCGTGGTTTCGATCTCGAAACGCGCTTGGCCGTCAGATGGTTCGATCCCCAAATCGGTGAGGAAGGTCATGAGCCAATCGCGAGTGAGGGCATTGTCGTATTGAGGAAGAATGCGTTTGACGCCGGCGGCATAATCGTTGCCGGGCGCGAGGTTGGCGCTGAACAGCAATGCGTCTTTCGGGCGAACCAGGGCAGTGAGCTTCGGAAGAATTTCCTGCGGTTCGAAGTTTGGGATCATGCTGAAGAAAGTGAAAAGGCGCGAGGCATTGGGCACGGGACGCGGGGAAAAGAATTCGGAAAAATCATTCGCGGTGGCCAGATCGCAAACAGCGGGAAAGCAGTATTTTTCCGGCAAAATAGCCAGGGCAGTTTCGCGTGCGGTCAAAACCATGGCGGCGCTGACATCGGACGGGGTGTAAAAAACATTTTTGCCGGCAGCTTTCAGCAATTTCAGCAGACGCGTGTCTTTTTGGCCGCCGCCGCAGCCCAGGCCGATGAGATGGACATTTTTGGATCCTGTTTCACCAGCTACGGCGCGAAAACTTTCATCGTAGATGGCGCGGCAGTTTTTATCGTAGCGCGCGGGCGAATGTTGTTGATGGAGCGCGAGCCATTTGTGGGTCTGCTTGATGCTGTCATAGTGGAACTTGTGATTGACGGTGCGGGAACGCAACGAGGCCAGCAGGTCGCGGCGGACGTTTTCCGGGAATTGGCTTTCGTGGATGACAACGGAAGCGGATGGCATAGGGAAAATTTAGAGGGGTTGAAAGAAACATTCAACGCCGAAGGTTAACCACGGATGGACACAGATGAACACGGATTTTTTGCCGCGAGAGAACGCAAGGAACACAAGGGGAAAGAAATGACTAATTCCTAAACCATAATGACTAATTAAATCAAGGTCTCGCAGAGCTCGACCCTCCGAGAAAAAGCTTATTTCTGGGGAAAAATCTGGTAGAGCAAAAGATACACGACAACACCCGTGACGGAAACATACATCCAGAGGGGCCAGGTCCAGCGGGCGATCTGTTTATGTTTATCGAATCGTTCGCGGAGGGCGCGAGTGATGGTGATAAGGATCATCGGGACAATGACCATGGCCAAAATGGTATGCGTCAAAAGAATCGTGAGATAAATCGGTCGGAACCAGGCAGGATTCAAAAAGTGTGTCGGGCCACGGTGGAGAACCATGACGAGATAGGTGTGATACGTCAGATAGCAGCACAGGAAAATGATGGACACGCAAAAGGCCGAGATCATGCAGTTGCGGTGCGCGGGGATGTTCTTGCGGCGTATAAAGATGTATCCCGCCGTCAGGAAAATCGCGCTGAGACCGTTGAGCGAGGCGTTGATGGCCGGCAGGTCGTAGATGCTCATGACTCGCGCTCGAGCTGATGGATCGTGCGAATTAATTGAGGCTCCACCACGTTGGTCCAGTCCACGCCGTCGCCGCCGGTCTCGAACGTGCCGCGGAGTTGCGCGTGTTTGTCCACGATAACGAAGATGGTGGTGTGGATGAAAAGGTCAACGGCGCTTTTCTGGTCTTCAGGCTTGATGGGAACGGCGCTCAATTTCAGGCTATTGGCGGCGAGGTTGGCGATCTGGGCCTTGGTGCCGGTCAGCAGCGTCCAGCGGTTGTAGTCCGCGCCGAAAAGGCCGCCGTAGCGTTTCATGATGGCGGGCGAATCGTAGTCGGGGTCGGTGGTCAGTGTGACGAGCTTTGTGTCGCTATCGGCGGGCGGCAACAGATTTTGAACGGTCTTCATTCGTTCCATCATGCCGGGGCATTGGCCGGCGCAACGGGTAAAGATGATGTCGGCGACCCAGACATGATTGGTCAAGTCTGTGAGCGTCGTGACACGGCCATCCTGGTTGGTGAGGGTGAAATCCGAAATCTGGCCAAGGACGGGCAGGGCGGCTTCGTGCTGTTTGGCTTCAAGCAGGGACAAGACACGGGCCAGCACCAGGAACGCCGTAAAGAACACTACGCCCAGCCAAAAAGTCGGAGGCAATCGGGACGAGGACATGACCGTCCTACTCGTAAACGCTCTTACCGCTGGTCGAGACTGGAGCGGGAGTTTTTGATTGGATCCACTTGTCGTAATCGGCCTGGCTTTCGACCGTGACCATGCCGCCGGTCATCGCGGAATGTCCCGGGCCGCAGAGTTGCGCACAATTGATCTGATATTTGCCCACCTGGGTGGGAATGAACCAGAGCGGAATGCGCAAACCGGGGATGGCATCCTGGCAAACACGCATCGCGGCGAGCTTGAAGGAATGGATGACGTCCTTGGAACTGACGTACACGATGACCGGTTTATTGACCGGCACATGGATGTCGTTAAGCAATTGGATATCGTCCTTGCCGTTGGGGTCATTGGGATCCACGCCAAAGACGTTGCCCTCGGTGATATATTTCATGTCCTGGCGGCCAAAGACGCCGTCTGCCCCCGCGTAACGGACGTTCCAGGCGTATTGCTGGGCCATGACATAGACGACGGTGGAATCTTTGGCAGCGGGGAACTCATCCACGGCTTTTGCCCAAACGGGGATAGCCACGCCGCAAAGCAGAATGGCTTCGACCCCCGCGACGATCAGCTCGATGTAATTGGAGATATGATTTTTTACGCCTTCATAGTCGGCTTTGGGATTGCGTTTGCAGTTAAAACGCCAAATGGCGTAGCAGAAATACCCGACCCAGCCGACGAAGAGCGCGAACATGAGCAGGTGGACCCAGACGATGAGCGCATCCACCTTCTCGCCGGTCGAGGCGGCGAGTTGGGGCATTCCCAGGAGATAAGTGGCCATCCATTCGGTCATAGATCGGTAATATTTTTGGGAGCGTTATTTTTTTTGAGCGCGGCTTCTTCTTTGTTGATCATGCGGATGAAGGTGAACGCGAAACAACCGAGCACGGGGACGGTGACCCCGAGCAGGGTGAAGATGCCCCAGTTCATGCCCTGGGCCAGCGGGGAATCAGACTTGCCATAACACGCGGCGCAGGCGAACAAATGCGTGGGCGCGAGCGCGAGCGCGGCCACCATGATTTTTCGGACAGTTTTCATAAATAGCTGATCTTTTTCAGTTTTTTCAAAAAGTACACGCCGTAGATGATCACCAGGACCGCCGCGGCGATGCCGGCGATACCCGCAATGATTTTGCCGGACAAAAACCCCCATGCGGAGAAGCCAAGCGACAGGGTCGTCAGCAACGTCACAAAGATGAGATGGAAGGCTTTGAGCGACATATTCAATGCATAGTCGTGCCACTGGGAAAATCGTGCATGGCCCAAACGGTCAATCCAAACAGGCCGATGAAGAAAAACACGGTGAACGCGAGAATGGTATAAACCATCTTTTTCTCGGAAATAAGGTGCATGAGGAAGCCGGCCACGACAAAGGCGTTGCCAGTGGCGACGGCCAGGATCAACGCGACTTTCAGGGACCAGCTATAGGTCGCCGGCAAGTAGGAGATCCAGAGCATGAGGGCGAGGGCGACGAGAATGACGATGAAAATGTACAAGCATTTGCGGAGATAGGCGTTGAAATCAACGACGTGGCCGTCATCCGCCTTGGGCGGCGCCGGATTCTGTATTTTTTGAGTATCGCTCATAGTTCAGGTCAAATATAAAACCGGGAACAGAAAAATCCAGACCAGGTCAACGAAGTGCCAGAACAGGCCCGAGACTTCGATGCGATTGGTGAAGCGTTCCGGATCGGTTTTCCACATTTTGCTTCCCGGTCCCCACAAAAAGCCGATGACGAGGCAGCCGGCGCAGATGTGCAGGGCGTGCAGGCCGGTCATGGTGAAATATAGCGCCAGATAATCATTATGCCACGGGCCATAATCCTCCATGGAGCTGATTTGGGAACGCGGAATCTTGATTTCGTCATCGGGGATGTTTTTCTGCGCGCGCAGGTCATAAAGGTCCATTTCACTGGTGACGTAGCGACCGTGAATAACGACATAATCCTGGGCGGAATCATTGCTGACCATGTCGCCGTCGGCAATGCGTCCGTCGGAAAGCTTGATTTCGTAATGGTTCAAGTGCTGGTAATATTCGACGCTTTTGATGCCCAGGAAGGTCAGCCCCAACAACAGTGTGCAGGCGTGGAAAAACCTGAATTTTCCGAATTGGCCCACCTTGCAGGAAACCCAGGCCATCAAGGTGGTGATGGCGGAGATGGCCAGGACGATGGTATTGATGGTGCCGAGCGTCATGTTTTGCCAGCCATGCGGCCAGGTGCCGGGATCGGCGCCGACGCGCAGCAGGACGTACGCGGAAAAGAGTCCGCCGAACAACATGACTTCAGAAGCGAGAAAAAGCCAGATGCCGACTTTGGCATTATAGATGCCGGTATCGGGCCTGGGTTCGACTGTATAGGGTATATCCATGAAATTTAATGCGCGTGCGTTGGAACGGTTGGCGGAACGGTCGTGACGACTTCCGGTTCAGTCTGCGGCGTAAAATCAGTGGCGTGGCCGGGCGCGCTGTATTCGTACGGGCCGCGGTAAATCTGGATGGGCTCGGCGAAATTGCCGTGCGGCGGCGGCGTAGGCGTCTGCCAATCAACGGTGGTGGCTTCCCAGGGATTGTCGCCGACCTTTTCACCGTGTTTCATGCTCCAGAACAGGTTGATGATGAAAGGAATCTGGGAAATACCCAGGCAAACGGCAGCGACCAGGATCCAATGGTGCAAGTCCATGACGTAACCGGGCAACGCATCGATGGCTCCCGGCACGCGCGCGGCGGAATAATTCGCGCCACCGTCGGCCATGCGCCGCAACATGCCTTTGATGCCCTGCACGAACATGGGCATGAACACGAGGTTCATGAAAATTAACGACGTCCAGAAATGCACGCTTCCCCAGAATTCATTCATCTTGCGCCCGGTCATTTTGGGGAACCAGAAATAAATGCCCGCGAACAGGCCGAAGATGGTTCCCGGCGCGACGACGTAATGGAAGTGAGCGATGACATAATAAGTGTCATGCAGGTAAAGGTCGCTGGCATTGAAGCCCAGCGGCAGACCGGTGAGACCGCCGATGCCGAACATGGGCAGGAACGCGAGGGCGAAGAGCATCGGTGTATTGATGCGGATCGAGCCGCCCCAAAGCGAGATGAACAAGCACGTCAGGATGATGACCGAGGGGATTGAGATGATCATCGTGGTGGCCTGGAAGAACGCGGAGATTTTCGTGCCCATGCCCGTGAGATACATATGATGCGCCCAGACGATGAATGACAGGAAACCGATGAGCAGCACGGAATAGACGAGGGATTTATAGCCCCAGATTGGCTTGCGGGTGTTGCACGCGATGATTTCGCAGACAATACCCATCGCGGGCAGGATCAAGACGTACACTTCCGGATGGCCGAGGAACCAGAACAAATGCTGCCAGAGCAGGGGACTGCCGCCGCCGCTGATGTGGGCCAGATTTCCGCCCGTGGCCAGGCCCGTCGGCAAAAAGAAACTCGTATGCGCGACGTTGTCCATCAATTGCATGACGCTCGCGGCTTCGAGCGGCGGGAAAGCCAGCAACAGGAGGAAAGCGGTCACGAACTGTGCCCAGACAAAGAACGGCATCCGCATCCAGGTCATGCCCGGCGCGCGCAATTGGATGATGGTGGCGATGAAGTTGACCGCGCCCAGGAGCGATGAGCTGATGAGCAGCACCATGCCGATGATCCAAAACAATTGGCCGTGGGTCGGGATGGACGTGGCCAGCGGCGAATAAGAGGTCCAACCGGCTTGTGCCGCGCCGCCGGGGATGAAAAAGCTCACGAACATGATGATGCCGCCGAGGAAATAAGCCTGGTAGCTGGCCATGCGTGGGAATGGAGGTCGCCAGGGGCGAATACGAGGTCCAGCCGGCCTGGGCGGCGCCGCCCGGGATGAAAAAACTGGTGAACATCACCAAACCGCCGAGGAAATAGGCCTGATA
>DASXYX010000053.1:0-44612 GCA_036502245.1 Verrucomicrobiia bacterium
AAACGTAAGTTTTTTGTTGCGGCCATTGTGTTTCTGTTCATGCCACATTGCCGTGCTCAGGTGTACTCAACTGCAGTTTATTCTATGGGCCATTCTTATTGGAATCTAAGTTCGACTGCTTTGCCGTCTCCACCATACAACTATAGTCTGACAAAGGTAACCTGGCAGGAAGATACCAATGGCTATACCATTATGGACATTTTTCACAAACCCGTACCCAGTGACGTCGAAAAGCGGTCCATTGAGGTCGAGTGTGGCTCGGAAACATTCCCCGTCTATTTAGACTTTCTTGTATCACAGTCGATGAAAGGCTCAGGTGATCTTTCAAAGCTGGTGGCGCAATGCGTAACAAACCGTGGTGGTCTCATGACCACAAATGCTCTGCCAATTGTTCATGAAAATTGGATTTTCGATTCACGACCAATTGAAGATGTCGTCGTAATGGATGGCGATCATTTCGCGGAGGCTCAGAAATTTTTAGAGCGCGCTTATGGGAAACCGGATACAGGGATCATTTCAACCAATCTCAATGAGGATGGTCATTCACTTACATATTTGCCGGCACAGATCGGGGTCACGCTAAACCTCACATATGGCGCGGGTCTAACAATAGTGTCTGTCATCAGCAAACAAAAGCCATAAGGGACTAAGCTTTGGGTGTTCTTCTGATTTTCAGACTGTCGTCCCTGATGGGACTTTAATATCCAATGCAAATTGACCCAGCCATGAATGGCTGGGCTATTTTCGGGACAGTCGTTTGTATGTAGCCGATCAAACCAAGGTGTGAGCGCACTTTTTGTTGTCTCACCCCTCATCCTAACCTTCTCCCCGTTGAGGGGAGAAGGAACAGGGTGCGGACGGGCCTTCCTATTTGAAAATTTTACCATCATCATCAGGTTCATGGGTTCAATGCGTAAATACTTCGAGAAAATCTCTCCCGTTGAAGGGAAGGAGAAGCTGGTGGACATGCCTCGACGAGTTAAAAAGCTGCTGACGGAATGAAAGGTGTTGGATTCGAGGCGGACGGCGCAGCGCGCCGTCCCTACCAGATCAATCAGGACCGTCTCGACTTCATTTCTTTATTTGTTAGATTATGGGCGTGAGTTTTGTTGCTGAGTTCAATTCGTTGCCGGTCAAATCGCTGGTCAAACATTCGCTCGATGCCTCCCTGGAGGACGTTCGCGCGACGCTGGCCAAATCCAGATTGGGCCTTGCGGATTTTGCCACGTTGATCTCCCCGGCGGCCTCCGGTTTGCTGGAGCATCTGGGCCGCCGTTCGCGGGCCATGACGCAGCAACGTTTCGGCAAAGTCATCCGGCTGTTCGCGCCGCTTTATCTTTCCAATGAGTGCATCAACAATTGCTCGTACTGCGGATTTTCACGGGATAATCCGATCCTGCGCGTAACGCTGTCGCTCGATGAAGTGCGACAGGAAGCACGGGCACTGGCGGAACAGGGTTTCCGCAATATTTTGCTGGTGGCGGGGGAACATCCGAAGTTCGTTTCCAATAATTACTTGCGTGATTGCGTGGCGACTTTGCATCCGGAATGCCCGGGGATTTCGCTCGAAGTCGCGCCGATGGAGACCGAAGAATATCGTCCGCTGGTGGCTGCGGGCGCGGATGGGCTGGTGGTGTACCAGGAGACTTACGATCGTGAAGTGTACGCGCAGATGCATACGGCGGGACCAAAACGAAATTTCGATTGGCGACTGGAGACGCCGGAGCGCGCGTACGCCGCCGGATTCCGCCGACTGGGCATCAGCGCACTGTATGGGTTAGCGGATTGGCGGCAGGAGGCCATCTCGGTGGCCGCACACGCGGATTATCTGCTGCGCAATTGCTGGAAGGCGTCGGTGACCATTTCCACGGTGCGGATACGTCCCTGCGCGGGCGAATTCCAACCGCTCACGCAGATCAGCGACCGTGAACTGGCGCAACTGATCTGCGCATATCGTTTGATGTTCCCGGACGTGGGCATCGTGCTTTCCACGCGCGAGACACCGAAGTTGCGCGACGGGTTGATTCCGCTCGGCGTGACGATGATGAGCGCGGGGAGCCACACGGAGCCGGGCGGTTATACCGGCGCAGGCAAAGAGAAATTGCATCAGACGGTGCGCGGACGAATTGTCGAACTGGCCTCCGGTTCAAGCGAATGGGCGGATGGGAATGCGAAGGCAACCGGACAATTCAATATTGCAGATGAGCGTTCCCCGGGTGAAGTGGCGGAGTTGATCCGCAGGTTGGGATATGAACCGGTATGGAAGGATTGGGATGCGGCGTTGACGACTTGAAAAAATTATTTAGACCTGGCCCGGACTTGCAATGAAGGACGTTCTTAAAGCCCACCCTCATCCTGACCTTCTCCCCCAGGAGAAGGAATGGCACGAGAATATTTCTGGATTTTTGGAATGCCTTTCCGACTGATTCAGCCATTCGTAACTTGAACACGCACCACCCTCATACCATCGATATCAATTTGTTTTTCTCGGGATGACTTTTTGGATGCGCTGGGCGAAATGAGTGATCTGGGGAGTGATCAAAACAAAGAGGTTGGTGTTAGAATCCGTCGAAAGATTGGAGTCAGGAACGGGTTCGTCAATCAAGAGCGTTTGCGAGGGATTTAACTTCAAGGTCGAGGACGCGTTTGCTTTGACGGTTTGAATGGCATCATCCACCAGCCGGGGGCAAGCGATCGCCGTATCCAATGCAACGGACTGTGAATTGGCGGAAAGGGTAAATGACACATTTAAAATCACTCCCACATCGGCGTTCGTGCCGGATGCCTTGACCTGCTTCGTCATCGAAAGCGTGCCGGTGTTTGGTTTTCCGCCAGGCACCAGAGGGAAAGCCAGGCGCGGCGTGGCAAAAACGGTGACGCCAGATTTTTTCATTTGATTGAGCAGATTGGTGTTTTCGCTCCGCGAGAGGATGGCGGTGGTGGCATTCACCGGAGCCAGCGACAGCTTGCTCAAAACATCATCGGGAACATAAATAAACTGCGCGGCGACGACGAGGCCGGTTTGGGCTACCGCGGAGCCGCTCGATGAAGACGGCGTCTTTGCGTTGGTTTGAGACAGGGCAACGGTAACCGCGCCGCCGGCCAGGAGGACCAGGGCGCTCAATGTCAGCGCGAATTTAATTTTGGTGTAGGTCATAATTTTGAGGGTGCTGTTGACGAGCGATAAAGTGGATGCGCCGGCGGCGGAACCTTTGACGGCGCCGGCGGAAACGACGGTCGCCAGCCCGGGGCCAGCGAGGGAGAGCGCGTGGCCAGCGATCGTTTCGCCGATGGCCGCCGGGGTAGAATGGACACCGCGCCGGGCGAAAAAGTCGCGCAGTCTTTCCAATCCCCGGGAGACGCGTTTTTGCGCGGCGCGTTCTTCGATGCCCAGGGCGACCCCAACTTCCGCAAGGCTCCGGCCTTCGAAAAACTTGAGCACGAGGGCGTCGCGTTCTTTTTGCCGCAGGCCGGCCATGGCGGAGTCGAGCCATGGGGACATTTGTTGCCAATCGGCATTTTTTGGGAGGTCCTGGTTGAAAGCTGATTCCATATACGCCTCCTGTTCACGTTTTTGACGCCGGAATTCGGCGCGTTCATGGTTGGCCGCCGTCAGGCGCGTGGTCTGATAGAGCCAGCCGGAGAGAATGACTTTGTTGGATAAACCGGCAGCTTTTCGCGCCAGGATGATGAAGACGGCCTGCGCGATCTCTTCAGCCGTATGGACGTTGCCGGTGTGTCGCAAGGCGGTGGAATAGACGAGGTTCAAATGCCGTTCGACCAGCGCGGCGAAGGCGGATTCGGAACCGGTGCGGGCGAATCGCCTGAGTAAATCAATGTCGTCTGGATCGGGCATTTCCTGATTATGTCTGCCTGCGCAAAAAATGAGACATTTTTTCGACACGTCAAATGGCAAGCAACATCCATTGCACGATATAATGGGTTTATGGTAGATTCATAGAGTGATCGACCTCATCCAAGAAAAGCATGACGCTATCGCCGAGGCCTGCCGTCAATACGGCGTTGGCCGGCTGGAGGTTTTTGGATCGGCGGTTCGAGATGATTTCGATGCCAAAAACTCGGACCTAGACTTCATTGCCGACTTTTTGCCACCTTTGCATCCCGGTGTGGCAGACCGTTTCTTTGGATTAGCGGAAGCGTTGGAATCAATCTTTGCGCGCCCGGTTGACCTGCTTACCGAATCCATGTTGCGCAACCCGGTGCTCCGTGAAGAAGTGAACCGGGAACGGACGCCTCTTTATGACCATCAGCGGCAAAAAAAGGCTGCATGATATTCGCATGGCTGCCGAGGCGCTCTGCCGTTTCACCGAAGGGAAACGGGTTGAGGACCTGAAACGGGACGAACTCCTGCAGGCAGCAGTTGAGAGAAAATTGTCAATTATCGGCGAAGCTTTCGTCCAACTCCGCACTGAAGACCCGATGACGGCGGAAAAATTTCCAGATCTCCGAAAGATTGTCGGCATGAGAAATCGCCTGGTCCATGGTTACGACCAACTTGATCTTGATGTAGTCTGGGACACCGTTGTAAATCATGTCCCCCCACTGTTGAAGGACGTAGATGCTGCGTTGAAATAAATTCTGCGGTTGCGCCGCTTGATCTATTTCTCCTCCACCCTCTGTATCCTCGCGCCAAGCCTGCGCAACTTCGCATCCATTTTCTCGTAGCCGCGGTCGAGGTGGTAGATGCGGTTGACCTGGGTTTGGCCCTTTGCTGCCAGACCGGCGATGACGAGAGCCGCGCTGGCGCGCAGGTCGCTCGCCATCACGGGCGCGCCGCTCAGGGGACGTCCGCCTTTCACGATGGCGCTGGGGCCTTCGATCTCGATGTCCGCGCCGAGACGGGCCAGTTCGCTGACGTGCATGAAACGCGATTCAAAGATGCGCTCGGTGATGATGCTGATGCCCGGCACCAGGGAAAGCAATGCGGTCATCTGGGCCTGCACGTCGGTGGGAAAGCCGGGATGCGGGAGCGTGGTGATGTCCACGGCGCGCATCTTTTTGCCGCGTTTCACTGTGAGGCTATTGCCGTGTTGGCGGATAGAGATGCCGATGTCACCCAGTTTATCCAGCGCGGCGCGCAAATGATCGGCGCGGCAATTTTTGACGGTCACTTCGCCATTCGTCGCGGCGGCGGCAATGGCAAAGGTCGCGGCCTCGATGCGATCGGGGATGACAGTGTGCTCCGCGCCGCGCAACGATTTGACGCCTGTAATCGTGATGGTGGGACTGCCCGCGCCGGAGATGTCCGCGCCCATCGCGATCAGGAAATTTGCCAGGTCGACGACTTCCGGTTCGCAGGCGGCGCTTTCGATGACGGTGATGCCATCGGCCAGCGTTGCGGCCATCATCACGTTCGCGGTGCCGAGCACCGTGGAACCGGCGCGACCACCGAGAAACATTGTGGCGCCGGCCAATTTTTTGGCCGAAGCGTCCACATAGCCGCCCGCGATATTGATCTTTGCGCCGAGGGCCTCGAAGCCTTTCAGGTGAAGGTTGATGGGGCGCGCGCCGATCACGCAACCGCCCGGCAGCGAGATCCGCGTTTTATGCAACCGCGCCAGCAACGGCCCGGCCACGCAGATGGACCCGCGCATTTTGCGGACGAGTTCGTAGTCCGCATAGCCTTTGATCTTTTTGGCGCGGACGGCGAGCGTGCCCTTTTCAAATTTCACCTCCGCGCCGAGCGACCTCAAGATGTCCGCCATGAAACGGGTGTCGCTCAAGTGCGGCACGCCGCGGATAACGCATGGCCCGGCGGTGAGCAACGTCGCCGCCATGATGGGCAACGCCGCGTTCTTGCTGCCGCTGACAGTGACTTCGCCGCGCAAGGGCACTCCACCTTTTATAAGAAAGCTTTCCATGAAATCAGAATTTAACCACGGATGGACACTGATGAACACTGATAAAAGCCAAATAATAGATTTGAAGAAATCCGTGTCTATTCGTGTTCATCCGCGGTGAAAATGTGTTTAGATTTTTGCAACCAAAATTCTTGGGCGTTGAGAATAGTCCGGTTTGATTTCCTCCACAATCCACTTTTCGTCCTCAAATATTTTACGGATGGCATCGGCCTGGCCGTCGCCAAATTCCAGCATGATCTTTCCGGCGGGTTTCAGGAACGCTTTCGCCTTGGTGGCAAACATGCGATAGAAATCCAGGCCATCCGCGCCGCCATCCAGGGCTGTACGCGGGTCAAAATCGCGGACCTCGGGTTGGAGCGTTTCGATCTCCGCCGTCGCGATGTATGGCGGATTGCTGATGAACAGATCGAATTGCTTTTCCTTGAGCGCGGCAAAGCCGTTTCCCAGAACAAATTCAATCCGGTCAGCGACATTATTTCGCGTCGCGTTCTCTTTAGCGAGTGAGAGAGCTTCCCCCGAAACATCCAGTGCCGTGATTTTTGCGGCGGGACATTTCGCCGCCAGCGCAATGGCGATGCATCCTGTGCCGGTCCCGAAGTCCAGGGCGGTTGGAAGGTTAAGGGTTGAGAGGAACTGCCATCCCTGCTCTGCCAGCAACTCCGTTTCCGGGCGCGGCACCAACGCACTGCGATTGACTGTGATCTCAAACCCACAAAAGGAGGTTGAGCCGATGATGTGCTGGAGCGGTTCGCGTTTGCTGCGGCGGACGATGGATTCGCGGAGCGCGTCGGTTTCAGCGGTGGTCAGGGCGCGCTCGAAATTCAGGTAGAGATTCATGCGCGGCATCTTGAGGAGGTGGGCCAGGAGCAGCTCGGTTTGCAGGCGCGGGGATTCGATGCCGCGTTTGGCCAAAAAATCGGCGCTCTTCTGTATCGCTTCCAGGACGGTCACGGGAGAAAGTTATGTTTTAGTTGCCCGGCCAAAAAGGAGAAAGTTTTAGACACGGATTTCACGGATTATCACGGATTGACAAAATTTTGAGACGGTAGCAAAGTCGGATAGGCAATCAATATGAAGGTTATTTCAAAAACTGTGTTCCAGAAAGTCGCCTGGGTTTTTATTGCTTTTTTCCTGCCAGTGTCAGCAGTAAAGGCTCAATCAGTCACAAATATTCCAGTGGGTGTCCCGGTTGAATTTTACGACGTTCCTCTGGATGTAGCCATCCAGGCGCTGCTACGCGAGGCGGATATCAACTATATAATTGATCCCCGGCTTTGCCAATGGTGGGAACGGTCGCCTGCCGACGGCGGCACAGGCCAGGCTCCGATCGAAAATTTCCGCGCAATGAACACCACTCCGCAGGACGCCTTGAAGCGAATTCTAGCAGAACATCATCTGGTATTGCTTGAAGATTCCCAAACTGGAATTGCCCGAGTTACTTATCCGCGCCAAACGATTCCATCTTTGGATCCAGATTTGTGTCGCATCATGGCGAATAAATCGTTGACCAACCAATTATCCCAGCCGGAGCCGATACAATTTACGGATGTGCCGCTTGATGTCGCCCTGCAAGCCCTGGCTAGAGAGGCAGGGATCAACTATTTACTCAATCCTCGCATTGGATGGGGACGGCCAGACCACAATGGGGATATCCGACAACCGCCTACTTTAACTCTTCGTTGGAATCGCGTGACGCCAGCACAAGGCCTTATTGCTTTATGTGAGAACTATGGTTTGGTAATTTATAAAATCCCTAAAATGGATTTCGCGTATATCAGCCCAAGGGATTGGCAAATCAAAAATTTTGTGGACGCAAGCGTACTTGGCGCTGATACCAATGCGTTTATCCCGGTCCAAATCATGGGTAATTCAGTCTGGCAAGGATCGGCTTGCTCAGACACGAATATAATTGATATAGAAAATGCGACTTTTCAATCGGCATTTAAAAATCTGGCGGACTGCGCGGGAATCAATGTCGTGATTCATGCGGATTTGCCCGATGTGGCCCCTATTTCATTTTACGCATATCACATCACACCGAAACAGGCGATCATTGTGCTTTGTGATCTGTATGGATTGACGATCACGAAAGACCCAACAACGGGTGAGATTGAGATCGGGCCGAGAATTTCCCGCAGCAATGGAGTTCCTCTTGTTACCACTGAAAATAAAGGCTAACCTACCGCATGGTTTTGCCGGATTTTCCCGCGTATCGCCCGCGCCGTTTGCGTCAATCGGCGGCGTTGCGCAAGCTCGTGTGCGAGACGCGCCTGAGTGTGGAGCAACTCGTGCTGCCTTTGTTTGTGCGTTCGGGCAAACGCGTGCGCCGGGAGATTTCGGCGATGCCGGGTGTTTTTCAACTTTCGCCGGATGAACTCTTGCGCGAGGCTGAACGCGCCCATAAACTCGGCGTTCCTGCCATTCTGCTGTTTGGCATCCCGGATAAAAAGGACGCCAAAGCCAGCGGCGCGTTCGCAAAGAGCGGCATCGTCCAGCAGACCGTCCGTCTCCTGAAAAAGGAACTCCCATCCCTGCTCGTCATCACGGATGTGTGCTTGTGCGAATACATGGAGCACGGCCATTGCGGTATCGTGTCGCGCGGAAAAATCCTGAACGACCCTACGCTCAAGCTCCTTGCGCAGACCGCCCTCAGCCATGCCGAGGCGGGCGCAGACATCGTGGCGCCGAGCGATATGATGGACGGGCGCGTCGCTGCCATCCGGACCATCCTGGACAAAAACGATTTTGCCGACACGCCCATCATGAGTTACGCGGCGAAGTTCGCCTCGGCGTACTACGGTCCGTTTCGTGAGGCGGCCGAGTCCGCGCCAAAATTCGGCGACCGGCGCAGTTACCAGATGGACGCGGCGAACGCCAACGAGGCCCTGCGCGAGGTGGCGCTGGACATCCGTGAGGGCGCGGACATCGTGATGGTGAAGCCGGCGCTGGCGTACCTGGACTTGATCTATCGGGTGAAGACAAAATTTGGTTATCCCACGGCGGCGTATTGCGTAAGCGCGGAGCATGCGATGATCAAGGCGGCGGCCGCGAACGGATGGATCGACGAGCGGGCGGTGACGTTGGAGACGCTGTTGTCGATGAGACGGGCGGGAGCGGACATTTTGATCACCTACGCCGCCGCTGATGTGGCGAAATGGCTGCGGTAATTGTCAACCCGGATGGACACGGATTTTTAGCCGCAAAAGAACTCAAAGGAACACATAAGAAATTTAACGGGAGATAACAGAGGCATCAGGCAAGTTGCCTGATGCAACGGGCTGGCAGCCCGTTCCCCCCGGATCAGGATGGACGAACGTTTAACAGTCGGGGCAACAGCGGCAAATCAGGACAAATCGCACCAAGTTTCGGTTTGACCGCAATCGTTCGGTTCAGGTATGCTTACATTTCCCTTTTTTAAGCTAAAATGATTGGAACAATTCGCAAACATTCAAAAGTGCTATGGGTGATCATTATCATCGCCATAGTCATTTCGTTCATCTGGTGGGGCGCTGCCGTCCCTTCGCACAACAGTGGCAGCGGAGGCATTGCCGCCGGTGATTACGGCACGATTTACGGCGAAAAGGTGACCCAGCAGGAATACCTGGACGCGAAGAACGATTTTTATCTTTATTACTGGTTGCATAACGGTTTTCAGTGGCCGAACCAGGACCCCAACCTGACACCTCTCCAGATGGACCAGCAGATCTATCTGCGCCTGATGCTGATGCGAAAAGCCAAAGCACTCGGAATTTACGTGGATGATGACACAACGGTAGCCGCGGCAAATAATATGTTGTCATCGCCGGACCTGCTCCGGGCCTTTCGCGTGAAGGCCCAGACCATCCCCATCAACGACTTTGTGAAAGGTGTGTTGGAGCCGGAAGGATTGACGGCGGATGATTTTGAGCGGTTCGTACGCAGTGACGTCACCTTCCAACAACTGATCCAAGCCGTGGGCATGGCCGGCGAATTGTTCACCCCGCAGGAAGCCGCCACGGCCTGGCGCCGCGATCATCAGGAACGCCAGGCGCAGGTCGTATTTTTCTCCGCAACGAATTATCTCTCGCGGGTACCGGTCACGCCGGGCGCGATCGGCCAGTTCTACACAAATTACCTGGCTTATTATCGCCTGCCGGACCGTACGCAGGTCAGCTTCGTGGAATTCAATGTCACCAATTATCTCGCCGCCGCCGAGAAAAAGCTGGGCGCCACGAATCTGGACTTCCAGGTCAATACGGTTTTTGCCGACAACGGTGGCATCGATGCTGTTCCGGGAGCAAAGACGGCGGAAGACGCCAAGAAGCAGATCCGCGAATATCTCATCCGCAAACAGGCCATGACGGATGCCAATTCGGCTGCGACGGATTTTGCCAACGACGTTTTCTCACGAACGCCCGAAAGCACGGACAATCTCTCGATCGTCGCCAAACAAAAAGGGCTGACGGTCAAGACCCCCGCGGCTTTTTCCGAGCAATACGGCCCCTCGGAGTTCATTGCGCCCGAGACATTCACGAAGGCCGCGTTCGCGCTCGCGCCGGAGAATCCGTTTGCCGGACCTGTGGCGGGAACCTACTCGTATTACGTGATGGTGCTCGACAAACAGTTGCCCAGTGAAATCCCGCCGCTGGCCCAGATCCAGGACCAGGTGACGCATGATTATCAAACGCAGGTGGGCATCGCGCTCGCGCGCCGAGACGGCACCAATTTCGTGACAACGCTGAATCTTAAATTGGTGACCGGGCACACTTTTGCCTCCACCTGCACCGAAGCCGGGTTTACCCCGGAAAATCTACCGCCCTTCTCTTTGAGCACGCCTGATCTGGCGGAATTGCAAGGTCGAGTTGGATTGCCGCAACTCAAAGAAGTGATGTTTGGGACTCCATTGGGCCGCGCCAGCGATTTTGAGGCGACCGATGAAGGCGGGTTCGTCGTTTACGTTGAAAAACAATTGGCGCCGGACGAAACCACCATGAAAACCGAATTGCCCGATTACCTCGCCCAGATCCGCCGGCAACAAACCGTGGAACTGTTCGAGAGTTGGGCGAATGTCGAAGCCGGCCATCAATTGATGGGTATTCCCGCCCTGCAAAAACCAGCTACACAGCAGGCCCATTAGACATGGGCCTTTGATTGCGGACCGGTTGCGATTACGATTTGGCCGTGAGTGTCATCAAACTTTCTTCCCCCGCCACCAGCGAATTCTGGGAGATTCCGGTTTTGTACGAGGACGAGCATCTGTTGGCGCTGGATAAACCCGCCGGCCTGCTCACGTCGCCCGATCGCTATGACCCGCTGCGGCCGAACTTGATGAAGCTGCTCCATGCGGCCGTCGCCGCCGGCAAGCCGTGGGCGCGGGAACGGCGCCTGGATTATCTCAGCAACGCCCATCGCCTGGATTTCGAGACAAGCGGCGTCATCCTGCTCGCCAAAAATAAACCGGCGCTCGTGGCGCTGGCCAACCTGTTCGGCTCGGAGAAGCCGGCCAAGAAATATCTCGCGCTCGTCCGCGGTGAAATCTCGCAGGAAAAATTCGAGGTGGACGCCAAACTTGCCGCGCATCCGGTGAAAATCGGCCTGATGCGTGTGGACCAGAAGAACGGCAAAAAATCGAAGACGAATTTTGAAGTGCTCGAAAACTTCCCATTGTTTGGCTATGCGCTGCTGCGATGCGAGCCGTTGACGGGCCGGACCCACCAGATCCGCGTCCATGCGGCGTACATTGGATTGAAGATTGTGGGCGATGAGCTTTATGGCGGCAAATCGCTGTGGCTTTCCCGCCTGAAAAAAGATTATCGCCTGAAACCCGGCCGGGAAGAACGTCCGTTGATTTCCCGCGTGGCGTTGCATGCGGAGGAATTGAGCCTGCCTCATCCGATGACCGGCCAAATGCTGACGATCACGTCGCCCTGCCCCAAGGACTTGAAAGTGGCCGTGAAATACCTGCGGCAGTACTCCGCGACTACTCCGGTGGAGGGATCTGTTACTTCGCCACTGCCCAATTCAGAATAGCTTTTTGCGCGTGCAGCCGGTTTTCCGCCTGGGTAAAGATCGTGTCGGCGTTCTTTTCGAAGGTTTCTTCGTCAATCTCCTTGCCCCGATAGGCGGGCAGGCAATGCATCACCAAAGCATCGGCTTTGGCCAGTTTCACCAGCTTTTGATTGATCTGGTAATCCTTCAGGGCTTTCAGCCGTTGGGCGGCTTCGTCTTCTTTGCCCATCGAGACCCAGACGTCGGTGTAAAGCAGGTCGGCTCCTTTGGCGGCTTTTTCCAGATCGTCGGTGCAAATGATTTTTCCATCCGCCCGTTCCAGTATTTCCCGCGCGGGCTGAAATTTTTTCGGCGCGGCGATGCGTAATTCAAATTTCAATTTGGCCGCGGCAAAGATCCACGAGCGGGGCACGTTGCATGCGCCGTCGCCGATGAAGGTAACGACTTTGCCGGAGATCGGCCCCCGCAATTCTTTGAACGTGAAAATGTCCGCCAGGATCTGGCAGGGATGCTCATCATCGGTCAGCGCGTTGATCGTGGGAATTTTCGAGAATTCCGCGAATTCCTCCACGTCACTCTGCGCAAAAGTTCGGATGACTGCGCCATGGATCATCCGGCCCATGACCCGGGCGGTGTCCTTGATCGGTTCGCCCCGACCGAGTTGGATGTCATTGGCGTTCAGGAACATCACGCCACCACCCAATTCCCGGATGCCGGTTTCGAATGAGACCCGCGTGCGCGTGGATGATTTCGAAAAGATCAGCGCCCAGGTCTGGCCAACGAGGGGCTTGCGGTCCACCCGCGCCCGTTCCCGCTTGAAAATCGCCGTGTCCCGCAGGATTTTTTCAAAATCCGCGAGCGGTAATTTTTCCAATGACAATAAATTTTTCATTTCGCGTTTTTGGGGAATTCTCCGGCCAAAGAATAGTTTATAATCAAAATCAGGAGATTCGTCACTTCTTTTTCTTCACCGCATCCGCCGCGCGCCACAGGTACCACGAGGCCGTGGTGCGATGGGGCCGCCAGATTTCGCCAAATGCCAGCAACTCTTTTGGCGCAGGCATGTCCCTGCGTTTGTAGGCATGGCGAAAGCCGGAACGGACGCCAAAATCGTGCACGGGCAATATGTCATGGCGGCCCAGTTGAAAGATCAACAACATCTCGACCGTCCACCGGCCCACGCCGCGGACCTGCGTCAGGCGCTCGATGATCTCCTCATCCGTCAGCATCACGATCTTGCGCGAGTCCGGGATAACGCCGGACAATGACTTTTCCGCGATGTCGCGGATGGCCTTGATCTTGGCGAACGAGAATCCGCAGGCACGAAGTTGTTTATCCGTTACACCCGCGAGGTCCTTTGCTTTCGGAAATCGTTTGCCGGGAAACAATTTTTGGAACCGGCCCAGGATGGTGTTCGCGGCCTTTCCGTGAAGTTGCTGATGCGCGACTGCCTGCACAAGCGATTGGAACGGCGAGCGGCGCAACTCCGGCACGAGATCGCATTTGCCGTGCAACCGGATGAGCTGCCGCATGACGGGGTCTTTGGACGAAAGATGTTTATGGGCGGCGGGAGTCATGCCGATCCAGCTTATGCGAGTGATTTGACCACTTCCTCAATCTTTGAAATGCCTTCGCCGGCCTCTTGCGGTTTCAGGTTCAAAGACGGCAGCAGCCGGATGGTCTGGTTTCCGGCGGGAATCACCAGAACGCCAGCCGCCTGCATCCTATTCGTGAATTGGATCGCAGCCGATTTCTCGCTTCCGGCCAGTGCGCGAATTTTCTCTTTTTCAAACAGCTCCAGCCCGAGCATGAAGCCCAGGCCGCGCGCATTTTTTATGATGTTTGGATACTGTCCAGCTAGCCGCTGCAACTCGTTGAGCATCCAGTCTCCCAGCTTGCGGGCATTGCCGGCCAAATTTTCGCTTTCGATGACTTCAAAAATTTTCAAGGCCACGGCACAGGCCAGCGGCGTGCCGCCAAAGGTCGTTGCGTGCGTGCCCGGCCCGAGCAGATCTCCATGCGGTCCCCGCAACCAGAATGCGCCAATGGGAAATCCGCCGCCAAGCGATTTGGCCATCGAAATTCCGTCCGGCAAAAATTTCTCGCCACCGGGAATTTTCTCCAGGGTCCGTTGGAAACTTTGGAAGGCGCCGGTCCGATAATGCCCGTCCTGTACCGCATCCATGAACAGCAGTAATTTCTTTTCGTCGCAAAGTTGCCGGAGACCTAGCAAATATTCTGCCGTGGCCGGGGTGATGCCGCCTTCACCTTGCACACCTTCGATCAAAATCGCGACTGTCGTTGGCGAAATGGCATCCCGCGCCGCCACCAGGTCATTGTATGGAATATGCCGAAAGCCAGGCGTCATCGGCTCAAACCCTTTTTTGACTTTGTCCTGGCCGGTTGCGGCGATCCCCGCGAGTGTCCGTCCGTGAAACGAATTGGTCGCAGTCAGGATCTCATATCGACCCTCATCATGGCCAAATTTTCGCGCGGTCTTGTACAGACCTTCATTGGCCTCCGCACCGCTGTTGGCAAAAAAGACCTTTCCCGTCCCAAGCCGCTTCACTATCTCCGCCGCCAGTTTCCCCTGCGGTTCAGTGTAATAAAGGTTCGAAACGTGCATCAGTTTCCGGGACTGCTCCGTTAATGCTTCGATGATGGCCGGATGCGCATGGCCGAGGCAATTGACCGCGATGCCGCCGCCAAGATCGAGGTAGCGTTTGCCATCCACATCGAAGACGTAGCTGCCCGCTCCATGGCTCAGGGCCAGGTCGAACCGACCATAGCTGGGCACGACGTTCCTGGAGAACAAGTCCCGAATGGTTTCAAACTGGTTCACAATAATCGGCGGTGGAACAATCTCACGCATTTATGATTTATGATCTACGATTTACGAATTCGTATGTAAATTGTCGGCAAATCGTGAATCGTAAATCACAATTTATTTTTCACTTTGCAAGGCATCCCACGTTTCGGTGTAGAGCGCGCGAACAGCAGGCGCGATAGCCAACTCTCGCGGCAGGCCGCGATATTTGATCAATTCAATGACATCCGTTTTATCTTTATGCCGGCGATTCGGACTGCCGTTCCAGCTATCGAGCTTGAGCGAAATCAGTTGTTCAAGCGAAATGAACTGAAATTGTTCGGCGACTTTGGCCGGCTCTGGAAATGGAACTTTGCAGCCGGCCTTCAGGACCCGTCCTGCCGGCAGCAAATCAACCAACACACCGTTGCGCCGGTCTTCGACGCGATCCTGCAGTTCAGGCATACGATAGAACGGACCGGTCAGGCTGGCAGTCAAAAACTCCAGGGCTTCGAGCACATCGGGCACCACGATGTCCACATCAACGGTCATGCGCGGATAGCCATACTCCTGCACGGCGAGGCCACCGACGATGAGATGCGGAATGTCATGGTCCGCCAGCACCGACACGGCGGCACGGGCAGTCTCCAGCAAACCGGAGGTGCCGGTGGCTTCGCGCAAAATGTAGGCGTCCTGGTTCAATACGGTTGATTGACGATTGTGAAATTACTCCCAATCTGAGGCAAAGATAAACCGAAAATCATCAATCGTAAACGTCAAAGGACGATCTCGGTCCCCACGCCTTCGTCGGTGAAGATCTCCAGGAGAACGGCGTGCGGCACCCGGCCATCCACGAAAGAAACTTTTTCCACGCCGGCCCGGATGGCTGCCACGGCACTGTCCACTTTGGGAATCATTCCCTTGTCGATGACACCGGATTTTTTCAAAGCGGCGACCTCCGAAATCTTCAGGTGCGGGATGACGGACTCGGGGTTTTTTGGATCGCGCAATAGGCCGGGCACGTCGCTCATGAAGACGAGCCGTTGAGCTTTGAGCGCGATGGCCAGTTGGGCGGCGGCGACGTCGGCATTGCAATTATATATCTTGCCATCCTCGCCGCGCGCGGTGGGACTGATGATCGGGGTATGCCCGCACCAGACGCTCTCCTTGATCGGCGCAACCTCCACTCCCACCACTTCACCGACATATCCGATGTCGATCTTTTTGGAAGGGTCCGTCGCATCGTCCAGCATCAATCTCTTGCATTTAAAGATGTCCGGCCCGGCGAAGCCCACGGTGTTGCCGCCAAGATCATTGATGGCCTTGACGACTTCCGGGTTGATTTCGCGAGAAAGGACATCGTCGGCGATCTTCGCGGTGGCTTCGTCGGTGACCCGCTGGCCCTGGATGAATTTTGCGGCCAGGCCCGCCTTTTCCATGGCCCGGGTGATGGCTTTGCCGCCGCCGTGGACAACGACGGGGTTGATCTCTACCGCTTCCAGGAAAACGATGTCCCGCGCCACGCTGGTGCGGATTTTTTCATCCGGCGAATCCATAAAACTGCCGCCGTATTTGATCACGAAGGTGGCGCCGCTGAACTTTTGGATGTACGGCAGCGCTTCAAGCAATGTGTCGGCTTTGGCGATAAGGTCTTGCACGCCGTATTCGTAAAAGAATTTCGCTCCAAATGAAAGAGCGATTGTTGCCTTGTTTCGCGTCCCCTTCCCGGACTATTTACAGACGCGCGTTGTCGATCAAACGCGTCTTGCCAAAGAAAACAGCGAGCGCCATCTGGACACCGGGTTTTACTTGTGTGACCGGCTGCAAAGTTTTCGGGTCGAAAAACTCCACATAATCCAGCCGCGCCAACGGCGCAGCGGTGATAAATTCTTTGATGTCTTTCTTCAATTTCGACGAGGAGATCGCTTTGCGTTTGACCGTGGCTTTGACCGCGTGCAGGGCGTGAAAGAGAATGACTGCCTGCGCCCGTTGTTCCGCATCGAGATATTTGTTGCGCGAACTCATTGCCAATCCATCCCGCTCGCGGCGCGTCGGAGCAACAACGATTTCGACGGGGAAATTGAGGTCGGCAACCATGCGCTTGATGATAGCTGCCTGCTGGTAATCTTTCTGGCCAAAGACAGCCACGTCCGGCTGGACGATATTGAACAGTTTCGCAACGACAGTGGTGACGCCGCGAAAATGGGTCGGACGCGCCGATCCTTCCATAACTTTGGACAACGCGTCTTCGACAACGTAAGTGCTATATGTCCCCTCCGCCTTTCCCGGATACATTTCGGCGTCGTCCGGGGTGAACACGACGTTCACTCCGGCGGCGCGGCACATATTTAGATCGCGCTTCAGGTCGCGCGGATATTTTGAAAGATCTTCCGTAGGCGCGAATTGGGTGGGATTGACGTAGATGCTAACGGCCAGTACGCCGGTGCGTCCGGTGCGTCTGCGCGCCTCATGCACCAGGCTGATATGGCCTTCGTGCAGGTAACCCATAGTGGGAACAAAGCCGATTTTTTTTCCAGTGCGCCGCCATTTCAGGGCCAGTCGCTGCATAGCCGAGGCGGCCTTAACGATTTGCATAAAAGAAAATTAAACCGCGAGCGGACACGAATCAACGCCAATGGCGAGGGATTCTTTAATACCATGACGTTTTGCCGGGACCATCATCAGAAATCAACATGAAGGAGCAAAAAGAATAGTTTTAAAAGAAGCCCCTCTCTTCGGTTCTCTCCCCGCTTAGTCGCGGGGAGAGAATGACATCTCGCGAGTACGCTCGCCTCACCAAATTAGGACGCTGCCCGAATGGCGAATGCAGAAGAAGGGCACGATTATTCCACCGTAATGATAAACGGCGCAAATTCGTCGTGATGATGAGGAGGGATGCGCGCCTTGAACTTCGCGGCTTTGCCGTGATAACGCCGTTCGATGACCTGGCCGACCTTATGCAGGCGCGCGATGACCTCCGAGCGTTCGTGCGGAATCTTCAATTCCAAAAACTCGCGCTTCGGCCGCAATTGCACACCGACCTCCGAGAGCAGATGCGGGACGCCATCGCCGGTCTTTGCGGAGATCTCCACCGAGTTAGGAAATTTTTCTTTCAGGCGGGCGATGAATCCATTGACGCCGACCCGATCCATTTTATTCAGGACCATGATGGTGGTCTTTTCATCGGCGCCAATCTCCGCCAACACGGCGTTGACGGCGGCGATCTGTTCCTCGGCCTGGGGATGGCTGACATCCACCACGTGCAATAGCAAATCGGCCTGCACGACTTCTTCGAGCGTGGCTTTGAACGACTCCACCAGTCCGTGCGGCAATTTGCGGATGAAGCCAACCGTGTCCGTGAGCAGCACATTTTGATTGGTCGGGAGTTTTAGGCGTCGCGTGGTCGGATCCAGTGTGGCGAACAGGATGTCTTTGGCCAAAATATCCGCACCGGTCAGCGCATTGAGCAGTGTGGATTTGCCGGCATTGGTGTAACCCACGATGGAGGCCAGCGGCCATTGGCTGCGCTGGCGTCCCGCACGCTGGGTCTCGCGACGGCGGCGGACCAGAGTTAAATCGCGTTCGATGCGATCGATCCGCTCCTGCACTTTACGACGGTCGGCTTCCAATTGCGATTCGCCTTCGCCGCCGCGCATGCCGATACCGCCCGCCTGCCGCGACAAGTGCCCCCAAAACCGGGTCAACCGCGGCAGCAAATGCCGGAGCTGCGCCAACTCGATCTGTAATTTGCCTTCACGCGTACGGGCGCGCTGCGCGAAAATGTCAAGAATCAAAGCGGTACGGTCCAATATCTTGCAATTGAAAATTTTTTCCAGGTTGCGACTTTGGGCCGGAGATAATTCGTCGTCGAAAATCACCGTGTCCACATCGTTGCGCTTGCAAAAGTTGGCAAACTCTTCCGCTTTTCCTTTGCCAATAAAAGTGGCTGGCGCAATCGCTTCTACTTTCTGGATGCCTTCGCCGATGATCTGGCCGCCGGCAGTCGTGGCGAGTTCGCCAAGTTCAGTGAGCAATTCGCGCACGTCCGGGCCATTGCGTGACTTAAGCTCGACGCCAACGAGGAAAACCCGTTCCGGGCGTGTGTTTCTGGTTTCGATGAGTGCTTTCAATCGTCGGTGCAGGATAGCATAAAACCTGGGGGCATTGCCGCAATATTTTCAAATACGTTCCCGGCGATTTGCGCGGGTGGATATAGCGGTCTTCATCTTTGTACGGAAAAGTATTACAAACTGGTTTTACAACGATTTCATTTTCATTTTTTTAGGAGATGGATTAGTGTCACTTCACTAATGCGAAAACTGTGGGGAAAATCGCATTTCGCGCGCCTGGGCGTTATCGCCTGGACGGTTCTTTTTTCTTTTGCCGCAAGACCCCTGCTGGCGGATGACACCAACCTGGAACAGGAGGTCTCCGAGTTGCGCCAGCAGAACGCAATGCTTCAACAACAGGTGCAACAGCAAAGCAGTCTCCTCGATTCACTCACCAAAAAAGTTGACGGCCTTGAAAACCAGAGCGCAGGACATGAAAATGCGGCGACGGAAAATGCCAGTCCGAAACAAAATGGATTCAGCCTGGGCAAAGTTGACCTGAGTGGCGAGGGCGGTATAGCGTTCTTTAACACTGGCCGGGAAGGATTTTCTCCGCAGTCGGATTTTCGCGTGGATGAGGCCCGGCTTTTTGCTGACGCACCCATCTGGAAGGAAGTTTATTTCCATGGCGAGGCTGACCTGGCAACGCGAGAGAGCACAAGCCTCAACGTCCAACTCAACGAGCTTTACCTGGATGCCCAGGACCTGTCACAACTCTGGGGAGAAGACAATCAGTTCAACATCCGCGCCGGACGAATTTATTTTCCGTATGGTGAAGAATATCTAACACGCAATGTCATTAGCGACCCACTCATATCTCGTTCGCTACCAGATATTTGGGGCGTGGCGCCCGGAATCGAGGCTTACGGTTCAGTTGCCCGGTTCAGCTATTATTTGGCCGTGCAAAACGGCAGTGGCGCCAATGGCGTCCAGGATTTTGACGGTGATAAATCTGTGACCGCAAAGATCGCGTATGATCCAAACAGTTGGCTGCATTTAAGCATTAGCGGCATGCGGACAGGCAACCTGAATGCGCAACAGGACTTCCTTTCCGCCCTTTGGTTCGGCAACGGATTCTTCCGCTCTCTCGGCTCGCCCGCCACGACCCGGTTTCAGGCTTATCTGGGAGAAGGCGACGTGACGGCGCGCTGGCGCAGCGGCCATGTCAGCGCGTTCGGCGGTTACGCGCGCTACAGTGACAACGACCCTGCGTCCGACAACGGCCGGAATCTTTTTTATTACTCAGTGGAGGGCGTTCAGAATCTGCCGAAAAAATTCTATGTGGCGGCCAGGTTCAGCGAGATGCTGGCCGGTGAAGGATTCCCGATCGTCGGCTATGGCAATTTCAACAATTACTTTTTCCAGGATCTGTCCACGCAGTTATGGCGACTGAGCCTGGGTTTGGGTTATCGGTTCAGTGACGACCTGGTCGTGAAAGCGGAATATTCCATGGAACAGGGTTTGGAGACCGACGGTGAAAGGCGCGATCACGAAGATTTTTTGGGGACGGAAGCCGCGTTTCAATTTTAAATAATTTATGGAACTTTTCGGTCATCAGAGACTCTTATCTGCTATGGCATTTTTGGGGGCTGTTTTTCTGATGATGTGCTTTTCCGCGGCGGCGGGGACAATTGTTGGCAATGTCCACGCCGAGGGAAAAGCCGGCGCCGATGATGCAGGCGCCGGTGGCGGCGCTTATACCAGCCGCAAATATCAATTCGTCCAAAAAGTGGATTATAACGACATGCACGATTTTGTCGTTTATATCGACGGGCCGGTTGCAACCAATGGCGTATCTTCATCCAATGTCGTAAGAGTCGCGACTCAACGCATCGCGCAACAGAGGGCGACGTTCAGCCCCCATGTCCTGCCGATCATGGTCGGCACAACGGTGGATTGGCCGAACAACGATAATATTTATCACAATGTTTTTTCCATGTCGGATGCAAAATCATTTGATCTCGGGCTTTACAAGGGTGATCCGACGAACAAGCTCGTCACCTTTGACAAACCCGGACGCGTGGATGTCTTTTGTTCCATCCACCAGGACATGCACTGCATCATCCTGGTATTGGAGAATCCGTATTTTGCCTCCACAGATGAAGATGGGAATTACAAGATCACCGATGTTCCTCCCGGCACTTACAAATTGAAGGCGTGGCACGAACGGCTGCCGGCTGACGAAAAAGAGATCACCGTCCCCACGAATGGCACAATCAGAGTGGACTTCACCCTCGGCATAAAAAACCTGCCGCAATATTGATCCATGCTCAAAGCAAATTTTCGCGCAAAGGTGCTTCTGCCGGTGATCGTGGTGATGATTCTGCTCGTCACTATCACAGTTTTTGTCGTCAATCGCGCCCTCACACAACAATTTCAGAACGAAGCGCAAAGCACTTTAACAACCGCGAACAGGGTATTTAACAATTTACAGGGCATCCGTAGCGACGATTTGCTGTCCCGGTTCCGCAGCCTTCCCAATGAGCCACGCTGGCGTGCTGCATTCCTAAGCGGTGATGTGCCGACATTACACCAGCCGTTGCTTGATCTTTTACGTGAAGAAGGTGTTAACGCAGTTTTCTACACGTCTGCATCAGGCGAGGTTTTGGACGGGGAGACAGATGGCTCGGCACTCTCCGCAACATCATTTGAGTCGGCGGCGGCGCCTTCCGTAAAAAGGGCCATGGTTGGAACTGGAACGGTGGACACTGTCTCTGTCGGAAATAAATTGTATGATGTCATCTCAGTTCCTGTTCAGGTGGACAATGACCTGATCGGTGTTTTGACTCTTGGCTCGGAGATCGGCGGCGCCGATGCCACCAAATTCAGCCAGTTGACCAGTTCGCAGATTATTTTGTTTGCCGGAGGCTATGAGGTTGCTTCAACCCTCACCAATTTGGATGCTGGTGTTAATCTGGCAGGCATGTTTGCTGATTCGTTTTCAGCAAATAAAAATTCAACCGGGATCAGGCAGGTTTTGATCGGTCGAAACCATTATTTTTATGCTGCCGGCCAATTTGACTCGCTGAACGGTGATAAGTCTCTCGACTACGTGCTGTTGAGTTCTTATGAAGATTCGTTGACGGCGCTGCATAAAACGCAACTGGTTCTGTTGATCGTGAGTCTTTGCGCCATCCTTTTCGGGGCGGCGGTCGTTTGGTTTCTCATCACTAAAGTGACGCAACCACTCAGTGAATTGCGCGACAGCGCGGAAGCGGTGGGTCGGGGCGATTTTTCGCGGCAAGTGCCCATCCGTTCCGACGACGAGGTGGGCGAACTGGCGGGCGCGTTCAATCGCATGACAAAAAATGTGAGGGAATCGCGGGCGCAATTGGAACAAACGGTTTCCACGCTTAAGAACACGCAAGAACAGTTGATCCAAAGCGAAAAACTTTCCGCCGTGGGCGAATTCGTAGCCGGGGTGGCGCATGAATTGAATAATCCGCTGGCCGCGGTGATGGGATTTTCCGAAATGTTGCGTGAGGCGGATGTGGACGCCAAATACCGCCGCCACCTGGATCTGATCTTCAAAGCGGCGCAACGTTGCCAAAAGATCGTGCAATCCCTGTTGAGCTTTGCGCGGCACCAGAAGCCGGAACGCAAACCGGTGTCGGCGAACGAATTGGTCGAAGCCGTGCTGGAGATCGTTGCCTACCCGTTGCGCACGAGCAATGTGGAGGTCATCACCGGATTTCAGCCCAATATGCCTGCCATCCTGGCCGACAGCCACCAGATCCAGCAGGTGCTGCTCAATATCATCAATAACGCGCGCCAGGCCATGGAAGGCCATCAACGCGATGGCCAGATCAAGATCAACACCGCAGTGAGCGAAGCGATTGTGCGCATCACCATCCAGGACAATGGCCCGGGTATTCCCGACGAAAATCTCCGGCGCATCTTTGATCCGTTCTTTACCACTAAAGAAGTCGGCAAAGGCACCGGCCTGGGATTGAGCTTGTGCTATGGCATCATCAAAGAGCACGGCGGCAATATATCTGCAACCAGCCGCCCGGGTGAGGGCGCGACCTTTGTCATCGAACTTCCCATCGCTCAAGGCGCACCATTGCCCGTCGAAGATTCCAAATCGTCGCCTGCTGCCAAAACCAACTCACGGGAAGGCGCCGGCAGAAAAATCCTGGTCATTGACGATGAAGAGTCGGTGCTCCAGATGGTTTACCAGGTGCTGACCTCCTCCGGCTACCACGTCCATACCGTGGCCAATGGAGAGACGGCCCTGGAGGAACTACAGAACAATTCTTATGACGCCATCTTTTGCGACTGGAAAATGCCAGGGTTAAACGGTCGCGAAGTCTATGAACGTGTGCGCGGGACCAGTCCCGACCTTTGCCGCCGCATGATCTTCATCACCGGCGATGTCATCAACGAAACGATGCGCGAATTTCTGGAAAAGGAGAAGCGCCCATGCCTGGCCAAGCCATTCACCTTAAGCGAGGTGCGAACAATGGCGAAAAATGCGATCGTCGGATGATCAACTGACTTACACTGTCGCGAATACTTTGACTTCCTTGTCAAGGCGCTTGGACAATCGATCCTGCTCTTGTTCCAAATCATAATGCGATTGCAAGTTCAGCCAGAATTCTGGCGACATGGCGAAGTAACGTCCCAGCCGCAATGCTGTATCCGCAGTGATTGAACGCATCCCGTTGACGATCTCGTTGATGCGACGCGGGGAAACGCCGATATCCTTGGCGAGCCGGTATTGCGTGATGCCCATCGGTCTCAAAAATTCCTCTTCCAGGATCTCTCCGGGCGTAATATTGCTCAATAGTTTGCTTTTCATAATCAATGATAGTCCACGATTTCAACTTCATAGGCGTTGCCTTCGTGCCAGCGGAAACAAATGCGCCATTGGTCATTGACCCAGACACTATATTGGCCTTTGCGACCGCCCTTTAAGGCTTCGAGGCGATTGCCCGGCGGGACAGCCATGTGTCGCAATTCGGTGGCCGCATGCAACGCCAACAGCTTGCGTCTTGCGTTCCGCTGAATGTCTTGCGGAAACCGGCGTGACAATTCCGCATGAAATATCCGCTCGGTCTCCGCGCATGCGAAACTCAAAATCACCCCCACATATTAACGCCATGCGTTAATAACGTCAAGTTTTGCGATACGGGGTCTAAAAAAGGGGTCGTGTGTGATTTCTTTGTGAAAGGGTGATTTCGGCCATTTTTCGCCGAATCGTCAACTAATGCAGCGTTTTGGCTGAAAAAATCTCGCTCCATGCCATTTCTTAAAGTCGGCCTTTCCAAGCGAGATTTTTTCCCATTTTTTCATCAACGACTTACGCAAAAAAATCTCAGTGCAAAAAATTCCAGTGTTAATGTCGGCTCGTGATTGATTCATTGCGGAGCCGAGACTCTAAGCTATACGAGAAAACCCTCGATGAATTGCGACCGTTGTTAATTCGGAGGGGGCGGCGATTAGGTCTTTCGGAATCAGAATTGGTAGCGCGTTATTCCGGTATTCAAATTCAATATGAGGTTGTGTGGACGCAAAAAGAAGTTCTGGATTCACGGCTACAACTCGTGCGCCGAGAAGTTCCATATCTGTTCCCCACTCTAGGACTGCAACAGGACGATTTGGTTCTGAATAAACCATTTCGCATCTTATTTTCCATACTTCATTCGATCCTTCTGGCTTTGCAAAAGCTATTATCTTTTTGGCAGTGGAACGCATGACAACCAGCTTGCTAGAAAGGACGATTCGGGACAGGCAAAGTTGTCCACAATTCGGGGTTGACGGCATTGCTTCATGGGCGTTGAATGGCAGGGAACAATTTAGTGAAGCGGTAGGGAAACGTAGAAACTGCAACATTTCCACTGGAAGCCCCCTGCCACGCTCACGCCCCATCAGGCGTGTGGCCGTGTGCATTCTTCCAAAGGGGCGTTGCAGCCCTCTACGTTGGTGTGCCGGTTGCACGCCTTTTTTCTCTGCTTCAATTCAACCTGGAGAAATTATGAAAGCATTACTTGTAAGCCTGTGCAGCTTGTTATCGCTCGTTGCCGTTGGAAGCATTGCCTTGTCCGTTCATTACTCACACCAAGTCGCGCAAACACGCCAGCTATGGCGAGCGCAATCCATCACCGACCAATCCAATCTGGACAATTACGCGGACATCACTAAATCAAATCAGCGGGTCATCGCCAGCCTTCAACGTAAGGCGGCGCAATTGGATGGCCTGATTGCGGCTACAAACGACTTGGGCGCACAGTTACAGGCGGCAAACGACAGGATTCAATCACTCGAAGCCGCAGATCGCCAGCGCGATGCAGATGCCAGCCTGATACCACCACCGACAATTAAGGGCGATGCGTTTTTCTTCCCGCAAGTGTTATCGGTTCAAAACCTCGTTTTGGCAACCAACGCGACGTTCGCCTACATCACGGGCAGACGGCTCGTGTTCCATCGTGAGGACCAAACCGCCGTCGTCGTGGACGTGGACAAGATTCACCCTCTCATCCTGCAATACCTGAAAATTGATGCGGATGACGCAAAGGCCAAGCAAGCGCAGATGGACGCCGCTTATGCCGCCCAACAGCGAGCTGGAGCAATTGCGACGGTGCAGGATGAAGCTCAACGTGAACGCTTGGCAGCGATAGCCGTTCAGCAAGAACAAGCCGATGCCGCTGCGCAAGCAGCACAGGCCGCGCAAGCTCAGTCGGCAGCAGACAAGGAAAAGGCGGATGCAGCGATGTTGAACGCCTCAAAACCACCGACAATAGTTGTCTCACAACAGAGCCAACAGCAGGCGGTTTTTGTTAAATAAATTATGAAAACCACAAAAACAAAGCCAGAAACCTCACGCCGTAGCGTGTTTAACAAGATAAACAAAACAGTTGACAAGCGTGTTAAACGTGGCAAGATAAAGGGCGTGAACGATGCAAAGCCAAATGACCGCTTGGAAATCCTGACAGCGAAATACGAGAAGGAAATCCAAGTTAAAGAGGGCGAGCTTGCCGTATTAAAGGCCAAGCTTCGCAGTCTCAAAGACTTTGCCAGCGAGTCGGAAACATTGCGCGAGCCGGAACCGTCCAGCGATAAATACGCCAGTATGGGATTAACAGAGGCGATTGCGGACGCGGCTGGCTATCTGTGGCGAGTAGGAAAGGGAACGGCGCACGGCGTCACCGCCGGTCAAATCAGGGATTTTATCCTTGCTCATGGATTTCCTTTGAATCCAGACACGCGGGTTTTCAACGTGTCAATCCATGTGACACTTGGCCGGTTGGTGACAGCCGAAAAGCTGAAAGTTGCCGAAGATGGCGGAAACAATTTTTACAAGCCGGTTCAATCACTGGTAAAACGCGGTTGGACGACACATCGGATACGATTGCATCGTCCTAAAAGAATTTCGGGAACGGGCGGTGTCACTCGCAAGGTAGTCGCATCATCAGCGACGGAACCACCGCCCTTATCCCCAACCTAAAACAATGCCCTGCTAGATGCTTGTAACATCAGGCAGGGCGCAACAAATAGGCCAAAGACCTAAACGTTGCGAATCCGTGAAGATTCTCACGCACGTTAAGTCTTGGCCGACAGAAAGTCGAGTCCAAAATGACAACGTGCTTGTGCTGTGGCGGCGAATCCAAGTATTTCGCCAAATTCCAGAACCGTAATGGCATCGTCCGCCGTTTCCGCTGTCAGCGATGCGGAAAAACCTATTCCGAAAAGCAACCATTGGACGGCTTGCGCTTGGAACGTGATAAAGTGGTTCAAATCGTCAAATTGCTGGCCGAGGGTTTGGGTGTTCGCGCCGTTGCCAGATTTGTGAATTGTGACCCGCACACCGTATTGGGCGTCCTGGAAGTCATCGGCCAGAAATGCGAAGCGTTTCACGACCAAACCGTGCGCCATGTCACAACCGGCTCACTTCAACTGGACGAATTATGGAGTCGGGTTCACTGTTCCCAAAAGTTAGCCAACCGTAAGCACTACGGGGATGAGGTTGGCGATCAATACACGTTCCTTGCCATTACAGCGCGTGAGAAGTTCATTGTCAGCTATCAGACTGGCAAGCGCGATTCGGATAACACGGATGTTTTTGTCGAGGATGTTGCTAAGCGCGTTGACGGTCGGATTCAAGTCACAACCGACTCTTTCCGGCCATACCTTCAAATCGTCCGCAAACACCTATTGGAGCGTTTGGACTTCGCCACTATGCAGAAACTATTCGCCGTGCCATTTGATGCCAGAGCGGAGGCAGCGCGGCGATATTCACCGGCTCAATGCACCGGCATCCGCGTCCGTGTCCGCGCTGGCGCACCGCGCCCTGACAGGATTAGCACGTCATACATTGAACGCGCCAATTTGTCCGTGCGGCATTTTAACAAGCGGTTTGCTCGACTGTCTCTGGGATATTCCCGCAAGCTGTGCAATCATCGCTATGCGATTGCGCTTTTCGTGACCGCCTACAACTTTTGCAAGGTGCATTCAACGCTCGGTTGCACTCCCGCTGTGGGATTGAAGCTGGCTAACGAAACGTGGACAATTGAACGACTGATTGACGAAATCACCGTTGCCTAAGAGACTGTTGCCGGTTCTGACACACTCGAAATATGCCCGCTCTTAATAACGCCGTTTTCTGGTATAAGGATGAAGCGACCTACCTTCGCTTTCGAGAGATTATCGAGGACAAGGCGCAGATTTCGTGTCCATACGCCGAGTGGGTCGCTCTTGCCCAAAAACAAATTGATGCCCTCGCACAAAAGAGGATTATTCTCGTCAAGGTAGATGCCGACCCCGATGAGTTTGTCCAATGGTGCAAGGTCAATTCCCGTCCGCCGAATCAGGCCGCCAGACAATTGTTTGCAACCATCAAACTTGACGGCAAATTCGGTCGCGGATAAGTGCAGCATCAAACACAATCCGTTTTCGTCTTTTACAAGTTCCATTCCCCTCATTTACGCTTTCCCAAATTAACTTCAAGTCCAAATTCACAATCTAACCCCACACGACCAAAAAAGGAATAAAACGCGCTCTTGCGCTTATTCCTGCACCCGCTGCCACATTTCTTCAATGGTCGGATTTCTGCCGGCGCCCATCTGATAATAGGTATCACCGTCCACGCGGATACGAAAGGTGGGTTGGGCGCGAAGATATTGCTTCATCATTCCGGTCGCCGATTGGATGATCTCGGTATAATTGTCGCCCGCGAGTTTGTAAGGGCCACCGGCTGAATAGACGAGATTGGATTGGCCGTCGTAGGTGGCGATGGACCAATTGGTCAGGGTGAAAGTCTTGAAATAATAATTGTCCGGTGAAAGAAATACAAAATCGTGAGTCCGGCGCGACCTTGCGCCTGTGAGTTTCCAGGTGCCGACCATCTCGTTCTTCAATGTATCATCATCGGGAACAGCCGGCGTGTGCAGGACATAATATTCGACCGGGTTCGTTTCTTTCAACTGGGCAAGAGCCTTGCGTTGGGCCGTCTGTTTCACGACCACGTATCCGAGGGCCAGAATCCCTGCCAGGAAAATACCAAGCACCACCACCCCGATCGAGATAGCGACTGTTGAATTGGTTTTGTCTGAGTTGGCGGATTGGGACATGAAGATTGTTCTACTCCGGGGGACGGGGACGGTCAATTGCAGAAAGTGAAATTCGCAAAGAGGTAGTGCAATTGCCAATGGAAAAAGTGTAAAAAACTCTAAAAAGACGGCCTCCAAGGTTTTTTTGGGTGCATTTTGCCAGAACTTATATCGGCATAATTGATGCTCAATAGAGAGCATGAGCAAGAGAAGACTTCATCTGCGGGGAAGGATCAGGGAAAACACGATCATGCCGGCCATGGTGGATCAACGCGCGCGCGAATTGTCTCTCATCGCGGGCCGCAGACCGAACGGGCGGGGTGCGTCCGACCTGCGCGCGGCGAAGCGCGAGTTGCTGGGCGACGAATCCGCAGATAATGCCGTGGACGAACCGGATATTCCTCCATCCGGGATGGGCGCGCCGCCGACATCGCATGGCAGGCGGGTCGAGCCGCAATTGCCAAAGGATGATCGGTATGAAGAAGAAATGGCACAGGAAGGAGTTGACGATGCGCAACACGATCAAATGCTGGAAGCATCAAAGCATCCGACCAAAAACGAGGAGTAATGATGGCGTGAGGGAATGAGGCAATACGGTTTGAGATTTTGCGGTTGAACGCATCGACAAGGGCGGGTGCCATGGAAATACTAGGTGAAAAAGCATTGAAGTTAAAGATTGCGCAGGTCGCGCCACTTTATGAGAGCGTGCCACCGCAGTTTTACGGCGGCACGGAGCGGGTGGTGTCATACCTAACCGAAGCGCTGGTGGACCTGGGCCATGAAGTGACACTCTATGCCAGCGGTGATTCTTCCACAAAAGCCAATCTCCGTCCCATCTGCAAACGTGCGTTGCGCCTGGATAAAACCAGTGTGGATCCTCATGCCGACCATGTCTTCATGGCGGAACGCATTTTTCGGGAAGCCGGCGAATTCGATATCGTTCATTCCCACATTGATTATAGTTTTTTTCCGTTGTTGCGCCGGATGCAGACGGCCCATCTGACCACGTTACATGGCCGCCTGGATATTCCGAACCTGCGCGACCTGTATCGCGAATTTGCGGACATGCCAGTCGCCTCGATCTCCCATCGTCAACGCGCGCCATTGCCGTGGGCCGATTGGCAGACAACGGTGTATCATGGGGTGCCGGAAAAAATGTTCAAGCCGGTCGCGACGGCTGGAAAATACCTGGCGTTTCTCGGGCGCATTAGTCCTGAAAAGCGCGTTGATGAGGCCATCCAGGCGGCCAACCGGGTGGGAATGCCGCTAAAGATCGCCGCCAAAGTGGATAAAGTGGACGTGGAATATTACCAGGCGGTGGTCAAACCGTTGTTGAACAGAAACGTGGAATTTGTCGGAGAGATCCGGGATAGCGACAAAAATGAATTCCTGGGAAACGCCGCCGCCCTGCTGTTCATGATCGATTGGCCGGAGCCGTTTGGCCTGGCAATGATTGAAGCGCTCGCCTGCGGCACTCCGGTCATTGCCCGTAATCGCGGGTCCGTGCCGGAGATCATCGAACAGGGTGTCACGGGTTACATCGTCAAAAATGTCGATGAAGCGGTCGAGGCCATCCCCGAAATCAGCCGCCTCAACCGCAAACGATGCCGGGAAGCATTTGAACAAAGATTCACCGCCACGCGCATGGCGAATGATTACATCAACGTGTACGAAAAGCTCATCCTGGCGCAAATCGCCCCAAAAATTGCCGCTGCTTTATGAGTGATGTCATTGAGATCAAGGGCCAGCATTATATCCGCGCAAACGCTTCCATCGCGGACACCGGCACGCGTGTGCTCAAACATGCCGATACCTTTGGCATTTTTGACCGTCACGGTGATATCCGCCCGCTTGGTTTCGAGAACCAGGGAATTTTTCACGAAGGCACGCGGTTTGTCTCGCGCTGGAAACTCGAGATCAACGGCGCCAGTCCGCTTCTGCTTAGCTCGAATGTGCGCGAAGACAACGATTTCCTGGTGGTGGACCTGGCCAATCCCGTCCTCACGTCGGCTGAAGGCAAAACGATTTCCCAGGGGACCATTCATCTGGTGCGAACGTCTTTCCTGTGGGAGGGAGATTGTTTTGAGCGGATTGAGATCTCCAATTTTGCCCTGCAACCGATTGCGCTTTCCCTGGAACTGAATTTTGGCGCGGATTACATAGATCTGTTCGAGATCCGCGGGACGAGCCGCGTCCGGCACGGCGAAACACGCCCTCCGCTCGTCGAAAAAAATGGGGTAACCCTGGCTTACGAAGGCATTGACGGGGTGGTGCGGCAAACGCGGTTCCAGTTTGGCATACAGCCGGATGAAATTTCCGCCGGGCGCGCCGTTTTCAAGATCGAACTGCAACCGCAGGAGGAAAAACGGATTGATTCCCGCATAAGCTTTTTTTCCGGGGACAAGATGTTGCATGAGGAAAATTTCGACAGTGCCTTCGCCCGGGTACGGGCAGCGTATCAAAATTATCGCGGAGGGTTGCCGTCGTTGGAAACGTCGAATCCGCAATTCAATGATTGGATCAACCAATCGCGCGCCGACCTGCACCTGTTGCTGACGAAAACGAACGAGGGGCTTTATCCCTATGCGGGCATTCCATGGTTCAGTTGTATTTTTGGACGGGACGGCATCATCACGGCGCTTGAGACGCTGTGGATCTACCCGGAGATCGCGCGCGGCGTGCTGGCTTATCTTGCGACACGGCAGGCATCTGCGATCGATCCGGCCAAAGATGCCGAACCAGGAAAGATACTGCATGAAGAGCGAAAGGGCGAAATGGTGGCGCTGATGGAGGTGCCGTTCGGCAGTTATTATGGCTCAATCGATTCGACACCGTTGTGGCTCATCCTGGCCGGGCGATATTATGAACGCACCGACGACAAGGAATTCATTGCGCGGCTCTGGCCCAATATCGAACGCGCGATGGCGTGGATCGACGATTATGGCGATACCGACGGCGATGGTTTTGTGGAATATCGTCCCCGCGCCTCCGGTGGGTTGAGCAACCAGGGTTGGAAGGATGCGGACGATTCGGTTTTTCATTCGGACGGACGGATCCCTGATCCGCCGATCGCTTTGTGCGAAGTACAGGGATATGTCTATGAAGCGAAATTGCGAACGGCCCAATTGGCTGAAGCATTGGAACACCGGCATCTGGCCGAGCGCCTGTACCAAAGCGCGCAACGGCTGAAGACCCGTTTTCATGACGCGTTTTGGTGCGAACAGATCCAGAGTTATGCCATAGCGCTGGACGGTGAAAAGAAGCCCTGCTGCATCCGCAGTTCTAACGCGGGACAATGCCTCTTTTCGGGCATCGCCTCACCGGACACCGCCGCGCGCATCAAAAACAGCCTGCTGGAAAAAAGTTTTTTCAGCGGCTGGGGCATCCGGACTATTCCCACGACCGAGGCGCGGTATAATCCGATGTCATACCATAACGGCTCCATTTGGCCTCACGACAACGCATTGATCGCGTATGGCATGGCGCAGTACGGTTTCAAAGACGCGGCTCTTCGTGTGGTGGATGCGCTCTTTGACGCGAGCCAGCACATGGAATCGAACCGGCTGCCGGAATTATACTGCGGATTTCGCCGCCGCAACGGCGAAGGACCGACTCTCTATCCGGTAGCGTGCAATCCGCAGGCGTGGTCGTCGGCCACAATTTTCTTTCTCTTGCAGGCCTGCCTGGGCCTGCGCATCGACGCGCTCCATAATCGTCTATTTTTTGAAAGGCCTCATTTGCCTGACGCGGTCCCGCAACTGGAGATAAAAAATTTGAAAGTAGGCGCGGGAACGGTGGACGTGCAACTGATGCGGCATGAGCAAAGCGTGGCCGTGAATGTCCGGAACCGCACCGGAAAGGCCGAGGTCATCGTGGTCCAGTGATGGGACGAGCCTTTTCCTTTTTCCTCAGCGCCTTCTCACGCTTCTTGATCTCACCAGTCAACAATTCTTCGGCTGACCAACCGCAGGATTGCGCAGTTTCAGCGATTTCGAACAGCTTTTTGGCGAGGCGGTTTTTGGATAAAGATGGTTTGCCATGGGCCAGTAAATTGGCTTTGCGCGCTTTCTTGACCAGTTTTTCAGCGCGCAGCAATGCCGGCAGGTGCTTGGGGATGCCGTCCAATGCCGAATGACGCGCGCGCGCAGTGCCGTGTTTCTCGGCGCGCTTGATCTTTTCCCAATTCGCCCAGACTTCGTCCACGTCCTTGACCTTCGTTTTGCCAAACACATGCGGATGACGCCGTATCAGTTTATCCATCAACAAACGGCAAACTTTTTCAAAATCAAACGCCTTGCGTTCGCGCGCGAGCTGGCAATGGAAGACCACTTGCAGGAGGAGGTCGCCGAGTTCCTCGGCCATTTCGTGGTCGTCGCGTGCTTCGATGGCGTCGATCAATTCATAGACTTCCTCAATGGCATGACGTCGCAGGGTCAGGTGGGATTGTTCGCGGTCCCAGGGACAGCCGGTTGGCGAGCGCAGCCGTGCCATCACTTTAAGCAGATCATTGATGGCGGGTTGCTTCACAAAATCACCAAATCATCGCGATGCACCAGTTCGACGCGCGCCAGTTTTTTGGCGCGAATCTCATCGCCGCCAAATTTAGCGATGCCACGCGCGAACTCCGTGCCGTCCAAATCACAAAGGCGGACGACGTCATCCGGCGCGAAGTTTCCTTCGCAACGCGCGACGCCGGGCGGGAGCAGGCTCTTGCCACTTTTGCGCAACGCTTCTTTGGCGCCGTTGTCCACGAACAATGTGCCTTTGGGATGGTGGAAGAACGCGATCCAGCGTTTGCGTCCCTGCAATTTGTTCTCCTGGGCCACAAACAACGTGCCTTCGTCCTCGCCACCAAGAATTTTGGCGATGACATTTTTCTTTCGGCCACTCGCGATAACGAGCGGAATGCCAGAGCGCACGACGATCTTTGCGGCTTCAATCTTAGATTTCATTCCGCCAACCGCGGTTTCGCTGGAGGTGCCGCCGGCCAGGCCCTCGATGGCATGGTCGATCTTTTCGATGATCGGAATCGTTTTGGGATTGGCTTTGCCGAAATTCTCCACCACGCCGTCCACGGTGGTCAAAATCACCAGCAGGTCCGCCGGCAACAATGAGGCGACCAGCGCGGAGAGCTTGTCATTATCGCCGAATTTGATTTCGGTAAAGGAGATGGCATCGTTTTCGTTGATGATGGGAATGACGCCATGGTCCAGGAGCGTGACGAGCGTATTGCGCGCGTTCAGGTGCCGCTCGTGGTGCTCCAGGTCTTCATGCGTGAGCAGCACCTGGGCCACGTGCAGATCCTGTTTGGCAAACAGCTCGGCGTAATTGGACATCAATCTCGATTGCCCCACGGCGGCGCAGGCCTGGAGGTCGGCCAAATTCTGCGGGCGTTTCTCATAACCCAATGCGCCCATGCCCGCGCCCACCGCGCCGCTGGTGACCAGCACGATCTCTTTGCCGGCCTTTCGCTGGGCGGCCACCTGCGCGACGAGTTGCTCCAACTGCGCCGGGTCGATCTGTTTCCGGCTGTCGGTCAACACACCCGTCCCGAGCTTGATGACAAGCCGGGCGGTAGATTTGAGCGGGTCGCGATGCACGGGAAGAAGTTAAAGAAATTACGGGGCGCGGAAAATGTTAAAATGAGCATTGAATCATTGAACGCGTGAGATTTCATCGCCATTGCACCCAAGGAGGACTAAGATAGCGCCACATTTATGAGCAATGGACCGGGTGATAATGCGCCGAAACGGAATTACAAATGGCCGTGGTTTGTGCTGGCGGCAGTATTGCTCGGTTTCGCGCTAGGAGTGATCTGGATGTTCTTTGCCGTGCAAAAGGAAAAGAGCGAACGCGAATTCGGCTCTCCCCCGGCGGCTAAATAAGGCATTCCGCGTTGACTGACTTCACTGCCGTCTTCCACCCAACTCCGGAAGGATAGAAACGCCGTCGATGCCATTGATCGTTGGCGTGTATCCAATCTGCGCCGCCGTTGGCAGGAAATCGTCCGCTTCCCAATTGAAGCCGCTGACATGGCCGGCCGGGATATGATTCGGCCAATGCACGATCATCGGCACGTGAAGATCATTGGTGGCGAGATTGCTGTGAAAGAAGTCGGGGTCCATTTCCGCCGTTTTATGCGGAATACTGCCGCCGGAGAAAAAAATGAGGACATTGTTCGTCATCTGGACTTTGTCCAACTGCTGGCGCAACTGAGCGATGGAATCGTCGATCCGGGAAATGAAGGCGGCGCGGTTCTTTTCCGCTTGCGGCCAGGGCTCATCAGAATACGGTGCATCAGACGGGACGCGCAAATGCTCGCCCGGAATGATATAATTCACAAAGAGAAAAAATGGACGGTAACGGTTGAAACGGTCCGGCACGTTTTCTTTCACAAAATTTGCCGCCGCCTGGCCATATAAGCCCGGGAGATATGTCCCCTGTTTGCCGCCGGTGTTTTGATATAATTCCTCGTATCCGACAAAATGCGCGGCTTTTTCGGGCGGGTCCGCCAGCGTCCGGGGCGCATAGCGAAAAATCTGGCCGGGATAGAAATTGGCCGCGTCCTGGTCATTGAAGAAGCCAACAAATTCGTCGAACCCTTTTTTCCACGGAGCGGTCAGGGAATTTGCATCACCTAGATCCCATTCACCGATATAACCGGTGCGATACCCGGCTAATCTCAAGGCTTGTGCAATGGTAACGGCTGCCGGCGCCAGGGGGACATCCCGGCGCGCGGCTGAATAATCTTTTCCGAGCATAAGCGAGGCCCGGGTGACTGAAGCCGAGTCGCTGGCGAAATAATTGGTAAAGCGAACCCCTTCGGCGGCGAGCTTGTCCAGGCTAGGGGTCTGGTAATTCGTCTGGCCATAACAGCTCAAATCGCCGTAACCCAGGCCATCGCATTGAATGAAAATGATGCTGGCGCGGCGGGGAATGGCATGAGGCGGGGTATTGGTGATAATGGCCATTTGCGCCCACCCGGAAATGGCAGGCAATGCAAGAATCGCCGCTAAAACGGCTGCGAACCGGTTAAATCGAAATGATCTCATTGAGTCTTTGATTGTGAATAATGCCGTGCGTTCAAGGCAATTCAATTCGCACGGCTCCTTTTGCCATACGATAAGGTTATTCATCATCATTTTTTAAGCATATCGCCACTGCCAGGCAAAACCCGACAGAAATTATTGATTCGCACGGCTCCTTTTGCCGAATTCGGGGTCGAGCGGCAGCTTCAAGGCCGTAAGAAAACTCGGGATGGTTGCGAGGATGGTCCATAAAAAGAAATGTTTGTAGCCAAGAATGCTTTGCAAAGCGCCACTCCATAAGCCCGGAATCATGAGACCGGCGGCCATGAAGCCCGTGCAGATGGCATAATGCGCCGTAGCCTGCTCGCCGCGCGCAACGTAAAGGAGATAGATCATAAAAGCGGTGAAGCCAAAGCCGTAGCCAAATTGTTCGAGCGCCACTCCCACGCCGATGATGTCCAGATGTTGTGGTTGGGCATAGGCCAGCCAGATAAAAACGGCATCCGGCAAATGGATGGCCAGCAGCATGGGCCAAAGCCAGGATCTCAATCCGTGCCGCGCCACAAGGAATCCGCCCAGCAATGCGCCGCATACGAAAGCGATGGCGCCAGCCGTGCCGTAAACCAGGGAGACCTGTTCGTTATCAAGCGCCAATCCGCCCGCTTGATGTGGATCTCGCAGGAAAATGGGAACGATCTTGAGCATCTGCGCCTCGCCGAGACGATAGGACAGGATAAAGAGCAGTGGCCAAAGGATTTTTGGTTTTCGAAAGAAAGCCGCGAAGGTATCCAAAAAATCATCCAGGAAATGTCCTTGCGACGAAACCGGCTTGGGAATATCGACTGCGGGACGCGGCAAAATAAAATGATGATAAACGCTTAGGCATACAAAGACTGCTGCTCCGAGGAGAAAGACGATGGACCAGGCCAGGGCCGGATTGGCGGATTTTTTTATCAACCATCCCGCCAAAAAGACCATCCCGCCGCGTGCGGCAATGACCCCGCCGTTGAAACAGATGTTACGCCAACCAATGAAAAAGGATTGCCGGTGCTCAGGGTTGGCCAGGATATAAAAGCCGTCCGCCGCGATGTCATGGGTGGCAGAACTGAAGGCCAGCAGGCAAAAAAACACAACTGTCCACTGGACGAAATGCGGCGCGGGGACCATCAGGGCCACGCCGCCAAGCATTATGCCCAGAAGCAATTGCATGGACCAAATCCATTGCCGCCGTGTTTTCAGGATATCCACCGCCGGGCTCCACAGCGGTTTGATGACCCACGGAAGATAGAGCAGGCTCGTATAAAAGGCCGTGGCGGCGTTTGAGACGCCAAGGTCGTGGAAGAAAAGCACCGACACAGTGGCGATGAGCGCGTTGGGCATTCCTTCCATGAAGTACACCGTGGGAATCCACAGCCACGGACTACGGGAATCATTTTTTGCGCCAGCCATCGTGGAGAATCTTGGCGGCAACGCGCGCCAAAAGAAAAACTTTTATTAAATATTTTGTTGGCGAAACGAAATGAGCTCAAAAATCGTAATACGCTTTCCGTTTGCCCATCCAACATTTTTCCACTACTGTCAACGCACAACGCAAGTCTTTGAAGGCATAAAAGAACGCGCAATGATAGTAACGAGACTCATTTTGAAAAACTGGCGCAATTTCCGCACAGTAGATGTGAATTTGGGCGATCGTGTTTTTCTTGTTGGCCCCAATGCCGCAGGTAAATCTAATTTCCTTGAAGTATTTCGTTTTCTTAGAGATATCACCAAAAGCGAAGGTGGTGGATTGCAAAATGCAGTCGCTGAGGCGGGCGGTCTAAAAAAAATTAGGTGTTTGGGGGCACGCGGTAAGACAGATGTGGAAATCGAGGTTTATCTTAGTGATACTGATGATCGGAGTACGTTTTGGCGATATGCAATTGGGTTGAATCAAGATACTGACAAAACCAAACCACATCTGGTCTATGAACGGGTCTTTCGAAATGAAGATCAGATTTTGAATCGGCCAGAAGACAATGATGAGGATAAAAAGGATCCTGAACGGCTAACACAAACTCACTTGGAATCAACATTCGCCAACCAGCGATTCCGACAAGTAGGCAAGTTTTTTGAACGAGTCAGTTATGTGCATCTTGTTCCGCAGTTAGTGCGACATCCAGAGCGATTTGTAGCTTCGAAAGTTACCGGCGAACCATTTGGGCTCAGCTTCATGGAACAGCTTGCTAAAACACAAAAAGGTGAGCGAACACAATTTCTTAAAAGAATCGAAAAAGCGCTGCGCATAGCCGTTCCTCAATTTAAAAATTTAAAATATGTTGAGGAACAAAATGGCCAACCTCATCTTCAGGTAATCTATGAACATTGGCGTCCACAAGGCGCACGGCAGCAAGAAGATCAGTTTTCGGACGGTACAATTCGTTTTATTGGACTTTTTTGGGCATTGTTAGAAAGTTCTGGTCTTATGTTACTGGAAGAACCGGAGTTGTCTTTAAATAGCGAAATCGTGCGACAAATACCCGCACTGATGTACAAATTTGCGGGAAAACTTGGCAAACAGGTTATGGTTAGCACACATAGTGCGGCACTGCTTGCTGATGCGGGAATTGGTTTGGAAGAAGTTCTTCTTTTGATTCCACACACCGAAGGAACCGACGTACGCCGCGCCAACTCTTTCCGCGAAGCGATGGAGTTGGTTGAAAAAGGAATGAAGGTTGGAGATGCGGTCTTGCCATTAGTCAATCCACAACAAATGGATTTGATTGAAATGTAGATGGGAACGACGTTTTACATTGCTGTCGAAGACGATTTAAGTGACGCCGTTGTTCGAAGACTACTTAATCATGTACGACGCGGCTTTCAAGTTAGGGCACGTTATCCTCTGTCCCCGCTATCTTATTTTAAACCGGAGCTTTCTGGGTACGGATATTTAAAGACAAACATCCAGGCATTCAATGCTGCGGCAGTCGAGACATCGCATTTACTTTTAACTGATTTGGATATTAGTCCCTGCGCCCTTGAATTGATTCAGGATTGGGCCGGTGGAGATCTTCATCCAAATTTTATTTTTCGCGTTGCAGTGCGTGAAGTTGAAGGCTGGCTGTTAGCTGATCGGGATAATTTTGCAGATTTTCTCGGACTAAATACAGCACAAATACCGGCAAATGTTGAAGCCATTGCCCAGGCGAAAGAAGAAATCGTCAATTTAGCTCGACTTTCTCCAAATGACGAAATCAGAGACAATCTTGTGCCTCGTGTTGGTTCCACGGCTACAACAGGAAGACTATTTACTCGAACTTTAATCGGTTATGTTAGGAATTTTTGGGAAATTGAAGAAGCAGCCAATAACGCAAACAGTTTAGCCAGAGCGTTAAGGGCTTTACATACATTTAAACCGGTCTGAAAAGGAAAATACTGGTTCGTAATTTACCCCGATGCAGATTCTTAACTTTTCTTCGTTTCCTTTGCGTCTGGGGCGCGACACAATCGGCCCATGACCATCGAGATCGGCCCCACGCTCAACGCCGGCGGCGTCGTGCTGGGCGCGATCATTGGGCTGGCGTTGCGCCGGCCAATGCCTGCGCCGATGCAGTTGATGCTTCGAAATATCATCGGAGTATCCGCCTTGCTCGTAGGTTTCTGGCTGGTCTGGCTGGGGGTCAACGGGCCATTCCTCTCATGTGTCGGGCAATTTTTTATCGCCCTGCTGGCGGTGGTATTGGGAAATCTTTTGGGAAAAATCCTGGCCCTGCAAAAGGCTTCCAATCGTCTGGGCCGTGAGGCCGCCGGCTTGATCGCCGCGGCGCAAAGGGGCGCCGCGCCACAACTCTTGGCCGGTTTCAATGCCTGCACCATCCTGTTTTGTGTCGCGCCCATGGGCATCGTCGGCGCGGTTGATGAAGGGGTTTCGGGGTTTTACTGGCTGCTCGCCGTCAAAGCAGTGATGGACGCAATGGCGATGATGACGTTCGTCAGGATGTTCCGCGGGCCGGTGATATTTTCAGCGGTTCCGGTTTTTCTTTGGTTCAGCTTCATTACGCTGGCAGGCCAGATGTATATTGCCCCGCTCTTGAATCCGGAAATGACCGGCTCCCTGATCGTCGCCTCGGGCCTGGTGACGTTATCCATTGCCATCGTGATCTTTGAAGTCAGAAAAGTGGAGTTGGCGAATTATTTGCCCGCGCTCGCCATTGCGCCGTTGCTCACGTGGCTGGTTAGAGTGGTTTAGGTTGTTACAACTGCCAGATGATTCCAAGGTCCGTCGTTTGGAAGACTTGTCTTCGATCCGTAACCGGATTAAATTAATGTCATGAAAAGCTACGCGCAGGTGCTGGATTCGATTGAAGCGTTGCCGGAAGATCAGCAGGAATCACTTGTCGGCATAATCAGCAAGCGATTAGCGGAGCGCCGCCGTGCCGGGTTAATAAAATCTGTGCACTCCGCGCGCAAAGAGTTCAAATCCGGCAAGTTGCACCCCGCTTCACCGGCGGAAATCATGCGCAAGGTCCTCGCGTGAAACGGCTGCTCGTGCCGTCCACGGCTTTTGTCCGTTCTTCGCGCCGGTTATTGCGCAAACACCCGCAATTTGCAAAAGAAATCCAATCGACTCTTGAAATGTTGGCCGAAGACGCTTTTCATCCACAACTCAAAACGCATAAGTTGAAAGGTAAATTGGCGGATTCATGGGCCTGTAGTGGCGGCTATGATCTGCGTCGTATTTCAATTTGTGAAACACAAGGGAACAGACGGGATTCTGCTCGAAGGCATCGGCACTCACGACGAAGTGTACTAAAATGAAACTACTCGTCATCGGCTCTGGCGGACGCGAACACGCTCTCGTGTGGAAACTTGCGCAGTCCCGGCATGTCACTCAAATGTGGTGCGCGCCGGGCAACGCCGGCATCGCGCAGGAGCGGACCCCGAACGGCACAGCCGTCGAGTGTGTCAACATTGGCGCGGAAGACCTGCCCAGGCTTCTTGCCTTTGCCCAGGAAAAGCAGATCGACCTCACCGTCGTCGGCCCGGAGACTGCATTGGCTCTGGGTATCGTGGACCTGTTCGAAAAGAACAGCTTGCGCATCTGGGGTGTGAACCAAAAAGCCGCCCAATTCGAGTCGTCCAAAGTTTTTTCGCAAAAGTTCATGGAGAAATACGGCATCCCGACCGCCGCAGCCGGGACTTTCTCCGAACCGGCGCCCGCGAAGGCTTTCGCGGCTTCGCTGGGCAAATGCGTGGTGAAAGCCGACGGCCTGGCGCTTGGCAAAGGTGTGCTCATGTGCGCCAACGCCACCGAAGCTGAAAAGGCCGTGGATGAGATCATGGTGGGCAAGGCTTTCGGAACGGCGGGCGTACGCGTTGTCATCCAGGAATTTCTCGAAGGCATCGAAGTCTCCCTGCACGCACTTTGCGATGGCAAGACCGCCAAAATCTTTCCGACTTCGCAGGACCACAAGCGCGCGCTCGATGGCGATGAGGGATTGAACACCGGCGGCATGGGCACTTATTCACCCGCACCATTCCTTTCTGACACCCAACTCGCTGAAGCCGCAAGGAAAATCCTCGATCCATTCATGCGTGGTTGCGTGGCGGAGAACATCGATTATCGCGGCCTGCTCTACCCCGGCATCATGCTCACAAAGGCGGGCCCCAAGGTCATAGAGTTCAACGCGCGCTTCGGTGATCCCGAAACTCAAGTCTATCTCACACGCCTTGAAAACGATCTCGTCGAGTTGCTGGAAGCCAGCGTCAACGGGACCCTTGGTAAAATCGAATTGAGATGGAGCCCAATGGCCAGTGTCTGCGTGGTGATGGCCAGCGGCGGTTACCCCGGCAGTTATCCAAAGGGCAAGGCGATTTCCGGGATTGAAACTGCCAACGCTCTTCCAAACACAAAAGTTTTCCACGCCGGCACGGCTTTAAAAGATGGGCAAATCGTCACGAACGGGGGACGCGTCCTCGGCGTGACAGCTTTAGGCAAAGATTTGAAAGCCGCCCAGGCCGCCGCTTATGCCGCCGTCGAAAAGATCCGGTTTGACGGTGCGCATTTCCGCCGCGACATCGCGGCGAAAGCGTTGAAATAATTTCCTATGGCGCGAATAGTTCGCCAAGCGTATCCAAAACAATGTCAGAGGTTTCTGAGTCCAACTTTCCAAGACGTTTTACCAGGCGCGTTTTGTCCACGGCACGGATTTGATCGAGAGCAATCTCACCTTCCTTGCCTTGAAATTCGATCTCAACCCTTGTTGGCCAACCACGACACACTGTGGTCATAGGAGCTATGATGACCGTGGCAACTGCTCGATTCAATTCATCAGGGGAAACTATAATACAAGGCCGGGTTTTGGCGGTTTCCGCACCGGTAGCGGGATCAAGCCGTACAAGAAAGATACTGAACCGTTCAATCACCATTTCCATTCCTTGCGATCAAACTCATTGGTCAAATTGCGTATGGCGGCAAGGTCATTGGAAGAAGAGCGACGAAAAGCTTTGGCCCAACTGACGCGGGCCTTTTGACGCGGGCGCAACACCAAACCGTTACGAGATGTTTGCAGCTCCAAACCGTAAGGCCAGCGATGCAAAATCAGTTCCGCATCTTTCGTTTTCATAGGTTTATCTTCGATGATGCATTTAACGAAGTCAATCCCTTGCCGCCGCGACATCGCGGCGAAAGCGTTGAAATAGTTTTAGCAGCTTAAATCATCGTCCGCACGTCCACCGCTTCCATTCCCGCCGAGCGGATCGCTTGCAAACCAAGATCGGTGTCCTCATAAGCGCGGCATTGTTTTGGGTCCACGCCAATGCGGCGCGCGGCCTCCAGGAAAATGTCCGGGGCCGGTTTTTGGTTCACCACCATTTCGTTGGTGACGATGGCGCCGAACAGATGCTTGATCTTCAAATGGTCCAGCACCATGCAGATGACATCCTGCGAACCGCCGGAGGCCACCGCCATGGGAAGTTTGCCATAATTTTCTTTGGCGATCTCCACCACGGCATGCACGGGTGTGACTTGCGCGAGCGTCTCCAGATAGGTCGTCTCCTTCTCATGCGCCACGGCAATATGATCGATCGATTTGTGCTGCTCTTCAGCCAACAGTTTCAGGATATCGCGCGAAGGGACGCCGCCGAACGCATAAAAGCGGTCCATCGGAAAGTTCAACCCATGTTTTTGGGTGACGATCTGCCAGGCGCGCCAATGCAGCGGCATGGTGTCGGCCAGCGTGCCGTCGCAGTCGAAGACGAGTCCTTTAATTTCTTTCATAATTTATGCTTCTTAAAAATTTAATGTCTCGAGGCCTTCAATTCGCCTTACAATGACTTTTGCCGTATTTTTTCAACATCGCCCGGCGGTAATAATCTTTGTGCCGTTCGGCCATGTTGAACGGTCCGCCTTTAATACATCCACATATGTCATTCATGACGCCAAACATGGTTGACCAGCTTGTTTTGGTTTTAGCGTTCGCTTTCTGATAAACTGGCTTTGACAACCGGGATCTCGTTTTCGTGATTAGATTTTCAATCCGGCTAATTTTTCTTCCATATCATTCGTCATCAGGGGATCGATCAGCGGATCAACCTCGCCTTCAATGACGTTCGCCAGGTTATAGAGGGTCAGCTCGATGCGATGATCGGTGACCCGGTTTTGGGGAAAATTGTAGGTGCGAATCTTCTCGTTGCGTTCGCCGGTACCGACCTGTTGCTTGCGATTGGCGGCGTACTTTGCGTTCTCCTCGGCGATCTTCGCTTCCAACAAACGCGAACGCAAAACTTTCATCGCCTGTATCCGGTTCTTCTGCTGCGAACGCTCATCCGCGCAACGCACGATCAGGCCGCTCGGCTTGTGCTGGATCTGCACGGCGGAATCGGTCGTGTTCACGCCCTGCCCGCCCTTGCCGGACGCGCGGCACACGTTGATCTCAATGTCCTCCGGCTTAATCTCAACGTCCACTTCCTCGGCTTCCGGCAATACCGCAACGGTAGCGGTGCTGGTATGGATGCGGCCCTGCGCCTCGGTGGCCGGCACGCGCTGGACACGATGCACCCCGCTCTCGTACTTCAAACGTTTAAAAACATCCTTGCCGATGACACTGAAAACGATTTCCTTGAATCCGCCGAGGTCCGAGGGATTGGAATCCATCGTTTCAACCTTCCATCCATGCGCTTCCGCGTAGCGCGAATACATCCGGTAAAGATCGGCAGCGAAGAGCGCGGACTCCGACCCGCCGGCGCCGGCGCGGATCTCGATAATGGTATTGCGCGAATCAGTGGGGTTTGGGGGAACAAGGCCGAAGTGGATCTGCTGCGATAGCTTCTTCTCTCCTGCTTCCAGCCGGGCGATTTCTTCTTTGGCCATCTGCCCCATTTCCGAATCCGCTGGTTCGCTTTTCAGCAATGCCCGGTTCTCTTCCAGGTCGGCCAGTGTTTTCTTATAACTGTCGCCAACTGTGATGAGTTCTTTGAGCCGTGAATATTCCCGGGAGAGTTCCTGCGCCCGCTGCGGATTATCAAAAGCTTTCGGGTCGCTTAACGCCGTTTCGAGTTCGGCGAAGCGCTGGCGAAATTTTTCGATGTACGGCAGCAGGTTCATTTCATTTATGATTTACGATTGATGATTTCAAAAGATCCGGCCCGGACACGATGAATACAGCAATGACAAAATCGCATAATACTTGGCAGACAAAAAAGAAACCGCCCGCGATTCCAAAAACGGAATAGCGGGCGGTATGATTCGGAAAGCTAAGCTTTTTTCTTTTTCTTGCTGGCGTGCTCGGCCTGCGCGGCCTGAGTCTTGGCCAAACGCTGTTGGAACTTGTCCACGCGCCCGGCGGTGTCCACGAATTTTTGCTGCCCCGTGTAGAACGGATGGCAGGCGTTGCAGATACCGACGATGATGGTCGGCTTGGTGGAACGCGTCTTGATGATGTTGCCGCAGGCGCAACGGATCTCGGCGTCCATGTATTTCGGGTGAATGTCCGTCTTCATAAAAATGGCCGGACAGAATAGCATGAATCCGGCGGATGACAAGAGGGAATTTGGCGAAAACAAATTGATTTGGCCGCAATGATTGTTTATGATGCACATGTGCATGGATTAAGTGAATATTGTAAAGACGCGCTAAAGCTGGCGGCGGTCAAGAAGCTTGGCGCGGACGAAGGATATTCCGCTAAAATTCCCGGTTTTGCCGGTTTAGTTGTTTTTGCGCCAACACGTCCTGAAGTATTGCGCGAATTGAAATCCGCCTTGGAAGGCTGGATTGA
>DASXYX010000054.1:0-13420 GCA_036502245.1 Verrucomicrobiia bacterium
ATCGCGATGCTGAAACCCGGCCAATGGCATCAGGTATTGCGTGAAATAGATGCCGCTATCCAGCAGTCCAAGCAGGATGATGCAGCCAGCCACGAGCCGGACGAGACCTAAAGCCCCGCGTTTTTCAGATTCCATGTCAGAGATTTTCAGGCGATGGCGCTTTGAGCGCCGGATCCTGCGGATGCGCGCCCACGTCGCCCATGTATTGGGTATTGCGACTGAATTTCAAATCGGCCGACCGCGTGTCGCTGCCATCTGCGGACACGGCCACAGCTGGCAAATCATAATTACCGTCCGGCAACGCAAACCGGAAGCTGAACGAACCGTCGGACCGCAACTTGATTGGGTGTCCGCCGATGGTGACTTTGGCATCCGGCTCCGTGGCTCCGTAGATGATCAATTCGGCGTTCACGTTGAACCAAAAGCCCTTGGCCGGCATGCCGCCAAATGGGCTGGAGAAACTGGAGATGCCCATGGACGACACACCGAGGGACGAGGCCAGGCCGAACGACGAAAGTTCCTGCGCCAGCCGGCGGCGGACCAACTCGGTGATTTCCAGGGAACCCATCCAAACGCGCCGGGAATCGTCGATTGCAATAATTTTCGCCAGGGCGGCTTCCTGCTCATGCGTCCAGGCTGAAATCGGTTCGCCGTTGATCCGCGGCAGGGCCGGGTGCCCCGCACGGCGCAGTTCTTCGACCGCCTGGGCAAGCGGCCGGTTTTCGCGGACGGCTGCCTTGACGATATCGAGCAGTTTTGAAAACGGAAATTCAAACGGAATGGTCGCAAACTCTGCATTGCCGTTCTCGGAAACAGAATCGGGCGGCGTGACCGTTGTGCCCGAGGCCGCCACACGCATCCATCGCCCCACCGGGGAATAATAACCCAACTCGGCGGTGTATGGGTTTCCGGCCTTTTCCACGTGCGCAAACCAATGGCGCGACTCGGGATGCACGTGGATTTCGTAGAGGGGATGGCCCTCAATTTTATTGGCGTAAATGCGAAGAATCAGATGGCCTTCCGCCGAACGCGCATTCAACTTTGATTGCTGGTCGTGTGTCAGGTCCCAATTGGCGTACAGCCAATGCGGGTCCCGGGCCGTCACAAAAAGCTTTTTCGTGCCGTATGCCTCGGGCAATTCCGCTTCCGGCTCGGCTTTTTGCGAGGCCGGCCACGCTCCCAAAATGTATTTCTGACCAGGTCCGCTCGCTGGCGGCGGCGCCGGATGATCGCCTTCCATCAAAATCGGAGGCGCTTCGATCTTCTTTTTTGAAACCTTGACCCGGGTGATTCGCTTTTTGATGGGTGAAACAGCGTCACTAATGACGGCGGCAACGGCTTTGCGGATTTTCTTTGCGGGAGAGGGACTTTTGGACCGGGAAGCAACGGCCTTTTCTTCCGATGCTGATGCGGCGGAGGCTCGCGCACGGCTCGCTCGAGCGGGTTTTTCTTTTTCCGTCGGCGGCGTTGGCTTGGTTCTCATAGTAGCAATCCTCGTCGGCTGGTTCCTCACACCTAGAAAAGACTACGCCGTTCAAGCGATGTTGGCAACCTAAAAATTGGCCAAAAGTGAAGCTAATGGAAGCCAAAATCATTTAAAAGTAAATGTTTTTTGGACAAAACGATTTACTAGTCAAACAATTAAGCTTGAGCTTAGTCGCTTACATAATAATACCTTATTTTTATATGACATAATATTTGAAAATTAGATTATCAGAAACGGAGGCCTTTTACCTTTTCCGGCAATGTTCATGGCAAGTTTCGGCACGCCGGAAAAACTTCCAATCGTCGCTTTCCCAATCTGCAATCTCTCATCCGCAGTTCCAGGATTCCGCAATCTCTTGCGGCTTGGGGCGAAAACTGTATCTTTCTAAGAGCGGTCCGTTGGGCCGCTGACCCAAGGTCGATTTATGGACCCGCAGGCACTGAAAATCTTGTTCATTGGCAATGAAGACGGATTCGCGCACGACGCGAACGAGGCATTGCGGACAATTGGCGGGACAATGGACCGCGCCGACTTTGACCGCGCCGCTTCCGCTCTCAAGAACAACAGCTTCAGCGCCATCCTCTTCGAACCCGGCTCGCCCAACACAGCCAGCTTGTTTCAGGTAACGGCGCTGACCATCCAGGCCCCCCATTTGCCGGTTATCGTTGTCGGGTCGGCGAACGACGAATCGTTTGCCGTGGAAACCATCAACGCCGGAGCGCAGGGGTATCTGGCCCGCGAAGAATTTCAGCCGGACCTGATGCGGCGCACCATTCGCTGCGCGATCGAACGCCAAATTGAACGCTCAGCCCTGGTGGCCGAAAAGGAAAATTACTACGGGATCTTTGACCATCTGATTGAAGGCATCTTCCGCACGACGCCCGACGGCCATTATATGATGGCCAATGTCGCCCTGGCCCGCATCTACGGTTACAATTCGCCCGCCGACGTGATTGCCAACATCACCGACATCGCGCACAGCCTTTACGTGGAGACCGGCCGCCGCGAGGAGTTCGTAGAACTCATGCAGGGCAACGACGTCATCACGGGTTTTGAATCGAAGATTTACCGCAAAGACCAGACGGTCATTTGGATCTCGGAAAATTGCCGCGCCGTGCGTGACGCCGAGGGCAAAGTCCTCTATTACGAAGGCACGGTGGAAGACATCACGGAACGCAAACACGCGGAGGAACAAATCCGGCGAACCACCGCCGAACTCTCGCGCAGCCGCGAAGACCTTCGCGGCAAAAACCAGGCCATGGAGGAAAACCTGCGCATGGCCCGCGAAATCCAGCTCACGATGCTGCCTCAGCAGTATCCCACCTTTCCCAGGGACATGCCCGCCGACCAAAGCGCCTTTCAATTTACACACCGGTACCATTCCGCCGAGGCGGTTAGCGGCGACTTTTTCGCGGTATCGGCGCTTTCCGATGAGGAGGTGGGAGTTTTGATATGTGACGTGACCGGCCACGGAATCCGCGCGGCGCTGGTCACGGCCATGATCCGGGCGCTGGCCGAAGAACTCAAACCCTGCGCGCATGATCCCGGGTTTTTCCTGCGCAAATTAAACTCGGACCTGTACAACATCCTCAAGACCACCGGTTCGCCGATGCTGACGACCGCATTCTATTTCGTGGCAAACTGGCAGACAGGCGTCATGCGTTTCGCCAATGCAGGCCATCCCAAACCACTGCTTGTCCGCCGCCCGGCAAATTCTGTGACAGCGCTCTCCAATTCCATCGGCCGCAGCCAGCCCGCGCTCGGGCTTTTTGATAATCCGCCTTACGAAACTTCGGAAACACAAATCGCGCCGGGAGATTTGATCATGCTCTTCACCGACGGTCTCTACGAAGTCCAGGGCTCCAACGAGGAGCTCTATTCCCAGGAACGGCTGATCATGGATTTAAGACCGCTCATCGCCAAACCCACCAACCAGCTTTTTGACGAATTGCAGGCGGTCGTCCGCAACTTTGCCGTCAGCCATGAATTTGAAGACGATGTTTGCCTCGTGGGGTTGGATTTTGTCCAGAAACCGCAGGGCCAGAAATCGTAGAAAAATCAGGCGCCTTTTCCGCTGGTTTCCAGATGAAACTTATGTAGGGCGCGGTGAAACACTGGCGCGAGCAAAATAGTAATCACCGTGACGAATACGAGCCCGCAGAACAAAGCGTAAAATCCCGCAAAAATTTTTCCGGACTGCGTGTTCATGCTTCCCAAAGGGCCCATGCCGGCAAGAATCATCGAAGCGTTGGCAAAAGAATCCACCCATGGCATGCCTTCAAAAAAATGATAACCACACATTCCTACGATCAAGGTGGCAACGGAGATGCCGCCGCCTAATAAAGCACTCCGCCCCATCCGGCGAATAAAGGCCTGACGCGACAATAGAGGCTTGTTCTTGTGCTCGAACATAGAAGCACTGTAATGGTTCTTGCGAAGGTGCAAAAGTAGTTTTGCCTGCTATCATCCATCCATGCGCAAACTGCCGCGTGAATTTTACGACCGCAAAACCATCACGGTCGCACGCGATCTGCTCGGGAAATGGCTGGTCCACGTCTCCGACGGCGTGGAACGCATCGGCAAAATAGTGGAAACCGAAGCCTACCTGGGACCGCACGACCTGGCAGCGCATTCGTCGCGAGGATTAACTCCACGCACCAAAATCATGTTCGGGCCGCCCGGCTTCGCGTACGTCTATTTCATTTACGGGATGTATTTTTGCATGAACGTCGTCACGGAACGTGAAGGCCATGCCTCGGCCGTCTTGTTGCGCGCCATTGAACCGGTGAAGAACATTCAGCAGCGTGGGTGCGGCCCGGGTCTCCTTTGCCGGGCAATGAAGATAGACAAGAAGCTCAATGGTCATGACCTGCTAAGCGACGATTTCTTCATCGCCGCGCCCGCCAGCACGGAATTATTCAAGACGGTTAAAGGGCCGCGCATTGGCGTGGATTACGCAAAGCATTGGGCACGAAGGCACTTGCGATTTTACATCAAGGGCAACCCCTGCGTCTCGCGCATCAGGTCGAAATGAAAAAACAGGACTTGCCAGAGGCAAGTCCTGCCGGATTTTTTCGGATATTAGTGGATAACTGGACTGCTGGATGGAGGCTAGTGCTGCCGCGATCCACTAATCCGTTAAACTATAACCCAAAAATTTAATGGCGATTACGGCCACCGCTAAACTCGCGACGTCCGCCACCACCACCGCCGAATTCACGGCGTCCACCGCCACCACCGCCGCCCGAACGCTCTTCGCGGGGACGTGCAATGTTGACAGTGATGGCGCGACCGCCCAATTGCGCGCCGTTCATGGCGGAAATGGCTTTCTGCGCTTCTTCTTCGGTGCTCATGGTGACGAAGCCAAAGCCACGGGGGCGTTGGGTGGTCCGATCCATCATGAGGTTGGTTTCAGTGACTGTACCGTGCGCGGCAAACGCGTCGTTTAAGTCATTCTCGGTGGTGTTGAAGGAAAGATTTCCTACAAACAATTTATTATTCATGTGATGTTCAAAACTCCTTGATGCCGCTCCCAAAACTGTTTCCGATTATCGGATTTCAAATCATCACTGAACTCTAGGTTCACCTGAAGATTCACCATGTGTTGGCAGCTACTAGCTATCCAGCAGGCGCATCAGCATCGCTTTTTTCACAAAAAATTGCAAGTAGATTTTTGAAGGTTTTTGATGTGTCATTTTGGCGCTACGCGTGGGAAAATCGCGCGTGCGAATACGCACGCCGTGCGCCTTCATCCATTAATCCAGGAATCCATCCTATCCATTGTCCATCAACCTCCTGCGATTGCGCCAATAATGAGGAAGGGCTCAGACCCGTCCGTCACGGCCGGTGGCAAGGGCGTTTCCGGCGACTCCAGCGATAAATCCTCTTTGCACGCAAAGAACCGGATAAACGGCCGGCGTTTCAGGGTTCCGTGGTCGCGAATCGTTCCGCGCAGGGCCGGAAACCGTTCCTCGAGCGCATTCAGGACGGCATTGATCGTCACAGGTTCCGCGACCTCCAATTGCACTTCGCCGGAAACCCGCGCGAGATTTCGCAAATGAAATGGAAGCTCAACCCGAATCATGACAACGTTTGCGTCTCCACGGACAACACCGCCGGCAAATCGCGCACAATGGCGTTCCAGCTATTCCCGCCGTTGGCCGAGGCATAAACCTGGCCGCCGGTCGTGCCGAAATAAACTCCGCACGGATCAAACGAATCCACTGCCATGGCATCGCGCAGGACATTAACGTAACAGTCCTTTTGCGGCAGGCCGCGAGTGAGCGGCTCCCAATTGTTGCCGCCGGTTTTGCTGCGATACACACGCAATTTGCCATCCGGCGGGTAATGCTCAGAGTCGCTCTTGATCGGCACCACAAAAATGGTTTCCGGCTCCTGGGCATGGACATCAATCGGAAAGCCGAAATCGGACGGCAAATCGCCGCTGACTTCGATCCATTTGCCGCCCGCGTTGTCGGAGCGCATGACGTCCCAATGCTTTTGCATGAACAAAACATCGGGGCGCGATGGGTGCATGGCGATCCGATGAACACAATGGCCCACTTCCGCATCAGGATCAGGAAGCTCGAATTGCGATTTGAGGCCGCGATTGATGGGTTTCCAGGTCGCGCCGCTGTCGTCCGAACGAAACGCGCCGGCGGCGGAAATGGCCACGTAAATACGCTTGGGGTTTTTCTGATCCAGAAGAATCGTGTGAACCGCCATGCCGCCCGCGCCGGGTTGCCATAGCTGGCCCTTGGCCTTGCGCAGGCCGGCCAATTCCTTCCATGTCTTGCCGCCATCGATGGTTTTAAAAATGGCCGCATCCTCGGCCCCGGCATAGGCAGTGTCCGGGTCCGTAAGCGATGGTTCGACATGCCAAATGCGTTTGAATTCCCAGGGATGTTGCGTGCCGTCGTACCATTTGTGCGTGCCGGCGTCGCCCTCGTAAACGAATTTATTGCTTTCGCCCTTGGGAAAGCCACCCGGACCTTTTAAATCCTCGGGACTGCTGCCGGGAGTGTTCCATGTGTTTCCGCCATCGTCTGAGCGCTGGATTATTTGGCCGAACCAGCCGCTGCTTTGGGATGCGTAAATGCGATCCGGGTCCGCGGCTGAGCCCTTAAGATGATAAATTTCCCAACCCGCAAAATGCGGACCGCTCACCTTCCAGTTCTTGCGCTTGCCATCTGATGTCAGGATGAATGCGCCCTTCTTCGTTCCGACCAACACGCGAATTTTGCTCATTGGCTTGTCCTTTGGTTGATTTTTGACTTCGTTCAATGGTATGACGAACGAGCCGGAACGGTCAGGACAATTTTGTTACGTTTTTTGGGGAAGCGCCTCCGGGGTCGCGGCGGCTCCGCCACGTTCATGAAATATCCGAAATCCTAGTGCGCGCGCCGCAAACGCCGTGCCGCAGGCTTCTTCACCGGCTCATCAAATCCCGGACGGACGAATGCACGCGCTTGCGGAAATAAATTCTCCGTCTCGCGCCGAATTTTCGCCAACTGCGCCAATAAATCCAGGATGCTGTCCCCGTCTTCTTCCCCAAAAGCCTCACGCAAGCCCGACCAGGCGGCAATCGAACGGTCCATCGCGATGAGCGCGATTTTCGCCGAACCGTCGCAATCGTCCAAAATCGCTCTCACCTCCTCATTCATTTCCAGGTCTCTTCTGGCGCGCCCTGAGATCGCGCGTCGCAATTTGACGTAAATGAAGCGCTGATACCATCGGATAACATCAGTGAGATCGGAAAGTTTTTCGACTTCGCTTTGTGGGTCGCCGATTTCCAGTTGCACTTGCGTATTCAATTCGGCGACCTTTGCTTCCAACAACGGCTTTGCCTCATCAAACCATTTATCCGTTGCCCCCATGTAGGCCCTCGCCACCTCCGCCAGGGGGAGATTTTGGGCCGCAAGCCGCTTTGCGGCGCGCTCCTTTTTTTCAGTGGCGGCGATCAACTTTGGGTCGTCCAAATCAATGCCACGCTTCTTCGCGCCTGCCCGAATCATCTTATTCATTTCGACAAAGCCCTTCAGCAACTTGTCCCAAAACTTCTGATTATCCAGGTCGCGGGCTTCCGGATCTCCATCGTCCTCCGCCTGCTCCATCGCAAACACCGAACACCGATTGGAAAAGGAACAGCGCTCACACCAGCGGTCGCAATAATTGTGAATGCCCGAAATAAATTTCGGTTTTTTCACCGACTTGCCGGGCGATTTGTGCGATTTGCGTTTCATTTCGCGCGGCTATTGAGATTTTTGGATGCCAATTTCATGCCTTTGCGGGTACTCCTGACCACGATTCCAGCTTTAATCCGGCCACACGCTGAAATTCCTTGCGGTTGTTTGTCACGAGCGTCAGACCGCTCGCGAGGCACTGTCCAGCAATGAGCAAATCATAAGGACCAATGAGCTGGCCTTGACGCTCCAGATTTGCGCGAATTCGCCCGGCGGCTTCTGCTGCCGCCCGATCTAATGGCAATTCGATAATCGCCGAAATGAATCGTTGAACCTTCTGCCGTTCTCCAGCCGAGTCGCCCGCCTTCTCAACGCCGCAGAACAATTCGTAAACAGTCACCATAGAAATGGCGCAATCTGAAGGGGCCATCAGACTCAACCGCTGGACCATTCCAGGCCGTTGCCGCAACACGCCAATACACGTATCTGTATCAAGCAAATGCGTCATGACCGCCTATAAGTCTTTGACAAGCGGAAGTTGCCCCTGGTCGGGCCGGGCAAATGCAGGATTCGTGATATGGATTGATTCAAAAAAGCCTTTTGGCCAGGTCTTTGGCTTTGCAGGCTCCAACACAACCGATTCCCCTTCCTGCCTTACGAAGACCTCTTCTGGCAGATGAATGCTCTTTGGCAGCCGAACGGTCTGGCGATCTCCCTCAACAATGACGGTTGCAGTTTCCATAAGCTTAATATTACCACATTTTAAGCCTTTGTGTAAACTTCGCTACCCTTTTCCACAAACTCTTTTGCCTTTTCTTCCATGCCGCGCTTGAGGGCTTCGTCCTCGGTGACGCCTTGTTCAGCAGCGAATTTACGAACGTCCTCAGTGATTTTCATCGAGCAGAAATGAGGGCCGCACATCGAGCAGAAATGCGCGGACTTCGCGCCTTCCTGCGGGAGAGTCTGGTCGTGAAATTCGCGGGCGGTTTCAGGGTCGAGTGACAGATTGAACTGGTCTTCCCATCGGAATTCAAACCGCGCCTTGGACAGCGCATTGTCACGGTATTGCGCGCCGGGATGGCCCTTGGCCAGGTCCGCGGCATGAGCGGCGATTCTATAGGCAATGACGCCGTCTTTGACGTCCTTTTTGTTCGGCAGGCCAAGATGTTCCTTGGGCGTCACATAGCACAACATTGCGCAGCCGTACCAACCAATCATGGCCGCGCCGATGCCGCTGGTGATATGGTCGTAGCCGGGCGCAATGTCGGTGGTGAGAGGACCAAGCGTATAAAAGGGCGCTTCGTGGCACCACTCAAGTTGTTTGGCCATGTTTTCTTCGATGAGATGCATGGGAACGTGGCCGGGACCTTCGTTCATGACCTGCACGCCCCGCGCCCACGCGCGTTCGGTCAACTCGCCTTGCGTTTTGAGTTCGCCAAATTGGGCTTCGTCATTGGCATCGGCGATCGAGCCGGGACGCAGGCCGTCGCCGATGGAAAAGGAAACGTCGTAGGCGGCCATGATGTCGCAGATGTCGTCCCAGTGTGTGTAGAGGAAATTCTCTTTGTGATGCGCCAGGCACCATTTGGCCATGATGCTGCCGCCGCGGGAAACAATGCCCGTCATGCGCCGCGCCGTAAGCGGGACATATCGCAACAGTACGCCCGCATGAATCGTGAAATAATCCACGCCCTGTTCCGCCTGCTCGATCAGCGTGTCGCGGAAAATCTCCCAGGTCAGTTCCTCGGCTTTGCCACCGACTTTTTCCAGCGCCTGGTAAATCGGCACGGTACCGATGGGCACGGGCGAGTTGCGCAAAATCCATTCGCGCGTGGCGTGAATGTTTTTGCCGGTGGACAAATCCATCACGGTATCCGCGCCCCATTTGGTGGCCCAACGCATTTTTTCCACTTCCTCCTCGATGCTCGACGCCACGGCGCTGTTGCCGATGTTCGCGTTGATTTTGACGAGGAAATTGCGGCCGATAATCATCGGCTCCAATTCGGGATGATTGATATTGGAGGGAATGATGGCGCGGCCCGCCGCGATTTCGGACCGAACAAATTCAGGTGTAATCTCGCGCGGAATCCGCTGTGGGAAACGTGAAAACACCGACGGAGTGAATCCATTGCCGGCTGAATTCTGCGCAGATCCGGCGTGTTGTTTATTGAGATCGTTTCGGGCGATGTCCTTTGACAAATCAGCGATTTGGGAAACGCGCATATTTTCGCGAATGGCGATAAATTCCATTTCAGGCGTAATGACACCCGCGCGCGCGTAGGCCAGCTGGGTGACAGCCTTTCCGTTTTTGGAGCGTAACGGTTTGCGTTTCTCCCCCGTAAACTCAACCGGCAACGCCGGTGAATCCACCGGCACCGGGCGGCGAACCGCGCGGGCCTGGCCGTTGTCCTGCGGTTTTACCGCGCGGCCTTCGTATTCCTCGACGTCGCCGCGGCCCAGAATCCAGTTCTGTCGCAACGCCGGCAAGCCCTGTGTCACACTGCCAGTGAAACTCGGATCGCCCCACGGACCGCTCGTATCGTACACGCGAACAGGTTCATTAACCTCGGTTTGGCCGTTGAACGTCTTTGTGGGCGCGAGCGTAATTTCGCGCATGGGCACGCGGACGTCCGGATGAATGGCCCCGGCCACGTACATCTTTTTTGAATTGGGCAGTTCGTCGCTACTGTGCGGCTCAAACGAGTCTTTGGATGCAATCATATTTTTATGGCACGGCGAGCCCGGGAGAGGTGTTCCTTGCGCCGGCATTATCCGGTTCAAGTTAACGGGTCATCAGCGCTTTCGCCCTGAACTCTCAGCGCCCAGCCTTTTCTCAACTTTCATATACCGGCCAAAATATAAAGAAAAGACTGGGTTTGGCTCCCCGATGCAGGAAAGTTAGGCCCCGGAAGGCAAACCGTCAAGCGCGGGCGTTCCGAATTGTCACAAGAAATTGACAAGCTTGACGTAACCTTTTTGCTTAGGATATGTCTATCGTATTTTTATGCGCTTAAAAAATTCTTTCATTCGCGTGCAAACGGCAACGGCCATCCTCTTGATGGGCCTTTCGACCTGGCAGGCAAGACCCGAGAATCCCCTTCGCCCGGCGGATGCCGATGTCAAGGACCCTGCTCTGCGGCAAACTCCGAACCTGACGCCTAACAAAAACCTGCTCTTTAATGGCTGGGGTGTGACGCCTGCCGGTGATCCCGTCAATATCAGCGATATGCCGCTGAAAATGGTGATTGCGCCTGATAAAGAGGTTCTGGCGGTAGTCAGCGCCGGCTTTAACGACACCGGTTTAAGTTTGTTGGATCTCCGCACGAAGACCGTGAAACAATTCCTCGCCTTGCCAGAAGTTTGGAATGGATTGGCTTTCAGCCGCGACGGGCACCGCATATTTGTTTCCGGCGGTGACTCGGGCAAAATCTATGTTTTCAAGTATGAAAACGAAACGGCCACGCCATTGGAAACAATCAGCCCATTAAAGTCGTCCTCGAGTGGTCCGGACGTTTTCCTGGCAGGAATGGCCGTCAGTCCAAAAACCGGCAAACTATTCGTTTGCAACGAGGGCGGCGACGAAATTTGGGTCCTCAACGACCGGACGCTCGCCCTCGAAACAACCGTGCCGGTTGGAGAACATCCGCATTCATGCGTTCTTGGCGCTGACCATCGCCATTTGTACGTCAGCAATTGGGGCGCTCGCAGCGTGAGCGTGGTGGACACGAAAACCAATCGTCGCGACCGTGACATTCAGGTGGGACTTCGGCCCAACGATATGGCCCTGGCGCCGGATGGCCGCCTGTTTGTAGCCTGCAGCGGGGACAATACAGTCCACGTGCTCCAAACCCAGGGGTTGGAAGCCGAAGGCGAGGGCGCGAGCCCGTCACGGCGACCGTCCGAAGCGAGCCGCGAAATTATTTCCACCTCGCTGTACGACGAGTCACCTGAAGGGAGCACGCCGGACGCAGTGGCCGTCTCGCCAGACGGCAAAACATTGTTTATCGCCAACGCGGACAACAACGATGTCATGGTCTTGGACATTTCTGACGCCCTGTCCGATGACGCGCGGCGCAATGGCGAATCGGTGTCCGTGGTTAACGGGTTCATTCCGGTTGGGTGGTATCCCACGGCGGTTCTCGTGAGCCCGGATAATCAGACCCTGCTGGTGGGCAACGGCAAAGGACTGGCGTCCCGTCCAAATTATCCACCTTCAACCCATTCGCCCGTGAAACTGATCCGGCCGCCCGCTTTTGATTACATCCCGCGGCTGTTTCAAGGTTCGGTTTCCTTTATCAGCCGGCCGAATCCCGAGCAAATGGCGGCGTACACCAAACAAGTCCGTCTCAATTCCCCGTACACACCTGAGGAACTGCGGCAGGCCCCAATCGCCAGTCATGGCGTGATTCCGGACCAGGTCGGCCAGTCTTGTCCCATCAAGCATGTCCTTTATATCATCAAGGAAAACCGGACTTACGATGAAGTTTTTGGCGACATGAAAGACGCCCAGGGCCATCCCATAGGCAATGGGGACCCAAACCTCGCAATCTATGGCGAGGCGGTTTCGCCAAACCACCACCAATTGGCGCGCGATTACGTTTTGTTCGACAACTTATACTGCAATAGCGAGGTGAGCGTTGACGGCCATAGCTGGTGCGACGCCGCCATTGCCACCGATTTCAATCAGCGTTCCTGGATCATTTCTTATTCCGGTCACGGACATTTGCCGGGCAATGAGGAAATGGAAACGCCTTCGGCGGGATATCTTTGGGACCTTTGCCGCCGTCACGGCGTCAGTTACAAGACGTACGGGGAAGGCTCCAGAATGGTCCCATCCGCCGACCGTGGCAGTTGGGAGGGTGCTCGCGATATGAACAAAGTCAAATGGTGGATTGATGATCTTCACAAGGCCGAAAAGACCGGCGACCTGCCGCAATTCATGATCATGTCACTGGGCGAAGACCATACCAAGGGCACGACTCCAGGCGCTTTTACGCCGGACGCGAGCGTCGCCAGCAACGACCTGGGCCTGGGCCGATTGGTTGAGGCAGCTTCAAAAAGTCGCTTTTGGAACGAGATGGCCATTTTTGTAATCGAAGACGATGCCCAGAATGGGCCTGATCACGTGGACGCGCATCGGACCGCCGGCCTGGTCATCAGCCCTTACTGCAAGCAGGGCACTGTGGACAGCACCCTATACACGACCGCAAGCATGGTCCGCACTATCGAGTTGATACTGGGTCTGCCGCCCCTGACTCAGTATGACGCGGGCGCAACTCCAATGTTTAACTGTTTCGGCACAACGCCCCAGTTGGTTGAATACAACCCAATCACGCCTAAACTTGACCTTTACGCCCGAAATACGAAACACTCTCCCGGTGCGCAAGCATCCGCAAAAATGGACTTCCGTGAATACGATCACGCTCCCGAAGAAGCATTGAACCGCATTTTGTGGGAAGACGCCAAGGGCCCGAATGTTCCATATCCAACGCCGATTCATCGCGCGGTTTTCACGAGCCCGGTTGCCGTCAATACGCCGTAATTTAAAGGGTCTTGATCCAGAAGGCGCAGCGGCGAAGGCTCCGAAGAACGGCCTGTCCGATGCCCCTGAATCAGCGTGAACCTGCGTTGAAACCTTTTGCAAGCCCGTTAGTAGAGTAGGCCGGAATGGACGGGTTGAAAGGCATAAGCCAATGACCGGCACATTCCGACCCCTCATCAAACCGGACGGACGGATTTCCCGTATCCGGCT
>DASXYX010000055.1:0-31470 GCA_036502245.1 Verrucomicrobiia bacterium
ATCCAGGCAGTTTGGCAAACGACCTGCTTGGCGAAAATCGCGGAAAAACTTCAAGTCGCTCACACCCCACAACCAGCGCCAAAGGCCCAAAAATATTGACCCTTTCCGCATGACGTCTACTCAATACCCGGACAGTAGTGAGAGAAACTAGAGAAAACTTGTTCTGCCGTCTGATTCCCGATTAACCTCAATCGTTATGCATCCCTTATTTCAAAAGGCCGCGGGATTGACGGAAACTGTCATCGCTGCGGCAATTGAGGTGCATCGAGACAAAGGCCCCGGCCTGATAGAATCTATTTATGAATGGTGTTTTCTACGTGAACTTGCATTGCGCGGTTTGAAACACAACAACTAGAAATCGGTATTGATTGAATACAAAGGAGCTACACGAGAAGAACCGTTACGGTTTGATATACTGGTTGAGGAATGCCTGCTGGTGGAGGCTAAAGCTGTTGACAAGGTGTTACCCATCCATAAGGCACAACTTCTGAGTTACATGAAACTGCTCAATATTCCGCTTGGTTTATTAATCAATTTCCACGAGGCAAAAGTAACTGACGGTATCAGCAGGCTGATTCTCCCTGGAGCAAATTCGAATTAGTCTGAAGTCGGATTTAAATCTCTGTTTCCTCTGTTTTCTCCTGTTCATCGGTTTAACCACCTAAACTTGTGGGATCACCCACATCTCCTTTATTGAAATCGACATATTCTTCGGTGAGGTCAGCCGCGTATATGACGGCGGCGGCTTTGCCGAGGTTAAGATTGATGTGCAGTTCAAATTCCTTCGGCGCGGCGGCGGCGCAGAGTTGTTTAAAAGTGGCTTTGGTCGGCTGGCCGCGTTTGAGGCTCAATAAAATTTTCGGAGAATTTTCCGAGCGATAGCCAATGTCCACTTTTTCCTCGACGACCGTCGCCGCCGAATAGCCGAGGGCGTCAATGATGCGGCCCCAGTTTGGGTCGCCGCCGTGCCAACTGGTTTTGACAAGGGCGCTGTTGGCGACCGCGCGCGCGGCGGCATCGGCGTCCTGGATGGTTTTCGCGCCGTTCACCCGGACAGTCACGACGCGATGGACACCTTCACCATCGCGCACGATCATTTTGGCCAGCTCGAGGCAGACGTGATCGAGGGCGGTTTGGAAAACTTTTAAATCCTGTAGGAGCCGATGTGAGGAGGCTCTAATTTTTTTTGAAGATTTGAGACTCGTTACCTCGTCTCCTACAATCTTTTTGTTTCCCGCCAACCCATTCGCCAGTACCAGCACTGTATCATTAGTGCTCATGTCACCGTCCACAGTGATGCGGTTGAAGCTATGGGCGACGGCTTCCTGCAAGGCGGCCTGCAAAAATTTTTTATCAACGGCAGCGTCGGTGGTGATGAAGCACAGCATCGTGGCGTGAAGGCCGCCATGCGGCAACGCTGCTGGACGCGCGCCGGTGGCGCTCATACCTGGCTGAATCATACCTGCGCCTTTACACATGCCGCCGATACGGACTTTTTTCCCGCCAAGCTTGAACTCAACAGCGATCTGCTTGGGCCGCGTGTCGCTGGTCATGATGGCTTCAGCGGCGTGGGAGGCGTGTTGTGCAGTAGTACCAAGCAGCCCGGCGGCCTCGGTTATCCCCTGCTCCACATTTTTCATTGGCATGGTCACGCCAATGCGACCGGTGGAACCGACAAACACTTTATGCGCGGCAATGCCTAGTTCGCGCGCAGTGATCTGCGTCATGGCGCGGGCATCTTGCAGACCCTGGCGTCCGGTGCAGGCGTTGGCATTGCCGGAATTGACGACGATGGCTTGAGCCACGCCTTTCTTGAGATATTCGACACAGACTTTCACCGGCGCGGCACAGACCTGATTGGTGGTGAACATTCCCGCGACGGTTCCCGGCGCCTCGGAAACGATGAGAGCCAGGTCGCGTTTCTGGCCCTTATTCGAGCCTTTGCCGGTGCCGATTTTCTTGATGTCGCAAAACACTCCGCTGGCCATGAAACCCTGGGGCGCGACTATGGAACCGCTGATTTCAGTCAATTTCATTTTTTTGATATAATCACTAAATACACGGAATTACACGAAAAGAGTTGAAACAAACTCGTAAAATTTTTGCGTGTTCGAATATCAGCCGCCTATGGCGGGCGGGTTTAGCTCGCCCTCATCCTGACCTTCTCCCCCAGGAGAAGGAACAGCAATAGGATGCAAACCGTCACACGAACAGTTATTCAGCGAATCCAGCCAGTGGTCATTCATTTCAAAAATGCTCTATTCTTTTTCCGCTTCTATCTCAAGCCTGACCATCCGCACATGGACTTTATTTTCAGCATCGGGTGTATGTTTGGCCACGTAACGCTCCGTCACTGCCGCAATAAATTCTTCACGCAGATTTTCCGGCACGCATTGCGCGTAAGGTATCCAGGTAGTGCGCAACCAGGTGGCAAAACCCTCCGTGCCCGGATAAGCAGCATCTTTCGGCGTGAGCTTAAGGCGATGAACCTTGAAACCGGCTTTCGGCAGCCATTTCTCGTAATCAGCCGGACGGTAAAAAAAATAGGGCCGCGGCATCTTGCGAAAAAATCCACGCCAGCGTTTCAACCGCATCTCCGGGCGAAGCGCCACAAACACGTCCTGCGCATTGCCTTTGCCGCCGCACGAAACGACGAGCCGCCCGCCGGGTTTCAACACTGAGGCCGCGCCCTCAAGAAATTTTTGATGGTCGTCCACCCAATGCAAAGCCGCGTTGGAAAAGAGAAAATCAAATTTTTTTGCAAACTTGATCTTTCGCGCATCCATGACACGAAATTCCAGATTGGAATGCTGTTTAAGAGGAAACGTTTTTTTTGCGAACGCGATCATCTCCGCCGAAGCATCCACACCGGTGACCGAACCGTTCGGCAGGGCGCGGGCGATCTCCGCCGTCACTTTGCCGTCGCCGCAACCGATATCCAGGATATGCTCATCGCCGCGCAGATCAAGCCGGCCGATGACTTCGCGCGCCCAGGCCTGTTGCACTACGGAGTTGGCAGCGTAATCAGCCGCGTTCCATTTGGCGGATGAAGCCTTCTTTTCGCTTTTCTTCAACGTCGGCTCGGGCATCACAACAGAAATTTCGCGAGGTTAAAGTAAAACAGAAGCGTAAAAATGTCGGCGAGGGCCAAGGTGATTGGCCCAGCAGCGATCTTGGGGTCGAGTTTCAACGCATGGAGGATGGCAGGCACACTCAAGCCGGCGATGCAGGCCGTGAGCAGACAAAACGTCACGCTCGCGCCGATGACAAACGCCGGCAATTCCGCGTGTTGCCAGACCAGCACGATGATACCCACAGCCAGGCCGCACGCCGCACCGAGCAGGAGCGCGGTGAAAATCTCGCGCCCGAGCGAGGTGAGATACCAGCGCAGCGTTGGCCGGGTGGTGTGCAGCGATTGGATGGTCACGGTCATGGACTGGATGCTGACGCTTTCGCCGAGGCCCAGGATCATTGTAAGGAAGAACGCGATGACGAGGCTTTTCTCCAGCGTCAACTGGTACTTGCCCGCCAGCAGCGCGCAAAAGGTACCGCTGATGATGGTCGTGATGAGCCAGGGAAAACGGATGCGAAATGCGCGCCAGGGTGAGGCGTCGCGCACCTGCGAGACGTGGAAGCCGAGCGTCTCAAACACCTCGGTCATCTGCTCGCGTTCGGCGATATCGAAGACTTCCTCGGTAAAAAGACTCACATCCACGAGGCCCACGACGCGGCGTTTGGCATCAATGACCGGGAAGGCAAAGAATTTGTGCATCACGAACACTTCGCACGCTTCCAGAACGGACGCGGTATCAGGGATGGCGATGACATTGCGGATCATCAGGTCGGCGAGCGGTTGTTCCAGTTGCGCCATAAGCAAGCGACGTGTGGGCACGACGCCAACCAATTGTTCCTGGTCGTCCACCACGTAGAAATAAACGATCTTCTCACCCACACCACGCTGGCGGATGCTCGCGAGCGCCTGGTCAATGGTCAGCTTCTGGTTGAGCGTGGTAAAATCCGTCCGCGCGAATCGGACGACCGGTTCGTTCAAATGTTCGACGGGCGGTTTGACGTGCATCCTAGACAAGTCCCGCAGTTTCGGGGAAACCGCAAACGATGTTCATGCTCTGGACGGCCTGGCCGCTCGCGCCCTTCACGAGATTGTCCTCGGCGCTCATCACAATGAGCCGGCCCGTGCGCGGGTCCAGCCGCCAGGCAAGTTCGAGGACGTTCGTGCCGACCACATTTTTGGTATCCGGCAAGCTCTTGCCTTCAAGCAATCGCACGAACGGTTCGTCAGCGTAACTTTTCTTATAACAGGCGGAAATTTTCTCGTCCGTCAACTTTTCCATCGGCTCAAGGTAGAGCGTGGTCAAAATGCCGCGATTGACCGGAATCAAATGCGGCGTGAACTGAATCTTCACATCAGTTTCGGCCGCGAGGGAGAGTTGTTCCTCGATTTCAGACAAGTGCCGGTGTTTCGGCACGCCGTAGGGCCGGACACTTTCGTTGCATTCGACAAAGAGATAATCCAATTCGGCCTTCCGGCCCGCGCCGCTCACGCCGCTCAATGAATCGGCAATAATGCTGCCGGGCTTGATGAGGCCCGCTTTGAGCAAGGGAATAGTTGGCAGCAGCACGCTCGTGGGGTAACAACCGGGCGAAGCCACGAGCAGCGCTTTCTTGATCTGGTCCCGATGGATCTCGGGCAGGCCGTACACGGATTTTTTCAACAAGTCCGGCGCGGGATGATCGTGCGCGTAAAATTCTTTGTAGATGTCAGCGCTCTTGAGCCGGAAGTCCGCGCTCAGATCGATGACCACGCATCCAGCGTTGATCAATGGCACGGCGTATTCGGCGGCGACGCCATGCGGCAGCGCGAGAAATACGACGTCCGCCTGTTTCGCGAGCACTTCGGCGTTCGGCTCGGCGAACCGGATGGTCTTGGATTTGGGATGGCTGGCGAATTTCGGGAACACCTGCGCCAGGGTCTGGCCGGCGTTTTGGCGCGAGGTCACCGCCGCCAACTCGATATGCGGATGGTTCAGCAGTAATTGCACCAAAACTTCGCCGGAATAACCGGACGCTCCCACGATGGCCACTTTCTTTGTTTTCATCTTTAAAAAATTTAACCGCGAAACACACGAACTACACGAAAAATTCTCTTATACGAATTGATGCTAATCCGCGCATAAGCCTCCAACACTGTTATTCCCTTCAACCAATTCACATCAAAAATAAAAAACCCGCCGGCAGAGGCCAGCGGGTTTGCAAATCCATTTTGCGATCAACGTTTCGAGAACTGGAAACGTTTGCGCGCGCCGGGCTGGCCGTACTTCTTGCGCTCGCGCATACGCGGATCGCGGGTGAGCAATCCTTCCGCTTTCAGTTGCGGACGCAGGTTGGCGTCGAACTGAAGCAGCGCGCGGGCAATGCCGTGGCGGGCCGCGCCGGCCTGGCCGTTGGGGCCGCCGCCGCTGATGTTGATCCGCACGTCGATCTTCTCCGCCGTGCCGGTGACGGTCAACGGCTGGGTGACGGTCGAGCGCTGGGTCTCAAGCGGAAAATAATTGTCAAACTCGCGGCCGTTCACGGTGATCTTGCCGGTGCCGGTGGCGAGGCGGACGCGCGCGACGGATGTCTTGCGGCGGCCGGTTCCTAAAAATTCGTTTTTAGCTGCTGTTGCCATAAATCAATTAAGCGGCGGCCTTGAGCGTTTCGGGTTTCTGCGCTTCATGCGGGTGTTTGGGGCCTTTGAAAACTTTCAGCTTGGTGAGGAGCACCCGTCCGAGCCGGTTCTTGGGGATCATGCCTTTGACGGCGTGCTCAATGAGCTTCTCGGGATGTTTCGCCCGGATCTGCTCCACGGTCGTGTACTTTTCGCCACCTTTCCAGCCGGAATAGGTCATGAATTCCTTGTCGGTCTCTTTCTTACCGGTGACCCGGACCTTTTCGGCGTTGATGACCACGACGAAGTCGCCCGCGTCGAGGTGGGGGGTGTAAACGGGCTTGTTTTTCCCGCGCAGGATGTTGGCGACCTGGACCGCGAGGCGGCCAAGGATCGCGCCATCGGCATCAATAACATGCCACTTGCGCTGGTCGAGGTTCACTTTTGGCAAATGCGTTTTCATTCTTTCCAAACAAAATGGAGGCGGAATTTATCAAATGGGCGGTTAAAGTCAACAAGGAATTAAGGGGAATTTAGGTTGGATGCAGGGTGAAGCCTCTTCACCACATAAGGCATCGAATTGACATAAACAATAACATCAGGCCAGCCAATGAAATTGCGAATAGTCTCAGCCATATGCGACGGTTACCACTCGGCTTTACTGACTCGCGCCACATTGTGAAAACAATTGCATATACTGGCAGCATGAAACCAATACCTATACCCAAGAGTGCCGAAAGCACAAAAATATTCCGGCTCACCTCCCGATAATGACCATGCGAACCAAGGTAGTAATGACCGCTAGAAACTTTCCCACCAAGCGCAAAACCTCCTGGCATCAGGCAAAACGAAACCACAAGAGCAAACAGAATGACACCGGCACCCATGGTCAGTATCTTGGTTGTCTTAACCTTTCCTTGTTGTATTTCTTTATCGAGCATTCCGTACATGTAACATTATCACATAAGCATGAATGTTGGCTATATCCTGTTTTACAAAAATTGCGTCCAGACTCTCAGAAAATCAAGGCAGATCAATCTTTTCTACCCATACGTTCGAATCGTATTTTATGTTTCCGATACAAAATATAATCGTAGATCGCCGCCGCAATGACCATGACGGCTACCATGATCAAAATCCCGATCCAGATCGTCCGCGAGAGAAACTCAAATTTAGGATCCAGGCACAGGGCGCCAATCGTCATGCCCGTGATACAACCGGCGCTGACTCCGACTTTTGTGGCCGGAAACCGCCAGGGCCATCGCCCCCAATAGAGCAAAAAGGGAATGTTCTTCTGCATCCATTCAAAATGCCGGAGAGCGCACCACAGGCCGGTCAGAGAGATGGCCAGGAAGATAAGGCCGAAAACGGTGAGGTTCATAAAGGGCGCGGCTTCTGTGATATCAATTTAATCGAACACTGCGTCACCGTCCGAAGAAAATCAAGGCGATGATGAAGCTAATATTTTCGGGTACCGCGATGCGACTTCATCAGGGTTCGACGGAGTTTCACCCCGCCGATGGGTTTTCGGCGGGACGCCTGTTCCACCAATTATCCGTGTTTATCTGTGTCCATCTGTGGTTAAGACATCTCATGAAAACATCCTTGCCGATAGCGGAAAATAACGTAAAACTCTCCGCCCATGAATCTGTTTGCCCGACGAAGCATGGCGGACCTTCAGGCCGAAGTGCAGAAGGACCAGAAACTCAATCGCGCGCTCGGCCCCCTCAATCTCGTTTCCCTGGGCATCGGCGCCATCATCGGCGCGGGCATCTTCGTCCTCACCGGCCATGCAGCAGCAGAATATGCCGGGCCAGGCATCGTGCTTTCCTTCATCCTTTCCGGCCTGGCCTGCGCTTTCGCCGGACTTTGTTACGCTGAATTCGCCTCGATGATCCCTCTCTCCGGCTCGGCTTACACCTACGGTTACGCTACACTTGGCGAATTTGTCGCCTGGATCATCGGCTGGAACCTGATCCTGGAATATCTCTTTGCCGCATCCACCGTAGCCGTCGGTTGGTCGGGCTATGTCGTTTCTTTTTTGAAAGATTGTCATATCACTATCCCCGCCGCGTTCACCAATGCACCTTACGACCATCCCATGCCCCAGGGCGCGCATTGGTGGGACCTCAACCAACTCTTCGTCCATGGCTGGGCCAGCACCGGCGCGGTGCTCAACGTGCCCGCCATGTTCATCATCGGCATCGTCACCATCCTCCTGGTCATCGGCATCAAAGAATCGGCAAATTTCAACAACCTCATTGTCGTGGTCAAACTCCTGGTCATCTTCGCCTTTATCGTCTTCGGCGTCGGCTATATCAATAGCGCCAACTGGCATCCGTTCGTGCCGCCGGTGAATGCCACCGGCAACTTTGGCTGGCATGGCGTGGTGCATGGGGCTGCGGTCATTTTCTTCGCGTACATCGGCTTCGATGCCGTGTCCACCGCGGCGCAAGAAGCGAAAAATCCCCAACGCAACATGCCCATCGGATTGCTCGGCTCGCTCGGCATCTGCACCGTCCTGTACATCGTCGTCTCCCTGGTGCTGACGGGCATCGTCAATTACACCAAGCTCGATGTCCCCGCGCCGATCGCCGTGGCCGTGAATTCACTGGGTCTTACCTGGCTGGCATTCGGTATCAAGATCGGCGCTATCGCGGGCCTTTCTTCCGTCATCCTTGTGCTGCTCTTCGGGCAGCCGCGAATCTTTTACGCGATGTCGAAGGACGGGTTGTTGCCGCCGCTCTTTAGTGTCGTGCATCCCAAATTCCGCACGCCGTGGATCGCACAGATCATCGTGGGCATCGTCGCCATGTTGATCGCGGGACTGTTCCCCATCGGCCTGCTCGGCGAACTGGTCTCCATCGGCACGTTGCTGGCATTTGCCATCGTGTGCGCGGGCGTGTTCGTGTTGCGCTTCACTGATCCTGATATCAAGCGTCCGTTCCGCGCGCCGATCTTCTGGTTCGTCGCGCCGATGGGATTCGCTTCCTGCATCTTTCTCATGGTCGTCGGACTGCCCGCGGATACCTGGGCACGGCTCATCGTCTGGCTGGTCATCGGCATTGCAATTTACTTCCTGTACAGCGCGCGCCATTCGCAAGTGCAACGGCGTTTGGCAGAGAACAAGAAGTAGCGCAGGTTTCCCAACCTGCTGTATCGCCGACTTCCAAGTCGGCTGGACGTGGAAGTGGCCTTGCAGAAACCTTTTCATTAACACCGCGTTTTAACGCGGTGCTCCGGCGGACGCACTGAAAAGAAAACCGTTTAAACGGTTTTTTGCGCGGTTCGGCTATCCACCCGGCTAAAGCCGGGTGTTAATGAGATGTATTCTATAGAGCGGCTCGGCAGGAGCCTCGCCCTACCATCCTCTCTTTTCGAAATCCGTGTTTATCCGTGTCCATCCGTGGTTAAATCACCCTGTTAATAAGTTTTCAAACGAATGTTTGACACCTTCCACCGTTTTACCTACCGTTCGGTAAGTTTATGGGCAAGGCAGTCATCCCCAAGTCCAGTGATAAGACCCGCGCGGAGATCCTTCGCGCGGCGTTGAAGCGCTTTGCCAATGCCGGTTACGCCGCCACGTCCGTCCAGCAGATCGCCGTCGATGCCAAAGTCTCCAAGCCCGCCCTCTACTATCATTTCCGCGACAAGTCCGACCTCTTCACTGCTTTGGTCAACGAAGCAGTGGACGAGCGATATGACCTGATGCAAAAGGCCGCGGCCAGCGCCAAAGACATCCGCAGCCAATTGGTGGCGGTGATGTCCGCGTTGTTCGATTATTTTCACAAGAACCATGACCTGACGCGGCTGGCCTTTTTGAGCGCGTTTGCCGCGCCCGGAGAGATGCCCCACGGCCGGGACAATCTCGACAAGTGCCAGCGCAATTTCAACGCGATCCACTCGTTGTTCCGGCAGGCCGTGGCGCGCCGGGAACTGGATGACCGGTTCGGCGCGGAGGAACTGGCCTACGGTTTTTACGGGCTGGGCCATTTCTACATCGTCTCGCAATTGAAGATGCCACATTACCGGCTGGACCGCCGCGCCGCTGCGCGCATCGTGGACCTGTTCCTGGCGGGCGCGGCCAAAAAACCGAAGATCAAACAGGCAAATAAATCTAAAAAATGAAGACTGACTTGAGACAACAAACGGAACGCATCGCGTTCGCTGCCGTCGTTATCACAGCCCTGGCGCTGGTGGGCTGCAAACGCGGCGGCCAGCAGGGATATCAACCGCCGCCGCCGCAGATTGGCGTCATCACCATGGCGCCGCAGGCATTGGCTCTCACCAATGAATTTCCCGGGCGCATTGATCCCGAACAGATCGCGCAGATAAACGCGCGCGTGGATGGCGTGGTGCTCCATCGCAATTTTGAGCAGGGCGCGAACGTGACCAATGGCCAGGTGCTTTATCAGATCGACCCGGCCCCCTACCAGGCCTCCTACGACAGCGCCAAAGCCAGCCTGGACCAGGCGGAACAGTTGGCGGACCGCTACAAAGAAATGGTCAAGATCAATGCCGTGAGCAAACAAACTTATGATACCGCCGTGGCCACGGCAGCCCAGGACAAGGCCGCGGAGGAGATTGCCGCGATCAACCTCGGCTATTGCACCGTCACCGCGCCCATCTCCGGGCGCATCGGCCAGGCGCTCGTCACCGAAGGCGCGCTCGTCAGCCAGACTGCGGCCACTCCAATGGCCGTCGTCCAGCAAACAGATCCCATCTATTTCGATTTCACCGAATCGAGCGCGGACGCCGTCAAATTGATGCAGGCTTTGAAAGCGGGGCAATTGACCAACGCGGCGGCCGATGAAGCCGCGGTCACCTTGACATTACCGGACGGTTCGACCTATTCCCAGGCCGGCAAGTTGTTGTTCTCGGACATCACCGTGAATCCGTCGAGCGGTATGATCACGTTACGTGCGGAATTTCCCAATCCGGACGGCTTCCTGCTGCCCGGCATGTTCGCCGTCGGTAAATTGGCCCAGGCTGTTTCGCCGCAAACGTTGCTCGTGCCCCAGCCCGCCGTCATCATGAACGTGGACGGCACGTCATCCGTGATGCTCGTCGTGTCGAATAAAATCGTCCCCCACCCCGTGCAGATCGGCGAAGCTGTCGGCAGCGATTGGATCATCACCGGCGGTCTTAACCCGGGCGACCAGGTCATGGTGGATGGATTCCAAAAAGCGTTTCCCGGCATGACGGTGACCCCGGTTCCCGTGACGGGCACCGGCGGCGCTCCGCTCTCAAGCGCGGACGCGAACACAAATTCCAGCGCAGGAAAATAAAGAGACACCATGCCAAGATTTTTCATCGACCGTCCGATTTTTGCCTGGGTCATCTCCGTCTTCATCATGTTGACGGGGTGCGTGGCCCTGATCCACTTGCCGATAGCGGAGTATCCCAGTGTGGCCCCGCCGTCCATCGCCATCAACGCCATCTACGCGGGCGCCTCGGCGGAGACCATCCAAAACACCGTCACGGAAGTCATCGAAGAACAGATGAGCGGCCTCGATCATTTGCTGTACATGTCCTCCAGCAGTAGCGCCAGCGGCCAATCCACGGTCACGTTGTATTTCCAGCCGGGCACCGATCCCGACCTGGCGCAGGTGCAGGTGCAAAATAAATTGCAGTTGGCCACGCCGAGCCTGCCGATCACCGTGCAACAGGCGGGCGTCACCGTGACCAAGTCCACGTTCAATTTCCTGATGTTTTTCGCGTTGTCATCCACGAACGTGAATATGACCGACGTGCAGCTCGGTAATTTCATCTCCTCCACCGTGCTCGATCCCATCCGCCGTGTGAACGGCGTGGGTGAGGCCGATCTTTTCGGCACCCAATTTGCCATGCGCATCTGGCTGAATCCGCAGAAACTCGAAGATTATGCCATCACCGCCAGCGATGTCATCGCCGCCGTGCAGACCCAAAACGCCGAAGTGCCCGTCGGCCAGCTCGGCATGTTGCCCTCGGTCAAAGGCCAGGAACTCAACGTGACGGTCCAGGGCCAAAGCACGTTGAACACACCCGAACAATTCGGAAACATCCTGTTGCGCGCAAATCCCGATGGCTCGCGTGTTTATTTGCGCGACGTCGCGCACATCGAACTGGCCGGGCAGAATTACACCACCCAGGTGCATGTGAATGGCCGCCTCGCCGCGGCCGTCGGCGTGAAACTGGAACCAGGCGCCAACGCCCTGGCCACCGCGCAGGCTGTGCGCTCCAAAGTGAAAGAACTCTCCCAGTTTTTCCCATCCGGCCTTATCGTGAATTTCCCCTACGATTCGAGCGAATTTGTGAGCGCCTCCGTGCATGAAGTCGTCAAGACGCTCATCGAGGCCGTCATCATGGTCTTTCTCATCATCTATTTCTTCCTGCAAAATTTGCGGACGGCATTCATCCCCACGATTGTGGTGCCGGTCGCGTTGCTCGGCTCGTTCGCCATCATGTACCTCATGGGTTTTTCCATCAATGTGCTGACGCTCTTCGGCCTCGTGCTGGCCATCGGCATCCTCGTGGACGACGCCATCGTCGTGACCGAAAACGTGGAACGCATCATGAACGAGGAGGGGCTTTCGCCGCGCGACGCCACCCGCAAAGCGATGGAGCAGATCACCGGCGCGTTGATCGCCATCTCGCTCGTGTTGACGGCGGTGTTCATTCCCATGGCGTTTTTCGGCGGCTCAGTCGGCGCGATCTACCGGCAATTCACCCTCTCGCTCGTTTCGTGCATGGGCTTCTCCATCTTTTTGGCCATGACCCTCACGCCCGCCTTGTGCGCTTCCCTGCTGACGCCCGTTAAAAAAGGTCATCTTTATGAGAAAAAGGGATTCTGGGGCTGGTGGAACCACAGCTTTGCCAGCGCCACCCACCGCTATGAAAACCGCGTGGGACGCATCCTGCAACGCGCGCCAATGTATCTCGTCGGCTATGCCGTCATATTGGTTGCAGTGGCCTTTCTTTACATCAAATTGCCCACGGCATTTTTGCCGACCGAGGACCAGGGCTTTTTGATCAACAGCATCCAATTGCCCGTCGGCGCCACGCGCGAACGCGCCGATGCCGTGCTCAAACAGGTCGAAGCATATTATGCCGCCCAACCCGAAGTGCAGGATGTCATCGACGTGGCGGGATTTAGTTTTAACGGCCAGGCCCAGAACTCCGCCATCGCGTTCATCCATCTCAAGCCGTGGGCGCAACGCCCGGGCGCGCAACATGCGGTCGGGGCGGTCATCGGCCGGGCCTTCGCAGCCCTGAGCCAGGTCCGAGATGCCTTTATCTATCCGTTGAATCCGCCGCCGATCCAGGAATTGGGCTTCGAGGCCGGGTTCGACATGCAGCTTGAAGACCAGGGCGGCCTCGGCCACGACAAACTCATGGCTGCGAAAAACCAATTGCTGGCCATGGCCGCCAAAGATCCAAAAATCACCCAGCCACAAATGCAAGGCCTCGAGGACACACCTGTGTTAAAGTTGGATGTGGATAAAACCAAAGCGGCTTCACTGGGGGTCTCGCTCGCTGATCTGAATACGACGCTTACGGCCTGTTTCGGTTCGTATTACATCAATAACTTTATCAGCGGCAATCGCGTGGACCAGGTCATCGCGCAATTGGACGCGCCCTACCGCATGTTGCCGCAAGACCTCGGCAAAGTTTATGTGCGCACCGCTACCGGCGCGATGGCTCCCCTCTCGGAAATGGTCAAAGTCCATTGGGGCTTTGCCTCGCCCGCGTTGCAACACTTCAACGGATTTCCATCCGTCGAAGTCATTGGCGGCGCCGCGCCCGGCGTTAGCACTGGCCAGACTATGGATGACATGCAGGCCATGGCCGCCAAATTGCCTCCCGGGGTTGGCTATGAATGGACCGGCCAATCCTACCAGGAAATCTTGTCCGCCAAACAGGCGCCCATCCTGTTGGTGCTCTCCATTTTCGTGGTCTTCCTGGCCTTGTCCGCGCTCTACGAAAACTGGTCCATCCCGCTGGCCGTCATTCTCGTGGTGCCGTTGGGCGTCATCGGCGCGTTGATCGGCGCGCATCTTCGCAGTCTGCCGGACGATGTGTTCTTCAAAGTTGGCCTGCTGACGATTGTCGGTTTGTCGGCCAAGAACGCCATCCTGATCGTGGAATTTGCCAAAGATCTCCAGGCAGAAGGCGTGGGTCTGACCGAGGCCACGCTCATGGCCGCGCGACTCCGCTTGCGCCCGATTTTGATGACTTCGCTCGCGTTCATTCTCGGCGTCATGCCCATGGCCCTCAGCACCGGCGCTGGAGCCGCCAGCCGCCATGACATGGGCACGGGCGTCATCGGCGGAATGATCTCCGCCACCGTGCTGGCCATTTTCTTTGTGCCGGTCTTTTATGTGGTCGTCCGCAAAATCTTTAAGAAAGGGAAAATTGCGCCCGGTCACGGCGCCATCACCACGCAATTAAGCCATGAGTAAATATTTTTCCATCCTCATCGCCTTGGCCCTCCTGGTTGTGGCCGGTTGCACGATGACGCCGCGCTATCATCAGCCGCCGCCGAATATTTCGGCAACCTGGCCGCCGGTGCCGGGGCATCCCGCCACCCCGACGAATGCCCCTCCCGTGGCAACCGCTGACATCGGCTGGCACGAATTTTTCCAGGAACCGCGCCTGCAACAACTCATCGGCATCGCGCTGACCAACAACCCGAACCTGCGCGCCGCCACTTACAATGTGGAACAAACGCGCCAACTGTATCGTGTGCAACGCGACGCGTTGATCCCCACGGTCAACATCTCCGCCCAGGGCCAGCGTCAGCGCATCCCGAACATCTACGGCGCGGGTGGAAAATCTTTCACCTATAGCGAATACAGCGTGGACCTCGGCGTCACTTCGTATGAACTGGACCTCTTTGGCCGCGTGCGCAGCCTCAAGACACAGGCGCTCGAAACTTATTTCGCCACCGCGGAAGCCCAAAAAAGCGCCGAGATCGCCCTTGTCGCCCAGGTCGCCGCCACTTACTTCAGCGGACGCCAGGCCAGCGAACAACTCGCCACGGCCCGGCGGGCGGTGAAAGCTGCCCAGCAGACCTACGACCTGACCAAACAAAGTTTCGATGCCGGTGTGCTCTCGCAAATCGATTTGAACACGGCGACCACCCAATTACAGGCCGATCGCAGCCTCATGGCCGGTTATGAGCAGCAACTCGCCGAGGCCCGCGACGATCTCGTGTTGCTGATCGGCGAACCGTTGCCGGCGGACCTCTCCAATCCAAAACCGTACGACCCGCAGTTATGTCTCTCGGACATTCCCCCGGGCCTGCCCTCGGACCTGCTCCAACGCCGTCCGGACGTCCTGGAAGCCGAGCACCAGCTCAAAGCCGCCAACGCCAATATCGGCGCGGCGCGCGCGGCGTTTTTCCCGACCATCACCCTCACCGGCTCAGCCGGCAGCGCCAGCACCACCCTGGAGAATTTGTTCGCACCCGGTTCGCAGACATGGGGTTTTTCGCCGCAAGTGGTCTGGCCGATCTTTGCCGCCGGGACCGCCGTCGCCGCACTCAAGGCCGACCAGGCCGCCAAACAGATGGACGTCGCCGATTATCAAAGCGCCGTCCAGACCGCCTTCCGCGAAGTGGCCGATGCGCTCGCCGTCCGCGCCACCGTCCAAACGCAGCTCGATGCGAACCAGGATGTCGTCAAAGCCAGCCAACAGACTTACGACCTGACGCAAGCCGGGTTCACCGGCGGCGTCAACAGCACCCTGGATGTCTGCGCCGCCGAAGAGACGTTGGATATCGCGCAACAAAACCTGATCGTGTCAAAATATGCGCGCCTCGTCAGCCTGATCAATCTTTACCAGGCCCTCGGCGGCGGCTGGCGGGAAAATTCGCCGCCGCCCGCCATGGTTTCGCAGAACGGGAATTGAGATGAAAATTTATGAGTGAGAGCGCAGTCAAAAGCAGTCCGCCCAAAAAAAGCGTGCTGCAAAAATTGAATTCGCCCGTTCCATTGGCCATCGCCGCCATTGTCCTGGCGATCCTTTTATTCGTTGCCCTGGATTATTTGGTCGCCGTCTTCACCACGGAAAGCACGGATGACGCGTTCATCGCCGCGCACGTCGTTTCCATCGCGCCCCGTGTTTCCGGCCAGGTGATCGCCGTTCATGTTTTGGACAATCAAACGGTCCATTCCAACGAGCCGCTCGTGGAGATCGATCCCGCCGATTACCAAACGGCGCTGGCCGAAAAAGAAGCCGCGCAAAAATCCGCCAACGCCACGTTCAACGCCTCCATCGCCGGTTACAAAATGACCGGAGTTGGCGTGACCGTTGCCCAGGCCACCGCCAATTCATCCCAGGCCACCGCTGACGCAGACGCCGCGACTGCCGCCAAAACCGAAGCCGATTTCAAACGCGCGCAGGATCTGAAAAAACAAAACGTCATTTCCGACGAGGAATATGACCAATTCAAAGAAGCATCGGATGCCGCCGAGGCGAAGCTGAATTCCTCCCGGCAAAAAGCTGTCTCGGACGAATCTAAAGTGGACCAGGCCTCAGCCGAAGAAGAGGCCGCCCGGGCTGAATCCGATGCCATGTTTGCGCAGCTTGGCCAGGCCCAAACCGGCCTCAACCAGGCGCAACTGGACCTGTCCTATACCAAGATCCTCGCACCCTGCGATGGCCGCATCACCCGCAAACAGGTCGAGGTCGGCGACTATTTGCAGACCGGCCAGATGGTCATGTCCCTCGTGCAGACCGACGTCTGGGTCGTCGCCAATTTCAAAGAGAACCAGCTCAAAGACATCGCTCCCGGCCAGCATGTCACCATAGAGATCGATGCGCTCGGCGGACGGACCTTTCGCGCGCACGTGGACAGCATCCAGGCCGGCAGCGGCGAAGCCTTCAGCCTGTTGCCGCCGGAAAATGCCACCGGCAATTTCGTCAAAGTCGTCCAGCGCGTGCCGGTGAAGATTCTTTTCGATGAATCGTTGCCCGCGGATAAAACCATCGGCCCCGACCTCTCCGTTGAGCCGACCGTGCAGACCAGTTCGTTTCACGTGCCGAAAATCGTCACTGCCATTCTCGCCATTATCCTGGCGCTCGTGGTGGCATTCATTTTCAAGACCGTGATGGCTCGCAAACAAGACTGAGGATTTATGCCGGAGGGTCCCCCACCAGACTGGCATCCGCGCCACGGCCCCTGGGCGATAGCGTTGGGCGTGATGCTGGCGACGTTCATGCAGGTGCTGGACACCTCCATTGCCACCGTCGCGCTCCCGCACATCGCCGGCAGCCTCTCCGCCAGCACGGACGAAGCCACGTGGGTGCTGACCAGCTACATGGTCGCCAATGCCATTATCCTGCCGATGACCGGCTGGCTCGCCAATCGTTTTGGACGGAAACGCGTCTTCATCTCGTGCATCGTCATCTTTACGATCGCCTCCATTCTCTGCGGCATGGCCATCAACCTGCCTATGCTGATTCTCGCGCGGATTCTGCAGGGCGCGGGTGGCGGCGCGATGGTTCCCATGGCGCAGGCCATCATGCTCGAGAGTTTTCCGCCGGAAAAACGCGGTATCGCCATGGCCACCTTTGCCCAGGGCGTCATTGTCGCCCCTATCATCGGGCCCACTCTCGGCGGCTGGATCACGGATAATTTCTCCTGGCGCTGGGTCTTCTATATCAATTTACCGGTCGGCATCCTGGCCGTGTTCCTGGCGCAATGGCTCGTCCAGGACCCGCCTTACATCAAACGCGACGTGAAATCCTCGATGGATATTTGGGGCTTCGGGTTTCTCGCCATCTGGCTCTCCACGCTCCAGATCGCACTTGATAAAGGACAGGAGGCGGATTGGTTTGGAACAGTTTGGATCCGTTGGTTCTTTATCATCTCCGCGGTGTCAATGGTCGCTTTTATCTGGCGTCAATTGACCGTGGACCATCCCTTGACAGATTTGCGCGTGTTCAAAAACCGCAACTTCGCCGTCGGCGTGCTGCTCATCACCGTCATCGGCGCGATCCTTTATGGCACCACTGCTGAACTGCCGTTGTTTTTGCAGACACTGATGGGCTATCCGGCATTGCAAAGCGGATATGCCATGAGTCCGCGCGGCCTGGGCGCATTCGTCGCCACGTTCCTTGTTGGACAGCTCGTCGGAAAAGTCCGGCTGCGCTGGCTGATGTTCGTAGGATTCTTCCTGTTGAGTTTGTCCGCGCTCATGTTGAGCGATATCAATCTGCAAGTGAGCATGGCCAGCATCGTGCTCCCGGGCATTTTGAACGGCGTGGCCACGAGCTTCATCTTTGTGCCGCTCACCACCGCGACGATGAGCCAGCTCAATCAACGGCAGATCGGCAACGCCGCCGGCCTTTACAATCTCATGCTGAACATCGGCGGCAGCAGCGGCATCGCCTTCGTCACCACCATGATCGCCCGCAAGACGCAGGAGCACCAGGCCCTCATGGTCAGCAACCTTTCGGCCACGGACCCGGCATTCGTTCACACGGTAAATGCGGCCCGGGGTTATCTCATGCGCCATGCCGATCCGGTCACCGCGCTACATCAGGCCTACGCGCTGGTCGGGGGAACGCTCGATGCGCAAGCTCATCTATGGGCATTTGTGGATAATTTCCGCGTCTTTGCCCTGCTGGCGTTTTGCAGTATCCCGTTGATTTTGCTGTTCCGGCGCGTCAAACAGCCGCAAAAGCAGAAAATGGACGTGGCGGCGCATTAATTTTTTAATAAAAATTTTGAAACAAAATCAGGTCTGCTACCGTCTCATGGATTGACTGAAACGAGTTATGAAAAAATCTATATTAAAACAAATCATTTTGATCAGCATCGGAGTGCCTTTACTCGCCGGTTGCGTCACCCGCGTGGTCTATACCCAGCCGCCCCCGGCAAATCCGCCGGCCAGCCCTCCCCCTAATGCTGTGGTCGTCGAACCCTCCCAACCGCCGCCGGCGCAGGTCGAGGTCGTCCCGGTCCAGCCGGATCCGACCTTTGTTTGGGTTCCCGGCGCGTGGGTTTGGCGTGGACAATGGGTTTGGGTCCATGGTTATTGGGGTCACCGTCCGCACCCGGGTGCTGTCTGGATCGGCGGCCATTGGGAACGCCACCGTCATGGCTCTGTCTGGATAGGCGGTTACTGGCGCTGATCCGGCATTTTCACAGATTCTTAAAGCTCTGCCATCGGCGATCCCTTCGCCGATGGCAGGTGCCTTTTTAGGAGTGTCTGGTGAGGCGAGCGTACTCGCGAACCGCAGCCGCGAAGCGGCTTCTGAAAATAGCCCGCAGTTTTAACTGCGGGTAAAACCCCTTAAATACCAAAGCCCCGGAGGGGCGACTGAATCTTTATACCGGCGCATTTCCATCCTTTACTTGGGTTTGCGCCACGACATCTCTTGTTGTAATGTTATCATTTAATATTTAAACGGACACAGCCCATGCCACGGTCAAAAAATCGAAAACACAAGGACGAGAAGGAAAGATTTTATCTCCTGCCCGGCCAGGGCGGAAAAATGTACCGGCAAAAACAGAAAAAAATCATCTGGTCATCCGTCGCCGCAGCCAGTTTTATCGCAATTATTATGGTGATCATCATGTATTTCACCAATCGCCGCAATCCGTTCGGCCATTGAATTATTTTGACTGGCCCCTCATTGCTGTTAAACTGCGCACGTTCGATGAAATTGTTCCGGCTCATTTCAGTTTTTATTTTGATCCTCAGTAGCGCGCCGTTGCGCGCGGAGATGGTGGACGGCGTTGTCGCCGTCATCAACGACAAGGTTATCACGCGCCAGCAGGTACAGGATTTCGCCAGGCCCGCCATCGAATCCCTGCGCAACACCTACGGAGGCGACCAGGCCGCCTATGATCAGCAACTCAACAGCGCGCTGACCAACAGCCTCGAATTGCTCATCGAACGAAATTTGATCCTCCACGATTTTGACGTCGAAGGCTATCGCCTGCCCGATAGTGTCGTGGATGGACTGGTGGATGACCGCATCCGCGAACAATTCGGCGACCGCGTCAGCTTGATCAAACAATTGCAGCAGGAGGGCGAAACCTATGCGCAATTCCGCGAAGACGTCCGCGACCAATATATCGAATCGGCTTTGCGGTCGAAAAACGTTTCACAGGAGGTCATCATTTCACCGTTCCAGGTGGAGAACTACTACGCCGCGCATCAGAACGACTATAAGGTGGAGGATGAGATCAAACTGCGCATGATCGTGTTGAAGAAAACGGACCCGGACGACACCAACACGATGAACCTCGGGCACGAAATCGTTTCTGAGATCAAAAATGGCGCCACGTTTGAGCAGATGGCCGCCGTCTATTCCCAGGGCTCCCAGAAAAAAGATGCCGGCGAATGGGGTTGGATCGAACGTTCCTCGTTGCGCTCCGAACTCGCCCAGGCTGCGGCCCCGCTCCAGACCGGCCAGGTCAGCGATGTGATCGATACGCCGGATGCCTGTTATATCATGCTCGTAGAAGACAAACGCGTGGCCCATGTCAAAGCGCTCAACGACGTCCGCGAAGACATTGAAAAGACGCTCCGCTCGCAGGAAATGGCACGGGTTGACCGGCAATGGATCGATTCGCTCAAGAAAAAGACGTTCATCCGCATCTTCCCATGACCGGCTGGCTCGGCATTGCGCTGGGTGACGTCACTGGCGTGGGCCCCGAGGTCGCTCTCAAAGCTGTCGCTGCCGAATCCAAACGCGATAAAACCAAATATCTTTTCATCGGCCCGCGACAATCGCTCGCGCGCTTGAACCAAAAATTCGCGCGCCTGCCTCTTAAAGATTTTTCCAACTACAAGACTCCGGGGAGATTTTTTATTATAGACCCCTTCGGTAAAAATGTTCCAGCCAGCCTGCCGTGCGGCTCGCCCCTGGCCGCGCATGCAGCCATGGCCTCCCTGCGCAATGGAGCAGAGCGCTGCCTGCGACATGAATTGGACGCCATGGTCACCGCGCCGGTCAATAAAGAAGCCATCGTGCGCGCAGGATATAAAAATTTTGTCGGCCAGACGGAATTTCTTTCCGGACTGGCGGGCGCCAAACGCACTGCCATGATGCTGCTCGGCCACGATGAGAAAAACCGCTGGCTGCGCGTGGCCCTCGCCACCATCCATATCTCCATTAGATCCGTCCCAAAAAAATTGACGCGCGAAAAAATTTCTTTGGCGATCGAGCTTGCCGCGCAGTCCTGTCGCGATTTGAAGCTAAAACGCCGGCGCATCGCCGTTTGCGGCCTGAATCCCCATGCCGGCGAAGGCGGCGAGTTCGGCGATGAAGAGATCAAGATCATCGCACCGACTGTCTCTACCCTTCGGAAAAAAGGATTCGACGTTGTTGGCCCCTTGAGCGGTGACACCGTTTTTCATTATGCCCTGCGCGGGGATTTCGACGCCGTCGTGGCGATGTACCACGACCAGGGCCTTGCCCCTCTCAAAGCGGTCGCCTTCGATACTGGCGTCAATTGGACTCTCGGCCTGCCGTTCATCCGCACCTCACCTGACCACGGCACGGCTTATGACATCGCGGGCAAGGGAATCGCCAATCCATCTTCCATGATTGCCGCCATACGGCTGGCCAAACAATTGGCAAAAAATCGAAATTGATTTACGGGCTTAGCTCGCAGACAAAAACTTGGATTGTTTACTCTGAAAGCCAAAGCGGCAGAGGACTGCCGCACTCCAAAAGCTGGCGCAAAAATCGGTTTGGCCTTCGCGAACGCTTGCGTCTTGGACTGCGGCAGCCCTCTGCCGCTTTTCATTACTTTACAAGGAAACTACTTTCAACCAAGAAGGTCGCTGATTTTTGATTTAATATTCCCTTCCCGCAAAAGCGATTCCCCAACCAATATTGCATCCGCTCCGCATTTAATCAACCGCTCCACATCGGCGCGCGTATGAATACCACTCTCCGCAACCAACAACGGTGATTTTTTATCCATCTTCCATCCTCCACCCTCCATCTTCGCCATCCGCTCCGTCGTGGCCAAATCCACCTTAAATGTCTTCAGGTCGCGATTGTTGACGCCGATCAGTTGTGGAGAAATTTTCAGCGCGCGTTCCATTTCTTCACCGTCGTGAACCTCCACCAATGCCGCCAACCCCGCCTCCACCGCGAGCGAATGAAATTTCTTCAATTGCTCATCGGTCAAAATGGCGACAATGAGCAGAATCGCATCCGCACCCCATTCAATGGCCTCCAGGATTTGCCGTTCATCAATGATGAAATCTTTCCTTAACAACGGCAACTTGACCGCCGCCCTGATTTGGCGCAGATAATCAAGCGACCCCTGGAAAAACTTTTCATCCGTCAACACTGACAGACAACTCGCTCCCGCCGCTTCATACTCCTTCGCAATCTTCACGGGATCAAAATCCTTACAGATTACCCCCGCGGACGGCGATGCCTTTTTAACTTCCGCGATCAACGCAATTGCATTGTAGGAGCCGACGTGAGGAGGCTCTAATTTTTCTTTTTTTTGAGACTCGTTACCTCGTCTCCTACCGGATTTTAAAGCAGAAATAAAATCGCGCCGTTCGCCATGCTCCAGCATGGCATCGCGCAAATCGCCGGCGGCAATAACGCGCGCAGGCAACTTCGCGACTTCGCGTTTTTTTTCTTCAACGATTTTCTCGAGAATGTTCACGATCAGACTTTAATTTTTCCACTAAGCCACCATTCAAGATATTTTTCTAAAGAGGGCGCAACCCAGGTGCGGCTGTCATTTTCATGATTCCAAACATAAATGTTTGGACTTTGGATTTGATTGTTTCGTATTGCAAACGCAAATTGGTCACCATTGCCCGCGTCGGCAAAAAAAAGCAACGAATCAAAAGGCATATAGAGATCACGAAAATCAGGATAACTCCTGTATTTAAGATTATCAGCAGCAATTCGTTCACAATTCCAAATCAGGCCCGTCCCATGCCGTCCCTGAATTCCGTCACTTTCTAAAAGCAGATCACGCAATTCACCAGGCAAAACGATTTTCAGCCCTTTTTCGATTTGAGCAACGGCCATTTTGTTGGCGGCATTTTTAAAAATCGCCTCCTTTGTCCATGTTTGTATTTTTTCGCGCCACATGTTTATTCCTCTTCCTCCTTCACGCCCTGCATCCGTTTGGTCGGGCCGCCGGCGCGCAGCCAGGCGTTCACATACTGATCCAGGTCACCGTCCATCACCGCCTGCACGTTGCTCGTTTCCACGCCTGTCCGCAAATCTTTCACCATGCGGTACGGCTGAAAAACATAGCTGCGGATCTGGTTGCCCCAGGACACGCTGCCCTTCTCGCCGTAAAACCGCTCCATCTCGGCCTTCTGCGCGTCCTGCCGCTGCGCAAAGATGCGCGAAAGCAGCAGCCGCATCGCCGTCGCGCGGTTCTGGTGCTGCGATCGCTGCGTTTGTGATGCCACCACCAGGCCCGTGGGAATGTGCGTGATGCGCACCGCCGTTTCAACTTTGTTCACGTTCTGCCCGCCTTTGCCGCCGGAGCGAAAAGTATCCACGTGGAATTCGCCCGGCGGAATGACGATGTCCGTGCTGTTTTCTTCCAACTCGGCGATGGTGTCCACACTGGCAAAACTTGTGTGCCGCCGCTTGTTGGAATCGAATGGCGAGATCCTCACCAACCGATGCACTCCGCGCTCGGCCTTGCAAAAGCCGTATGCGTTTTCGCCTTCGATCAGCATGGTCGCGCTTTTGATGCCCGCGCCTTCCCCCGGCAGCGCGTCGGTGACTTCAGTCTTCCAACCACGGAGTTCGGCCCACCGCTGGTACATGCGCAGCAGCATGTTCGCCCAATCGCATGCCTCCGTGCCGCCGGCGCCGGCGTTGATGCTCAGGATGCAATTCTTCCGGTCATGCGGCCCGTTCAGGAAAACTTTCAGCTCCAACAGGTCGAGGTCCTTGATAAGTTTTTGCAGGTCGCGGTCGAGGTCCTTTTGGATCTGGAGTTGCGCGGCTTCCGGCTCGGCCTCGCCCAGTTCGAGCATCACGCGGAAATCGTCCAGTTGCTTTTCAGCCGCCAGCAGCGGCTCGATCTTGTTGCGGAGGGAATTGGCCTCATCGATCACCGACTGTGCCTTCTCGCGATTGTTCCAGAAATTTTCGTCGGCCATCAGCGCGTTCAACTCGCCGATGCGTTTTTGCGTCCTTTCGACGTCAAAGAAACCTCCGCAGATGCGAAAGTTTTTCAGCTGCGATGGTGATTCCAGACTTAATCGTTTCGAACATCTGGATAAAATAGAAGATTAAAACACGGATGCCAACAGGTTTTGACCATTCAAGGTGGCTTTGTAGAGAGTATTACTGCTTTGAACCCACACTGCTAAGCGCTTTCACCAGAAACCCTAAAATAATAAGAACAATCACCGCCGCCCCGATCCAGAAATACATCGCGGACTGTTTCTTTTTCTTCTTGAAAGCGCCCGTGCTTTCAAAGGTTCCTGTCCCTCCCTTGCCGCTGGTTTCCAATTCGCTCAGGCTCACGCCGCGCGGCATCACCATCGTGGCGTCCACCTGGCGTTTGGGAGGCGGGGGTGGCGCGCCTGCCGGAGCGCCGGGGGCTGCCGTTGCGGGGGCGCCTTCAGCTTCCAGCTTCAGTTCGATCTGCCCCAAACGCAGCGTCTGGCCGGGTTTCAAGGGACTTTCGCTGATCCGCGCGTCATTGATGAAAGTGCCGTTGGTGGAATTCAGGTCCCGGATGACGACGTCCGTGCCTTTCAGCAAAACTTCGCAGTGATGACTGGAGACTGAGGGGTCAGTGATCTGAAAGGTGTTATCATCAACGCGACCTATCGTGGTGCGATCCGTATGCAATTCATGCGCACGTCCGGCCATGCTTTGGGTCTGGATAACAAGTTTAGCCATCGGTTAATGAAATTGATTATGAGCGCGACGCGCTCCAAGTCAAACGTAAATGACCGCAAACCGTTTATTTTTTTTCAATCAGGTTTCGGAATTCGGCAAATAACGGAGTGGAATCGTGCGGCCCCGGCGATGCCTCCGGGTGATATTGCACGCAAAAAATCGGCTTGGTTTTGTGGCGCATCCCTTCGACCGTCTGGTCGTTCAGATTCACCCGGTGCACGGAAACGTTTTTTGGCAGGCTCTTCGGATCCACGGCAAAGCCGTGATTTTGCGAAGTGATCTCCACCCGGCCCGATTCCAGGTCTTTCACCGGTTGATTGCCGCCGCGATGGCCGAACTTCAGTTTAAATGTCTTTCCGCCAAACGCCTGCCCGAGGATTTGATGCCCCAGGCAGATCCCAAAGATCGGGATTCCCGTGTCGATCAGTGTCTTCACTTCTTTGACGATATAATTGAGCGCGGCCGGATCGCCCGGGCCGTTGGACAAAAAGATTCCGGCCGGTTTGGATTTCAAAGCCTCCTGCGCTGAGGCCGTTGCCGGCAATACCTGCGTCGCAAATCCATGCTGCCGGAGCCGGCGCAGGATGTTGTATTTCATGCCGTAATCGAATGCCACGATCGGGATGTCCGCCGCAGGCAACGGCTTGCGATTCGTCCGCGCCTCGGTCGTCTCACTGCCGCGGACCAGGTCAAACGCCCCGCTTTGCTGGTCCTTTTCATCCCAGCGAAACGCCTTTTTATGCGTCACCTCTTTGACGTAATCAACGCCCGCAAAAACAAATTCTTTGGCGCGGCGGATGGCCTCCGCCTCAGAAATACTCTCCGTGGAAATGAACCCGTTCAACGCCCCGCGCACGCGCAACTTTTTGGTCAGCGCCCGCGTATCGATGCCCTGGATGCCTGGGATGCCGTTCTTCTCAAGATATTGCCCCAGCGAAATGTCCGAGCGCCAATTGCTGACGATGGGCGACAGCTCGCGGATCACAAATCCCGCCGCGTGCGGCCGCCACGATTCCACGTCCAGTTCGTTGACGCCGTAATTGCCGATGAGCGGATACGTCATCGTCACGATCTGGCCTTTGTAGGAGGGGTCCGTGAGGATCTCCTGGTAACCGGTCATCGAGGTGTTGAAACAAACTTCGCCGCACGCGGATGCGCGTGCGCCAAACCCCTGTCCATGGAAAACCGAACCGTCTTCAAGCGCTAGAATGGCCTTCATTTTATTTTTTTCTGATGTCCTCAAGCTCACTGATAAAATTTGTCGGGTTGAATTGCTGCATCGTCACACTCTCCATCTTCCAAAAATGGACCCCGTCCTTCGACCCGACAAACGTCGGGTAAATGCCGACGTTGAATTCTTCGGCCAGGATGTAATTCGTCGCCTGGGTGTCTCCCCTTAAATAATGTTTCTGGGGAAAATCCAACCGCACGAACACAAGATTTGACCGCTCGTAATCCTGGAACGTTGCCGTGGAAAAAACACTTTGTTGCAACTTGACGCACGGCGGGCACGTGTCGGAACTGCCGAATTCCACCAGCAACATCTTTTTCTCTTTTTTTGCCCGCGCGATCTCCGCGGGAAAATTCACCGGCGGCGCGTTCGTGTCCGTAACAGTATTCGTCATATCAACGGTCAAATCATCGTTATGGCAACCGCTCAAGACTACAACAAACATCAGGCAAAATAAAAACCAAATCCCTTTCACAAAAAAATCATACCACAACCGCGTCGTTTTGCTCAGTCCAAACTTTTTTGCCGCCAACGATCGTGGCCACGGCTTTGCCTTTGAATTTCCACCCGTTGAAGGGGTTGTTTTTGGATCTGCTCAGCGATTCCTCCACGTGAAATATCCATTCGGCATCCGGATCAAGGACCGTCACATCCGCGTCCGCTCCCACGTTCAACGTGCCCTTGGGCAGATTCAACAACCGCGCCGGGTTCACCGTGAATTTCGCGATCATCTCCGCGAGCGAAATCTTTTTGGTGTGGACCAATTGCATCAGCGACAGCGGCAGCTCGGTTTCCAGGCCCGTGATCCCAAAGGGCGCGTAATCGAACTCGACCTCCTTCTCATAATCGCAATGCGGCGCATGGTCGCTGCACAGAATATCGATCGTGCCGTCGGCCAACCCTTCCAGGATCGCATCACGATGGCGCGCCGATCGCAACGGCGGGTTCATCTTAAAATTCGTGTCGTATTTCGGCCAGGACGGAAGCTCGTCCATCTGCGAATCAGCCAGAATCTTTCCGTCCTCATTCCAAAACTTCTCACTGCCCCCCACCGCCGCATCCGTCAGGACAAAATGGTGCGGGCATGCCTCACCCGAAATGGGCACTCCGCGCTTCTTCGCCTCCCGGATCAAAGCCACGCTCCCCGCGGCGCTTACATGCTGGCAATGGATCTTCGCGCCCGTCAATTCCGCCAGCAGGATGTTGCGCGCCACGATCATTTCTTCGCCGGCTGCGGGCCACCCGCGCAACCCAAGCACCGTGCTCCAATAACCCTCATGCACCACCCCGTCGGTCACCAGCGAATAATCCTGGCAATGGTCCATCACCGTCAGATCGAACATTTTGGCGTACTCGCAGGCGCGGCGCATCAACTCATTGTTTTGCACACAATGACCGTCGTCGGTGATGGCCACCACTCCGGCGCGCTTCAACCCGCCGATCGGGGCCAGTTCTTCACCCGCAATGTTCCTGGTGATGGCGCCCGCCACAAAAACGTTCACGATCCCTTCGCGCGCCGCGCGCTCGCGGATCAGCGCCACTGTTCCGGCATTGTCGATCGAGGGCGATGTGTTCGGCATGCAGACCACCGAGGTGAACCCGCCCCGCGCGGCGGCAGCGGTGCCGCTGGCAAGATTTTCTTTGGCCGTTTGACCCGGCTCGCGCAGGTGGACATGCAGATCGATAAGACCCGGGCAAACAACCTTCCCTTTGGCGTCAAACACTTCGGCGCCCTTCGGAGCGGAGATTTTCTTTCCCGCCGCGGAGATTTTTCCATCAACAATGAGCACGTCCCCGGGAAAATCGAGTTTGTTCGCGGGATCAATCACGCGTCCACCGGTGAGAAGCAACGCTGCCATGCAGGCGAAGGATACCAGCCCCCGGCAATTTTGCAATGAAATCAAAAGCTCGCCTGAACCGCGCTTTGCCAGACCCAAACCCGGTCAGGCGGAATTGGCTTAAAATCATCCAAAAACCCCTTGTGTCCACTGGCTGTCCCTTCTCCTCGGGGGAGAAGGTCAGGATGAGGGCGAGCTAAACCTCTCCGCGCAGCGGCTGAAATATATGCGCTCCTTTGACAGGTGCTCCCTCCTTTATCCTTGACACCACTGATAAACACAGCTAATGTTCCATAAATGAAAAATTACTCCTGCCTGATGGTTGTGATGGTTTTTCTTGTTTGCGGTCTGGGTTCTTTGCAGGCCCAGGGCATCCCTGCAATGCCCAAGTGGATTTTGGAATACAACAACGCCTACTACCTTTACCAGGCGGGTGCCAATGAAATATCCACGGACCCGGCGGCCGCAGTTCAGACCTTGCAGTCAGCACAAAAATTTGATGAATACGCCGTGCAAAATGGCGGCAGTTATTATGCGGTAGAATTGAGCGAGGCCATCAACCGTGCGCTTGTCTCTGCGCAGAGTCAGGCCAGGAACAGCAAACCGGGAAATTCCAGATCAGCGACCGTTCACAGGAGTTTGGCCCGGCCAACCTACGCTGCCCATTCCCAGCCTTTAAGATTGAATATCGTCAGAAATTAACGGTTCGGACCATCGCTCTGGCCGGTTAAAATTTTATCTGGCCAGACATACAAAAATTCGCAGCGCGGTGTCTATTCAGTGATGCACTCAAGTGATTTGAACCTGAATGATGAGGGCGAACAAAGCCCCAAAGCCTTATTATCCCGCCCCCTTCGCATGGGTTCGCTGGCCTGCCTTATTTCGGCGCTGGGATTTTATGCCGCGGCACATTTCTTCATCTCCCGATTGCAGGTCTGGTGGATGGAAGCGTTGATATATACGTTGGTCCCTGCTTCCGCGACCTTCATTGTCCTTTACCGCAGTTGCTGGCACAAGGAGATCACCGGCGCGGCGCGAACCTTCCGGTTATTGCTGCTTTCCTGCGCCATTACGGGTGGAGAAGCGATTGCGGTTTCAGCCGCCGCGGTGCTCATGCTTTGCATGGCTCTGTTTTTCATGTTCCTGCTGGCGTTCGGCGCGATTGCGCTCTCCGGCGGAAACCACTGAACGTTGCCATATTCGCCTTACAGCCATTTCGATGAAGCCCATGCCATCACATCAATCAGCGGCCTCCTGCTCTGAAAATTCATTTAACCACCACAAACAATGGCTTTGAAACGACAAAAACCGCCTTTTTCATTGCTGGAGAATATATCCCCTTTTTCCCCGTAATCTTATAAGTGCCGATTTCGGTAAAGTCACATAAATGACTCATATTAAACTTCAATTCATTAGTTCCATTCGGCAATAGTGGAATAAATCCCCCGGATTCGCTGGGATGAATTTTCTCCATATTAGGCGATATATCCTTTCCAGATGGTGAAATCACTTGCCATGAATATCCCGGATCAAACTCTATTGCATTCGCTCGATATAGGCGGAAAGTTTCATTCGTGGAAATATTTTTGAAACAAACCGAGATTAAAACTGGCTGGTTTGTTTCAAATTCGGCACTCTGCCCATTTTCCGTGTGGATAGACATTTGAACACGATTGTTTGCCATTCCCCAATCATCACCATAGAGCGCATATGCAAATAGCTGACAGATAAATGCCAGTAAGATCGTAGTATAGAATCGTTTTTTCATAACGGTGGGGTCCATTGGCTGTTTTTAATATCACTATTCCACGTTGGATAAAACGGCAGATTGGTGATGGACAATGCGCAAAGCAGAGACAGGTAAGGCATTGGGGTGTTCATTTCAGTTGTGTCTTAGCTCATACAATCACCTAACCCTTGTCCGCCAAATCGAGGTAGGACCAATCAATTTGTTTTTTGAACATCACCGTTAGTCATTAGCTTGACTTTGATTGGAGGAAACTCGACCAGATCCGCAGTAGTATTATTTGTCTCTACTTTGTACAATAATGGTGTTACTTGAAGTAGAATATCATTTGTAAAAACATTCCCGAATAAAGGTCTCAAATAGAACGAATTTGCACCGGATAACATCTCAGGCTGAGTCCATAACCACTGCAAGCCACGCCTATCCGACGGACGAACGCTGCTAATGATATTTGAGGTTGTCGTCTGATTCGGTAAATGTGTCGCCTCCGAAAGGGCTATATTTGTTGATACGATCTCCGCTCCATTTTTTGACCAGATTTTTAATTTAGATCCTGTCAGAGTGATTGGTTTAAGCCACGCATGCCTTGTAAAATTCGTCTTAGCAATATAATCAATTTCAACATTCCAATCTAAGCCATTTCTTGTGATCAAAAGACACGGTTGCAAATAATTTGTGGGCGTGGTGAAAATTTTAGCCGGATTATGCTCTGCGCCCAATAACGGTTGGGCAGTAACAAATTGGCCTGTCATTAGAATTATAAACAGAGTTGAAAAAATACGATAACACATAAAGTGGCTTTTAATTATTGTGGTAAACCTGCGACCATTTCGGAAATTGATAACCTACATCGGGTATGCTGGGCCTTGTAATAGAACCAGTCGGAGTTGACCATGAGCCACCTGAATAGGTAGTTGATGCGGACCACGACCAAATTATCTTTCCGATGGGAACATAAATATTATTATCCACATTTCCATTGTCTGGTCGGAACATGACGTAATCTTCAAAGTAGTCCACAATACTCGTGATATTGCCTCCAATAAGAGAATGCGCCAAACTAAAACTTGGCCCATCTATGAACGACAGGGGCCGAGCATTACTTGGAAGGACGGTGTACAAGGAGTCAATATTTGTTTGTGATAAGTAAAAACGGGTATTATCCATCCAGTACTGGTCACTGGTAGTATCCGTTGTGTCTCCATTTGCTGCATCTCTATTTATGAGTTGAGTAAAGTCAGTTCTTCCAGAATATTGAGACGACACATTAACCAAATAACTCATGCTGCCATTTTCACTTTCATCACCCAACGCTAAAGACAATGTTCCATCAATTACTGCGTTTGTCACCCATGAAGGGGGATCATCCGCAAAAGTGACGCTTGGGCGATAAATATTGAAAACTGCCTGCACCGTATTTGTTTATCCCGTTAATCGTTGCCGACACCTGAACTGTTCGGTTGCTTGTTCCGTCCACCCAATAAAATTCAACGTTGTAATTGGTCATTGGGAAATTTGTAGCCACATAAGCGCTGCTGGCATCGGCTGCGACCACATAATTGGAAATGGCCTCTCCCGGCACCGTCCACGAGAAATTCGTCAGCACCAGGTTGGTGAACGGCAAATTGGTGATGGACAACTGGCACAGCAGATTCATCTGCTGCCCCACAATCACCGTGTTGGTCTGTCCCGTCAAATTGTTGCCCGTGTTCGCATCGATGATCTGTACTGTCAAATTTGTCGCCATCACATCGAAAGTATAATCGCAATTATTGGTCAGGCCAATAACCGATGGTGTGATGTCCCAGTTCTTGCCCGCCGGGGCGGCAACAATGGTTTCGCCCCATGAATTTCCATACTGACTATAGCCACCATAATAAGCCGACGCCACGTTGGAAATCCCGCTGTTAACCAAAGTTTGACCGCCGATTTGAAGTGAAGTCGGGGGTAAGGGCGTGTCGCCATAATATGCAGGCGGTTCAGTCAAGGTGCCAAAAAGATAAGCAAAAGGCAGCGCATAATCTTCTCCATCTAATACTGTTTGATTTGTTGAAAATTCATTGGCGCTGGCAAAAACAAGATATAGGTTTGTAACGCCTGCCGCGGCTTGTCCTCCCGGCTCCACCAT
>DASXYX010000056.1:0-13462 GCA_036502245.1 Verrucomicrobiia bacterium
AAGAGGAACTAGGGTGAACTTTTGGTAACAGTTACTGGCAATTCCACTGGCAATAAAATACCATTGCGCAATTATACAAATTTCTTGTATATTCGTGTAAATGCGCAGCCAGGCCAAAACCATTTATGACGCACTCTTCGAGATTGCTGAAGGGCAGCAAGGTTATTTCACTGCCAAACAAGCGTCCGATGCGGGCTACCAACTTGGCAGTCAGGCTCATCACGTTAAATCAGGAAATTGGGTGCGCGTTGAGCGAGGCATTTACAGGCTGGCACGCTTCCCACAATCAGCTGAGGAGCAATTGGTGATCTACTCTCTTTGGTCACGTAACCGCGGTGGCGAACCGGAGGGGGTTTATTCGCATCAAACCGCGCTTGGCATCCATGAACTCTCGGATGTAAATCCGGCCAAACTTCACATGACGGTTCCAACTTCGTTTCGACGGAATGCAAAAACACCGAAGATACTGGTGCTGCATCTCGCGAGCCTCGACGGGAAGGACCTTGAGCAATGGCAGGGGTTCGCCGTGACTCGTCCGCTTCGATCCATTGCCGATCTGGCGGCAGCAGAATCTGTCTCGCGGGACATTGTTGAACAAGCCCTGACCGAAGGGCGACAACGCGGACTGATTTCCGTTCGAGAAGTGGCGGAACTGCGACGGAAAGGAAGCCTTCCAAAGTGGTTTGATGATCTGCTTGTGGCAACCAAACGATGAAACCTCCGCGAAAATATGCTTCGGCCACCGCCTTCCGCGTCGCACTGGAAAGCCGTCTGAAAAAGATGGCGCAAGAAGAAGGTCTCGATCTCCAGCGCCTGCGTCGGCAGGCGGCATTTGACCGATTGCTCTGCCGCCTGTTCGCAGAACCGGATGCTCCGTGGTTATTGAAAGGCGGCTACGCAATGGAACTAAGACTGAAGACAGCCCGAACCACCCGCGACATTGATTTGGCATTGAGGCGACTTCCTGTGGCTTCGGCCGATTGGGATGCCAACGTTTCGGACGTGTTGGAATCATTGCGTGAAACCGGAAATCTGGATCTGCATGATTTCTTCACCTTTGTATTCAGCGAGGCAACGCAAGACTTGGATGCCGCACCTTACGGCGGTGCGCGCTTTCCTGTGGATGCACGACTGGCCGGGCGAACTTTCGCGAAGTTCCACCTGGACGTGAGCACAGGCGATGTTCTGCGCGAACCTTACGAAACGCTTTCGGGCCGGGATTGGCTTGGGTTTGCCGGAATCACCAGCGCAAACTTCCCGGCGGTTTCGCCGGAAGAACAATTTGCCGAGAAATTCCATGCCTACACATTGCTGCGAGTGGGCCGGGAAAATACCCGCATCAAAGACCTGGTTGATCTGGTTCTCCTGATCGAACGCACCCGACTGGACGCTGGCCGACTGGCAAGGGCAATTCGTGAAACTTTCCAGCGTCGCAAGACGCACAATGTTCCGCCCGCACTCATCCCGCCACCGGCATCATGGTCCGGGCCATTCTTAGAGATGGCGGCGGAATGCAGCCTCGAACCGGACATGGAGAAACATTTCGGCGTGGTCGCGCAGTTCTTCAGCAAGCTGAACCCATGATACCGACAGGTGAGCTTAATCATGAGTGCATCCGACCCTACAGATTCACGGCTTGCTGAAGCGCTTGCGGAATGCAAACGGCTACGGGAGGAAAACCGGCAGTTACGCGAACGCATCGGTATTTCCCAAAAAGAAGCCGCCCCGCCGCTTGCTGTCGCGCCCGATCTGCCCATCACAGTTACGGGAAAATCCAGCCCGGACGAAAAGCTGAAACTGTTCCGCAGCCTGTTTCGTGGGCGCGAAGATGTTTACGCGCTGCGTTGGGAGGGACGAAATGGCAAGACGGGCTATTCGCCTGCTTGCCGGAAAGTTTGGAGCGATCCACTTTCAAAGCGCCCAGACAAACCGAAAGAATTCTTCTCGTTGACCGACCAAGTCATCCACGATCATCTCACCGGGAAATTGACGGTTGGAGTTTATCCACTGCTGGCAGACGAAACCTGCTGGTTTCTTGCCGCTGACTTCGACAAGGCCACATGGCAGGAAGATGTGGGGGCGTTTCTTCACACCTGCGGCGAGTGGGAAGTGCCCGCCATGCTGGAACGGTCACGTTCCGGGCGCGGCGGTCACGTCTGGATTTTCTTTGAAGCACCATTGCCAGCCAGCCTCGCGAGAAAACTCGGTGCGGCCATTCTAACACGCACAATGGAACATCGGCATCAACTCGGACTCGATTCGTATGATCGCTTTTTTCCGAGTCAGGACACGATGCGCAAAGGCGGCTTTGGCAATCTCATCGCGCTGCCGTTGCAGCACATGCCGCGCGGCCACGGCCACAGCGTGTTTCTCGATGCCGATTTCAATCCACACCCTGACCAGTGGGTGCCGTTGTCGTGTGTCCGGAGGATGGCATTTTCCGAAGTCGAAAACGTAGTGCGCGAAGCCGAACGCAGCGGAGACCTCATCGGTGTTCGGCGCAGCGTCACGGACGATGAACCGACGGAAGACCCGTGGACGCTTCCACCATCCCGAAAGAAAAAGGACGAAGCCATCACCGGCCCGTTGCCAGCGAAAGTGCACGTTGTTCGTGGCAACCTGGTCTTTGTTGAAACAGAAGGGTTGCCGTCCGCGATGTTGAATCGTTTGCACCGTCTCGCCGCATTTCAAAACCCGGAATTCTATCGCGCGCAGGCGATGCGACTTTCCACATTCGGCAAACCACGAGTCATTCGTTGCGCGGAGGAATTCCCCAAACATGTCGCCTTGCCTCGCGGCTGCTTTGGCGAAATCACGGCGCTCCTCGAATCGCACAAGATTGTCGTGGAACTCGACGACCAACGATTCGCCGGTCAGCCGATTGACGTGACGTTTCACGGCCAGCTTCGCCCTGACCAGCAAGCCGCAGCCAAAGCCATGCTTGCACACGATGACGGCATTCTGAGCGCAACGACCGCTTTTGGAAAAACGGTCGTGGCCGCATGGCTGATTGCGGCCCGCAAGGAGAACACCCTGGTGCTCGTGCATCGTCGCCAACTTCTTGATCAATGGCGCGAGCGGCTCGCGACCTTCCTGAATCTGCCGGTTAAAAGCATCGGGCAAATCGGCGGTGGACGCCGCCGTCCCAGCGGACTGGTTGATATTGCAGTGATCCAGAGTCTGAACCGAAAGCAAGTCGTGGACGACGTGGTCGCCAACTACGGCCACGTCATTGTGGACGAGTGTCACCACATTTCCGCCGTGAGCTTTGAGCAAGTTCTCCGTCAGGTGAAAGCGCGTTATATCACGGGCTTGACTGCCACGCCGCAGCGTAAGGACGGCCATCATCCTATTATCGTGATGCAATGCGGGCCGATCCGGCATCGCGTGGATGCCAAAGCCCAGGCGCTGGCACGACCATTCAAACATTTTGTTATTCCGCGACCGACAAATTTTCGATTGCCGCCCTCAACCGAAAAGCCAGAGATGCACAAATTGTATGCCGCACTGGCCGACAACAAGGCGCGTAACGACCTCATGTGCGTTGATCTGCTGCGTTCCATCAAGGCCGGACGTTCACCCATTGTTCTGACCGAGCGCACCAGTCAGGTGGACGAATTTGCCTCCCGGTTAACCGGCCTGGTGAAACACATCGTGGTGTTGAAAGGCGGCATGGGGGCAAAACAACGCCGCGCCATCGCCGAACAATTGACTGCGATTCCCGATGGAGAGGAAAGAGTCCTGCTGGCCACGGGCCGTTACATTGGCGAAGGTTTTGACGACGCGCGCCTCGACACTCTTTTTCTCGTCATGCCAATTTCCTGGCGTGGCACGTTGCAACAATACGTTGGCCGCCTCCACCGTCTGCACCACAGCAAACGCGAGGTCATTGTTTACGATTATGTGGATGGCTGCGTGCCGGTCCTGTCGGCGATGTATTCCAAACGGGTACGGGGATATGCAGCGGTCGGTTACTTGATTCAGGAGGATGCGCTTTGAGATGTTTCCAGCAAATTGCCCTCAACAATCTTCCGATTGACTGACAGTCGGTGTTTGTCATGCTCTGTGCATGGTTAAGTCCGCCAAATCAAACACAAAAATTCAATTGCCGCCGACACACAACTGGCGCACGACCGACGCCGACGAACTGAACAAACGCCGCCAGCGTGCCCGTGAGGAATCTTTTGTGGTTTCCAACACCACTCCGAAACACCCCATTTTCTCGAATTTTCGCGTCAAATCCGCCAGCGGACAAACCTACGCAGTTGAGATTTGTGATTTGCAATCCCGCCATTCTACTTGTGATTGCGTGGATTTTCGAACCAGTGGCCTGGGTCTTTGCAAACACACCGAAGCGGTTTTGCTTTTCCTCCAGGCGCGTCACAAAAAACTCTTTAAGGCGGCAGCGCATTCCGGTTCAAACCGTATCGAAATAACTGTGGATAACGCCGCCGACACGTTGCGTCTGATCGACGGCGCAGGCAAATTGCCGGGTGCGATTGGCAAGTGGTTTGACGCCGACGGCCTCATGCTGGATGTCGCGCCTGAGACCGTGCTGCCTGCGTTGCAGAAAATGCGGAACGAGGGCTTCCCGCAGATGCGTCTTTCGCAGGAAATCGAATCATGGCAGGAAAACCGGCGTCGCGTTGCCGAACGCCGGCAACTTCGCCACGAATACGAGCTTAAAGTCCAGAGCGGCGAATGGCCGGCGCAAGAAACGACCGTGCCCCTGTTTCCCTACCAGCGGGAAGGCATGCTGCATCTGGCTTTTACCGAACGCGCGCTGCTCGCGGATGAAATGGGCCTGGGCAAGACTATCCAGGCCATCGCCGCCTGCGCGCTTTTGCGCCGGTTGGGAAAGGCAAACCGTGTATTGGTGGTCACACCCGCCTCGCTCAAATCGGAATGGGAGGAGCAAATCCGAAGATTCACCGCGCTAGATTTGCAACTGGTTTTCGGGGGCAAGATTCGGCGGTTAAAAGCGTACGACGCGGGTGAGGCCATGCCCTTTTTTACCATCGTCAATTACGAGCAGATGGTCGCCGACGCGCTGGATGTGAATGCGCGGGTCAAGCCGGACATCGTCGTGCTGGACGAAGCCCAGCGGATTAAGAATTGGAGCACCAAAACCGCCCAGGCCGTCAAACGCCTCCGCAGCCGCTACGCCTTTGTTCTGACGGGAACGCCCATCGAGAACCGGATTGATGAACTGCATTCATTGATGGATTTTCTTAACCCTTCCGTGCTTGGCCCTCTTTTTCGATTCAACCGGGATTTTTATGAGCTGGACGAGAAAGGCCGCCCCATCGGCTGTTGCAACCTGGATGTCCTGCATCAAAGGATCAAGCCCTTCATGCTCCGCCGCCGCAAGGCCGAGGTGGAAACCGAGCTGCCCGAACGCACCGATCACAATCACTTTGTGCAGTTGGGCGAATTGCAGAAGCAGAGCTACGCCACCCACGAACAGCAGGTCTTGAAACTCGTCAACATCGCGATGCGCCGCCCTCTCACAAAACAGGAACAAGAGAAACTTCAACGTGAATTGGCCATGATGCGGATGATTTGCGACACCAATTACATCCTTGATGAGGAGGATCGCACCTGCCCGAAACTCCACGAATTGGAAAACCTCATCGAAGCGAGTTGCGAGAATGATCTCAAGGTGATTGTCTTCTCGGAATGGGAGCGGATGTTGGAACTCGTCCGCGCTCTTTGCAAACGGTTGAAGGTCGGTCACGCCTGGCATACTGGCAGCGTTCCCCAACAGCGGCGTCGCGGGGAGATCAACATGTTCAAGGATGATCCTGATTGCCGCGTTTTTCTCAGCACGGATTCCGGGGCGACCGGTCTTAACCTTCAAAACGCCAGCGTGGTCATCAATTGCGATCTGCCCTGGAACCCTGCGAAGCTGGAACAACGCATTGCCCGCGCCTGGCGCAAGCATCAAACCAGGCCCGTTACCGTCTATAATTTGATTTCAGAAAACACGATTGAGCACCGGATGCTCGAAACACTTGCCATAAAACAGAGTGTTGCTACCAGCGTCCTCGACCGGCCAGGTGAGGTGAAAGAAATCAAGCTCCGCAGCGGACGCCAGGCATTTGTCGAACGGCTTCAGCAACTGGTCACACCCGCCCACAAGACTTTTGACGCCAAGGCCCCTGGGGTAGTTTCCCCAACGGCGACATCGAGTAAATCACCGGTTGATCCCGCGCTTGCCTTCGCTCAAATGGCCTCCGAGCATCTGCCAGGCATGATACATCGTTGCGAGGAACAATATCCCCTATCTGGAACTCATACTGTATTGATGGTCGTGGTCGAGCGTTGCGCCGTCGAACCAGTCGAGAAGTTGCGATCCCTGCATGGCGAATTGTTTGGTCCGGGGAAAATTGATCCACTGGCGCCCGTACAACTCGAAGTCATGGATCGGGCAACTTATGAAGTCATTCAACGCCTCATCACCGCCGGCCTTATCAGTAAGACGACCCGCGCATCCCGCGCTTTGCTGCCATCCGATGACAACCCGGAATCCTCGCCGCTTTCCCCTGAAGAAACTGCCAAAGCCAATTCCCACCGTGACCAGGCAACCCGCAGACTTAAAATGGCCCGCCTGCTGGGTGAAGGCGGTTTCAGCGAAGAGGCTCGGCCAATTTTGCTGGAAGCACTGCATGCCCTTGGCCGGGCTTTTGCGGTCGAGCGACGACTCCCCGAACCTTCAGAAGTGAAAGATGCACTCCAACCGCCGCTGTCCCACGCTTTGGTTGGGGAATTGCCGGCACTCAAGGCTTTCCTTGACGACCCTCGTGCAAATTGGAAAACGGTGGCGGAATGTTTGTCGGGTTTATGCGAACCTGCATAAACGGTTCCTGTCGCTCACCCGACGACTTCGTTGCCCTGAGAAATTTACTGTTGGTCGGCTAATATCCAACTGCGCGGCAATCGCCTGGTTTTGCTCTCCCGCCAAAGCCATCAGGATAATCCGGCAACGAAGCGCCACTTGCTGCGGCGTACCCTGCGCTGATGCCCATCGCTCCAGTTGCACCCCTTTCGCCCGGGCCAAGCGTCAATCCATAACTCGCTTTACGCATGCGTAAAGCTATTTAAGCGACACTACCCCAGTGTGGTGTAACAAACAATTCTATACAATGGCCTCGCTTTAGCTGGCACCATTTTATTCCCTCTGGGTTGAATACCCCGAAGCTTGCTTCGGCTTTTTGTAGAATGGTCAGAACACATATTTCCCAAATGCCTCGCAGCTTGCTGCGAGGATACTTTACTATCCTTCCGTCCGCAAAGGGTGACACCTCATTGCACGCTTTCGTTTTCATCTTCTGCAAAATTAAAAGAAAAACGCATTTTAGACGAAAATCCCATCATGAGAACGTCATTTTCGCAGGCTTTTCAAATGATCGAGAAACAGACAGAATCTTTGCATGACCTGTGACCGCAAATAAAACAGTAAGGATCGGCCAATCATGAAGGTGAACCCGCAAAGCTTCTTCAACTTCTGCGCAAACCATGCGCTGCTGTTGCGTGGTTTGGCCGAGCGCGGTGGGGAGATTTCCGAAACGGATGCAATGCGGATAATTCGTGCGAACCCTGGTATAATTGAGGAATTGCCCGAAACGGCATGGCGGCGATTGTGCGAATTGCAGATTCTTGTCCCCACTGAACCGGGTAGCGAACTCTTTTTCATGGCCGATCCGGTATCGCGGTTGCTGACGTATCTTTTTAACGAGGCAAATCCCGCCACGCCGGAAATGATTCGTGGTTATGTCCTGTCGCTTGAAACCACCGGCAAGCGCCTCGCCCGCGCACTCGACGAAGATGAGATTCAACAGGTAAAACTTGCCTTTGAGGAAATCAGTCAGACGCTGCGCCGCATTCATGCCGACTTGAATGAGACGCAGCACGCGATTCTTGCCGAAGTGGCGCGCTACAAAACAGAACGTGCTCGTGTTTCGGTGCGCGAAAAATATCGGCGCATCGTTCATTGGATGGAGCGTTATGTTGAGCCGATGATTGAAATCGTCCGCGCCGATGTAGTAGACGTCTTGTTGCTGAATGGTTGGCGGCTGGTAGGCCAAAGTTCACGGTTAGTTCTTCTGGTAACACCCGTATTTTGGCAATTATACTGGCAATTTTCTATCCGCACCTTAAAAGAAGCTCACAACAAAGGGATTTTGAACCAGAGGCAAAGGTCGGAATTCATCCGCCTATAATTCTGCGTAAACTATTGAAAAACAATAATTTAATTGGAGGCGGAGGTCGGAATCGAACGATAGTCTTCATCGACAACCAGCCTCAATACCCTGATTTTCAAGCCGTTTTTACCACTGATTTTATTGGCGTTCAACAGACTTTTGAAGCTACACGCCTACTACTGGATTTAACCCGGCACATACCTGTTTATTAAATAGTTATTGAAGAAATCGTTGAAGGTTTTGGTGAAAGCTTTTCGAATTATATATCGTGAGCTTTTCTAAAAGAGCGCGGATTTACGCAGTCGAACTAACGAGTTGGGATTGAATAAAAATTTTCATTCTCAATTATCAGCATCGTCGTGGCATAAAATTTCAATGACACCCACAAGTTGCGGGAAACTGGAGCACAGGTACAAAATTCTGAACCCAACACGGAAATGAAAGTTTGTGGATTTTCTATTTAAATCATGCCATCCGGCTGGATAGTTTTATAAGGAAATCACCTAAAACAAATTAAGCGAATTTTGCCTATTGCTATTACCAATGGAGCATGCACTATGTGCTGACTTGTTCCTAGGTACTAATCGAATGCAAACCTTAATTGATGTAATGAAAGGCAGTTATGGAAAATGTGGCGGTCGATTGTGGCGGGCAAAAGAAGTACGGTATTTTAATTGTTGACGACCATCCGCTGGTAAGGGAGGGTCTGGCACAAATCATTAAGTGTCAAGCCGACCTTTATTGTTGTGGAGAAGCCAGCACTGTAAATGAGGTTCGCAAAGCCATCGGTTCTTTAAAGCCCAGTTTAATAACGCTTGACCTTCAGTTGCTTGATGGTGATGGACTCGAGTTGATCAAACATCTAGCCGTGGAATGTCCTTCTACACCTGTACTGGTTGTCACCCAATGTGATGAGATGCTCTATGCGGAAAGAGTGCTGAAAGCTGGCGCACGCGGTTATGTGATGAAATCACGGGGCACGAAGGAAATATTGGGGGCCATTCACATAGTCCTCGATGGGGAATTTTTTGTCAGTCCTAAAATTGCCGCGCTTGCCCTCCACCGGATGGCTGGATGTAAAACTAAAGAAATCGGTGGTGCTCTCTCGAATCTTTCTGACCGTGAATTACAGGTCTTGCAACTTCTGGGTGCCGGCATAAAGACCTGAGATGTGGCTTTACGATTGAATTTAAGTATCAAGACGGTTGAGACGCACAGAGAAAACATCAAACATAAACTTGGCATCCCCGATGCCGCAGCGTTGGCGCGATACGCTTCTAATTGGGTTGATAATCGAAATCTCCGTTAGAGTACAATGTCAGTCAGGGAAATTATTGCCTGGTTTAAGTCAAACTGGTTTATATAATCAGGGGTTTTCCCCGATTGTTTAACGCCTTCTTTCTGTTCTAATACATGGACGTTTTCTCAGAATATCTAGGGGAACCTTTAGTGATAAGCGTTGAAACCCCCGTTCTGTGAACGGGGTTAGAAAAAGAGCTCTGCAAAAAAGAATCTGCCCATGACATCCTCAGTTTGTGTTGTCTCCACAACCAAACGAAAGGAAAAGAACATGAGCAGATTCAAAAAGTTATCCCACACGATCTGGCACTGCGAATATCACATCGTATGGGTGCCAAAGTATCGGTATCGGGTGATGCAGGGGAAGATCAAAGAGGAGGTGGAGCTGTGTGTGCGGGAACAAACGCGGCAGATGAACTGTGAGGTGCAAGAAATCAACGTGCAAGCCGACCATGTGCATTTGATTGTGCAAATTCCGCCGAAGCTGTCGATATCGGAATACATGGGGCGGCTGAAGGGCAAGAGCGCGATTCGAGTGTTCAGCGCGTTTCGGGATTTACGGCAGCGGCGCTACTGGGGCAATCATTTTTGGGCGCAAGGTTACTGCGTTGGAACGGTAGGCTTGGACGGAGAGATGATACGGAAGTATGTAAAATGGCAGGAAAAGCAGGAATAACGGCAAGAGACATTCCGATTCAGCAAATAAACAAACAATCGGAGACAATGCGTGTCAGCCCAGCCCCCTTTGGGGGCCGGGCTTTTGGCCTCTTATAGAGGCTCCTTCCAAAGCCCCGCCCTTTGGGCGGGGATTATTTACTGTTAGCATGAGTGGCCAGGCGCCGTTTACTTACCAATGGATGTCGAACGGTGTGCCCATCACGCCGTGGGAACCCGTGACAGGCAACCGGTTTACATTGAACAATGTCATCAGCGCCTATGATGCGCAATACAGCGTCGAAGTGACCAACACGGATGGTATTGCCATAAGTTCCAATGCCACGCTGACCGTCATCGTGCCCCCGACGATTACAACCCAGCCGGTCAGCCTCACCAACAACGCCGGAACCACAGCGATTTTCAGCGTAACCAACAGCGGCAGTCCATCAACCTATCAATGGTATTACAACGGCACCAATCTATTGGTGGATGGCGGTTATATCTCTGGTTCCGCAACGCCGATGTTAACCGTCAGCAATGTTTTGGGCGCAAACGATGGTGCTTATAGTGTGACCATAAGCAACGCCGCCGCTGTAGCGGTGAGCAGTAACGCAATGCTGACGGTCATTGATCCGATCATCACAAGCCAGCCAGTCAGCGTGACCAACAACCTGGGATCTCCTGCGAGCTTCACGGTCGCAGCTTACGGAACAGCTCCGCAATATCAATGGACGCAAAACGGCAGCATCATTCCGGGAGCCACAACGGCGACCTACTCACTGGCCAGTGTGGTGGATACCAACGCCGGTAACTACAGCGCTATCGTTTACAATGATTTCGGATCCGTTACCAGTTCGGTGGTCACCCTGACCATCATTGACCCGCCGGTAATTACCAGCGAGCCACTTAGCCTGACAGTCAATGCGATGTCGAATGCGACCTTTGCAGTGGGTTACACCGGCACATCGCCAAGTATCCAGTGGTTCAAGGATGGCAGTCCGTTGAACAACGGCGGGAATGTATCGGGCGCGACAACGGTAAATCTGGTGTTGTCCAATGTGCGTGATAGGGATGCAGCGAACTACACCGTTGTCTTGAGCAACGCTGCTGGCACTGTGACCAGCACACCGCCTGCGGTCCTGACTGTGATTGACCCGCCGATCATTACTCAATCGCCGGTGAGCATCACTAATAATGCCGGCACAACCGCAACCTTTACCGTGACGACTTCCGGTTCCACACCGAATTATCAATGGTTGTTCAATGGAACCAACGCCTTGGCAAACGGCACAAATATTTCCGGCGCTACAACGGCCACGCTGACTATCAGTAATGTGTTTGGAACCAACGCCGGTTTCTATTCCGTAGTGGTTAGCAATGCCGCCGGCACTCAGACCAGTGCCAGCGCCGCGCTTGTGGTGGTTGATCCGATCATTACGGTTCAGCCTGTAGGAGTAACTAACTTTGATGGTACCACAGCTAACTTCTCTGTTACCGCTGTCGGTACTGCGCCACTGAGTTATCAATGGTATGTGGATGGTTACATCCTGGATGGCAGCACCAACAGCATATTGACCCTGCCAGACATCGAGAACAGTGACGAGGGTGAATACACCGTCGTGATCACCAATTATTATGGCAGCGTGACAAGTGCGCCTGCCACGTTGTTGACCGTTCTACCGTTGGTTGTCTCCGAGCCGTTCAGCGTGACGGTCCTCGTTGGCCAGTCAGCCAGCTTTAGTGTCGGAGTCAACGGCGAGACACCCTTCAACTACCAGTGGCAAAAGAATGGGACTAACATTTCTGGAGCCACCAGTCCCATCTTGTCATTTGCCAGTGTCCAGACGACTGACGCGGGTGCTTATGACGTCATCGTGCAAAACCCTGTTGGAACCGAAATAAGCAGCAGTGCCACTTTGGCGGTTTATACATCGGTTGTGTCAACTAACAGCATCAGGGCTGCCCATAGCGGGGTAACCATCTCTGTTGGCGGTGTGCCGGGATACGTTTATGTGATTCAAGAGTCACCTGATCTGATGACCTGGATTCCTGTGCAAACGAACTATTCACCGTTTACTTTCACGGATACTAACATCGGCCAGGTTCCTGCGCAGTACTACCGCAGCGTATATCAGCCTTGAACCAACGAAAGATCGGCACACTTTTGGCATAAGATGAAAACGGACCCATCTGAGAGTGAACGCATTCTCCCTGGGAAGGCAGACGGGCCAGACGATGGTGATTTCCTTGGACTCAAAATAGCTGCTGGACTTGAATTGGGTCTATCATTTCTGCATCAATCCACCGGCTTTCGCTTTTTCAAGAAAGTAATCGCAACCATCGAAAACTCACTCCAATGTGCGCCGGTTTTCAAAGATTTATTTTTGATCGTTCGTCCGGTTACGACATGGAACCGGCTAGTTGGTGCAAAACACGGGGCGGTTTATACTTTTTTTATTTATTTGCTGCCGGTCTTGTTGCTCACGGCAGCTTGTGAAGGACGCCGGCGACTCCTTTTTGGCCGTCAACAAATGGCAGAAGGCGTTAATAACTATTTTACGTTGCCGATGGTCTGCACCTATGAAGCCGGCAGCATACTTATTACCCTTTGTCTCCTTTTTCTCACCGCCTTGATGATCAAGGCCTTTGCCAACGACTACCGGGTTCGTAACCAACTTTCTCAAAGCCTCGATGTTGTCTTCCATGCCATCGGCCCGATGTTATTGATTCAGTGTTTAAACGCTTTTCCCAACATTTATTCTTGGTTGACGTGGTCGGTTGGCATTTCGTTATCTGTCTCCATACTTTATCATGGCCTGCCCCTGATCTTGCAGCCCGATCCGGCGGCGGCGTTTGGACTTTACCTTTGCAGTGCTCTAATACTTGTCCTCCTTATGCTTGGCGGAAGTTTATTCACCGGCTTTTACCTGGATGGCGAACTTAAATCACTAGAAAATTTTATTTCCAACGCTATTGGGAAATAAAGCAGCAATGATTCGCCGTGGCTGAGACTGCACGACATCGCAAACGCAAGTTGAGTTCTTATCAAAAAGAAATCCGAATTGTTAAAATATCCACTGTTATTTTAAGCATCTTGACCGCTTTGGGCGTGACCTTGTTGTTAATTTATTTGAATCGGTGATTCCAAGGCCAAAATTCCCGCTAGTGTAGTGTCTCATAAATAACCGGCATTATAAGCGCCGCAGGGTATTCTTCCCTCATGCCACGACATGCGCCGCCCGTGAACTTGACGGAAACTGATCGTTTGGAGCTGGAGCGCTGGGTGGCGGCGCACCGCACCC
>DASXYX010000057.1:0-39900 GCA_036502245.1 Verrucomicrobiia bacterium
GGGTGCGGTGCGCCGCCACCCAGCGCTCCAGCTCCAAACGATCAGTTTCCGTCAAGTTCACGGGCGGCGCATGTCGTGGCATGAGGGAAGAATACCCTGCGGCGCTTATAATGCCGGTTATTTATGAGACACTACACTAGCAGGCTGTTGAAAAACGCGCCCGGTGAGGGCACCGGGCCTACAAAACTTGCGAATACCGAACGAATTTTGTAGGCCGCGTGCCCTCACGCGGCGTTTCGAGGGTTTTTTCGATGGCCTGCTAGTCAGCACATCGTTTTCCAAAGCGCCAGAGGACTGGCGCACTCCACAAGCTGGCGCAAAATTTGGTTTGGCCGGCGTGTGCGCTTGCGTCCTGGACTGTGGGAGCCCTCTGCCGCTTTTATAGCCGAAATAGCCGAAAGCAACGTCTAACTTTTCTCAGGTTTCACGATCGAAACCACAAACTTGTCTGGCGTCAGATATTTTTGCGCGACAGTTTTGATCTGCTCCAGTGTGACTGCCTCGAATTTCGCATCGTCAGTTTCCGAATGCTTGTAGCCCAATCCGTAAAGTTCGTCCAATGCCGTCAGCGAGGCGAGGCTGCCGAGGTCCTGCCGCGAGATTTTCTTTTGCCCAACGATTTTGGCTTTGGCGCGCTTTAATTCTTCCGCGCTCAAGCCTTCGGTGCGCAGCAGTTCCGCTTCCTTGAGCAGTTCATGCTCGACCTGTTCCGCTTTGTCCGGCTCGGTGCCGGTATAAAACGCGAAATAACCCTGCGCCACGCCGGCGAAATTCTGCGTGCCGCAGTAATACGCCAGGCCCAGTTGCTCGCGGATGCGCAGAAACAATCGTGATCCCAGGTCGCTACAGGATTCGTTGATCAATTCCAGGGCGTAATGGTCATCATTTTGGATGGTCGTGCCCAAAAAGCCGATCACCAGCACGGCTTGCTTCTTATCGCGTGTTTCAACGACACGCGGTTTCGGGGTTGTGGACGACGGTTGGAGGCTCAGTGATGGCACCGTGCCTTTGCGCCAGTTCGCGAACGCCTTCTCAACGGCAGATTTGACTTCGCCGGCCTTCACATTTCCGTAAATGGCCAATACACAATTATTCGAGATGGTCAGCCGTTGATGAAATTTATTGAGATCGGCGACAGAAATCTTTTGGACGGTTTCCTCGGTGCCAAGCGGGTCGAGACCGTAACTGAGGTCGCCGAACAACTCGCGGCGCATGGCCACGCTGGCGGTCTTGAGCATGTCATCCTTGCGCGCATGGATGCCAGCAATCTGGACCTCGCGTTCGCGCTCCAACTCGTTGGCAGGGAAATTCGAGTAGAGCAACACGTCCGACAACAGGTCGAGGCCGAGCGCAAAATCGTCCGCGAGCACTTCCAGATTCACGCCAAAGCTCTGGTTGCCGCCATAGCTGTCAATGTGCCCGCCGACGGACTCGATTTCCGTCACGATTTTCTGCGCAGTACGTTTTTGAGTGCCTTTGAGGAGCATCCGCGCAAGCAACTGTGTGATGCCGTTGTTCTCGACCGTTTCAGCAAGGACACCGCCCTGGAAGACCGTGCGAAATTCCACGAAGGGCAGCCGTGAATCTTCCTTGACCAACAGGCGCAGGCCGTTCGCCAATTCAAATTTCTGGATCGGGCGGTCGGTATTGATTTCTATTTCGGCTTTTTGCTTCGGCGTCGCGCCAGTGGGGAGCAGGGCGTAAAGAGTGCGGTTTTCCGCGGTCAGATATTCGCGGGTTACACGCTGGATGTCCGCGAGGGTGACACGTTTGATGGCGGCCAGGTAGCGCTCGGAAAAATTCAGGTCGCTTGCCGCCAGCCAGTTGCCTCCGAGATTTTGTGCCTGGCCTTCCATCGTCTTGCGGGCGGCAAGCGTAGCGGAGGTGAACTGCTTGACGGCTTTGTGCAATTCATCGGCTGAGATTCCCAGGGTTTTGACTTTTTCGATCTCCGCGAGCATCGCATCTCGTCCGGCGGCAAATTTATCGCCATCGGCAACGGCGCTCATGCCGAAGATTCCCGGCAGGCCCGGGCTGTAGGTCCAGGCGTCCACGTGATGCACCACTCCCTGTTTCTCGCGGATCTGTTGGAACAGGCGCGAGCTGCGTCCGCCGCCGAGCGCCACGGACAGCACGTCGAGGGCGGGAACATCCTGATGGCGCAATTCGGGGATGTGCCATGAAAAATGAAAATGTCCCAGTTCAACCGGCGCTTCCTCGATGACCTCGCGCGCGGCGGTCTGCTTCGGCTCCATTGGCAGGACGAGCGGCGGCATCGCGCGCGATTTCGTTTTGGCATACGCCTCGCGGATTTGCGCCACAGCGTCCTCGTTCTTTATGTCGCCGGTGACGACGTAGAAGCAATTGTTCGGCGCATATTTCTCGTGGTAATAATTCCGGATGTCCTCGGGCTTCAGCTCATTGAAAATGTCCGGGTAACCGATGATGGTGAAACGGTACGGGCTGCGTGTGTAAGCCGTCTCGAACAAGCGCCGGCTCGCGCGCCGCCCGGGGTCGTCCTGGCACATGTCCATTTCCCGGCGGATGACATCCATTTCCTTGGCCAGTTCCTCCGGCGGCAGGGCGGCGTTCTGCATGATGTCGCACAAGATATCGATCGCCGTGTGCGCGCCGGTATTGGGCACATCGATGTGGTAAACGGTACGGTCGAAACTCGTGTAGGCGTTCATGTAACCGCCGGCTTCCTGTACTTCCTGGTCGATGCGGCTGCCGGGGCGGGTGCTTGTGCCCTTGAAGAGCATGTGCTCCAGCACATGCGAAAGGCCCGCGCCCAGCCAGCGGCCCTCGTGGATGCTGCCGCTCATGCACCATGCCTGCGCCGAAACGACCGGCGCGCTGTGGTCCTCGCGCACGATGATGTTGAGGCCGTTGTCGAGCGTCGTTACTTTGACGCCGGGCGGCATCGAGGGGATTTCTGTTAAATTATTTTTTACCATTTTAAATCAAAGTTGAACGGTAAAAGGTATCGCGGAATCGGCGGCGGGCAACCCAAATTAAATTATGAACCGGCTTGCGAATGATTTACCGTCCGATTCCACAGGCTACGATACTAATTCCGCAGAAAGATGCTTAAGCTCGCTGTCGAATGTGGCCAGCTTGAATCCATGTTTCGCAGCTAAATCCGCCAAATAATGGTCCGTTACCTGGTCTGATTTTCGTGGATGGCTCTCAAGCGCGGGTAGATCGTCAGGAATTCGTTCAACCTTTCTTTCTGAGACAAACTGCCCTAAAACTTTCCTGGCTTCTTCCATGGTCAAACCTATGGCAGATTTGCTATTGGTGCTGATGCGAAGGAAGCCGAGTTCAACAATCGGACAAAGCACGACCTGTTTATCGGATAGCCAGGCGCGCGCCCGGTCGTGTAATGAATGGGTTTGAACAATATCTGCGATCAACAAATTGACATCCAGCAAATGCTTCACGGAAAGTCCGCCAGAAGTTCTTTGATTGCCAGTTCGTCAATCGGCTGGCTCGGGGCCACGACAGTAAAACCATCTTCTTTGACGATACGGCATTTGGGATTGACCGCACCCTGCGCCTGAACCACAGAGAGCGTGAATCCACCATCCGCATTTTGCTGAATGGCATATACCTGGCCTGGTTTGGCCAAGGGCACTTGAATGCGTTTCTGATCGTCTGCCTTTGTCGTTATCACGCAAATAATATCACATTGGAACAAATCACTTTCAACGCCTTTTTTGCGCCTGTTTTCTGGAAAAACTGGCCGTCGATGTGATTCACGACGCAGATTTGGCTAGGAAACCTGCTTCACTTCCTGCTTCTGCTTGCTCTCCGGCCAGAACGGTTTCCGGAACGTTTCTGTGAAGTCGTAGCCGTTTTGGAAATCAGTCCGGCTGTCTTTGTCGGTCTTGGCCAGGAGATTGGCTTCGACCATGTTGAAAACGATCTCGCCGAAATCGTGGCAATTGCGCACGCCCCATTCCTCAAATAAAGTCACGGTCATGGGACCGAATTGTTGGAGCGCGTACTGCCGGATGCCGTTGAGCAGTTCCTGCCCGCTGACATGGCGGACCTGGCCGCGGTTCTCTTTGACCACGAGTTTTTGCGTGAAATCGAGCGCTTCGCGCACAAAAAGATAGACCTCGCGCGTGTAACGCGTGTCTTTGGCAAGGATGCCTTCGATCGCTTCGTCAAAATTGATTTCCTGCATATCGGGTCCGGCTTCAGAAACGGCTGTCTCTCTTACGGGTGCGCCGTTCGATAATACTTTACGCACCATCCCACCACTAACAACGTCAAAATGACGGCGAGCACCCATTGCTCTTGCTTCGTCAGCCTGTTCACGCGCGTAATCTAACCGAATTTGAACAAACAGCAATGAGGCTTTTGCGACCGGTTGCGCATGGCGCAAAGTCATTTACGAGGGGTTGAAGATTGATTAGTATTCATGTGTCGGAGGCGGGCGTAGTAAAACCAAATCATCTATCAAAGAATTATGGCAGCCATAGGCCGATTTCAGAAGGGCAAAGAAATTTTTCACGCCAAGGTCGTGGACGGTGAACTGTATTGCCTGCGCGACAGCGTTTTCAGCCCGCTTTCCGTTGAACGAAAACCGATCTCCCGCAAAGGTGTGAAGACATTGGTGCCCGTCGAGCCTTCGAAGATCATTTGCGTGGGCTTGAATTATGCCGACCATATCCGCGAGATGGGCAGGGAAATACCACGAGAACCGTTGATATGGTTCAAAGCGTCCACCTCGCTGCTGCCTGACGGCGGGAAGATCGAGATTCCGTTCCCGGAACATCGCACCGATTTTGAGGCGGAGTTGTGCATCGTCATCGGTCGCAAGATCCGCAATGTGTCTCCGTCGCAGGCCGGGCGTTGTATTTTGGGTTATACCGCGTCGCAGGACATCAGCGACCGGACCATCCAAAAAGCCGAGTCGCAATGGGCGCGTTCGAAATCGTTCGACACATTCACGCCGCTGGGGCCGTTCATTGAAACGCAGGTGGATCCCAATAACCTGGCCATCCAGTTGTTTCAAAACGGGCAACTGCGCCAGAATTCGAACACCAGCCAGCTCATTTTCAAACCAGCGGAACTGGTCAGCTTCATTTCCACCAATCTCACCTTGTTGCCGGGCGATGTCATCCTCACCGGCACACCCAGCGGCGTTGGTCCTATCCGAAGCGGAGACAAATTGGAAGTGCGTATCCAGGGACTTGCGCCGTTGATAAATATCGTAAAGTGAACCGGCAAAAACATTCAACGCTCAACATTCAACACCGAACATCCAATGACTTCCGAAGTGGACTATTTTTGAGTATCGGAGGTTGGTGTTGAATGTTCTAAAATAAAAACACAAATGCGGTATTGTCGGAGTTGCGCCACATTTGTCGCGGTCGTTACGAATTTTTCTCCTTCTCCTGGGGGAGAAGGCCGGGATGAGGGTGAGATAAATTTCCCGCCAACGCGGCTGATACCAAAAATAAATTCTTCGTTCCTTTGTTTCTTTGTTGTTAAATTATCCGTCACATGAAGTGGACCGAAACTTTGATTCCCACCCTTCGCGAAGCTCCGGCTGACGCGGAGATCCTTTCGCACAAGCTACTGCTGCGCGCCGGACTCATCCGCAAGCTGGCCGGCGGCGTGTACACCTTCCTGCCATGCGGCCTGCGCGCCCTGCGCAAGGTCGAGCAGATCGTGCGCGAAGAGATGGATCGCGCCGGGGCCATTGAAGTGCTCATGCCCGCCCTCCAGCCGCCGGAGATCTGGCAGCAAAGCGGCCGCTATGAGACCGCCCGCGACGTGCTCTTCAAGGTCAAGGACAGCGCGAGCCGCGAATGGGTGCTTAGCGCCACCGCGGAAGAAGTCATCACCGGCATTGCCGCCGGCGAGATCAATTCCTATCGCCAGTTGCCCAAAAATTTCTACCAGATCAGCGTCAAATTCCGCGATGAGATCCGCCCGCGTTTCGGGCTGATGCGCGCGCGCGAATTCATCATGAAAGACGCCTACAGCTTCGATATCAGCGATGAAGCCTCGCAAAAGACGTATCAAAAGATGTACGACGCCTATGCGAAGATTTTCGAGCGTTGCGGATTGAAGGCCTTCGCCGTCGAGGCGGACACGGGTGTTATCGGTGGAAAATCCTCGCACGAATTTATGATTCCCGCCGAGACCGGCGAGAACGAAGTCGTTTTCTGCGAAGCCTGCGGATACGCCGCCAATGTGGAAAAAGCCACCAGCGGGATTCCCGGGACCGCCGCGCGCGAAGTCGGCGCGGCCACTGAAAAATTTGCCACGCCCGGCGTTGTGACCATCGAGGCGCTCGCCAAAGACCCGCACAAGGTGGCGGCCAATCGCCAGATCAAGACTTTGATTTACATGGCGAACGACAAATTAGTCATCGTGCTGGTGCGCGGCGACGACCAGTTGAACGAATCCAAGTTTGCCGGCAAGCTCGGCACCACGTTGTTCCGTCCGGCGACGCCCGAGGAGATTTTTGCCGCCACCGGGGCGCATCCCGGCAGCCTCGGCGCCGTCACTTCCACGCGAAAGGACAAACAGATTCTGGTCTTTGCCGATGAGCGTCTGCGCGGTGCGAACGATATGGTCACGGGCGCGAATGAGGATGGTTTCCATCTGCGCAATGTTTCCATCGAGCGCGACATCCAGGTCAGCCAATGGTATGACCTGCGGACGGTCACGGCCGGAGAGCCGTGCCCCAAATGCAAGAAGTCGCTCAAGATCCGCCGTGCCATCGAGGTCGGCCATGTTTTCAAGCTTGGCACGAAATACAGCGAGAAGTTCAACGCCGTTTATCTGGATGAAGCTGGCGCTCGTAATATGGCCTTCATGGGTTGCTACGGCATCGGTGTGACCCGCACCCTCCAGGCCGTCATCGAGCAGGGCAACGACAAGGACGGCATCATCTGGCCTTTGAGCGTTGCGCCCTATCAGGTCTGCATCACGCCGCTCAACGTGGACGTGAATAACGAGACGATGAAAGTGGCTGAGAAGATTTATGCCGAACTCACCGCGCGAGGCGTGGATGTCATCCTTGATGACCGGGATGACCGCCCTGGTGTGAAATTCAAGGACGCCGACCTCGTCGGTTTTCCCATCCGCGTCGGCATCGGCGAGAAATCGCTGGCCAAAGGCGAGATTGAAATCAAACCCCGCGGTGGTGCCGTTCAATCAGTGAAGATTGATGAAGCGGTTGGAGCGGTGATGAAGCTGGTCATAAAATAGCGCAAGCCTATCTCGGCATCGGCTGAAATTCAAATCGCGCCGGGCGTTTGGCTGTTGGGTCGATTTTTACGATGTAATAGCCGCCGTCGTTGAATAATTCCGTGCCGGAGAGGGAAGGACAGAGCAGGGGGTGGAGTTGCCACCACTGGCTGGCGCGATTCAGCGCAGCAGTCAGTTTCTTCAAGCTATGTCCGAGAAAGTTTATTCGCGGCAATCCCGAGAGGATCCGGCTATTCCAGAAAACTGCTTGAGTATGCAAGTGCCCAAGGACGGTATGTTCGATTTGCGGCAGTCGTCGCCGGACAGATTCCTCCTGCGCGAGAAATGGCAAAGCTGTGGGATCGTGGCAGAACAGGAGCACGCGTTGATTCGGTTTCAAGGCATCGAAGACCGTTCGGATTTCAGTTAGATGGGCTTCGTGAAATTTTTGCCATTCCGGCAGCTCTTCGGGCAGAGTATCCGACTGAAAAGCGGGCAGGGCAATGAGCGTGGAAGTGACGCCCATCAACACATAATTTCCCAGTGACATTTTCCAGAAAGGTTGAAGTCCGAGCTTTTCCGTGGCAGCGCGCCAACTGTCCAGCCGCATTCCGCCCAGGCCGCCAAAGACAGCCAGCTTGCCGAGGTCATGGTCGCCGAGAGTGAATCGGGCGCGTTCCCCAAACTTCACGCGCAATTTCCCCAAACATTCCTCCGCGCTTTGGAAGGATGCCGCATCGTTGACGCCGGTGAAATTGGTATCGCAGGAATAATCGCCGTTGACGATGGCCCAATCCACCAGCGGGACTTCTCTCAAAAATCGGTCGAGTTGCAGTCCTTGTTGCAGCGGATGCCGCATCCAGACGAGATGGCGATAGGTTCGGGCAAATATGCGGAGCAGGGGATTTGCAATGGCGCGGAACTCGTAATCCTCGCCTCGCGCCTGCTCGGCGGCTCCTGCATAATGGATATCGCTCAGGATAGCGATCGTGACATCAGATGTAGGCGCGGCGTTTTCCAATCCGGACAGCCTAACCAGCTATGCCACACGCGTAAAGAGAACTGGATTTGAAAGGAAGAGCGTTTTTAAAACCCGTCCTCACTGAATGAACGGGTTGATAGGTAGCACATACTGAGGATTGGATTTGAAATGAAGACTATTTTTAAAGCCCGACCTCATCCTGACCTTCTCCTCCAGGAGAAGGAACAGCGAGAGGACATTTTCTGGTTCATGAAAAGACTTTTCGTGAATCCAGCAGTTCTAATTCTCAAAAGGCTGACTTGGGAAAAGCCCTCTCCAGGGGAGAGGGGTGGGTGAGGGCGAGCTAAAACTAATTTTTTTGCCGCACTTACGCCACGACACCATTCCGGTCGAGACATTCACGGACGGTCCTGCCCAGGGTTGTGTGACTATACGGTTTCTGGAGGAAAAATGCCTGGGAACGGGTGAGCAACTCGTCGTTGATCTCATGCGAAGAGTAACCGCTGGTGAAGATGATTTTCAGGTCAGGCCGGTCTCGCAAAAGATATTCGGCTAGATTGACTCCTGAAATGCCTTCGGGCATCACCATGTCGGTCAGCAGCAACTGGATCTCGCTCGAAGATTTGCGCCAAACCTCCAGCGCTTCTTTGCCGTCGCCGGCTTCGAGGATTTTGTAACCGTATTGTTCGAGGATTTCTTTTGCCATCTCACGCAGGATCGCTTCATCCTCCACTATCAGGATGGTCTCTTCTCCGCCCATGACGAAATCGGAATCGCCGTTCTTCGCCTTGTCTGCGCCCATATTCTGCTTCTCGACCGGGAAAAAGATATCGAACGTGGTGCCTTTGCCCGGCTCGCTGGACACTTCGATCCAGCCTTCATGTTGTTTGACAATGCCGTAAACCGTGGCCAGTCCCAGCCCGGTGCCTTTGCCGACTTCTTTGGTAGTGAAGAACGGTTCAAAGATGCGGTTCATCGTCTCGGCATTCATGCCGGTGCCGGTGTCAGTGGTGCGCAGGCGCACATAGAGTCCGCCGCGCGCATCCGGATGCATCTCTGCGTATGCCGCATCAATATCCAGGGCGTCGAGTTGGATCAGCAACCTTCCGCCGTTGGGCATGGCATCGCGGGCATTGACCGACAAGTTCATGACGACTTGTTCAATCATGCCGCTGTCGCCCCGGACGACCGGGAGTATTTGCGGCGCATTGAATTGGAAGGCGATGTCTTCGCCGATGAGCCGCTGCACCATCTTTCCGACGTGGCCAATAACGTCGCGCAAGTCCAAAGAGCGCGGTTGCATCACATTTTTGCGGCTGAACATGAGTAGCTGCCGGGTGAGGTTGGCGGCGCGCTCCGCGGCGAAAAAGATTGCCTGTAACGGGTCCACGACATCCGGCATCAACGTGGGCCGGGCGAGCATCACACTGGAATGCCCCTGGATGATCGTCAACATGTTGTTGAAGTCATGGGCCACACCCGCCGCCAGCAGCCCGACCGATTCCATCTTTTGGGACTGGCGCAGTTGCGCCTCCAGGTTCAACTGGTTCGTGATGTCTTCCGCGTAGCAATGCACCACAAAGCTGGCCAGCATGGGATGGAAAGACCACGAAAAGGTGCGTTCGCCAATTTTGGTTTCGAGGTTCATCCGGCTTCGGGCGGATACCAGACAATCGCGCACGATCTTCTTCATATTCTCCGGAAGAATGTCCTGGGGATGGCTTTTTTGGACTGAAAAGGCAAGTTTCTGCGCGGCATCGTTGAAATAGGTCATTGTGCCTTCCGCGGAAAATTCCATCGCGCCATAAGGATTCAATTGGGCGAACGCGGCAAGCTTTTCCCGTTCTTTGATGCGCAATTCGAGGGATTCAGCCATGCGGTCAAAAAGTTTCGCGAGCTGGCCGATCTCATCGTCTGAATCGGGCAATCCGGTTCGCGCGCTGAGGTCGCCGTCGGCGATCTTCAATGCCGTGCGGGACATCGCCTGGACCTGGCGCCGCACGAAAAACTCGCCGCCCATCCATGCCGCCACCAGCGCCAGGAGACCTACAACAAATCCCGTCATTGGGATGTCGTAGATATACATGAGGAGCAGGGCCGGCATGGTCAGCAGCAGTACCGTGCCGACCAACTTCATCCGCACCGTCGAAAATCTAAATAATTGACGCATCTTTCGCTTCCGAGAACGCCGGAATATAGAACAAAAACTGCCGTTGCGCAAAGGTTCAATTGAGTAAACCGGTCAATTTCAAGGCGTTGGCACGTCCTTTGGGCAGTTGACCCAGGTGATAAATCAAAAAACCATGCAAAAATTGGCTGATTTCCTCATCCTGCGCGGCAGTCAATTTTAACCGGTCGGCGGGCAAAAAATCTTTTTTGAGCAGAAGTTCGGCGATCTTTTTTGTGCCCGGCTTCAAACTCGTTTCCTGCCAATCGGGCTCCAGTCCCAATTCGCGCAGCAATTTTAATTCGAGCGAAAAAATGATTTGCGCGGGTATTTTTGGCGCGCGTAACTGGCTCAAAAAATTCCGGTACAGGTTAAAGACGGCGGGCAGGGGAGTGTCTTCCTCGGTTGCCTGCTTGATGAACACGGCGCCATAAGCTGCCTGGTGTAATTTCAAGATGTCCGCGCGAAGCCCGGTGTGCATCTCGCGCACACTGACCTCCCGCAAATTATGCAACTGGCTCGTTCGGCTCCGGCTAAAACTGAAGGCCGCTTCATAAAACAGGTCGAGTTTTCCGAGAAACGGTGATTTGGTCCGGCGCGCTCCTTTGGCCACGGTGGCAATGCGCCCGAACTCCGGCGTGAGCCACTCCACAATCAGGCTCGTTTCCGTCAGTGGCCGGGTCCGCAAAATGATTCCAATGGCCGATTCGGTAGCCATTTTGGTTCACTTCTCGGGATTGCTACGAAGGTGTTCCTGCGTGATGGCGCCAAAGCTGATGATATATTTCAATCCATCGGCCACGCTCATGTCCAGTTTGACAATTTTTTCTTCCGGCACGACGATCAGGAAACCTCCGGTGGGGATCGGCGTCGTCGGGACGAACACGCAGACGCATTTTTTGTTCGTCTTCCGGTCGATCTCCTCGGCTTGTTCGCTCGTGAGGAAGCCCACGGAATAGATGCCCGCGCTCGGATATTCCACCAGGACGACAGTCTTGAAAGAGGTCTTTTTGCCCGAGGTGAACGCCTGGTCCACTTGCTTGATGGTGCCGTAGATTTTGTTCAGGACGGGCACGTGCAACATCGTGTTGTCCGCCCATTCGATCATCCGTTTGCCAAAATAATAACGCGCCAATACGCCGATGGTGGAGATCAGGACAACGGCAATGATCACTGCCAGCAGGCTCCAATACCAGAACATCGCGCCGGAGGTTCCGTTCTGGTATATTTCCTCCGGAGGTATCCAGTACGGCAGGAAAAAAAGCAACGCGTCGGTGAAGCTCGAAATGGTGCCAAAGAACCATTTGACGACGGCCAGCGTGACGATGCCGGGCAGAGCCACGGCAAGTCCGGTGAAAAAGCTGGCGCGCCAGCGGGCAAAAAACGATTTCCTCACGGGCGTAGTTTAGTGGGGCGGCTGATTTGCGCGAGCGAAAATTTCCCGCCAAGCATCCGTAAAAGCCGGTTCTCTTCGCGCTTCATCCGGCGGCGGGCAGCGGCGCCCGTATCGTCATGTCCCAGTAGATGCAATACGCCATGGACGATGTAGCGGATGATCTCGGATTGCCAGGTGGTCTTGAATTTTTTGGCCTGGAGAATGGCTTCATCCACACATACAAAGATTTCACCCTGGAGTTTCGATGCGGTGGCGTAGTCGAAAGTGATGACATCGGTAGAGCCTTCGTGTTTCAAAAAGGTTTCGTTCAGCGCCGTCATTTCCTTCGCGTCGAGGAGATTGATTTCGAGCGTGGCAACCGTGACCTCCAATTCATCCAACAGTCCGGAAGTGATTTTTTTCAGCAGGCTGGCGTCCAGCTTTTTCACCCGCTGCCGGTTGGCAATGGTAATGCTCATCCGTTTTTGGGTTTGCCGCGATGCTCTTCGTAGGCACCGATGATGCGTTGCACGAGGGGATGCCGGACGACGTCGCGTTTGGAGAACTCGATGACCGCGATGCCATCCACGTGCTTGAGCGCGCGATGCGCTTCGAGCAGTCCGGAATGCTTGTGCGGCGGCAGGTCAATTTGTGTCTCGTCGCCCGTGATGACCGCTTTCGAGCCGTGGCCCAGGCGGGTGAGGAACATCAACATCTGTTCCGTGGTGGAATTTTGCGCTTCGTCCAGGATGATAAAACCATTGTTCAGCGTGCGTCCGCGCATGTATGCCAACGGCGCGATCTCAATGGTTCCGCGTTCGGTATGTTTTTGGATCTCTTCCGCGGGCAGCATGTCGTGCAAGGCATCATGCAACGGACGGAGATAAGGCGTGATTTTTTCGTAAAGGTCGCCGGGCAGGAAGCCAAGCGCCTCGCCGGCTTCCACCGCCGGGCGCGTCAGAATGATCCGCGATACCTGGCCCTCGCGCAGGGCGGAAAGTGCCGTGGCCACCGCCAGGTACGTCTTTCCGGTGCCGGCGGGGCCGATCCCGAACGTGACGTCGTGTTTGCGGATGGCATCGAGATAGTTCTTCTGCCCAACCGTTTTGGCGGTCACGCCCGGCTTCTTGTCATGCGTCTGCACCCGGTCGCTGACGAGATCTTTAAGAGTTTCAGGGCCTTCATGCTTTACGACGTTTAAGGCATGGGTAAATTCGCGGTTGCGGATGTGGACTCCGGACTTAAGCAGGTTTTCCAATGAAACAAAAAGTTGCTTCACCCGTTCCACGCCTTCCGCAGGTCCATCCAATTTAATCCAGCCTTCCCGCGCCGTGGCCTTGACGCCGAGTTCAGTCTCCAGCGCTTGCAGGTTGCGCGGCTCGTTGTTAAAGAGCTGTTGCGCGACGCGCGCGTTTTCGAAATGAAGGGTTTCGGTGGGCATGAAAATTATTTCGCAAGCTCCACACGTAATTTGGCCGCGATGTCCTTCAACGCTTCGGGTAGCACTGTCGTATTGGCAATTACCGGCATGAAATTAATGTCGCCGTTCCAGCGTGGGACAACGTGAATATGCAGATGCTCTGCGATGCCTGCGCCGGCGACCTTACCAAGATTGATGCCCACGTTGAAGCCGTCCGGCTTCATCACGGCGCCAAGGGCGTTGATGCAACGGCGCGTCAATTTCCACAAGTCCGCGAGTTCATCTTCCGTCAATCCGTTCATGTCCGGCACTTCTTTGTACGGCACAGTCATCAGATGACCGCCCACATAGGGATAGGTGTTGAGCAATGCAAAACACGTGCGGTCGCGGGCGATCACATAATTGCCCTCGTCATCAGACGATTGCGCGATGCGCGTGAAAAGACCGGCCTTCAGTTCAGGCTTCGGCGAAAGGATGTATTCAATGCGCCACGGCGCATGCAGTGTGTCCATGCGCACAGATTAAATATGCTCCGGTTCAAAGTCAAAACCGCTCGGAGGGCGGAGCTCTGCGACGCCTTGATTGGAAAATTCAGCGCCGTTTTGAAATAAGATATTTTGCGAATGAAATCAGGCCCGAAAATTTATAGCCCGGATCAACGTATTTCTCGATGACATAGAACGCGAAATAATAGAATCGGCAAAAACTCCAGATGGTAATGACGAGCAACACACCCGTCTTGATGTCCGGCTCATCGAGAAAAATCAAAACAGCGGCGCCGATTCCAATCAGGAGAAAAAGAACGCCCTTCAACTTTATCCAAAATGGATTCGTCAGGTCTTTCATTTGAATAAACTCATGATGGCTGCAGCGGCCCGACTGGCCGCGCCGGGTTCGCCGAGAGAAGCGATGATTTTATCGAGTTGCACCCTGATTTTTTGGCGGCGCGACTCGTCCTGCAATAAGTCCAGTGCAGCGTTTGCGATGTTCTCTGCCGTCGCCGTATCCTGGATGAATTCTGGGTATACTTCCTCATTTGCCATCAGGTTGGGCATGGTGAGTGATTTCACGGTGACGATGCGTTTGCCGATCTCGAATGTCAGCCACGATGTTTTGTACAACGTCACCGTTGGAACACCGAAAAACGCGCATTCCATTGTCACCGTACCCGTGGAGGCAATGGCCACATCCGCCTGTGCCAGCGCCTCCGGCAGGTTGCCGAGCTGGATGTCAAAATCGACGCCGAGCGATTTTGCCAGTGCGGCGAGGCGTTCGTTCGGCAATACGATTTTTGCTTTGGCGTCTGGAAGCTTTTCGCGGATCAATCGGATCGCCGGGAGCAGTACCGGCAGATGCCGTTGCAGCTCGCTCTTGCGACTCCCTGGCAGGAGCAAAATGGTCGGAGAAGTTGCTTTGGGTTTGGAATCCTGGCTTTTGGGCCGTGCAAGCCGGTCCAGCATCGGGTGACCCACAAATTCCACGCGCAGTTTCGGTACCCGCCTGGCGTACCAATCTTTTTCAAAGGGGAAAATACTTAGAAGCAGATCATAATCTGCCGCCAGCAAGTTTGCCCGTCCCGGACGCGAAGCCCAGACCTGTGGCGACACCAATTGGACAATTTTTGGATTCCATCCGGAACCGGGATGCTTGCGAACGTACTCTTTGACCGCATGGCCAAACCGCAGGTTGAATCCTCCAAAATCCACGCCGATGACAACGTCCGGCTTGCGCTCAATCGCCATCGTCAAAAGCTGGTTGAATAATCGCCGGAATTTGAAATAACTTTTCAATACGTCCGTGATGCCCGTGACTGCGTGTTGGGTCAGATCGAACGTCAGTTCGACGCCTGCCTCGGACATTTTTGTGCCTCCTGCGCCGAAAAACATCGGCTTCGTGGCAGTGGCATCGCATAGTGAAGATACCAGTTCCGCCGCGAGCAAATCTCCGCTCGGCTCACCGGCGATGATCATGAAGGTTTTGGGAGTCACGAGTTCGAGCCTGGGTCGTTCAGTTTTTTAATGATTGAACGGGCAAGATACTCATTTATCTCTCGATGGCGTGGGACCGGTTGGCACATTTTGGTGCGGGGATTTTGATACCAGTCATGTTTGCCGCCGTGCCGGATAAACACGCATCCCATCCGGGTAAGCTCCTGGATGAGTTCGATGCGCTTCACGCAATTTGTAATTCAGCCACTTTGCGCACGGAAGGGATGGCCCCGCTCGACAGGTCTTTTTGCAAGTCGCGGAGGTGCTCTTCCAGGCCGGCCAATGATTCGCCCTGGGTCAAATAATCTGGATATTCCTCCAGATAACCGAGCCATGCGTCGCCATCCTGCCAATACACATAACGAATGCGTTGCATAAATAACTGTTACACCCGCGGACCGGTTCCGTAAAGACCTGATTGAATGATCAAACTTTTAAATTTTGTATCTGCCGTGTGATCTCGAATGCCAGGTCCAGGGCCTGCTTGGCCGATTCGCCGCTGACCATGGGCGTCTGCTTTTCGCGGATGCAATCGACAAAATGCTGCAATTCGAGTTTGAGCGGCTCGTCTTTGGCAATCGGCTCCGGCTCGCGCACAATTTTTTTTCCGGCAAATTCGCTGACGATGGCCGAGTCCTTGCCAATGCCCAGTTTTGCGGCGAGAACCTTTTTCAACAGCGGCGTTTCCTGCTCGCCTTCACGCGCAACGCGATAGATGAATCCCTCCTGCACGCGATAATCGAGTGAAACATAGCTGGGCGTCGTCTTGCCACCGCTGAAGACACGGATCTTTCGCATCCGTTCCGGGCTGACCCGGCTGACGGTCAGGTTCGCGACGCAACCGTTGGCAAAACGCAGTCGCGCATTCGCAATATCCTCGCTCTTGCTCAATACGGGAATGCCCACGGCATCCACACTCGTGACCGGTGACTTGACGAACGCGAGCACCACATCGAGGTCATGGATCATCAGGTCGAGCACCACCCCGATGTCGGTCGAGCGGGCAGGGTAGGGCGAGAGCCGGTGGCACTCGATGAAACGCGGTTCCGGCGCCGCTGTCTGGAGAAACGCAAAAACCGGGTTGAATCGCTCCACGTGGCCGACTTGCAGCACACAATTATGCCGTTGCGCGATCTCAATGAGTTCCGCGGCTTGCGCCGTGTCGTCCGTCATCGGTTTTTCCACGAGCACATGTTTGCCCTGGGTGAGCAATGTCTTGGCGATGTCGAAATGAGTCGTGGTCGGAGTGACGATGTTCAGCGCGTCGGCGCTGGCGGCGGCTTCGGCGACAGAACTGAAAACTTTTGTGCCGTGTTTGGCGGCAATTTTTTTGGCCGCGTCGGTGTTGGTGTCGAAAACGCCGGTGAACCGCACCTGCCCGGCCTTTTCGAGTTCGGAATAGATGCGCGTGTGATGTTGTCCGAGCGAGCCGGTGCCGAGGACGGCTACGCGGATTTTTTGGTCTGAATTTGCCACAGACGCAGTTTGCCAATCGCCATCGCAAATTAAAAACCGAAAATGTCAGGTGGAAACCGACAAAATACCGCTTTTGAGTGTGACAATTTGCTCATTTTCAACTTTCAACTTCCATCTTCAAACCTTCCGCCCTTAAACTGCCGCGTGCCATTCTACACCTACATCGTGATTGCCGTGGGGGCATATTTACTCGGGTCGATCCCGACGGGTGTGCTTGTTGCCCGCTCAAAGGGCATCGATATCCAGAAAGTTGGCAGCGGCAACATCGGGGCCACGAATGTCTTTCGTATCCTCGGCACTGGCCCGGGTATCGTTGTGTTGCTGGTGGACGCGCTCAAAGGTTATATCGCCTGCGCTGTGTTGTGTCCGTTGGTGTACAACGCGATTGCCCCGCACTATTTCGGTTTATATGTTCCTTTTCATGACGAGCCGATGGATGTTCAAATGAAATACAAAGTGGTTGCCGGTATTTGCGCCATCCTGGGCCATGTCTTCAGTTGCTGGTTGAAGTTCAAAGGTGGCAAAGGCGTGGCGACCAGCGGCGGCGTATTCTTTGCGTTGACCTGGCAGGCCACAAGCATCGCGCTCGCGGTGTGGATAATATTGGTGGCCATCACGCGTTACGTTTCGGTCGGTTCCATCGCTGCATCCGTGGCGCTGCCGGTTGCGACCTGGTTCACATCCCCGGTGAACAATGGTTTTGATCATCGGCGAAGCTGGTTGTTGCAATCCATCACCATCGCCGCCGGCCTGATGGTCATTCTCAAGCATCGAGCCAATATCCAACGGCTTCGTGCAGGCACCGAAAAGCGCATCACCTTCAGCAAGAAAGGAGCGGCCCAATGAAAATTTCCATGCTCGGCGCCGGTGCATGGGGAACAGCGCTGGCCAAAGTGTTGCAGGAAAACGGCAACGCCGTGACTCTTTGGGACATCAATGCGGACCTGCTCGATGAAGTTCAAAGCGGTCGCAATGAAAAATATCTTCCCGGCGTCAAGCTGCCTGTGGATTGGAAAACTGAACCGGATTTTGCCAGGGCCACTGGAGGTGCGGAGTGCATCGTCATGGCCATCCCATCGCAAGCGTTTCGTGAAGTAGCGAGTCGTTTGAAAGGCAGCCCGGCCATCTTCGTGAGCGTCACGAAAGGCATTGAGTATGAGACCGGCGATACGATGAGCTGTATCCTCCGGGAACACGCGCCGGGCAACCGCATCGCGGCATTGTCCGGCCCCAGTTTCGCGCGCGAGGTGGCGCAGGGCATTCCTACCACAGTTGTTTGCGCCAGCGAAAGCGACAGCACTGCTCGCACCGTGCAGGGACTTTTTCACCGGCCCGAATTTCGCATCTATCGCAGCACCGACATTCTGGGAGTTGAGTACGGCGGCGCGTTGAAAAATATCATTGCCATCGCCGCCGGTGTGAGTGATGGCCTCGGCTTTGGCGACAATACCAAAGCCGGGCTTGTCACGCGCGCTCTCTCGGAGATGCGCCGGCTCGGCGTTGCCTGCGGGTCGCAGGCTGAGACCTTTGCCGGGCTGAGCGGCCTTGGCGATCTCATGCTGACATGTTTCTCTAAACAGAGCCGCAATCGTTCCCTGGGCGAACGCATCGGGAAAGGTGAAACCATGGAAGCCATCCAGGCATCGCATCCGAAATTGGCTGAAGGCTATCCCACGGCCCGTTCAGCCCATCGCCTCGCACAACAAAAGAAAGTTCCCGTGCCCATCATCGACGAAGTCTTCAAGATGCTCTACGAAGGCAAAAATCCCAAACAAGCCGTCCGCGACCTCGTCTCGCGCGATTCAAAAGTTGAAGATTAAGGTTCCGGTGGTGTCTTGGGCTTGCGGCGGAATGGATATTTAAATTGCGACAGGTAGCCACGCGGAACCGGGTGTCCCGGCAGGCCGTATTCGGTTGGCCACCGCTCTTTCGGCAGATGGTACGTGCCAAATATCCAGTCGAGGAAGGGAAAATGGATCGAGAAATTGACATCCACCGATTCCTGTTCGATCCCGTGGTGCCAGTGATGAAATCGCGGCGTCACCAGGATTTTTTCGATCACTGGAAAACGCCAGCCCAGGTTGGCATGAACAAAAGTGGAATAGAGATAGACCATGAACACGTACGCGTTCATCGCTACGGGGCTGAAACCGAGGATATACATGGGGATCACCGTCATGCTGCGGAGCGCCAGGATCTCCAGGAAATGCATTCGCGCTCCGGCCATCCAATCCATCTTCCGCGCCGAATGATGCACGGAGTGAAATTTCCACAACCATGGTACCCGGTGAAACGCGCGATGGACCCAATATTGCACCAAGTCTGTCAGCAGCATGATTACCACGAATTGCACGATAAATGGAAGTTTCACCACCCATGCCCGCACTTCCGTTAAGGGAGCCACCGCCAGGATCGATTTCGCCGGTAAAAAAGTCAAAAACGTCAGCACTTGCACCATCAAACTGCTGACCAGGTAATAAAACAGGTCTTCCCGCCATTCTTCCCGGAAGATAGGTTGTTCGTCTTTGTGCGAGAAAAAGCGCTCTAATGGAATGAACAGGAATCCTGTGAACAGGACGTTCAGGACAAAGAAGTCCACTCCAAAAAACAATGGCATCCGGCTCGGCATCTCCGCCGTTGCCTGCGAACCTCCAATCAACGCCGCGCAAAGTGTGATCGCTACACCACAAGTTCCCAACGTCCTGTCCTGCCGCAGCACCAGGCTCAACGCCGACAGGGTAAATGCCGCCAGCAGAGTGAAATGAATGCCGATGCGATACCATGGATTGTCCCGCAACGACTGGGTTTCCGGCATCGCGAACACGCCCGGCGCTATCAATGAAATCACCAGGAGTAGTCCTGCTATGGACAAGACCAGCCCGAGCACGCCGCTGATCCATCCGCTGCCGAATCGCCGCAATGCCGGCGGCGCTTCCAATTCACCGCGAAGCTTCATTCGTGCATCTTCAAATTTGCTCATATAACGCCGTTATTATTTTACCTCTGTTCTCTCTGTTTTCTCCTGTTCAAAAATCCGTGTTTATCCATGTCCATCCGTGGTTAGAAATTCAGACAATAGATGCTTTGATTAGCTTCAGTAAATCTCCGTGATTTTCCACGGCTTTGAACTGCGGAAACTCCTTCTTCACATTGTCCGGCGCGTGGATGAGAAAACCCGCATTAGCTTCCAGTAACATTCCTGTGTCGTTATAGGAATCGCCGGCGGAGGCCACATAGTAGTTCAATTGTTTTAGCGCGGCGACCGTCTTCCGTTTCTGGTCCGCGATTCGCAATTTGTAATCCACAATACGATCGTTCTCGACCACCAGTTTGTGACAGAACAATGTCGGCCAGTTGAGCTGGCGGAGCAGGGGAGCGGCGAACTGCTCGAACGTGTCCGAGAGAATGAGGACTTGTGTGATCGAGCGAAGTTCATCGAGAAATTCTTTTGCACCCGCAAGCAGTTTGAGCGAGGCGATGACGCTTTGGATGTCGGATAGTTTCAACTGGTGCTGGTCGAGGATCGCCAGGCGGCTGCGCATGAGTTTGTCATAGTCGGGTTCATCGCGCGTTGTGCGGCGCAATTCCGGGATGCCTGTTTTTTCGGCGACGGCGATCCAGATCTCCGGCGTCAAAACGCCTTCCATGTCCAGGGTAACAATCGTTTGTTTCACCCGCGCAGTTTTCCAAAAATTTCTTACGGTGTCGAGCGCATCGCGGGAGAATTGGTTGCGTGCAAAGCCAAGTCCAACTGCTGCTGCGCCTCAACAAAATCTGGCCGGTCAGCCAACGCCGTTTTGAACCGGTCAACGGCCAATTGCGCCTGCCCGTGTTGTGCGAGGAAAACGCCGAAATCAAACTGCATCACCGGGTTTTGCGGCGCCAGGTTGGCGGCGATAGCCAGATGATTTGAGGCATCGGCATCTTTGCCGGTTTCGACTTCCATCATTCCCAGGTCGAACTGGCCCATCGGATAATCCGGCTCCAGTTGGACCGCGGCATCATAATATTGGGCGGCGGCATCCGTTTTGCCGATATTATCCAAAGATTTTCCCAGGCAATCCTCCGCCGCATAATTGTCTGTGGTCACTTGAACCGTATGTGCGAAGATGGTCAGGCTGTTTCGCCAATAGCCCAACTGAAGTTCCGTTACGGTCAGGCAACCGACCAACGCGAGGCCCGCGATGATTGGCAGGAATTTTTTCTGCTCCGGCCAGCGTGCCAATAAATCATTCACGCCCCACGCCACGAGGACGAAAATCCCGATGGAGGGGAGATACGAATACCGGTCGGCCATAGATTGTACACCCACCTGTACCAGACCGATGGTCGGCACCAGCGTGCCCAAAAACCACAACCAGCCTACGACCAGATACGGCGATCGCCGTGCTTGCGAAAGGAAGATCGCCGTCAGCAATGCGAGCACAATGACTACGGCAATGACCGCCCACAGCGGAATTGAGTGCGGATACGGATAAATCAATGCCAGGTCGGTCGGCCAAAAAATATTGGAGAGATAACGCACATAAGACATGGCGGCGTTCTCCAAACGGAACGGCAAACCGAGCGATACGCTCGACCACCGCGCCCCGCTCTGGACATGCATCGTGATGATGCACGACACAACCGTCAGCGCAAAAAATGGAATCTTTTCGACAAATAGTTTTGGCAGGTTCTTTAACCAGCTTCCAGAGTCTTGTTCCCAGACCCTGTTCAGAGGCCAGAAATCCAGTAGTAACAGGACACACGGCAACGTCACGACCATCGGCTTCGACATCAGTCCGCACGCGTACATCAACAACGCGAGGGTGTAAAATTTTTTGGACTGTGGACTGTGGACTGTGGACTCGCGGACATATCTTGCATACGCCAGAAGAGTGAGCATCCAAAAAAGCGCGCTCAGCACATCTTTGCGCTCCGATGCCCACGCCACCGACTCCACATGCAACGGATGCCACGCAAACGCCGCCGCGACAAATGCGCTCCGCCAGATCGCACCCGTCAGATTCCTGAGCAGGAGAAAAAGCAGAAGTGCATTCGCCGTGTGGAACAGCACGTTCACCAGATGATGTCCGGCTGGCTGTAATCCAAAGAGCTGGCAATCGATCATGTGCGAGATCCATGTGAGTGGATGCCAGTTCGCGTTCTCGGCGCTCGTGAAGGCCCATACGATGCCGCTCCACGTCACGCCATGGTTCACGTGTGCGTTACCGAGGATATAATCCGGGTCGTCGTAATTGATGAAGTCATGCCGCAGGATCGGCAAATAGGCGAGCAGGGTGATAATGGCCAGTCCAAAGCAGATGAAAAGAGTCGGTTTCTTCTGGATGGACTCGGCAAAACGCATGTGGATCAAAATTTCACCATCGTCCGTTGGCGATTCACAAATTGGCAGGCTTCCCGATACCCGACGCTCCGCGCCAGCTCAACGGCCTCGCCAAAATTCATGCCCACTTCTTGCGGCGCATGGGCGTCCGAGCCAAATGTGATCGGTACGCCCCTTTTGAAGGCCAGCTCCAAAATCTGCCGGCTCGGATAAATCTCTTTGCAATCCTTTCGCAACCCCGCCGTGTTCAACTCGATCGCACAGCCGGATTTTTTGGCGGCATCCAGGAATTTTTCGTACAACGGCGTGATGTTGCCCGGCGGTTTGTGGCCGAATTTTTTTGGCAGGTCCGCGTGGCCGATGATCTCAAATAGCTTGGATTCTGCCGCCATCGTGAGCCGGTCAAAATACACCTGCCAAACCTCGCGCGAATCCCGGTGCTTCCATTCCGAAAGCTTTTGTGGATCATCGATCGCCCAGGAATCCGACACGTAATGCACCGAGCCGATGAAATAATCCCACGGATGCATTCCTGCCAATTCGCGGATCCATGTCTCATGGCCGGGCAGGTAATCCACCTCAAGCGCCAGCCGGATGATCAGTTGCGGAAATTTTTTCTGCGCCGCGCGCACCTTGTCCACGTACTCGCCTAGCTGCGAGAGATTCATCCGCCAATTGTCGAAATTGTCCTGCCGCATCGGCGAATGGTCGGAGAACCCGATCTCTGTAAGGCCAAGCTCCACCGCGTGGCGGGCGTACTCCTCCGGCTCGCCCACCGCGTGGCAGCAGAGCGGCGTGTGCATGTGATAATCGAAAGGCACGCCGCAGTTTCAAGTTTCAGGTTTCAACTTTCAAGCTCATTGAATAGAGTGAGTGCATAATAGCCATGACCGACGACGAACAATTTCTCGCCGAATTTGAATCATGCCGGGTGCCGCTGGACCAATGGCATCACAAGGAACACATCAAGCTGGCATATCTATATCTGCGCAAATATCTGCTCGACGAAGCCATTGACCACGTGCGGACGCGTATCAAAGCATATAACGCCGCTCATAAAGTGCCCGAAGCCGTTGACCGCGGCTATCACGAGACCATGACCCAGGCCTGGATGCGCCTCGTTCACTTGACTCTCTGTGAATACGGTCCGGCTGAAAATGCGGACAAATTTTATGAACAGCACCCGCAATTGTGGCAGATGAAAACCCTCCGCCTCTTTTACACCCGCGACCGCTTCATGACCCTCCAGGCCAAGCAGGAATTCATCGAGCCTGACCTCACGCCTCTCCCTTACACGCGTGACCGCTACATGAAGCTCCAGGTTAAACAAGAATTTGTCGAACCTGACCTCACGCCCTTGCCGAAAAGTTTGAAGCAACTCAAAAATTAGCGCGTCCCAAAATGGCTTGCAAACCTGCGCAACTGGGTGATACTCGCGCGAAGGAATTTCAAACCCATGAGTATCAATTCAGATGGGACAAGCCGGATGAAAGCCAAACTTGTTCTTATTTCTTTTGCCGTGTTTTTGCTGTCATTCACTGGTAATGCCCAGTGGATCCTGACTCAAGTCAACGGCATCACATACACGCCCTACGGCAACGCAGGCACTCCCGGCGGCCAACAATATAGCGTGACGGGATTGGAATATCCTACGAACAAAGTTGTCATTGCCAGCTATGTCAATGGTTTTGGTGTGACCGTCATAGCCCCGGGCGCTTTGGCAAATCAAACTGAGGTGACGAGCGTAACGATGCCTGACCTGGTGACCAATGTCGGCACAGAGGCGTTTTATGAATGTACCGGCCTGACCAACATAAGCTTTGGAGCCGGCGTGCAGAATTTGGGCGGTTACTTATGCTATGGCTGCACCAGTCTGGCTAATATTTCGATCCCTGGCAACGTGACAGGCATAGGCGGTTATGCGTTTGCGAATTCCAGCCTCACCAGCTTGTCAATTCCCGCGAGTGTGACCAGCCTGGGCGGTGACATCGTTTTTGATTGCGTGAACCTGACCAACATCACGGTGGATGCCGCCAACCCGGTTTACAGCAGCACCAATGGTGTGCTGTTCGATAAAGCGCAGGACCTGCTGATCCAGTATCCCATCGGACTGACGAACGCCACCTATGTCATACCGAACAGCGTTACCAGCATAGGCGAACAGGCATTCAGATACGGCGTTGGCCTGGAGGGCATCGCTATCACGAACAATGTGACCGTCATCGGTTCCCAGGCATTTTTGGGCTGCAGTAATCTGGTCAGCGCGACCATCGGGACAAACGTGGTGAACATCGTTGACGATGCTTTCTGGAATTGCGTCAGCCTGGCGAATATCAATATTCCCGATAGTGTGACGAATATCGGCGAGAATGTGTTCTATAACTGCATCGATCTGACGAACGCGGTCATCCCCGATAGTGTGATAGGATTGGGCGAAGGAGCATTCACAGGCGCCGGTTTGCAAAGCGTGACCGTCGGAAATGGTGTGCCGGCTCTTGAATTTGGCGTATTCGAAAATTGCACTGCCTTGACGAGTGTGACTCTGGGCACAAATGTGGCGTCGATCGGAGACTACGCATTCTTTTATTGCACGGGCCTGACCAACATTGTCATTCCTGATAGCGTGACGTTCATTGGCGGCTGGGCTTTCGCTTATTCCAGCCTTGCGAGTGTGACGATTCCCGCCAGCGTGACTTATCTCGACGATGATGTCTTTACGTTTAAGGATTGCGCAAACCTGACGAACGTGACTTTTTTGGGTGATGTTCCTTATCTGGGCGATTATACCGAGTTCACCGACGATCAGATTCCTGCGACGGTCATTTATTACTACTACGGCACGAGCGGCTGGGATACGGGTTTCGGCGGCCTGCCAACGGTGATGCTGGGCGCACCCCCTCCGCAGATCGGCGGCAAAGGCAGTGGCGCTGGTGTGCAGGCCGGACAATTCGGCTTTGCGGTCAACGGTGTCGCCAATCAAACTGTTGTCGTTGAGGCCAGCACGGATCTTATCGATTGGCAGCCGGTCTGGACCAACACATTGACCGGATCGTCCGCAAACTTTACTGATCCCCTGTGGACTAATTTTCCCGCCCGATACTACCGGGCGCATTAGGCTGTCTGGATGTTCAATCTGTAGTGGAGCAGGGGCTGGCTTGTGGATTAACTGCCCCTTGACCATTTCATTTTTGCGCTGATATTCCCTTAGGAGTTGTGGATTCGACTACATGATCGGATATTTTGAAAATCTTTTCCGGGCTTTCCGGCGCCGGGTCAGCCGGAGCGAACTCATTATCGCGCTTTTAGGATTGCCGGTTTCAAAAGACTCCAGTGCCGCGCCCGGCCTGATCCTCATCCAGATCGACGGCCTTTCGCGCCATCAAATGGAGACCGCCATGGAAAATGGCCGGCTCCCATTTTTGCGACGCCTCATGCGCCGCGAAAACTACGAACTCCGCACCTTTTACTCCGGCCTGCCCGCCAGCACCCCCGCAGTGCAGGCGGAACTCCTCTACGGCGTTCGCGACATCGTTCCCGCCTTCAGCTTCCTCAACCGGAATGCCAAACGCGTTTTTTCCATGTTCGATTCCGATAGCGCCAAGCACGTCGAAGCCGAACTCAACAGCCGGGGCGAGGGCCTCCTGCGCGGCGGCAGTTCCTGGTCCAACGTCTATACCGGCGGCGCTTCCACCGACGACGCCCACTTCTGCGCGTCGCGGCTGGGCATCGGCGACACCTTTCGCACGCGCCGCGTCATCCAGGCCCTGACTTTTCCCATCCTCCATTTTGCGTCGCTGCTGCGGCTGCTCGGATTATTGTTCGTCGAATTTTGCGTGGCCATCCGCGACCTTTGCCAGGGTGTCAGGCGCGGCGAAAGCTGGCGCATGGAACTCCGCACCGTTTTTTCGCGCGTCGCCGTCTGCATTTTTCTCCGCGAAATTTTAACGATCGGCGTCAAGATCGACGTCGCGCGCGGCCTGCCCATCATCCATGCGAACTTTCTCGGCTACGACGAGCAATCACATCGCCGCGGGCCATCGTCCGCTTTTGCCCATTGGACGCTCAAAGGCATCGACCGCGCCGTCCGCCAGATCTATCGCGCCGCGCGCCGCTCCGTCCGGCGCGATTACCAGGTCTGGATCTTTTCCGATCACGGCCACGAACGCACCAACCTCTTCAAGCACGACGGCATGGAACTCGACGAGATCATCCGGAACGAACTGGACGGCTTCGATTCCTCCGCGCAACCCACCGCCAGCCGCCCCGCTTATCGCCGTTCCCACGCGTATATCCTGCGCAAAAGCGGCGACCGCATCGCCGAAGGTTACCAGGAAAAAAATGCGGGGCAGGGCGATGAACAATGGTTCTCCATCGCTGCCATGGGACCGCTCGGCCATTTGTATCTGATCCATCCGCGCGCGCAGGCGCAAAAGCGGCAACTCGTCGAGCGTCTCGTCCGCGAGGGCGGGGTGCCCGGCGCACTCGTGTGCGATGCCTGCCAAAACATCGAATGGCTCAGTCACGACCGGAAATGGACGTTGCCGGAACAAGCGCCGAATTTTTTGCCGCACACCGGCCCCATCAAAGACGAAGTCGCGCGCGACCTCATGCGCCTCTGCCGCCAGCAATGCGCCGGAGATATTATCCTCTTTGGCTGGAGCCCGGACGGCTCGCCGATGACCTTTGTGAATGAACACGGCTCGCACGCCGGACCGGGACTGGAAGAGACCCAGGGCTTCGTCCTTCTCCCGCCGGCCACCCGCCTGCCCGAAGGTGTGAAAGAATTTCTTCGCCCCTCCGCCTTGCGCGCCGCCGCCCTGCATCATCTCGGACGCCGTCTCCTGCCCAGGCCGAAGAAACCTGCGAAGGCCCGGCATTTCCGCGTCATGACCTACAACGTCCACGGCTGCCGCGGCATGGATGGACGCGTCCTGACCTCGCGCATCGCCCGCGTCATTGAGGAACATCAACCCGATCTCATCGCCTTGCAGGAACTCGATTTTGGCCGCCGCCGCTCCGAACGGCACGACCAGCCCAACCTCATCGCCGACGCCCTCGGCATGAACGCGCAGTTCTGTCCCACCGTCGTGGACAAAGACGAACAATACGGCCACGCGCTCCTGTGCCATTGGCCCATGCACATCGTGCGCACCGCCATCTTTTCCCATCACGCCCGGCAACGCCACATCGAGCCGCGCGGCGCGTTATGGGTCCGCGTCGAGGCCGAAGGCGCGGGCATCAACCTCATGAACACTCACTTTGGCCTGCGGCACGGCGAACGCATTGCGCAGGCTGAGGAACTCGCCGGCGCCGATTGGATCGGAAAAGTCGGCGATGCGCCCCTCATCCTCTGTGGAGATTTCAACATGCTCTCGCGCAGCAAACCCTATCGCATCATCGCCGGCCGCCTCCGCGACGTTCAAACGGACGGGGGAAAATTACGCCCGCTGAAAACGTACTCCACCTTTCGGCCCTTCGCGCGCATCGATCACATCTTTGTTTCCCGGCACTTCACTGTGGAGCGTGTTTATGTTCCGCGCAACGATTTGACCCGCGTGGCGTCCGACCATCTGCCGTTGATCGCCGACCTGATTTTTCATCCGTAGGTTTGACGCTGCGGGCTTTTCTGCGCGAACGCATCCGCCAGACCAGGTAATGGCTCGCGCCCACCAGCAACAACGTGTACAGCACGATGAAAAGCCCCTTCTGCCACGTCATCGCTCCGCTGAATCCGCCGAACAACACCCCCGGCGATACCGCAAACAGATGCGCCGGCAACCCGATCCAAAAGATGATCCGAAAGGGCAGGTTGGACAATGCCAGGAAATAATTCTTCAACGTATAAGACGGCCCCGGGATCACCGCCGTGATGATGCAAACGCCCGCGTATTCCGTCGTCTCCAGTTCCGGCATTTTGTAGTCCACCTTGCGCAGAAGTTTTTGGACCGGCCCATGCAGCCATTTTCGCGCGACCCACCACGAGAGGATCAGGTTGCACGCGATCGCCGCCGCCGAAACGGCAAGCCCGTTCAACGGCCCGAACTTTGCGCCGGCCATGATACCCAGGATGCTCATCGGCGCGCCGACCAATGGCAGCAGCGCCATCGCCAGGAACAGCACCCAGCCGTTGATCCTGGCCGCCCACGCATGCGCCGTCTTCAGGCCGATGCAGTGGGAAAGCACCCCCAGCAAAATGATGCAAAGGACGATACCCGCCCAAAAGATGATCCGGTTCCTTGTTTTAGTTCGCGCCATAACACCCACTCCATGTCTCCATACCTGACTCTCGCACGAACCGCCGATTCCGCATCTTTTTCCTTGAGTTATGGGGCGGGGCTTGCGAATAACATTCAGAGCATTTCCATTAAAGCTGTAGCGCTGAGCTGGAAATCTATTGGACCGCGGTCTTTTTGGCTTTTGGCGGCGTTTCGGCTCAGTTACAGGGTGCCTATGGAACCTGCGCCTTCACCGAAGCCTTGCCAAAAGCCAAAAATCCTCGCGACTCAGCATTACATCTTTTCTGTCAATGCTCTAGCGGAAGTCATAACCTGAATCGTCATGGTCAACTTTTTAAATCGATATTCCAAATGGATCATTGCCGTGTTCGGCTTCCTGGTCTTTGGCCTGTCGCAGACGAGTTGGCTGACCAGCGAGCCGTATTGGCAGACGGGGGTGGGGGTAAAAATATGAGCCGGCCTTCGTCCGATCCATCCGCGCCGTCCGGTGGCAAGTTCGTTCTATATACCGGGCCGGACGGGGCGGTGAAGGTGGACGTGTTCGTTCGGGATGAAACAGTCTGGCTGACGCAAAAGGCGCTGGCGGAATTATTCGGCGTGCAGCGTCCGGCGGTGACCCGGCATTTGTTGAACATTTTCAAAACGGGCGAATTGGCCGAGGATTCAGTTAGTTCCATTTTGGAACATACTGCCGGGGATGGAAAAAAGTATGGGACGAAATATTACAACCTGGATGCGATCATCGCCGTTGGTTACCGGGTAAACAGCTATGAGGCCACGCAGTTCCGCATCTGGGCCACCAAAACGTTGCGGGAATTCATTGTCAAGGGTTTCGCGCTGGATGACGAGCGGTTGAAACAAGGCAAGCAGGTGTTCGGAAAAGATTACTTTGACGAGTTGTTGGAACGCATTCGAGAGATCCGGGCCAGCGAACGGCGGTTTTATCAGAAGATCACGGACCTTTATGCGTTAGCGGTGGATTATGATCCGGTGGCGCCGGTGACGAAAGGATTTTTCGCCACGGTGCAAAACAAATTGCATTGGGCCATCACTGGACGGACGGCAGCGGAACTGATTTACGCGTCCGCGGACGCCAAAAAAATACACATGGGCTTGACGACGTGGAAACACGCGCCGCGTGGCAAGATCCTGAAGTCAGATGCAACAGTCGCAAAGAACTACTTGAGCAGGGCGCATGTGGAGGAATTGAACCGCATTGTATCGGCGTATCTTGACCTGGCAGAGAATCGCGCCCAACGCGGCATCGTTACCAGGATGACGGAATGGGTGAAGTTCCTTAATGACTTTCTGAAATTGTCGAATTACCCGATTTTGAGAGACAAAGGCGCTGTCAGCGCGCTGCAAGCGAAGTTGAAGGCGGAGGGTGAATACGAAATTTACCGGCAACGGCAGGATGCTGAGTATGTCTCGGATTTCGATCGCGAAATCAAACGTATTGAAGGGAATAAGCCATGAGTATTATATCAACGTCATTCCCGCATCCGGACATTATGTCTGAATTTTCCTTGAGTTATCCTGCTGGGCTTGCGAATAACGTGCAGCGGAAGGCAGCTAAATCGTCGTTATGGTCAACTTTTTAAATCGATATTCCAAATGGATCATTGCCGTCTTCGGCTTTTTGGTCTTTGGCCTGTCGCAGACGAGTTGGCTGACCAGCGAGCCGTATTGGCAGACGGGGGTGGGGGCGTTGATCGACCGGCGCTACCTGCTGCGTGGGGATCGTTTGGGGAATCCCAATATTGCGCTGGTGGGCCTGGAAACGAGTTCTTTCCAGTTGGATGCGTTGTCCACGAACGAGATAGCGGCCTCGCCGACGCTGCAATTGATGCAACAGCCCTGGCCGTGGGACCGGCGGGTGTATGCGGCAATCCTCGATAAATTGATGGATGCGGGGGCGAAGGTGGTGGTGTTCGACTTCGTTTTTGCCAGCCAGACGGACGGGGACGATGAATTCGCCAGGGAACTGCTTAAATACAAGGATCATGTGGTGGTGGGCGAGTTGTTTGCGCCGGAGGAAAATGCGAGCAGCGCGGAAGCGAACGCGGCGACGGTCAAGTTGACGGGTCCGAATGACCGGTTGTTGTTGCCGGGGGCGGAATCGACGGTGGCGCTGGTGAATCAGTGGGCGGACCCGGACCAGGTGATTCGCCGGGTCAAATATCATACGACGCTGGAGAATGAGACGTTGGAGCAGACGGATTTTCCAGTGTCGCCGGTGACGGCAAAGACGTTGCGGGATTTGATCAAGAGCGGGGACGTGACGGAGTTGGCCCACATGGCAACCGTGTCGGTGAAAAAATACACGGGCGAGGATTATTCACCGCATGGCGAGGATTTGCATTACATCGATTTCCAGGGACCGGCAGGAACGTACCAACCGTTCCAGGTGGAGAACATGTTTGTGGATGAGTTGTGGAAGGCGCCTCCGTTCAAGGGCGGGGAGGTGTTCAAGAACAAGATCGTGGTGGTGGGGCCGATGGCGGAAATTTTTCACGACGTTCACACGACTCCGTTCGGCGCGATGCCGGGACCGGAACTGCAGGCGCAGGTGCTCGCGGCGCTCCTGGACCGCTCGTGGCTCTCGGCGACTTCCACGGCGGCGAACATCGCGGTGACGCTGCTCATGCTCTGGCTCGGCCTGGAAATTTGTTTGCGGGTAAAAAATGCGTTCCTCAAATGCGCGCTGCTCGTGGTGACGGTGTTCGCATTTTTTATCGGGTGCCAGTTTGCGTTCTCGTACTACAAACTGGTGGTGCCGATGATGCAGCCGCTTTTTTGCCTGGTGGTGCCGGCGGCGTTCGGGATCGCGTTCCAATTTTTGCTGGAGCAGCTCGAGCGGTTGCGGACGAGAAGTTTGCTCGAGCGGTATGTTTCCAAAAATGTGGCGAAGACAATTTTGGAGGACCAGCGTTCGTTCATCGAGTCGCTCAACGGACGGAAGCAATCGGTGACGGTCCTCTTCAGCGACATCCGCGGTTTCACCTCGATGACGGAGAGCACGGACGCCGCGAAGCTGGTCGCGCAGCTCAACGAATATTTTTTGGAGATGGTCGGGGTGGTGCTGAAAGAAAACGGGACGCTCCAAAAATTTATCGGTGATGCGATCATGTCCGCCTGGGGTGACACGCACAGCGAGGGTCTGGGTGAGGATGCGCGGCGGGCGGTGAGCGCGGCGCTGCAGATGCGCGCGGCGCTCGTCCGGTTGAATGAGAAATGGACGGCGCAACCGGACCGCATCAAGTTGAAGATCGGCATCGGGGTGAATCACGGCGACATCATCGTGGGGAACATCGGGCATCCGCAGCGCATGGAGTTCACGGTGCTGGGCGACGGGGTGAACCTGGCGGCGCGACTGGAGAGCGCGACGAAACAATTTCACACGGACATTTTGATCGGCGAGGAGACGGAGAAATTGACGCGTGAATTTTTTATTTACCGGAGCGTGGGCGCGATCGCGTTCAAGGGAAAAACGAAACCGGTGGAGACGTTCGTGGTGTTGAGCGATCGCACGGCGCCGGCGCCCGCGTGGCTGGCAAAATATCAGGAGGGCATCCGGCGGTATCGCGGCAAAGAATTCGACGTGGCGCTGAAGAAATTTCGTGACGCGAAACAGGAGATCGGCGTCGAAGATTTTCTCTGCGACATGTACATCGAGGAGTGCGAAAGGGTCGCGGGCCAGAGTTTGAAATCAGGTTGGGACGGCTCGTTTGCGTTGTCGGAAAAATAGTGTTGTTCGCGATTTGGCGCGGCTGTAGGTCGCAGTCCTACAGGGCAGGGGAGCGCGCGTGTTTTTTTCGTTTTTATGCAAAGTTGTGATATTAAAGGGAATCTGCGGCATTTTATTGGGATGACTGGTTGGCGCTGCTGGAGTGCGTGAAATTCGTTGACGATTTGGCGAAAATCGGCTATTTTTTTGAACGTCTGACAGGCATCTGTCACAGTCGGTAGGATAAGGATTTTCAGTTCGAGCAATTATGAAAAAGCTGTGTGCGTTGGTCATTTTGGCCGCATTGGTTTTACAGTCAGCCCAAGGCGCGGTTGACTTAAAACAATCCAGGCTCACCCAAGTCGTCAACAATGTAGAGATCATTTCTTCCAGCACTCATCACGCCGCTGAAGTCAATGATGTCTTTTCCATGCCCGATGTGATGCGCACCGGCTCCGGCGCGCGCGCGGAAATGATCGCCGACGATGGAACCATCACCCGTGTGGGCGCGAATACTATTTTTTCTTTTGACCCCGCCCAACGCACGATCAACCTCGACCAGGGAAGCCTGCTCTTTCACGCGCCGCACGGCAAAGGCGGAGGCACGATCCGCACCGGCTCGGCGACGGCGTCAGTGATCGGCACGACGATCATCGTGGCCGCGACCGCGAACGGCGGATTCAAAGTGCTCGACCTCGAAGGCGAGGCGGAAGTCCGTTTCCTGAACGGCTTGAGTCAGAAGCTGACTCCCGGACAGATGATGTTCATCCTGCCCGGCGGCGGGTCATCCCAGGTCATTGTTTTTCGGTTGGACGTCGAGACTCAGGGTCTGCTCGTCAGCGGGTTCAACAATCCGCTTCCGTCATGGCCGCAGATCCAGGCGGAGATCACCCGGCAGCTCACGCTGCTGATCGACGACCGGATCATTGACTCGGACCTGGTGATCGGCGACAACGCGACTCCGCAAACCGTGCAGGTGGTCATGAACATCGACGGTCGTCGTCCGTTCGGCAACACTTCCATCATCGGTTCCGATCGCACCGCGAACCAGCCGTTGCCGGTTGACTATACGCCGCTCTCGCCCAAAGGGGTTAAGAATGGTCCGTTCACACCGCCGGGAAATTTTTCTGAAGGGCTGAATTTTGTTGGGGTGACTTCTCCGTCGTCTGGCTTTGTCGGCAAGAACATCGACATCGACACTCATTACATCAACCTCGCGGCGTTCTCGGGCGACACGGATTTTGACATCATGGCGCAGAACAATATCCGCATCTGGCAGTCGGTGGATTTCATAACCTCTGAACCGACTGCGGTGGAGGTTGACAATCTGGAAACGGTTGGACTTTTTGCGGGCGGACAGATGGAGATCGCCGCGGGCGCCACGATCGAGGCTGACACCGGAACGCTCGGTTTGGTTGCCGGTGGATTCTCCACGCTCAATACGACCGATGGTTCTGTTTCCGAGCCGGGTGTTCTGGATGGAGTCGGTGTTGAGAATTATGGCGGTGATGCGGATGTCCTCTCGCAGTCCGATTTAACGTGGGGCGATGAGGGATATATATATGCGGAAGGGAATGTGAACATCTCCAGCGACGGTTCGTTGACCCTGGGCTATGGCGACACTGTTTCGGGTGACGAGTCATTTTATGATTTTTATGCAACAGCGAATTTTGGGTCGGTAAACCTGACAGCCGTCGATGACTTGAATTTGAACAATGCGGAGGTTGATGCGGGTGAGGATGTCAATATCACTTCCGGCGGCACGATCGGGGATTTGACGTACGGCGGGGATATCAATATCCAGGATGGCAGCGACATCACTGCTGGTGATTCTGAGCGTGCTCTTGAAATCGCGCCCGGTCCTGGCGGCAACGTGTATATCACAGCCGTGAACGGCAACGTGAACATCTATGACTCCCTGATCACTGCGTATAACGGCATCTCGCTCGCCGGGGAAGACACTGTATTGGAAGGCGGCGACGTATATATATATGCAGCCGGGAGCGGAGACATCGAATACACCTCCATTTCTGCATACGATAACGTGAACATCGAGAGCGGTGATTCGTTGACCGTCATCGGGGACGGAAGCGAATCGATCGACGCCGATGGCACCATTGGCCTGATTTCGGATGATTCCAACGTGTACGTGGAGGATGTGTTGGATGCCAGTGGCGACGTGAACATCACCAGTGGGCAATCCGTAGCGATTGACGGTGATGAGACGGAAAACGGCATTAATATCGAAGATTCCACGATTTATGCGGGTGACAGCGATTTTGGCGGCAACTTGAATGTTAATGCTTATAACGGCGCGGTAATAATTGATTACTCGGATATTTATGGCTTTGCCGCTGGTAATTCCGGCGAAGGCTCGATGTATATCAACTCTTACGATGGTGAAGTGTCGATGTACCAAGATCATCTTCGCGCGGCGGGCGATGTCAGCATCACCAGCAGCGGAACAGATAATTCTGACGGTATTGATATTGAAGATGTGTGCATTCAGGCGGGCAATGATGATTCCATCGGCGGCAACATCACTTTAACCGGCAATGTTGACGAAGTGTATCTGTGGGGCGACACCTTTACGGCGTCTTCCCAGGACAATACCAGCGAGGGCAATATCACCATCAACGCGAATGACGGCAATGTGTACATGGCCTACAGCGGCATCTATGCCGACCAGAATGTCAACATCATGAGTTGCGGCACGGATTATAGCAGTGGCATTGACATTGAGAGTGGCACAACCATCGAAGCTGGCTACGAAAATAGTGCTGGTGGCAATGTCTATATTGACGCTTACAATGGCAATCTGACGATAAACGGTGATGACGATGTTGATACCATTGATGCATACTCTGGATTCAATGCTGACGGCGACGTCAGTATTTATGCAAGTGGCTCGGGCGATATTGAAAATACATACATCGACGCCGGTGGTGATGTAAGTGTTGAGAGCGCAGGATCCTTGAACGTGGGATTTGATGAAAGCGAAGAAATTCGGGCCGGCGGTTCCATTAGTCTTATTTCAGATAATTCGAACGTGTATGTCGATTATGAACTTGTTGCCGGGGGCGATGTGAACATCACCAGCGGCCAGTCAGTGGAGGTTGGTGGTGATGAAACGGAAAACGGCATCGACATCCAGGATTCCGAGATATATGCCGGCGATGAGGGGTCTTTTGGCGGCAACCTCAACATCAACGCCTATAACGGCGCGGTGATCATCGGTGATTCCGATGAGATTTATGCCTACGCCAATGGCGATTCCGGCGAAGGCTCGATATACATCAAATCCTACGACGGCGAGGTTTATATGTATGAAGACAGTCTTTCTGCGGCAGGCGATGTCAGTGTCACCAGCAGCGGGACCGATAACTATGATGGTATCGACATAGAAAACGCGGATATTGAGGGAGGCTATGACGATTCCATCGGCGGCAATGTCACTCTGACCGCTGACGTTGACGAAGTATATCTGTGGGGAGACACTCTTACGGCGGTTTCCCATGACAACACCAGTGAGGGTAATATCACGATCAATGCGAACGACGGTGATGTGTATATGGCCAGTACTGGCATCTATGCCGACCAGGACGTCAACATCATGAGTTGCGGCACGGATTATAGCACTGGCATTGATATTGAGAGCGGCAGCGATATCGAGGCGGGCTACAGCGGTTCCACCGGCGGCAATGTCTATATTGATGCTTATAACGGCAATTTGACGATAAACGGTGACGACGACGTTGATACCATCAAGGCCTATTCTGGCGAGGACAACGAAGGCGACGTGGACATGTACGCCAGCGGCACGGGTGATATCGAGGAGGCATATATAGATGCGGGCAACACCGTGGATATCGAGACTTCGGACACTTTGACCGTTCAAAACAGCGGCACTGAGCAGACGATTGAAGGCCAGTACGGCGTGACTTTGGAATCCGATAACGGAGACGTCAACGTCAATAATTACGACGTGCAGGGAGATGTTGGTTATGCTGATATTTATGCCAACAACAATGTTTGCATCACGGATGATGCTGAAATTTACGCGGGAGCCGACGATTCTGTTGACGCCTATTCTATCGATATAACCGCTTACAACGGTAATGTGAACATCACAGGTAGTTCGCTGGTGGATGCCACTGGCGACGTTTGCATCTCAGCCGGTTCGGACTCTTCTTCCTCTAATCCGGAAGTTTATGTCGATAACTCGGACATTTATGCCGGCGACGGCGATTCTACCGCCGGATCCGTTTATATCAATGCCAGCGGCGATGTATCGATCGAAGACGGCAGCGATGTTTATGCAGCCAACGATGTTGATATCAATGGCGGCGAATATTTTAACACTTCTGGCGATGACACCGAGAACCCCATAACTGTGGACATCGAGGATTCTGATATTGAAGCCGGGAATGGAAGCGATACGGTTGGTGGCAATGTCAATATCACGGCCTACGGCGGAAACGTGTATTTGAGCGATGACACCATTGGCGCGGCGGAAGCTGACTCGGTTGGGGGAGAGGTTAACATCACTGCCAATAGCAATATCGACGTGTTGTCCTCCACGCTCACCGCGCCGGCGGGCGTTTCGCTGACCGCCAATAACGGCTATGTGAACATTTACGATTCCTACGAATCCGGCAGTTTGACCATGAACGACTGGTCTGTTTCGGCCGGGACGGAAGTGGACATTTCTGCCGACGACATGGTGTGCATCAATGGCTCCAGCATCTACGCCAATGGTGGTGACGTGAATATCAACAGCGGTGGGGAGCTTACGCCGGATGCGGTCTCGCTGGATCGTATTGTGGATGATAATATCGGCATTGGAGACACGTATATCCAGGCGCTCGATTCAGTGAATATCACGGCCTACGATGGCGCCGTCAGCATCACCGGAGGCAGTTCGCTTTATGCCGAAAATGGCGACGTCAATGTGACGGGAAATGACAATGTCAGCATCCAGAACAGTGATATCACCGCCAACGATGGCAATGTCAATGTCACATCTGATAATGGCATGTTGAACATCAACGCCGGGCACAATTATGTGGCTCCGCCGGCGCTGATCGGGCCTTCGCCGGACATCCAGGCGGTCAACGGTTATGTTGACCTGGCTGGTGATTGCGTGAGCATCCAGGACACGGTCATCGCTGCCGGTACCGGAGTGTCGGTTAACGGCAATTCAGGCGGTGTGAATATAACGGATGCGAATATCACGACTGAGATAAACGACATCGACATCTACGCTTACGATTCCTATCTCTACGCCGGCAACGGTAATTTGACCCTGACTTCCGGCAGCGTTGATTATGGTGTTTATCTTGAAGCCGCTGGCAATGTCAGCCTGGGTGGTGATAGCACTGTGACTATTGAGGACAGCGGGATCTATGCGGATGTCGGTAATATCACGATCAACAGCGGACAGGACCTGAACATCGAAGATGATGGTTCGGATAACGGAAACTGGATCGAAGCTGAATCAGATGCGACCGGCGCTGCCGGCTCGATCACGATGACCGCCGGCGGCAGTGCGTACATCTATGATTCCGAGATTTTAGCGGATAACGGCGATGTGAGCATCACCGCCAATGATGAGTTGACGATCGAAGGCGGCGATAACTACTGGCAGATCCAGGGCAATAATGTGTATCTCACGGCCAACACCGGCGGCGTGAACATTGAAGATGACGAAACCATCAACGCAAATGGCAACCTGGTCATCAACGCCGGCGGTTCAGGTGGCTATGGCTACGGCGCACGGCATAGTTCTGCGACGGTTGGGTCATCAGTTATTAACCCGGCCGATACGACTATTAACGGTGCTGGCAGTACGATCGAAAGCCCCAGCAGCATCGACCTGTCTGACAGTGGAAGCATCTCGCTGTCCGATATCACTTACATTGCTGACAGCGGAGATCTGGACGTCACTGCCGGTAGTGACATTACTATTTACGATACCACCCTCACCGCGGATGTTGGCAGCATCAATATCTCCAGTGTTGGATCATTGACAATTGGCACGCAGGACAACGGCTACAATTACATCACAGCAAATGTGAGTGGCAATGTCACCATTGGCTCCGGCAGTGACATGAATATCTCCAGTACCATCATCTCGGCGGATGAAGACGTGTCAATCACCTCTGGCGGCAGCATGGCGATAGGCGCCAGTTCGATCAATGCGGAAGGCGGCGACGTGGATATTACGGCTCCGGCTGCTCCTGGTTCCAGCGGTGAAAGCTATACTGGCGGCGTCATTGATGTCGAAGGTTCTTACATTTATGCCAATGGCGATATTGACATCACCAGCAGCGGTTCGTTGACGATTGGCGTTACCACCGGTGATACCCTGAATGCAAACGGGGAAGTCAACCTGGCCTCGACTTACAGCGGTATTGAAGTGGATAATGAAGATGTCTATTCCTACGGCGACGGTATTTACGCCAATGCGCTTTTCGGGATCACCTTGAATAGCGATAACGACGTAGAGGCTTACTATGGCTCCATCTCTTTGAATGCGATAGGGGATGTGAATATATACGATTCAGATGTCTATGCCGATGCGGGCAACATCTGCCTTATGTCTGGTTATAACGCCGAAAACGGAGTGGATATTGAGAACAGTGACATTGAAGCCAGCGGCAACGTCGGCATTTCGGCCTGGTACAACGTTACCCTGGGCGAGTCTTCGAGCGATTGGATCGAGTCCGGTAAATCCATCTATATCACTTCGGAATACGGCACGGGCAACTATTATCCTTCCGTCGGTATTTATGACGACACTTTGGAAGCCGACAATGGCAACGTGGGTATTTCTTCTCCTTACGGCACGGTGGATCTGGAATTCACCGAGGTTGACGCGAGCAGTGACAACACGGTGTATATCGATTCCGCCGATCTTTCCGCCACCGGAGACGTGCACATCAATGCCCGTGGCGGTAGCGTTGACATCCAGGCCGGCTACGCGATCGACATTAACCAGGACTTCTTTAAAGATGAGATCGGCCCTGGATCGGACATCTATATTGGCGGCGACGTTTCGATCGGAGATAACAGCCTGATCACCTCCGGCACGGGCGACACCGGCGCGGGTGGCATCTATATCAACAGTTCCAGCTCCCTGGATATTTCCGCTCCTTACATTTATGCAGCCGGGTTGTATGTGGAAGGCGGCAATATTGAAATTTCTGATTCAGAGTTGGAATCGACTGCTGGAGATATTGATATCACAGAGTGCGGCAATGTGAATATCAGCGCGGGTGACCTGGGTCTCGACTATGTTGGGATCAATGTTAAAAATATTTCAATAAATGATGCCGAGATCATAGCTGACGGGGGCAGCATCAACATCGAGAACACCGGCAGCCTCTCGATTTCTCAGCCTGATTCCGAATCTTATTCTGATTGCGAACCTTTATTTGAAATCGATGCTGGAGAAATCAATATCAACAACTCGCTGATTATGGCCAATTCGGGCAGCGTTACTATCTCCACTCCGGGCGATATTGATCTTGAAGAATCGGTGATCAGTGCCACGACCGAAATTCCTGGTGGCGACCCAACAACGGCTACGGGAGATTCCATTACTATTACGGCCGGGGGATATTTGACCGTGGATGGCGAGTCGGGCAGCACCGGTTTTGGTTATGATATCGGCGCCGACACCAGTGTCACCCTCCAGGGCAATAATGGCGTGGAGATCAGCGATGCGGTCATCGAAACGCTGGATGGCAGTCCGGAGGATTCCTTGCAGGTCTCCAGCAGTGGTGGAAACGTGACGATCACTGATTCCTATCTGACGACGGCCGGGACCATGTACCTCAGCAGCGGCGGTACGATCGATATATCCGGCAACCATAATTTCGGCGACGACACATATTATGATGTGTATGCCGGAGGAACTCTTACCCTGGATGCCGCGGAGGATGTTTCCATCACCGACACTGGTGTGTATAGCGGTTCTGATCTCG
>DASXYX010000058.1:0-19645 GCA_036502245.1 Verrucomicrobiia bacterium
GACACTGCCCCGATTGTGGCATCGGCCTCGAATGCTTTCGGTGGAGAAACGAGGATGAGGGGTCAGGCCAGGCAAGGGCTTATTTCCGACATTTCTTTAAGTGCCAGGCGGAATCCATGGGCTTGCCGCTCCACCAATCCAGGCATGTCCTCTCGCTGTTCCTTCTCCTGGAGGAGAAGGTTAGGATGAGGTCGGGCTTTAAAAACGTTCTTCATTTCAAATCCAATCTGCTTCCAATCCCTCTATGTTCCCGGCCTTTCTTGGCGCCGTCACGGGGGGGCAGTAACAAGATGCGTCCTGACGCGCCTCGCGTCAAACATCCGAATAGCTCCATCGGAGCGAAATGTTTATAGTTATCGGTCCCTCAAAATTTAAAGCCCCATCGGGGCGGCATGCTCTGAATATGTCGCTCCTGACGGAGCTTTGGATTTCTATTGGACGGCTTTCTATAAACATGCCGCACCTGACGGCGCTGATCACAGAATCCCAACGCGATTCGTCCACCAATCCATTGCTCCATCTTCCATCCTCCATTCTCGTTTATCTCCGGTTTTGCGCCTTTGCCCCTTCGCGCCTTTGCGTTAAATCTGCGCCGCCAATTCATCCACCACATCGGCCACGTTCACGCTCCGATACCTTTCCTCTTTGCGGCTGATGAGCCGATGCGCCAGCACTTTTTGCGCGAGCGATTTTATCAGTTCGAGGGACACGGAATCTTTCCCTTCGATCGCGGCCATCGCCTGGGCGGCGCGGAAGAGTCCCAGCGACCCGCGCGGGCTGGCCCCAAGCAGCAGCGCCGGATGTTCGCGCGTGGCGCGCACGAGCTTCAGGATGGCGTCGTTCACTTCGTCCGCCACTTTGATCTCGCGCACCGCCTGCTGGCATTTCGTGATGCCGTCCGGCGTCGTCACCGGCTGGAGCGTCTCGATGGGATGCTGCAATTGAAACCGCTCCATCATCTGTTTCTCATCGGCCAGCAGCGGATAGCCCAGGCTCATGCGGATAAGAAAACGGTCCTTTTGCGCTTCCGGCAGCAAAAACGTGCCCTCCTGCTCCACGGGATTTTGCGTGGCGATGACCATGAACGGCTTTTGCAACCGATACGTCACGTTGCCCGTCGTCACGGACGATTCACCCATCGCCTCCAATAACGCCGACTGCGTGCGCGGACTGGCGCGGTTGATCTCGTCCACCAGCACGAACTGCGAAAACAGCGGGCCGAAATAAAATTCCGAACGCCCCGTCGTCGGGTCCAAACGCACTTCACCCAGGACATCCTCCGGTTGCAAATCAGGTGTGCATTGGATGCGTTTGAAAGTCGCGCCGGCGCTGAGCGCAAGGGCGCGCGCGAGCATCGTCTTGGCCACGCCGGGAACATCTTCGATCAACAAATGTCCTTCCGCCAACAACACCGCCACCGCCAAAACCACCTGGTCATGTTTGCCGACGATGACCTTCTCGACATTGGCGATAAGCTGGCGCGCGATCGCTGAAATCTCCGCCGGCGTCAGCCTCTTGGTCGGAGCGACCGGTGGGATCGTCACCTTGGGCTTCTTCTCAGGTTGTGCAATGACGAGGGCCATGCGTTTATCCTTTCAGAACACCGGCGATTTGGCGACCCATTTCCTCCAGGCGCGCCGTCTCCTCCGGCGTGTACTCATATTGACGAACCGTCCCGATGCCGAGTGTGCCGACCAGTTTGTCTCCGTCGCGAATCGGCACACACAACGCGCCGCCCACACCAGTCTGCTTCGCGCCCGGCTTTGCCACGCCGCTGGAATCCGTCTGGAGATTGCAAATCGTCACCGGCTTGTTCTGGGCCACCACCTGCCCGGCAATCCCCTTGCCCACCGGAATCGTTTTGACCATGTCCAATATTTGCGGTGGTAAACCAACCTGTGCCGCCAGATGGAGCAATTGCGTGCTGGCATCCAGGGAATGGATCGTGCCCGTCTCAGAACGAAATTGCTGGAGCGTATCACGCAGGAAATTTTCGAGCTGGGTCATGCTGTTAATAGTGTAATCGCAGATGGCCGATGCGCTACTGGGAAAAGAGGACAAATACATTCGTAGGAGACGACGTCAGGAGACTCTGAATATCCATCATTCACGAAAGGCTATTCGCAAATCCAGCCATACCAATTCCTAAAGAGTCGGACTTGGGAAAAGCCCTCTCCGTGGGGAGAGGGTTGGGTGAGGGAGAGATAAAAACTGATTTGAAATTAATTGTCTGCCGTTATGGGGCAATAACTACAAAGATGCCGCTCCGATGGAGCTAAAACCCCGCGTCTTTGCACCTTGGTGTCTTTGCGTTAAAATTCCCCCCAGCGCCATTAGGCGCGGCATGTTTATAGCAACCAACCCGATAGAAATTCAAAGCTCCGTCAGGAGCGACACATCCCGAAGATGCCGCCCCGAATGGGGCTTGAAAAACTTGGGGCCTGGGCAACTCTGAATATTCCCCGATTTTTTAATCAGACTTAAGCGCCCGAGGCGTGATAGATAATAGCCCACAGTTTCAATTGTGCGGAATGTCCACCAAACCGGCAAAGTCCCGGGAGGGACGACAGAAAGAACCGCGAATCCACGCCAATAAACGCGAAGAATTAACCACGAAACACACAAAAGGCACGAAAAAGGAAACGCATTAGCGCCGCTAGGCGCGGCATATTTGTAGAAACCAACCAAATAAAATTCAAAGCGCCGTCAGGTGCGACATGTTCAGAAGATGCCACCCCGATGGGGCTTGATGTTGTATTGGATTAATTTCTACAAAGATGCCGCTCCGATGGAGCTAAAACCCCACGCCTTTGCATTCGTTTCTTCCTTCTGCATTCTTAATTCTTAATTTCCCATCGGCCCGGGCTGACGTGAATCAATAATTTGGCGTCGCGCAAGACCTGCAATTGTTGCCGGATTTTGTCGCGGACGTGACGGTTATCCGGATGCAGTTTTTCCAGTTCGGGAACGAAGGCGTAGATTTCTTCATTGGTGAATTCATCCGTAGGAGACGACGTCAGGAGACTCTGAATATTCCCCGTTTTTTTAATCAGAGACTCGTCACCTCGCCTCCTACTACCCATAACGCGTCGGACAAGATTCAGCACATCCAACGTCCACCCGCGCTCTTTGGTGGAAATTTCTTCCAGTGGTTTGACCTTCTTGAATTGCGCATGGACCTGGGCGGGCGGAACGATGATGGTAGCAGCCGGCGTAAGCCGGCACTGACTTTCAATTGGAGCGGACTCACGTCCGTTGCTACGGGGCTACTTCAGGCCAATAACCCAGATTGGAACCGTAATGCTCCCACGCAGCCATTCAAGATCCGCTTTCACTCGATCAATGTATGGAGCAAGGTCAGGATGAGGACGGGCTTTAAAAACGTTCTTCATTTCAAATCCAATTCGGTTGTTCAAGAAGGACGAACTAAATCTGTCCGCCAAAGACGGCTGACTATGTCGCTCCTGACGGAGCTTTGATTTTTATTTGGTTGGTTTCTATAAACATGCCGCGCCTAACGGCGCTAATGCCAAATTCGTGTTAATCCGTGTCAAAATCTTTATTCCCTCCATTTTCTTCCCTGCCGGGCCGGCTTGTCCCGCCATAGCTCTTAGGCGACGGCGGAAGCCTTTGGCGAAGGCCCGTGTTTAAATTCCGCCTTTCGCCATCCTCAACCTTCCATCCTCCATTCTCGTTTGCCTCCGTTTTTGCGTCTTTGCCTCTTCGTGCCTTTGCGTTCAACCGGTGTAATCTATGATTTTCGTGTTTTTTGTGTGTTTCGTGGTCAACTCTTCGCGTTTATTGGCGCCATTCGCGGTTAAAACCTTCCGAATTATGTGCTGCTGGCTATTTCTTTGGCTTTTCGGTTTACAATTCGGTCGTTATGTGTTTTATTTGGTCAGGCCTGCTGCCATTGAAAGTCGTCTCCAAGGCGTCGCGGGGTATCCCGCTTAGGTGGATGGTGGGCCAATTTTGTTTTGGGCTGTTAAAGGGTTTTTCTCGTCGTAATAATTTTTGTTGTCGGCATTTTTTTCCGAATCATAAAGGTCGGTCACCAGGCGAATTTTCTCCTTGAGATAATCGTAATAACGGGTTTGGCCTTTTTCAAAAACGCGTTGCACGGCCCAACCCAAATAATCCGGCACCGCCAGTAACGGTTCACGCATGGGGGTTTGCACATTGAAGACCACTTCGGCTTTCAAATCGTCGGTATTCCAATGCTTGACTGCTCGCCCGGAGGCTTTCGCATGCGCTTCATCGAGGACCCGGGCACGCGTGCTGGAACCCCGCTCGGCAAACATTACACGTTCCGATTCACTGCTAAACTTCCACCGGACGAAAACTGCTTAGCCATACTCTATTTTCCATCATCGCCCTGCATTTTTTGTTTCCGGGAAACATTACGCCTCCCCTTTTTCCTGCTTTAATCGCCCCATGCGAGATGCATTGACATATCGTTTGGGGAGCGCGCCCGTCCCGGTCGCGTCAAAACGTATTGGGGAAGTGCTTGTCGCGTCGAAACGCAGTAGAGACGGATCGGGCGGTAGGGCGGGCTTCCAGCCGGCCAGTTGTACGGGCATCCTGCCCGTCATACAGGCCGTTTGTGTGTGCGCTCATGTCCCCGAGAATCCGTGTGCATTTGTGTCTGGCCGTGGTTTCAACTCTGTTACCTCCCTTACCTCCTGTTCAGGACCGTTACGCAATCTTACGCGAACTTACGCGAACTTACGTTTAGTTAAACGTAAGACGATCATCCTCATCGTCATCCTCTTCCCTCCCTCTCGACTACGGGCCGCAACCTCTCAACTCAAGCCTCTCTCAACTACCACCCGTTGCACGAACTTAACCGGACTAAACCACTCCTTTTTCCGCGGCAACTGTTTCCCGGAAACATCACAACTTAAAAAATCAGCCGTTTTTGGCGTCAATGGACGCCTCCTGACGCGAATTGACACGAACAATTTCCTGTCACCTTTTATTCCGGTCGGGGACTTACTTGGCGAGATGAAAAATTCAGATACAATCGGCGTGATGGAATCCAGCGACAACAACCTGGTGGCCGACAGCCTGCGCGGCGATCGCGAGGCGTTTGGGCATATCGTGGCCCGGTACCAGACGCTCATCTGTTCGCTGGCCTACAATGCGACGGGCAGCGTGAGCCAAAGCCAGGACCTGGCGCAGGACACGTTTGTCATCGCCTGGAAACAGCTTCCGGAATTGCGCGAGCCGGGGAAATTGCGCGCGTGGCTGTGCGCCATCCTGAAGAACCGCGTCTATAAAACTTTCCGCAGCCAGCAACGCGAGCCGGTCCATGCGGCGGAACCGCTGGAATCAGCGCAGGAACTGGCGTCGGGCGAATTGCCGCCGTCGGACCAGGCGATCACGAAGGAGGAGGAAGCGATGTTGTGGCGGTCGATCGAACGGATCCCGGAGACGTATCGGGAGGCGCTGATCCTGTTCTATCGCGAACGGCAATCGATCGGGACGGTAGCCGCGAACCTGGACCTGACGGAGGACGCGGTAAAGCAACGGCTCTCGCGCGGACGCAAGTTGTTGCATGAGCAGATGGTGTCGTTTGTGGAAGGCGCGCTGGCGCGGACGAATCCGGGCCAGGCGTTCACGCTGGATGTGCTGGCGGCGTTGCCGGCGCTGACAATCTCGGCCAAGGCAGCAACGCTGGGCGCGGCGGCGGCCAAGGGAAGCATGACGGCCAAGGTGGCGGGCATCAGCGGATTGCTCGGCAGCGCGTTGTCGCCCCTGATCGCTTTTCTCGGGATCTGGATGGGGTATCAGTCGGCGCAGGACAGCGCGCGGTCGCAACGCGAGCGCGATTTCAACAAAACCTTTTTCAAGCGGTTGATGACGTGCATCGCCGCCTTTCTGGCCATCTATTTTGCGGTATGTTTCGGCGGTGAATCGCTGGTCCACACGAATCCCGGTTTGTTCGCCAGTTTGATCATCGGCCTGACGCTGACGTATCTGTGTGTGACGATGTATTTTTCGTTTCGTTGCACGGTGGAGCGGAGAAAATTGCTGGCAAACCTGACGCCGGAAGAGGCAGCCACGCAGCCGATGCAGCCGGCGTGGGAATATCGCAGCGGGTTCAAGTTGTTCGGCCTGCCGTTCATCCATATCCGGGTGGGCGACCGGCTGGCGGAACCGGTGAAGGCATGGATCGCGGCGGGCGATTGCGCGTTCGGGGTGCTGTTCGCCTTCGGCGGACTGGCGATGGCGCCCGTGTGCATCGGGGGATGCGCGTTTGGATTGTTCAGCTTTGGCGGATGCGCGATCGCACCGTTGGCGCTCGGCGGCCTGGGCATGGGTGTGTGGGCTTTTGGCGGGCTGGCGATCGGCTGGGAAAGTTTCGGGGGCTGTGCCATTGCCTGGGACGCGGCGTGGGGCGGCTTTGCCATCGCGCATAGTTATGCGGTCGGGGGGATCGTGCATGCGTTGCAAGCCAACACGGATGCGGCGCGGCAATGGATGGGGTCGAAGTTGTTTTACCGGGTCTCAGCGAAAACGGTGCCGTATTTGTTGTTATTGAATGTGGTCTGGATCGTGCCGTTGATCATCCAACGGCAAATGGTGAAACGGGCGAAAGCGAGGCAAGGGATTTAACGCAAAGACGCAAAGAAGACATGAGACGAAGGGGAACATCCAACATCCAAGGTTTAAGACAAATTTAACAACAAAGAAACGAAGGAACGAAGACGGCGAGGATTGAGGATGGACCGGATATGCCGCAAGAGAACACAAATTGGGTCATTTTTTAATCAAAATGGTCGGTGCAAAAAAACAAATAATGAAGTAATCTTTTGCCATGAATACTTCGACGGCGATTTTAACGGCTAAAGTTTCCGCGCAGCGGCTGCGCCGCGCCGAAAAAATCCTCGATAAGCTTGGTATCAGCCCCGCCGATGCGGTCAGCATGTTGCTGGCCCAGATTGAACTCCGCAAGGGGTTGCCCTTTGATGTCAGCATGACTCCCAAACCTCTGCTCACCGCCGACGAACAGGCGGATGCGTGGACGAAAGCCTTCGGTGCCTACTGATCTCCAGCCGGGCGAAGTATGGTTTGCGGACCTTGGAATCGCCGAAAAAAGCCGTCCAGTGGTAGTCCTGGCTGCTCCTAGCCCTGATGACGCCCGTACACTGGTAGTGGTTGCTCCATTGACCTCACAGATTCGCAGCCTGCGTGGTGAGGTGCCGCTCGGCAAGTTGCGCTGGCTGCCAAAAGTTTCTGCTGTGAATGTGCAAGGGTTGGCCAGCTTCGACCCCGGCAAACTGACCCGCCGCTTCGGCACCCTCTCGACCGAACATTATAGCGCGGTGAAAACCGCTTTGCGCGACCTGCTGCATCTTTAGAGACCTACCCTCGGCGGCTTCAACCCCAGGCTGCATGATTCGTTATTGAACACCGTGAGCGCGTCGTCCCTACCGGTGGAAGTTTGGATTGCTGACGCGGGCAAATTCCATTATGCTTATGCCATGCCGCAAACGGTGCTAGAAGTCAGGCAGCAAAGTATTATCGCCTCTCCGCAGGACGTCCATGTCGCTGCCTACCGCTTCATGCTCCTCGCCCGCCTGCTGGATGACAAATTTGCCGCGCTGTATCGCGCCGGAAAGATCCACGGCGGCGTTTTCCTGGGCCGCGGCCAGGAGGCCCTGAGCGCGTCCATCGGCATCTCGCTCAAAAAGGGCGACGTCTTTGCGCCGTTGATCCGCGATGCCGCGGGGCGGCTGGCGTTTGGCGAAACGGTCCTGGACGCGGTGCGGACTTATCTCGGTTCGGCGCTCGGCCCGATGCGCGGGCGCGACGGCAACGTGCATCGCGGCAAACCGCAGGAGGGTTACTTGCCCATGGTCAGCCATCTGGGCGCGATGATCTCGGTAGTGAACGGCGTCCTGTTCGCGCGGCGGTTCAAAGGCGTTACGGGAATCGTGGGCGCGGCGTGCATCGGCGATGGCGCGACGTCCACCGGCTCATTTCATGAAGCGCTGAACCAGGCTGCCGTCGAAAAACTTCCGCTCATTTTAATCGTGGCCAATAATCAATACGCCTATTCCACGCCGACCTCGCGCCAATTCGCATGCGACAGCCTGGCGGACAAAGCGGCGGGTTACGGCGTGGAAGTGCAGACGGTGGATGGCACGGACCTGGCCGCGTGCATGAAGGTGGTGGGCGAGGCCGTTTCGCGCGCGCGCAACGGCGGCGGTCCGCAACTGGTGGTCGCCGACCTGCTGCGCCTTTGCGGTCATGGCGAGCATGATCCGTCGGATTACATCGATCCAAAATTGAAAGAGTCGCCGCTGGGCCGCGATTGCATCAAGGTGGCTGAAGAATTTTTGTTACGCCAGAAATGGATGGCCCCGTCGCGAGTCCCCATCCTGCGGAACGAGTTGATCCATGAGATCGAAGAAGCCGTGGCGCAGGCGCAACGCGAACCGGCGCCCGATCCTTTTGCCGAAGAATGGAAAAGCATGTCCACAAAACATTTGAGCGAGGGGAACGCAGCCAGTTGAATCATTGACATGAGCCTGACCTATTTGGAAGCCATCCGTGAAGCGCAGGCGCACGCCCTGCGCGATGACCCGCGCGTGTTCATCTACGGGCAGGACGTGGGGTCGTTCGGCGGCGCGTTCAAGGCCACGAAAAATCTGGCGCAGGAATTTCCGGGGCGCGTGCTGGACTCGCCCATCTCCGAGGACGCCATGATCGGCATGGCGGTCGGTGCGGCAATCGAGGGGATGCGACCGATCATCGAGATGCAGTTCGCGGATTTTTCGACGGTGGGCTTCAACCAGATCGTGAACCAGGCGGCAACGCTTTTTTGGCGCACGAACATCCCCTGCCCGATCACGGTGCGACTGCCGTTCGGCGGCACGTCGGGCAGCGGGCCGTTTCACAGCCAATGTATCGAGGCGATCTACGCGCATTATCCCGGCCTGATCGTGTTGACGCCGGCCACGGTAGAGGACGCGTATGCGATGTTGCTGGAAGCGGTCGCCATCGACGACCCGGTGATTTTCTGCGAGCACAAATTTCTTTATTACCATCTCAAGGCGGAGAAGTTGCCGAACGAAGCGTTGCCCATCGGCAAGGCGCGCATCGCGCGCGAGGGCCGCGACCTGACGGTGGTGGCCTACAGCGCGATGGTCCATGAAGCCCTGGAAGCGGCGAAGGAACTGGCTGCCGACGGATGGGAAATTGAAGTCGTGGACTTGCGCTCGGTCAAACCGCTGGATACGGACACCATTGTGGCCAGTGTGTCGCGCACGGGAAAATTGCTTTGTGTCGGTGAAGCATGGCCGTGGGGCGGTGTCACCGCTGAGATCGTCTCGCGTGTGACGAGCGAGGGCTTCGAACTGCTCGATGCCCCGCCGCAACGGCTCAATGCCAAAGACACGCCCGTGCCGTATCATCCCAATCTCTGGGCCGCGCATCGCCCGACGGCACGGAGTGTGGCGGCGGCGGCGAGGAACTTGCTGCGTTCTTGATATGAAAGGACGACAAAAAACGAGGATAGAGAATAGAAGATGGAGGATGGATCATGCCATTGATTAAGCATTTCCGTGATCTGAATGTCTATCAAGCTGCACGGCAGGAAGCCGGGAATATTTTCAGACGAAGCCGAAACTTTCCGCCGAAAGAGCGTTATTCTTTGACGGACCAAATCCGGCGTTCTTCACGCGCAGTAAAGGCAATGGTTGCCGAAGCCCGGGCACGGCGCCGTTATCGCGCTGTTTTCATCAACAAAATTGACGAGGCATTGGGAGAGGCGACGGAAACACAATCATGGTTGGATGATTGTCTTGATTGTGGTTATATCTCAGCGCAAGAATTCAAACAAATGGATGCCGCCTGGCAAAGTATCGGAGCAATGCTCAATAAGATGATCATCCGTGCCGATGATTTCTGCGGCACGCGCGAAAAATAATGCCATCCTCCATTCTCCATCATCCATCATCGCTTTAAGAAACATGCAGATCCCTCTCATCATGCCGCAACTTGGCGAATCCATCGCCGAGGCGAACATCATCGCGTTTCTGGTCAAGCCCGGTGATACCGTGGCCGCCGACCAAAATATTATCGAAGTGGAGACCAATAAGGCCACGATGACGGTCACTTCGCCGTGCGGGGGAAAGATCGAAAAATTTTCCGCGCAATTGAACGAGAGTTACGCCGTGGGCGCGGTGCTGGGCTATATCGAAGCCACCAAGGAGGAGATCGCGCGCCTCGGATTGGATACGGCTCCCGTTAAAACTTCCGATGCCGATCGCGTGGAGAAGGGCGATTCCAACGGCACTAACACGCGTGTCCTGCCGACGGTGCGCGGATTGCCCGTGCCGGCGAATGCCGCGGGCGCGAGTTATCTCTCGCCGCGTCTCAAAGCCCGCATGACGGACCTGGGATTGAGCGCGGCAGACCTGGCGGGTGTGGCCGGCAGCGGCGCGGCCGGGCGCGTGACCATTGAAGATTTCGAGAAATTCATCTCGCACCTCCAGAAGCACAAGATGAGCGATGCCTCGTCCATGCGCGTGTCCGTGGCGGATGCCATGCGGCGCAGTTGGACGCGTCCGCTGGCAAACGTCGGCATGCCGGTGTGCCTCGATCCGCTGTTTGCGTATCGCAAAGTGGCGAAACCGAAACCCGGTCCGGCGCTCTGCGCCCTGCGCGCGCTGGCGGTGGCCCTCGCGGAAAACAGCAAGCCCGCAGGCCGCCTCGTCGGCACCAAGATCGTTCATCCCTCTTCCATCGACATCGGCTTCGCGGTCGAGGCCGAGGACGGCGTGCTCGTGCCGGTCATCCGTGACGCGGACAAAAAATTATTGCGCGATTTGATCGAGCCTTACAACGAACTCGTTGAACTGGCGCGTCAACGCAAATTGCCGGTGGGCGCCACCGGCGCGTCCATCGCGACGGTCACGAATTTCGGCACGTTCGGATTGGAATGGGCCACGCCGATTCCGCTTCCCGAGCAAACCCTGGTGCTGGGCATGGGCGCGGCGCGGCACCAACCGAATTGGGATTCCGTCAAAGGGGAGTTCATCCCGATGATGGAAGCGAACCTGACGCTGAGTTTCGATCATCGCGTGCTCGACGGCGGCGCGGCGGGGCGCCTGCTCCAGCGGGTTTCTGAATTGATGCGGCAGCCGGAGAAGTTGTGATCGGGCTCGCATAGCATCGCAATTTTTTTAGATATGTCGCTCCTAGCGGAGCTTTGAATTCTTATTTGGCTGGTTTCTACAAATATGCCGCGCCTACGGCGCTATGGCAGGGTTCGGTAACGTGTATTGTTTGATTGATTTGGTTAAAAAGCGGTGTCACAGCCACCGCACTCCAAGACGCAAGCGAGGAAGAACATCATCAACCAATTCTTGCCTCCTTTAGCTTTGGCATTAAACTTTCACCTTCGGATCACTTATATCCATGCTCAAAGCCGTAAAAACCAAAACCGTCCGCAGCAGCGGTGGAACGTTCGCCATCGTTGCCTCGCGTTATAATGGCGAGTACGTGGACGCCATGTTGCACGCGGCGCGCGAGGAATTGCTCAAAGCGGGCGCGCATATCCGCATCGTGCGTGTGCCGGGGGCCTTTGAGATTCCGGCGGCGGCTTCTAAATTGGCGCAACGCCCTTCCGGCTCGCGTTATTCAGCGATCATTTGTTTCGGCGTTATTTTCCAGGGCGAAACCAGCCACGCGCAACATATTGGTTGGGGCGTGACCCACGCGCTGGCGGACATCCAGGTGCTCCACAAAATTCCGGTCATCCATGCCGTGTTCGTGTTTGATAAGATCAAACACGCAAAAGTCCGCTGCCTGGGGAATAAGCATAATCGCGGGACTGAAGCCGCGCATACCGCGCTTGAAATGGGGCGCGTGATGAAGTCCTTGTAGCGCAGGCGTCTCGTCTGCATTTGTAGGGACGCCGCGCTACGGCGTCCGCGGACATCGCAGCGCGATGTCCCTGCCAATCAGGCACTCGTTTTCAACGTCGCCGCATAAGTCCGCGTCAACGCCGATAATTCATCGCACACGGATTTGTGATTCGGGTCGTTCGCCAAATTTTTCATTTCGAGCGGATCGGCGTGGGGATCGAGCAGCATCGCGCCGTTGGCGCCGTCTTTGCCGTATTCGGCATAACGCCATTGTTCGGTGCGCACCGCGGTGCCGTGGATGGTTGTTCCATCCTCACTCCAAATGCTGTAGGCGGGCTTGTCCCAACTCGCCGATGGGTTTTGCAGTAACGATGAAAAACTTGTGCCTTCAATCTCCGGCTGTTTCGGCAATCCGCAAAGCTCCACCAGCGTGGGATAAAGATCGAGCGACTCCACGATGCGCGTGGAGGCGTGGCCATTTCCGGCCATGCCCGGCGCGGAAACGATGAGCGGCACGCGCGTGCCCATCTCGAAGAGTGAACCGGCCTTGGACCATTTTCCTTTTTCGCCGAGTTGATAGCCGTGGTCGGCGAGGAAAACGACGATGGTGTTGTCGCGCAGGCCAAGCCGGTCGAGTTCGGCCAGCACGCGCCCGACATTCCAGTCCATCCAGGAAATGGAAGCGATGTAGGCACAGATGACTTCGCGCGCCTCGGCTACGCTCGCGCCGCGTCCGATGAACAGGTCGGCGTTGTGCGGGCGGATGGCTGCGGCGGGAAAGCCCGGCGGAATCGTAGGCATGGCGGCAAAATCCGGCGTGAGCTTGATCTTATCCGGATCGTACATGCTGAAAAACTTCTCCGGCGTGGTCGGCGGGCTGTGCGGCTTCACAAATCCGCACGCAATGAAAAACGGCTGGTCTTTGTATTTCTGAAGGTTCGCGATGGTCTGGTCCGCCGTATGATAATCGCCGTGGCCCTCGCCGTTGCCGTCGAGCAGCACGATGCGGTCGGAATAATACGCGCGCTTTGGGCCTTCAGGAGAGTCCGGCGTCACTCCAGTCATATGGGGAGATTTCAGGTCGCGGTCCGTGCGCTCGGCGATCTTTGACGTGTCAAAAACATGGCCCACGCCGTTGGATTGCATGCCGCCTTCATCATCCACCGACCAGACGGATGAGACGTCCCATGCCTTCGGGTCATCGATGCCACCATGGAAAATTTTTCCAGCGCGAACGGAGACATAGCCGTTTTGCCGGAACAATTGCGGCAGGCTGGTCCAATCCGGGTGCGCGGTGCGGAAATCCGTGCGATTGCCCAGCACACTGGTCTTTGTGGGGTTGCGTCCGGTGAGCAGCGACGCGCGCGAAGGATTGCAGAGCGGGAACTGGCAGTAATTGCGATCGAAACGCACGCCGGATTTTGCGAGGCCGTCCAGGTTGGGCGTCTGCGCACCGAACATGCTGCCGTAGCAACCAAGTTCCACGCGGCAATCGTCGGACATGAGGAACAGGACGTTCGGCTTGCGCGGTGAAGTTTTTTGCGCGCGAAGAATACTGGGGAATGTCAATGCCGCCGCCGCGCCTACCGCGGCGTGTCCGATAAATTTCCTGCGCGTGATCGTGCTCATGGATTGTTGGACGGAAATAGATTAACCGCGGTTTCGTATATTTGGAATCGCCAGTTTTGTTGAGGGTCAAAGGTTTGAAGAAAGTATCCATCGTCTCGAAATTTGAGAATGGAACCTGACACTGATCAAGCCTTTTTCATGCTCACCCCTCACCTTTAATTCCTCTCCCCGTTGAGGGGAGAGGATGACGATTGGACGGTCTGCGATATTTGGATGTTTCAATGTTAGTCGATGCCTAATTATCATGGCGGCGATGCCGGAAATGACCGCAAGAAACTTTCACATGCTGACCAAACCGGTCGGCCCGATCTGCAATCTCGATTGCAAATACTGTTTCTATCTCGAAAAGGAAAAGCTCTATCCCGGCGAAACCCAATGGCGCATGAGCGATGCCGTGCTGGCGGAATATGTCCGCCAATACATCCAAAGCCAATCAGCGTCGGAGATTTATTTCGCCTGGCAAGGCGGCGAGCCGACGCTGCTGGGCGTTGATTTCTTTCGTAAAGCCGTCGCGTTGCAAAAAAAATTCGCCAACGGGAAAAATATTTCCAACGCCATCCAGACCAACGGCACGCTCCTCGATGATGAATGGTGCCGGTTTCTCGCGGAAAATAAATTTCTCGTCGGTCTTTCCATTGATGGGCCGCGCGAACTTCACGACCGCTATCGCGTGGACAAACGGCAGCAGCCCACTTTCGATAAGGTCATGCACGGATTGGAACTATTGAAGAAACATAAAGTGGATTTCAATACGCTGACCGTTGTTAATCGCGAAAATTCCCGGCATCCCCTCGAGGTCTATCGCTTCCTCAAGAGCATCGGCAGTGAATTTTTGCAGTTCATCCCATTGGTCGAACGCGCCGGGACAGATTCAGCGGCTGGCGGTGTTTTTGCTGAACCTCCATTGTCCGGTGAAACCGGCAACTCATCCGCAGTCACGCCCTGGAGTGTGGAGTCACAACAATATGGCGATTTCCTTTGCACCGTCTTCGATGAATGGGTGCGCCATGATGTGGGAAAAGTTTTTGTGCAACTCTTTGACGTGGCGCTCGGCAATTGGATGGGCCTCGGCTCGTCGCTCTGCGTCTTTGCTGAAAAATGCGGGGCGGCCGTGGCCATTGAACACAACGGCGACCTGTACAGTTGCGATCATTATGTCTATCCGCGTTGGAAACTGGGCAATGTGATGGACCAAAACCTCGGCGCGATGGTTAGTTCGCCGGAGCAGATCAAATTTGGCAACGACAAATCCGATTCCCTGCCGAAGTTTTGCCGCAAATGCGAAGTGCGCTTCGCGTGCAACGGCGAATGTCCCAAGCATCGGTTCATCGAAACGCCTGACGGCGAATGGGGCCTGAATTATCTCTGCGCGGGTTACAAAAAATTCTTCAATCACATTGACCCGCACATGAAAACGATGGCCACATTATTGCGAAATGACGAGGCCCCGGCGCGGATTATGGAGATGCTATAGACCTGTGGTAACGATCTGCAATTCAACCAAAAATATCATTTGGAAGATTGAACCGGCGAATCATGGCCCGCAAATATCCCTTCTGTAAATCTTTGCCCTTGTGATATGGAATGGGGAAAGACCGGCGTTCGCCGTCGATGTTGGGGTGGAAAATCATCCTGTGAGAACCCTTTCCCTTATTAACAAAAATCTGAAACTGGGAGTCGTGTTCTTTTAGGATGCGAAAAACGTCATCAGCTCTTTTGGGCTTAGGCACAAATCAGGTTGTCAGTCCTCTTGAATGTCCGGGCTTGTAATGCTTTTATTTCCTCTCTTGTAAAAGAAATAAAATAGGCTTTCGCTTTCAATTTGATGGATTTATCTCCGAAGATTTGTCCTGCAAGCATCAATCGTTGCGCCTCATCCCATCGGCTAAAAAGCGCCTTTTCCGCTGGAAATTCGATCAAATTTTTATCCTGCATTTGATGCGCAAAAGAGATTTGGGCTTCCAAAACCCCCTTTAATTCCTCAACCGCTTCGACTTCGGTTTTGCCATAGCCGATCAAATCCAATTCCAAAGCCCTTGCCGCAAATTCGCCATCTTCTTTATAAATCAAGACCCGGATTTGAATATCGTAGATATGCGATTCCATGCTGCTCATAGTGTACATTACCATATCCTGGCACAATACAAAAATGTCATTTCTCCGCCAGCAAGCCCTCAATCTTGTCTTCAAAATTTGTCCTTGAACCTTCCGCTTTAACATCGTCGAAGCGCAGACAGCCTTTTTTGTCCACCAGGAACATACGGGGAAAACTATTGATGCCGTATTCCACGATGAATTGATTGTAAACCCGGTCTTCAAAATATTGCGGCCATGGGATTTTTTTGTCTTTCAAGAACCGCTCCAGTTTGTCCTTATCCGTATCGTCACTAATCCCGATCACCTCAAATCCTTGCCGATGGTATTTCTTGAGCGCGGTTTCAATCCGCGGCATTTCCGCAACACAAGGTTCACATTCAGTTTGCCAGAAATCGATAAGCACAACTTTGCCGCGCATTTGTGACAAATCCACCTGACGTCCATTCATAGCGGTAAATTTCATGGTCATCGGCTTGCCCAGCAACGCCTGACGATAGTCATCGCCCTTCAGCCATATTTGAAAACGATTCGTGGGAAGCGGTTCGGCCAAACACGCTATGACATAAACAAAGAATGCTAAAGTGATGCTGTAGCGCATGATACCCTTGGTTACCTGATGATGCAAAAATGAGCCACGCTGGAAGAAACGGCAAGCTGAAATTGCCCAGCTCCACGCTGTTTTAGCATTGCCTTTACTATACGCTTGTGAAAAATTTCACAAATAGCCTTGACCGCTATTTTCACAATGTTAGATTCTCTCTCTTGTTATGATTATTCGTTCACTTTTTTGCGTGGTTTTGGTTCTAACAGGTTCAATGGTTCTTCGTGCGGCGGACATCGTCGGCACCATCACCCTGCAGGGGACGCCCCCGGCGGAAATCCCCATCACGCCGATCATGAGCGATTCGACGTGCGGCCAGTTGTATCAAACGGCCCCGACCACTCACTTTTATGTCGTGGGAGCCAACGGCGCGTTTGGTGACGTCATCGTTTCGCTCAAAGACGGCAGCGGCAATGCCATCACCGGCAAATCCACCGGCGCGAGCCAGCCGGCGGTGGTCCTGGACCAAAAAGGCTGCCTCTACGCCCCGCAAATCTTCGTGCTCCAGACCGGCCAGAAATTGACCGTCAAAAATTCCGATAACTGCATCCATAACGTCCATACCACTTCCAAAGCGGGCAATCCCGAGCATAACGACGCCCAGATGCCCGGCGGCGCGGACCTGACCTACACTTTTCCCAATGCGGAAATGTTCATGAAATTCCAATGCGACGTGCATCCGTGGATGTTCGCCTGGACGTGCATTTTCGATAATCCGTATTACGCCATCAGCGGCCAGGACGGCAAATTTGTCATCAAAAACGTGCCGCCCGGCAAATACACCGTCACTGCCACCCATCGCAAACTGGGCGACCAGACCCAGGTGGTGGACGTATCGGACAAAGACGTGACCGTCAATTTTACGTTCCAGGCGAAGTAGATCTGAACCGATGATCGCCGTTCGCGATCGTATCTGCCTTTTGATTTTTTGATAGTGAACAACGGAAATAAGGAAAACAACAATTGCTGGTTGCACCGTTTTGCGGTGCTTGCGGCAATCTCGACGTTTCTCCTCCTCGGCGCAGGCGGCCTGGTCACCAGCCACGAAGCCGGCATGTCCGTGCCCGATTGGCCGAACAGCTACGGATATAGCATGTTCGCCTTCCCGCCCTCGAAATGGATCGGTGGCATTTTTTACGAGCATACGCATCGCCTTTGGGCCTCGGTCGTCGGCATGATGACCACTATTCTTGCGGTTTGGCTTCTGGTCAAAGATCCGCGCAAATGGATGAAATGGCTCGGCGTGGGAGCATTCTTCATGGTGGTCGCGCAGGGTGTTCTTGGCGGGCTGCGCGTGGTGCTGAACAATAACGGCCTGGGCGGCATCCATGGCGTCGTGGGCCAATCATTCTTTGTCCTGATGTGCTCCCTGGCCCTGTTCACGAGCGGGTTTTGGCGGAGGATTTCCGAACAAAAGCCCAATATTCCAGGCCATTTGCGTGTGCTCGTATTGACGGCGACACTGCTGATTTTCTGCCAGCTTATCCTGGGCGCAACGATGCGCGCGCAGCACGCGGGCTTGTCCATCTCCGATTTCCCACTCGCCCATCACCAAATCTGGCCGGACACCAGCGCCGCCGCTATCGAACGTTACAATGCCGAACGCATTGAGACGACCAACGTCAATCCTATCACCGCTTTCGACGTGATTTTGCAGATGGTCCATCGCATCGGCGCGTTGCTGGTTTTCATCTGTGCGGCCACTTGCGCCGTACTGGCGTTGCGTGGATTGGGCAGGCGCGATCCTCTCGCCAAATTTGCGCTGTTCTGGCTGGGCCTCATCACCGCGCAGGTCGGACTGGGCATTTGGACGGTGCTTTCGAACAAGGCTGCGGACGTCGCGACACTGCACCTGCTGGTGGGCGCACTTTCGCTGGTGACCGGCGCGTTCTGGTGCATCATCGCTTTTCGCCGGTCGGCGCGTGTGCCGGTGACCGAACACGAAACTTTTAGCGCCTTTGGAACTTTGGCTAAATAACGATGAAAGATTTTTCCGCTGAAATCGCAAATAACGCCGCTGAAAAAAGCTGGGCGTCGGTCTTCGCCGACCTCGTCAAGGCGCGCCTGACCAGCCTGGTGCTGGTCACCACGGCCGTCGGGTTTTACATCGGCTGGCAGGGCGCGATGAACTATTTCTTGTTCCTCAACGCGCTCATCGGCACGGCGTTTGTCGCTTCCGGCGCCGCCGCGCTCAATCAATTGTTGGAGCGCGAGCACGATGCCAAAATGCGCCGCACGCAGAACCGTCCCCTGCCTTCAGGACGCCTGCAACCCACGACGGTCGCCCTTTTTGGAGGCCTCACCTCGATCATCGGCCTGGCTTATCTCGCGGTGGCGGTGAACCTGCTGACCAGCGTCCTGGGCGCGATCACGCTCATCAGCTACGTTTTCATCTATACGCCGCTCAAGCGCGTGACCTGGCTCAACACCGCCATCGGCGCCATTCCCGGCGCGTTGCCGCCGTTGATGGGCTGGACCGCCGCGCGAAATGATCTGAGCGGCGAAGGCTGGGCGCTGTTTGCTATTTTGGCGTTCTGGCAGATTCCCCATTTCTTTGCCATCGCCTGGATGTATCGTGACGAATACGCCAAGGCCGGGTTCGTGATGCTGCCGAATATCGAATCCGGTGTCCGGCGCACCGCCCAGCAGACCGTCGGTCACACGCTCGCGCTATTCATCGTAAGCCTCGTTCCTTTTCTTTCCAAAATGGCCGGGGTTGTATATCTTGCGGGGGCGGTTGTTTTAGGTGCGGCATTTTTGCTGTGCGCCATTCAATTTTCTAGGCAGTTGAATTTGGCCCGCGCACGGCAGTTGTTCCTGGCCTCGATCCTTTATCTGCCGCTGTTGTTGTCAGTTCTGTGCCTGGATAAAACGAAATAAATTTTATGGACGCGAACGTTCACCAATTTCCGCCCTACCGTGAAGAATCTCACGGCCACCACGGCCATGATGATCACGATCACGGGCACGAACATCACGAGCCGAGTTTCTGGCACCGCTACGTCTTTTCGAGCGACCACAAGATCATCGGCATCCAATATGGTTTCACCGCGCTGTGTTTCATGCTGTTCGGATTTTTCCTGATGCTGTTGATGCGCTGGCAGATCGCGCATCCCAGCCAGCCCGTTCCGTTCGGCATCGGCTGGCTTCTCGAAAAGATCCTCGGCACACCTGCCGCGGGTGGGATCATCTCTCCTGAACTTTATAACTCCTTCGGCGCGATGCACGGCACCATCATGGTCTTCCTGGCCATCGTGCCGCTGGCGTTCGCGGCGTTCGGCAATTACGTCGTTCCCCTGATGATTGGCGCGCCGGACATGGCATTCCCGCGCGTGAACATGGCCAGCTACCAGGCGTATTTTCTCGGTGGCCTTGTGATGGTAGTGAGCTTTTTCATTCCGGGTGGCGCGGCGCAAGCGGGCTGGACTTCTTATTCCCC
>DASXYX010000059.1:0-37668 GCA_036502245.1 Verrucomicrobiia bacterium
GGAAAACCGCTGGAATGCGGTGGAACACCCTCAAGGAATCATCGCAAAATTCAAATCGAAAAATGACAGGACGGCGGTTTTATCCAGATTTTACAATGGTTATATCGCCGTCAGCCTAAATTAAACCGGACAGTAGTGAAACAAGATAATAAATAATCTTCGCCTGATTGATGCTGCCAAAAACGAACGGGCATTAGAACATGATATTACGAATGACAATCAGATCTTAGCATTAACAAATCAGCCTTCAGAACAAGATTTAATCCCGTATTTAAATTCTCAAAACGGACAAACTGGTTTTGTCCGTTCGAGTGCCGGTGAAATTTATACAATCAATCCGTTAAATAAATCACCCGAAGCTAAACTCGTTCACAAAATTGATATGCCGTGGCCCAAAGGCTCAATTGTTCGTTTCTCCGAGGATCCAAAACCAAATGCCTATTTGCAAATCATCTTTCCTGACGGTACAAAGACGAATTTTTGAATCGGTCGTCATCCCCACGCTCGTATTGCCGCACCCGCGACCGCTTCGAGATGATAAGGCCGAAATAAAATCAGGACCATCAATGCTTGATTCAAATCAAAATGGATGGCATGGTGATGAATGATGACACTGCGTGTGTTGGAAAAAGAAGTTTTGGAATTGCCGCCCCGCTCCCGTGTGCGATTGGCGGAAAAAATCATTGAAAGCATTGATGATTACTCAACCCCGGAAATAAGAGCAGCCTGGGAAGATGAGATTGAGCGGCGAGTCAGGGAAATCGAATCTGGCGATGAGAAAGGAATACCCGCCGACCAGGTAATGAAAAATGCCCGCCGCGCATTGAATGAAACCCGTCGCCTATCATCGACTGGCCGCAAGTGAGTTGATTAAATCCGCTCAATTCTACGAGCACCGGAATCCATCTCTGGGAGATATTTTCCTCGATATTGTGGAAGCAACATTGCTGGAAATTCAGAAACAGCCCGAACTTGGCCAACTGGGAAAGCTTGGAACCCGTAGTTGGAAAACAAGAAAGTTTCCCTTCCGAATTGTTTACTTGCAACAATCAGATCGTCTTCGGATAGTGGCCATCGCACATTTGAGCCGCAAACCTGATTACTGGACCCGACGGTTGCGGTAACTCTTAGACGTCAGTTATTCTCCTCTACATTCCCATGATCTGGTAACCAGAATCCACATAGAGAACCTGGCCGGTCATGGCAGCGGCGCCATCGCTGGCGAGGAACACGCCGGTGGCACCGAGTTCTTCGGGCAAAACGTTTCGCTTCAACGGAGCATGCGCTTCGTAATGCTTCAGCATTTCAGTAAAACCGGCAATGCCGCGTGCGGCCAGCGTATTCACCGGCCCAGCACTGATGCAGTTCACACGAATCTTCTTCGGGCCGAGATCGTATGCTAGATAGCGAGTGCTTGCTTCGAGCGCGGCTTTGGCCACGCCCATGACATTGTAGTGCGGCACCACTTTCTCCGCACCATAATAACTCATGGCTACGATGCTGCCGCCATCGGTCATCAGCGGCGCAGCGGCACGGGCAAGCGCCACCAATGAATACGCGCTCACATCATGCGCTACGCGAAATGCTTCGCGACTGGTATTCACGAATTGGCCTTCAAGAGCATCCTTGGGAGCAAAGGCCACAGAATGCAGGAGCAAGTTCAACTTGCCGAACTTTTCGCCAACAGTTTTGAAGACGCTGGCAATGTCTTCATCGCGGGTAACATCGCAGGGCAGAATCAATGTATCCTGGCCAAAGGTTCCGGCCAGTTCAGCGACGTTATCCTTGAGTCGTTCGCCCTGGTAGGTGAATGCCAGTTTCGCGCCCTCGCGCGCCCATGCCTGCGCGATGGCCCAGGCGATGGAACGTTTGTTGGCGACACCGAACACGATTCCAGTTTTTCCTTCAAGTAGAGGCATAATAAAATTTATGATTTTGGATTACGATTTACGATTGTCCCCGTTTTCCACGCAACCCGTCAATCGTATATCACAAAGTGCAAATGGGAATTACTTTTCGTAGTACAATTCCTCAGCATTCCACGTGGCGCGATAGTACGTCAACGCAGTCGCGCGAACATTGCCGATGTTTGACTTTATTGCAGCATAGTACATCGGCGTGACCATATAAAATGACGGCTGTTCTTCTGCCATGATTTCCTGGACTTCATCAATGTCCTTTTCGCGCCGGCCCAGGTCCAACGTCTGCATTTGGTCGTCCATCAACTGGTCTATTCGCGCTTCCCACGGCGTAACCGGGGACTTTTCCTGGGGAAACCAATCATGTGAATACCCGCTCGATTTGAGGATGTTCATGGAACTGCTCGGATCCGTGCCGCTGTCAGAATAGTTACCCATCAGCATGCAATCATAATCATGGGTATCTTCTATTTTAGTGATGAGGGTATTGAATTCCACCGGTTGGAAGACGGCATCAATGCCGATCTTTTGCAGGTCACCGGTGATGAGCACGGACATCCGTTTGCGCGCATCATTCTCGACGTTGGTATTAAAAACGAATTGAACCTTGTTGCCGTTGGAATCGGTCATGAAATTGTCGCCGTTCCTTTTTTCGATGCCGATCTCCTTCAACATTTCGACCGCCTTCTGCGGATTATATGGATAAGTCTGGATGTTCGTGTCAAACCAGTTCTGATAGCCTGGCGTCAGAAATCCGTAACTGACAACGCCGCGGCCGGAATAGACCGATTTCAGGATGGCCTCGCGGTCAACCGCATAGGAGATGGCCTGGCGGAATTTTTGGTTGCGGAACCATGACAATTTAACCGGATCCACTTCAGGCTTGCCGGTTTTAGGGTTCATGTTGGTATTCTCATTGAACCAGAAATAACTCGTCTCCAATCCTATCCCCGGTTCCAGCAGAGTAAATTTCCCCGCATCGGCTTCCGCTTTGAATTTGTCATAATCAAATGGATACACATAGTCATCCACATCGCTTTCACCGCTCAGAAAATCAAGTGCCAAGGCGTTGATATTGGGGACGATGGCGAAGACAAGTTCATCGAAGTACGGCAAACGTGTGCCGTTCGTGTCCACTTCGATGAAGTAAGGATTGCGCTCAAGGACGGTGTATTGCGCCTGTTTGTATTCCTTCAACCGGTAGGGCCCGCTGCCCACGATGTCCGAAGGATTCCAATTGACCCCATAAGCCGATAGGAAGGTGCCGTCTTTGATATACTTTTCCAGGATGTGCTTGGGATAGATTCCGACGCCGGCGCCAAATCCTTGCAAAAACGGCGCGTAAATCTCGGGTGTGACAACCTGGATAGTCTGGTCATCAATCTTAGTTACTGTGAATTCTTTGCCATCAACGATGAAGGGGTCGCGTGTGGCGCTGGGAAAATTGGTATTATAAATGACGTCATTCCACGTAAATAAGACGTCATCCGCCGTGAGCGGCGCGCCATCGCTCCACCGGAGGTTTTTGCGGAGGTGAAACGTCCAGGTCTTGCCATCGGGTGCGTTGGTCCACCAATCCGCGAGACCGGGCTTTACCGTCTGCGAAGGCATATCGAAATTCAACAATCCCCAAAACATGAAACGACCAATATCAATGGTCGAAGCATCGTCAGACATCAAATAATTAAACGTTTTTGGTTCGCCGAGTTCACTAATGACAAAGCGCCCGCCGTGGGCGCCGGCATGGCAATCCACGACGACGGGAGGATCAGGTAATGGATAATTTTCGGCGGAATTTGCGGACGAAGCCGTGGAGGAACTTTTGCCGCAGCCACAAAGACCGGAAGCAACTGCGACAACAAAAGCCAGAACTGTTAAAGATCGTGTATTCATAGGCGCACTTAGTCAAATCCAACAGAGGGACAAGATAATCGATAAGATTGGATTCAACAACATTCGTTTCATATTCCCCGATTTCAGAAATTGGCTCGCGCAGGCAGGTTGTTTTTGCGAAGGTGGACATAAATTGCGATGTGGCAATATATTTTAAAGAGGTTGTTGCATATGATTCCGCTCCTGTTGGGCGTATCATTGCTGACTTTTTTACTGATGGCGATCTCACCGGGGAATTATTTCACCGCACTCCAGCAAAACCCGCAGATCTCACCTGACACGATCCATCAGCTTCAGGCACAGTTCCAATTGGATAAACCATGGTATGTGCAATACGTCTATTGGATCAAAAATGTGTTGGAAGGCAATTTTGGATATTCGATGGCTTATAAAATCCCCGCAACCGCGCTGATCATGGCCCGATTGTGGAACACCTTTGTGTTGGCATTTTGGGCTCTCATCATCGCGTGGGGTATCGCGATTCCGTTCGGTATCTGGGCGGCGGTAAAAAAAGGCTCATGGGTAGACCACGCCTGTTCGTTTGTCGCGTTCGTAGGGCTTTCGGTTCCGGATGTGCTTCTCTCGCTGCTGGCAATTTGGTTTGCGGCAGCCACAGGATGGTTTCCCGTGGGCGGCGCAGAAAGCCCGGTCCACGATTTTATGACGCCAATGCAACAGTTCTGGGACCGCACACATCATCTGATTCTGCCAGCCATTGTTCTGGCAGCGTCCGATCTGGCGGGAATCATGCGGCAGATGCGTTCAAATCTCTTGGATACGTTGCGCGCAGAGTATGTGACCGCCGCGCGGGCGCGCGGTTTGGGCGAAGGCTGGGTGATCTATAAGCATGCATTGCGCAATGCGATCAATCCGCTCCTGACCATTTTTGGTTATTCGCTCGCGGCGTTATTGAGCGGCGCATTCATCGTGGAAAACATCATGGCCTGGCCGGGTTTGGGCCGGTTGACCATCGAGGCATTTTTCGCCAAAGATTCCTATCTGGTGGTGGATTGCGTGGTCATGGCCACAGCCCTGTTGGTGATCGGCAATTTCATCGCCGACCTGCTGCTGGCCTGGAGCGACCCCAGGATACGGTTGAAATGATTACGCTCCGACTTTTTCACCCTGCGCGAGCAACGCTTCAAATTCTCGCAAACTGGGCTTGATCTCACGCGGCTTGCCGCAATGACGTTCCACGGCATCAAGCGTTTTTAACCCATTGCCGGTCACACAAATGACGGCTGATTCGTCGCGCGGAATTTTGCCACAGGCAATCAGTTTTTTCGCCACGCCCACGGTCACGCCGCCGGCGGTCTCGGCAAAGATGCCCTCGGTCTCCGCAAGCAGTTTAATTGCGTCGCGGATCTCGTCGTCGGTCACGTCTTCAGCCGCGCCGCCGGTATCGCGCATTACTTTGAGCGCGTAGAAACCGTCCGCCGGTGTGCCGATGGCCAAAGATTTGGCGATGGTGTCCGGCTTGACGGGCTTGAAGAAATCCAAACCGCCCTTTTGCGCGGCTGAAATTGGCGAACAACCCGTCGCCTGCGCGCCATAAATCTTCGGCTTCGCGTCAGTGATGAGACCGATCTTCGCCAACTCTTGATAGCCTTTATGGATTTTCGTAAGCAGCGAACCAGACGCCATGGGGATAACGGTATGCTGAGGCGCACGCCAGCCGAGTTGCTCGGCGATCTCGTATGCCATGCTCTTGGAGCCTTCGGCATAGTAGGGCCTCATATTCACGTTCACGAATGCCCAACCGTATTTGCCGGCAATCTCTGCGCACAAGCGGTTCACTTCGTCGTAATGGCCTTTGATGCTGATGACATTCGCGCCGTACACGAGCGAGTTCAAAATTTTGCTCTGCTCCAGGTCGGAGGGAATGAACACGTAGGCTTTCAATCCGGCGCTGGCAGCCTGGGCGGAAACAGCGTTGGCCAGATTGCCAGTAGAGGCGCAGGCCACGGTGTCAAAGCCAAGTTCTTTGGAACGGTTCAAGGCCACGCTCACAACGCGGTCCTTGAAGGACAGCGTGGGATAATTCACGGCGTCGTTCTTGATCCAAAGCTCGCGGATGCCAAGTTTCTTGGCGAGACGGTCGGCTTTGATGAGCGGCGTATAGCCGGCCTGTACACCAACGGTGGGTTCGCCTGCGACGGGCAACAGCTCGCGATAGCGCCACATGGTTTTGGAACGCGACTGGATGGCTTCGCGCGTCAAAGATTTTTTGATGCGATCGTAGTCGTAGGCGACTTCGAGCGGGCCGAAGTCGAATTCGCAGACGTGGGTGGCCTCGAGCGGGTATTCGCGCCCGCATTCGCGGCATTTCAACGCCTTCATGTAGCCTTGTTTATCACTCATAACATTTTCCTGTTGGTCATCAGGGCAATAAAAAACCCCGTCTCATGCAGAGACAGGGCGACAAAACGATTCGCACATCTCATTTTTCCCAGGCCAATGATGCCTGAGCTGGAATTGGCACCTGCATCGAGAACAAGCTCAACCGGTTGCCGTGGTTTCATCGGGCCAGTCCCTCAACCACTCTGCATGAGACCGTTGTATCAACGGATACGGATAAATTGATATTGAAGCCTTAAACTGTCAATACGATTTTTTCCCGATTATTCGGCCTTCGGCGGCTCCACAGGCGCAGCCGGCTGGCCGTCCTTATTTTCTAACGTCAATTGTTCCGGAGCAGCCGTGGCGAGACCAGGCTCAACAGTCACAGGGCCAGGCGGTTTTTCGAGAGGGATGCGCCGCAACTCATCTGCCGCCGGAAGATCCCCAAGCCTGCGCAGGCCGAAATATTCCAGAAACAACGCCGTGGTGCCGTACGTCTGGGGGCGTCCAACGACTTCGGCGCGGCCAACAGATTCAGCCAATCCGCGCTCAGTCAGCGTCTGCATCACGCCATCCACGTTCACGCCACGGATCTGCTCTACCTCGGCACGAGTGATGGGCTGGCGATAAGCGATAATGGCGAGGGTCTCCAGCGCGGGCGCGGAAAGCCGGGCCGGGCGTATTTTTTGGCCGACGAGCGCTTTGAGCCAGGGAGCGAATTCGGGTTGGGTGACGAATTGCCATGCGCCGGCCACGCAGGCGAGGCGATAACTGCGCGCGGCGGATTCGTGCTCTTGCGCGAGTTGTTCGAGAGCGGCGGTCAGGTCGCTTTCCTTCACTTTGGCGAAGGGCTTGGCACCTGGATCGGCGTCTTCAGCCTCGGCGGCGTTGGTCAGGATTTCGCGAAGCTCTTTGACTGAGAGCGGTTTTTGCGCGGAGAACAGCAATGATTCGAGAATGAATTTAAGTTCCATGAGTTTCTGGTTGCGGACTTGAAATTTCGGATGACGTGGTTGATGCAGTCGGTTCTGCGGCAACGGCTGGAATGGCCGCTGGTTGCGCCCGGCCAATCTCAATCTCACTGAAAGGCTCCGGTTGGGTACAGGCAAGCTGTTTGAGACGGATCAACTCCAGGAGCGCGAGAAAGGTGCAAACCACTTCTGAGCGGCTGGCGGCATCAACGAATAGTTCGGAAAATTTGATGGAACCGCGCTCAGTGATGGTCTTGAGGATGAATTCAATCTTCTCGCTGACAGTCCACTTGTCCTCATAAATCTCACGCAAGCCGCCGGAGCGCTGCTCAAATCGTTTAAGAACCGTATTGACCGCATTAAGCAGATCAAAAATGGAAACATCCGGTTTGGGCGCCGGCGTGGTGGATTCAAATTCCAATTTTCCAGGCAGGCGCGGAAAGACGTTTTCCTGGCGCGCTTCGAGCGTCTGGAGTTGCGCGGCGGCGTCCTTGAATTTTTTATATTCGACAAGTTGCCGGATGAGTTCCCATCGAGGATCTTCGCCCTCCTCCTCGCCTTCGACCTGGGCCTGTTGGTCCACCGGAAGCAGTTCGCGGCTCTTGATATACATGAGCGTGGAGGCCATCACGAGAAATTCGCCGGCGATCTCCAGGTCCAGGAGCCGCATGGTATCGATGTGCTCGATGAATTGGGTGGCGAGCTTTGTGAGGTTGACTTCATAGATGTCCACCTCCTCTTTTTTGATGAGGTAGAGCAGCAGATCGAGCGGGCCTTCGAAGACCTCGAATTGGACTTTGTATTCGGCCATGAACAGGGAAAAGTTTAAAACGGGAAAGCGCGGTTGGCAATGATGGAGACCGGTTTGCGGCATAGCCGTCTGTTTTTCGGATTGCATAACGGAGGCAGATGCGATTTATCATTAGTAGCATTCTTGTGCTTGTGAAGGCGTTGTTGAGAAAAATTGAGACCTGGCCGGAATGGCTCGCGATTTTGGTGAGCCTGACGCTCATCATTGTCGTGGGCATCGGGGACTATGTGACCGGTTATGAGGCCGGATTCTTCATTTTTTATTTTTTCCCCCTGATTTTGGGAACATGGCGGGTGGGGTCTTTATCAGGCATTTCGCTCGCGATGTTGTGCGCGGGAACCTGGTACTTAAGCAATTTCATGGCCGGGTCGCCGTTTCCCATCCTGGTCAACCTCTGGAACGCGTTTATGCTTTTGGTCCTTTTTTTGGTCGCCGTCGGCATGGTAAAACTCTACAAAGAATTGGAAGACCGGGTACGGGAACGAACCTCTGCGTTGACCGAAGAGATGGCCAAACGGCGGCGATTGGAAAAAGAACTGCTTGAGACCAGCGAACGGGAGCAACGGCGGATCGGACATGACCTGCACGACAGTTTGTGCCAACACCTGACGGGCACGGCATTGGCCGGACAGGTGTTGGAAGACAAACTCGCCGATAAAGCATTGCCAGAAACCGCTGCGGCCAACCGGGTGGTATATTTAATAGAAGAGGCGATCGGGATGACGCGATCGATCGCGCGCGGCCTCAATCCCCTGGAGATGCAAGCGGTCGGTATCGAAGACCATTTCCAGGATATGGCAACGAATATCAGCGAGCAATTCAACATCATCTGCAAATTTGAGTGCCCGCAGCCCGTGCCCTTGCGCGACCCGGCTGTGATCACGCATCTGTATCGCATCACCCAGGAGGCCATCACCAATGCCATCCGGCATGGAAAAGCGCGATGCATCAATGTGGGACTGGACGCCGCCGACGGCGAAATCGTATTAACGGTGACCGATGACGGCGCGGGCTTTCGCGAAAACCAAAATTCCCGGCACGATGGCATGGGATTGCACATCATGGCATATCGTGCCAGCATGATTGGCGCGACCATTAATATCGAACGGCTGCCGACGCAGGGCACTCGGGTGACCTGCACCCTGCCGGCTGTTTCTGAAGAAAATCATGCAGCAAAAAAATAAAATTCTGCTCGTGGACGACCATCCGCTCGTGCGTGAATGGCTCGCCAATCTTATTAACGAACAACCGGACCTCCAGGTGTGCGGCGAAGCGAGCGGCGCTCCCCACGCTTTTCAACTCATTGCCGATGCGAAGCCAGCGGTGGCGATCGTGGATATTTCCCTGGAGGGCGGCTCGGGCATTGAATTGATCAAAAACGTAAAAACCAATCATCCCCAGGTGGCGATGATCGTTCTCTCGATGCACGACGAAGCGCTATACGCCGAACGGGCGCTGCGCGCCGGCGCGCGCGGGTACATTATGAAACGCGAGGCGACCAAGAAAATTCTCCAGGCCATTCGGGCAGTACTCGCCGGAAAAGTATATGTCAGTGAAAAAATCGCCGACATGATGACCGAAAAATTTGTGGAAGGTTCCGCCTCCGGCGAATATTCCGTGAAGCAATTGAGCGACCGGGAACTGGAAATTTTCCAATTGCTCGGCCGGGGCATGAATACGCGGCAGATTGCCGACCATTTACATGTAGGATTCAAGACCGTTCAGACTTATTGCGCGCGGATCAAAGAGAAACTCAAACTGGACAACGCGACGCAGTTGCTTCACGAAGCCATCCGTTGGCTCGAAAGTCAGCAGACTAAATAATGCCTTTTGACCGTGTAAGACGTTGACCTACATATTATTAAGGTATCGGACTACATATTTCCCCCAGCCTTTCAGCTATTCTGGCGGCAGAACTGCTTTTGCAGCAGTTGATGCGGTTACAGCAGGCAATCCGTGAACAACTTATAGCCATTATTATAACCCGTCTGTTGTGCGTTCACGCCGCAAAGTGAAAGAGACCTATATTGATATGAAAACAACCCAAACGACCCGCCAAGCGGGCTTTACCCTGGTGGAAATCATGATTGTCGTGGCCATTATCGGCCTCCTGGCGGCGATTGCGATTCCCAACTTCATCCGCGCCCGTTCTAAATCACAACAGAACGCGTGCATCAACAACCTTCGTCAAATCGACGCGGCCATCAATGAATGGGCATTGGAAAATGGCCAGACTACCGGCGCCAGCGTAAGCGGGGTGATGGTGGTTTCAGCGTACATCAAGCTGAATGCCAACAGCAGCGTTCCCGGATGTCCCGCCGGCGGCACCTATTCGACTGCCTCGGTCGGCGCCAACCCGCAGGTCAAATGCTCGTTGTCCACCCTCACGGATACGCCGCATAAACTGCCGTAATCGGACGATTTCAAGCAAAAGGCCCGAGGCAAATGCTTCGGGCCTTCTCCGTTTAAAAATCCAAGCGCCTCAAATCTTGACGATGAGCGTCTAAAAAATTAACATGAATAAATCGGCTGGTGGCCGTAGCTCAATGGTAGAGCCCCAGATTGTGGTTCTGGATGTTGCGGGTTCGAGTCCCGTCGACCACCCCATTTCAAATTTGAAAGGTCGGTTTGTCCCGCGGTTCCTGCACCCGCCCAAAAGGAATCTTCTGCCAAATACGTTCATGGACATAATACAGAAAAATCTTGGTGAACAACTCGACCCCGCTGATAGTCAATGCCCATTTGATTTTGCCGGTGATGAGAAAGGAAATGATCATCGTGTCGATGCTGCCGGTAAGGCGCCAGGAAACGGCTTTGACGAGACTGCGGTAATGTTTTTCAACCATTCTGGAGACTAAAAAAAAATCTGGAGAAACTCAACCAAAGTTCGCGTTTCTCGCAGCCGCTTCCAGCTCACAATCTTTCGTTGAAATTATGTGACAGGTGTGAAACATTTACTCGTGTCAGACGTCTCAAGTTGAGAACTCGTCACGGGTTTGCTCGGAGTGCGCACGCTTTACAACATTTTATTCGCGTTCTTTTTCGCGCTGTCAGCGCCGTATTATTTCAGGCGTATGTGGCGGCGCGGCGGTTGGCGTCCTGGTTTTCAAGAACGATTCGGAAAATACAAGTCGGACCTCAAACAGGCGTTGACCAACCGGCAGGTCATCTGGTTGCACGCCGTCAGCGTTGGCGAAGTCAATCTTTGCACCCAATTGATCCGTGCCCTTGAAGTGCGCCTGCCCAACGTCAAGATCGTCGTCTCCACGACCACCACCACCGGCATGGCTGAACTCAAAAAGCATTTGCCCACGCATATCAGCAAGATTTATTACCCCATTGACCGGCGAAAGTGGATCAAGCGCGCGCTGGCCGTCATCAATCCCGAGGCCATCATCCTGGTGGAAGCTGAAATCTGGCCAAATTTTTTGTGGCGCGCCCGCGATCTGGGGATTCCAGTCTTTCTGGCAAACGCCCGGCTTTCTGATCGTTCGTTCCGTGGTTATAAGCGGTTTGGTTTCCTGTTCCGGTCGTTGTTCACCTCTTTTGCGGGTGTCGGGGCGCAAACTGAAACGGACGCCACTCGATTGCGTGAAATCGGATGCCGCACTCAGGCCATTCACGTGGTCGGCAACTTGAAATTCGATGCGGCTAAACTCAATGAACAGCGGCGGTTGGATGTGCCGGAACTGTTGCGCAAAATTGGCGTCCCAGCCGACGCCCAGATCCTGCTTGGCGGCAGCACGCACAATGGCGAAGAGGTGATCCTCGCTGAAATCATGCAAAAATTGCGGACGCAATTCCCAAAATTGTTCCTTGTTCTGGTGCCGCGGCATTTTGAACGTTGTGTTGAAGTAGGCCGGCAATTGCGCGCGCACGACATTTCTTTCATTTACCGCAACCAGATCGGCGCAAATTCAACCCCCAACGGCAAAGTGGATTGTCTGCTGGTGAATACGACAGGCGAGTTGCGGTTCTTCTATGAATATGCGACAATAGTCTTCGTGGGCAAGAGTATGACGGCGATGGGCGGACAAAACCCGATTGAACCGGGAGCCGCAGGCAAACCGATGTTGTTCGGCCCGAACATGCAGAATTTTGCCGAAATCGCCCAAAGCTTTGTATCAGACAGGGGTGCCATCCAGGTTCGCGACCCTGAAACATTGGGAAAAAATATTGTCAAATTGCTTTCGGATGAAAAATTCCGTGCAGAGATAGGCCAAAACGCCCGTCGGGTGGTGAGCAAAAATTTGGGCGCGGTTGAGCGGACGGAGCAAATGATCGTCGAAAATTTGAAAACACGCGGTATTTACGTTGAGCCGAAAAGATAGCGGCAAGCCAGAAAATTCCGGGGCAAAAAAAATTCGCTCGCGGCTTGACGAACGCTGGATGAATTTTCATATTGCCACCTCGCAGATAGTTTAAGTTTGTATGTCAAAATCGAAGCAAGAACCCGGGGAAAAAACGCCCGAAAAAACCACATCGAACATCACCCCGTTGACTGGCGCAGAAAGTGGCTTTGACCTTTCGGAAAAAATCAAGGAACTGGTCCGCCTCGCCCGGGAACAAGGGCACCTGACATATAACGATATCAACGAAATCCTGCCCGAAAACATCGTCACCCCTGAGATTCTTGACGAGGTTTTCTCCAAATTGCGCGGATTGGAGATCGAAGTCGTGGACCAGGCGGAAATCGACCGCGTCAAAACACCGGACGCTGACGAAGAGGAGACCACTCATTTGGACGCTTTGGACGATCCCGTCCGCATGTATCTCAAGCAAATGGGCCAGGTGCCGCTGCTTACCCGTGAACAGGAAGTCGAGATCTCCAAACGGATCGAAGCGGCTGAACATGAGATGCGCAAAATCATCTACGGCCTTGGTTTTGCCGGCAAAGAGCATATTGCCCTGGCGGAAAAACTGATCGCCGATCCCCCGCGCGAACGGTTCGACCGCGTGGTCCTGGATAAAAAAGTGGATGGGCGCAACACCCACGTCGTAGTGCTGGGCCGGCTGCTGGCGCGCGCCCGTGATTTGGACAAGGATGCCGATCACAAATACAACACCTGGCGCAACGCCCATGGAAAGGACAAAGGCCATCGTGCCTTTACCGTGTTCAAGCGTACCGACCAGAAATTGCAGGCGACCTTTACGAAATTCTATTTCAAGCACAAGGTCATCGAAGAAATGGCCCTGGTCGCGGAAAATATCCATGACAAGTTCCAATACAGCCTGCGGGCTCTCTCCGATGCCGAAGCCCAGCGCGAATCGAGCGCACAACAGCATTTGGTGGAGGCTGAAAAACACAAGATCCGTGCGCTAGAAGAATTTGTGCGGATGCCCTATAGCGATTTTCTTGTGGTCTTCGACCGGCTCCGCGAATTTTCCACGAAAGCTTTGCAGGCCAAAACGGAAATGGTCGAGGCCAACCTGCGCCTGGTCATCTCCATCGCAAAAAAATACACCAATCGAGGGCTTTCTTTCCTCGACTTGATCCAGGAAGGCAATATCGGCTTGATGAAGGCCGTGGAAAAATTCGAGTACCGGCGCGGCTACAAGTTTTCAACATATTCCACGTGGTGGATCCGGCAGGCCATCACACGCGCCATCGCCGACCAGGCACGGACCATCCGCATCCCGGTCCACATGATCGATATCATCAACAAGCTCATGCGCTCACAGAAGCGCTTGCTGCAGGACTTTGGCCGTGAACCGACGCCCGACGAGGTCGCCGAAGACATGCAGATGCCGGTGGATCGCGTGCGCGCCATTTTGAAGATGGCACAACAGCCCATTTCGCTCCAGGCGCCCGTCGGCGATACAGAGGATGCGAATTTCGGTGATTTCATCGAGGACAAAGGCGCAGAAAGCCCGCTCGATATGACCAGTTTCAGCCTGCTCAAGGAAAAACTTGGCGACGTACTATGCAGCTTGACGGAACGTGAGCGCAAAGTCCTGGAACTGCGTTTTGGGCTGGGCGATGGGTGTGCCCGTACGCTTGAGGAAGTCGGATCACAATTCAAAGTCACGCGCGAACGCATCCGGCAGATTGAAGCCAAAGCACTCCGCAAAATGCGGCATCCCACACGCATCCGGCAATTGCACGGTTTCCTTGAGATCGAAAAACTCGCTGCGGCGGTGGAATAATTCTGCAACGAAGCCAAAACCCAAAAGTACCGCTACCACTATGCGGGCTGCTGTTGGGTGAGACAGTGCAGCGAACCAAATCCCCAGACCAGATCCACGGCATGAATGCCCACCACCGGGCGATCGCGAAATAATTCCCCTAAAATACTCAGCGCCACGCGATCGTTCGGGTCATTGAAGGTTGGCACGATGACAGCCGCGTTGCAGATATAAAAATTGGCATAACTCGCGGGTAACCGCAGGCCTTCGAAATAAAGCGGCGCGGGCATCGGCAGTTCGACCACTTCCGGCCGGGAACCGTTTTCGAGCCGCAGATCGCGGATGCGTTCCCAGTTTTCGGCCAGGGGCCGGTAATTCACATCGCGCTTGTTCTTTTCACGGACGAGGACAAGCGTTTTAGCGTTCACAAACCGGCAGATATCATCGATATGGCCGTGGGTGTCGTCTCCTTTGGGTCCCTTGGCGAGCCAAAAAATGTTTGTGACCCCAAGATATTTTTTCAACGTCGCTTCGATCTCCCTTTTACCCAGGCCCGGATTGCGGACCTGGATTTTGGGATGCAGGTAACATTCCTCCGTGGAAAGCAACGTGCCGCGTCCGTTCAATTCGATGCCGCCGCCTTCGATGACGAAATTACGGCGGGTGCATTCGGCGTGAATAAGTTTCTTGCGGAGCAACCGGGCGGCAGTTTCCGGGACTTTGGTGTCCTTGCGCCAGTTATCGTACTTCGCCCATCCGTTGAAATGGAAATGGACGATAGCGGTTTCGGTCTTACGACTGCTGGAGAGTTTGCGTTTGACGAAAATCGGTCCAGTATCACGCGTCCAGCCGCGGTTTGTCGGATGCGTCACGAAACGGATTTTCTTCAGGTCCACGCCGACACGTTTAAAAATATTTCGGGCGTGGTTTTCATCGGCTTTGCGCCGAATCAATAGGTAAATGTTTTCGCCTTCGGAAATCTTTCGAATCATTTCGCCGTAAACCCAGGAGATGATCTCGAACTTTCCGGGCCAATCGCTGGCGTTATGAGGCCAGCCAAGCCAGGTCGCCTCGTGACGCTCCCACTCGGCGGGCATGAAATAACCCAGAGCAGCCGGAGTCACGCTGTTGGCCTTGGATGGCGGCATGGCAATCACCAACCCAACACATGGGCGAACATCAACGGCGCCACGATGGTCGCATCCGATTCGATGATATATCTCGGTGTTTTGACACCGAGTTTGCCCCAGGTGATCTTTTCGTTCGGCACCGCGCCGCTATAGCTGCCATAGCTGGTGGTCGAATCGCTGATCTGGCAGAAATACCCCCACAACGGCACGCTGGTACGCAGCAAATCCTGGTGCAGCATCGGCACCACGCAGATGGGGAAATCGCCGGCGATGCCGCCGCCGATCTGGAACATGCCCAGCGAACTTTTCTTTGTAGTGCGAGTGTAAAAATCCGCCAGCCACGTCATATATTCGATGCCGGTACGGACAGTATGGACATTCTTCACATCGCCACGTATGACGGCGGCGGCGTACATATTACCGAGGGTGGAGTCTTCCCAACCCGGAACGACGATGGGCAGATTTTTCTCGGCAGCGGCAAGCATCCAGGAATCTTTGGGATCGATCTGGTAATACTTTTTATATTTGCCGCTGCGGAGGACCTGGTAGAAAAATTCGTGCGGGAAAAACTTTTCACCCTTTTTATCGGCGGCAGTCCAGACTTCGATCATGGCTTTTTCCATGCGGCGCATGGCTTCGCCTTCAGGAATACACGTGTCGGTGACGCGGTTCATGTGGCGCTTAAGGAGGGCCTGTTCTTCTTTGGGCGAAAGCTGGCGGTAATGCGGCACACGCTCGTAATAATCGTGGGCCACCAGGTTGAAAACGTCTTCCTCCAGGTTCGCGCCGGTGCAGGTGATGAGATGCACTTTGTCCTGGCGGATCATCTCGGCAAGCGAGAGTCCCAGTTCGGCGGTGCTCATGGCGCCGGCCAGGCAGATCATCATGCGCCCGCCACCATCGAGATGGTCCACGTAGGCGCGCGCGGCGTCCACGAGGGACGCGGCGTTGAAATGCCGATAATGATGCTGAATGAATCGGGAGATGGGACCGGATTTGGGTCCGGACTTTTTTGATTTGGTCTTAGCCATAAAGTTGTGGTCGCAGAGTCGCAGACCTGGAGACAAAATTGAAGGAAATTTTCGAGCGGCGGGGCCGTTACGATGTTTATTTTCCCGATTCATACCCTCATTAGTTAAACCTCAATTCGCATCAATTTGCCTCACAACCTTGAACAGGAGGAAACAGAGTTGAAACCACGGATGGACACGAATGAACACGGATTCTGATAAAATACATGAGCTGACACAAAGACGGCTCGGATGGCGGGCAGGATGCCCGCAAAACTATGCAAAGGTGCGCATGGGACGCCGATTGCAAGGAGAGAGAAGGATACTTCGAGCGAGACGCTCGGAACTGCGACCGGGACGGTCGCGCTCCTCAAACAACATGTCAGAGCATTGCTCATGGGGCGATTTAAGCATGAAAATGGGAAGGTGTAATGTTGCCCGGAAACAAAAAATGCACGACGAGGGTGGAAGGTGGAGGATGGCTGAGCAGTTCTCGTCCGGTGGAAGTTTAGCAGTAAATCGGAAAATGTGATGTTTCCGGGAAACAAAATCGAAAGAAAGACACGGATTACACGGATTTGCGCAGATTTAAAACAGGGAACAGAGAAAACGGAGGGTAGCGATCTTCTAAAGAATGCCGGGACCCCTCTCAGAGCGATTTCTTTCTGAATATGAGGCTTGACGTGATGGGGTTTTATTCCCTTATATCCGACATTGTTATTAGAAGGAAATCTGATGAAATCATACATTCAAAAATTATTTGTTCTGATGGCCCTGCTGATTAACGCTGGTAATTCTCAGGCACAAGGCACGACGGCTTTTACTTATCAAGGGCAGCTTCATGACACAGGCACAAATGCCAATGGCGCTTACACGATGATTTTTGGATTGTACGATTCTATCAGCGGTGGCAATCAGATCGGCAACGGCATCACCAATAGCGCCACGCTAGCCAATGGCCTGTTCACAGTAAACCTGGATTTTGGCGCGGGCGCATTCAATGGCGCGGCCAGATATTTGGACATCACGGTTTCCAATGGTGTGGCGCAGGAGCTTTCGCCGCGCGTGCAGGTGTTGCCAACGCCTTATGCGCAATATGCGGCGGTCGCGGCCAGTGCAAACATTGCCGCCAGCGCAAACGCCGCCGCCACCGCCACGAATGTGGTTTCCGGCATCAACGTGACAAATGCGTTCATCACGAACTCCATTTTTGCGGGAAACGGCTGGGGGTTGACCAATTTGCAACTGACTGGCGCCTACACCAACGCCGTGACCTTCAATGACACCAACAATATTTTTATAGGCAAGTTCACCGGCACCGGCAACGGTCTGACGAATATTCCTGTTTCAGCTATTATGGGCGGCACTAATTCCAACGCCATGACATTCAGCAACTCTACCAACACTTTCGTTGGCGCGTTCATCGGCAATGGCAACGCTCTGACGAACATCCCTGCTTCCGGTATTGTCGGGCTACTCTACAAGCAGGCTGTTCAGGAAGCAACAACGTCCAATCTCCCGCCTTATACATATAATAATGCGGCCGGCACAATCAGCGGTGCTATCAATGCGTTATTAGGACTGTTGCAGGTTGATGGCATCACTGTCACGCCGGGCGACAGCGTGTTGGTCAAAAATGACGGCGCGTATAATGGGATTTATGTTTGCACGATAAATGCCTCCGAGAATGATTATATTCTGACGCGCCGCAGTGACTTTAATACCACGAATAATCTGACCGCAGGAGACATGGTGTCAGTGGTTCAGGGAGCAGTGAACGCAAACACGACGTGGTTTTTGACGACTTCTGCGCCAATCACGATCGGCACAACGCCTTTGACGTTTGCGCTGCAATTGCCTGCCAGTATCTTTACGACGGCAGCAGGGCCGGCTTTGGCCAATGGCGTGGTTACCAACGCAAACCTCACCGCCAACGCCGTCGGGACGGTCAATATTCAAGCTGGCGCGATCACCACGTTGCTTATCGCCACCAATGCCGTGAATGCGACCAATATTGCAAGCGGTCAAGTCGTCAAAAGCATCAACGGTTTGACGGATTTTGTTGCTCTTACGGCTGGGGCAAATACAGCTTTATTTACCAACGGCAACACACTGCAAATGTCTGCGGTCGTCCCAAATGTCGTAGGGTTTACTTCAAGTGGAACATTCACAGTTCCGACAAATGTGACCAGGATAAGAGTTGAGATATGGGGTGGTGGCGGAGGTGGCGGCAATGGTTCTTCTTCATACCCCGGGGGTGGTGGTGGAGCGGGCGCATATATCTTTAATGTTTTTAATGTAACTCCTGGCACGGGTTACACGGTCACCGTTGGAAGCGGTGGCAATGCTGGTCAAGCGGGTGGCACCTCCAGTTTTGGCGCTTTAATGAGCGCAACAGGAGGTCATGCTGGCAGCGCTGGTGGTTCCAGTCAATCAGGAGCCGGAGGAAGTGGAGGAACAACTAGTGGGGGCGTTGGTCCCCTAATCGGCAGCGCGGGAGATGGTGGAAGCACTTTCACCGGCGCGGGCGGCAACGGAGCATCGGCCGCCGGAGAACTCGGCGGAACCGGCGGTTGGGGAGATGCAGGCAGCCCTCCTGGCAATAATTCCAATGGAAACGGCGCAGGGGGTGGCGGTGGCGCCGCAAGTGGCGGTGGCGGTGGCACCGGAGGTGGCGGGCTGGTTGTCGTTTATTACTGACAATTTTTAATTTATTCGATTGCTAATGAAAACTTTTCTCCTGCTCTTGCTAGTTTCGTTTTCGACAAGCGCCTTCGCCCAAAGCAGCGCGCGGTTCACTATCGCCCGAGGCGTGATTGCCGGTGGCGGCACAACCTTCAGCAGCAGCGCGCGATTCCAACTCGGCAACACCGTCGCTCAACCGCTCGCCGCCATTCCAAGCAGCGTGCGGTTTTCCATCCAGGGTGGATTTTGGATTCGTCCCGCGCCCATCTTTTTTGCGCCAACTGCCGTCAACGGCAATTTCTTGGTTTCGATCCAAACGGAACTCGGCGGCAATTACACGGTGAGCTATGCCAATTCCCTGACCAGTCCAAGCTGGCAAACCCTGACCAATTTCACCGGCAATGGCGGGATCATGACCGTAACCAACTCCGCGCCTGGCGTCGCTTCAAGATTTTATTGGCTCGTGCAGCAGTAAAACATTTCCATGAAAACAAAAATTCAGAATTTATTCATCGCGCTGGCATTACTGACACTGTCAACGCTCAACTCTTCATTCTCGTCTGCTTCCGCCCAGACCACCAAGTACTTTTTTACCGGGTCAGAGACAAATATCACTTTAAGTCCTGGCACTTACACCATCGCTGCCTACGGCGCGCAAGGGGGCAACGCCAACTCCGCCTTCGCCGGCCTCGGGGCTGAAATGGAAGGCCAATTTAACTTCGCAGGCGTGACGACGCTGACCCTTCTGGTTGGGGGTGCGGGCGGCAGTAGCGGCACCGGAGGTGGCGGTGGCGGCAGTTTCGTTGTCAATGGCAGCACACCGTTGGTAGTCGCCGGCGGCGGCGGCGGCGGCGACTCTGAAGGGGGCAATGGCTGCGTCGGGTTAACCGGCATCAGCGGCGGCAGCGGCGCCGGCAACGTCACCAACGCCGCCAATGGCATTAATGCAGGTGGGGCCGGCGGCATCAACGGCAACGGGGGTGACGGCGGGACGGCCGGTGGCTACTACACTGGTGGGGGCGCGGGCGGAGGTTTTTACAGCAGCGGCACCGCTGGCTACAACGACGGCGGTGATAACGGCGGCAGCGGTGGCTATAACTTCTTAAGCGGCGGGAGCGGAGGCGGAGGCGGGAACAGCTTCGGCGGAACGGGCGGATTCGGCGGCGGTGGAGGGGGCGGCGGCGATGTAAACAGCTACTCTAACGACGCCGGCGGTGGAGGGGGCGGGGGCTACAGCGGCGGCGGCGGCAGCAGTGGTGAAGTCTCCGGCGGCGGCGGCGGCGGTTCCATCATTGACTCATCTGCAAGCGCGACTCTCGCCGAGGTTTCCGGCATTGCCAGCCCCGACAACTCACCCAATGGTGAGATCATTATTACCACAGTCTCCATAACAACCCTGACCAATATAGTTATCAGCCCGGCCGACCCTGTCATTGTCGTTGGCGCGAACGAAACTTTTGTCGCGACTGGATATTTCTCCGACGGCTCGACAAGTATTTTAGGCTCGAGCAATGGCCTTGTTTGGAACAGCAGCAATCCTGGCGTCGCCAATATCAACACCAATGGTGTGGCCACGGGCATGATGAACGGCACCACGACCATCGCTGCAACCGAAGGCAGTGTCACCGGCAACACGACTTTGACGGTGCAAATTCCCAGTCCCGCCCAAACTAATAAATATCTGTTCACTGGATTCGAGACGAACATCACTCTGTCTCCCGGCGTTTATATCATCACTGCCTACGGTGCTCAGGGCGGCGGCTACGAGAGCAGCGGGGGCCTTGGAGCTGAAATGGAAGGCCAATTTAACTTCCCCACATCCACGACGCTCACACTTCTGGTTGGAGGTGGCGGCAGCCTCTACTGTGGCGGCGGCGGCGGCAGCTTCGTTGTGAACAGCAACACACCGCTGGTCATCGCAGGCGGCGGCGGTGGCGGAGTCTACGGCATCAACGGTAATTCTGGATTAACCAGCACCAACGGTGCTGCCGGAGGAGGAGGGGGGGGGGCAGGCACCAGCGGCGACGGTGGCGGTGGCGGTAACGCAATCTTGGGCGGTGGTGGTGGTGGTGGTTTCTACAGCGACGGCGGTGGGGGCTTCTACGGTGGCAGTGGGGGGTATAGCTTTCTGAGCGGTGGTGGTGGTGGTGGTGGCGGCAACGGCGGGTTTGGCGGTGGTGGTGGCGGCGGCAGCAGTGCTGGCGGCGGCAACTCCGGTGGTGGTGGCGGCGGCGGCGGATATAGCGGCGGTGGCGGCAGTGGCCACGGCAACGGTGGTGGTGGTGGCGGTTCCATCATTGATTCATCTGCAACCATGGTTCTCACCGAAATTTCGGGCATCGCCAGCCCAGATGATTCGTCGGGCAATGGCGAGATTATTATCACCGCAGTGCCTCCCGCTACGCCTCCTCTAGGCGTGACTAAAGTAGGCGGTCTGCCGGTGGTGGTCTGGCCGGTGTCGGCCACAAATTACGTATTGCAAGTGACAACCAATACTTCCATTGGCAATTGGGTGACGGTCACCAGTGGCATTCCCTTCAGCGGCCTGCAAATCACCAATGGCGCTATCACCGGTTTCTTCCAGTTTAACGCATTTAGTGGTTCCACCCAGTCCAACGAATATGTCTTCAGTGGGTCGGAGACAAATATCACCCTGAACCCGGGGTCTTACAGCATCAGCGCTTACGGCGCGGCAGGAGGCAGCGCCCAGGGCGGCAATGGAGGTCTTGGCGCCGAAATGGAAGCCCAATTTAATTTCACGGGAGTAACGTCTCTGACTCTGCTTGTGGGAGGCATCGGTGGCGATGGGCAAGCCTCCTTTGGCGCCGGCGGTGGTGGCGGCAGTTTTGTTGTCAATGGCAGCACACCCCTGGTTATCGCCGGCGGCGGTGGTGGCGGTTGGTATGTCAGCGGTGGCGCCGGCAGCGTTGGCACCACAGGCGGCGCGGGCAACCCGGGCCAGACCGGCGGCTCCAGCGGCAGCGGCGGGGGTAGTGATTCGTCCAGCGCCGGCGGCGGTGGTGGTGGAGGTTATAGTGGTTCCGGCAGCAGCAGCCCAGACGATGGCGGCACCGGCGGTGGCAGCTATTTAAGCGGTGGAACAGGCGGCATCGGCGCTAATGGTGGTGGTTACGGCGGAAACGGTGGCTATGGCGGCGGCGGCGGCGGATTCGAGAGTGGCGGTGGGGGCGGGGGTTACAGTGGCGGTGGCGGCGGTGGCTCCACAAGCGGGGCTTTCTCCACCGGCAGCGGCGGCGGCGGTGGTTCTATTATTGACTCATCTGCCATACAGACTGTCACAGAACTTGCCGGTATCCAAAGCGGCAACGGTGAAATTATTATCGCCCCTGCAACCGCTCCCGCGCCGGGCATGGTTGTTGCAGGCAACCTGCCGGTTGTGATCTGGCCCGCATCGGAGACGAATTATGTGTTGCAAACGAGAACCAATCTGACCATCGGCAATTGGGTGACCGCCTCCAATGGCGTTCCCTTTAGCGGCCTGCAAATCACCAATGCCACCGGCCCCGTTTTCTTCCGGCTGCATTAAAAGATTCCTAACAAACATGAAGCTGACACCTTAACGCAGATTAACAACGAAGGAACAAAGGAACGAAGGGGCAAGATTCTTCCGTCCTGCTGCCAACGTCCAAAAAGCCTGCACATTCTCATGGAGACCTCTGCAAAAGAGGTAGCGCAGGTTTCCCAACCTGCTGTATCGCCGACTTCTAAGTCGGCAGGACGCGGAAACATTGGAAAACCAGCGGATTGGGAAATCCGCGATACAGCAGACTTGGAAGTCTGCGCTACAATAAGATGTTTTGCAGAGGTCTCTCATGGGGTGATTTAAGCATCGAAATGGGAAGGTGTAATATTGCCCGGAAACACAATGCAGGGCGAGAATGGAGAATAGCGGATGGAAAATGAAGAAAAAGCGGCGGTGAACCGCGCGCACTCCAGACGCTCCGCGAGGGTTCGGACAAAACCATAAAGGTATCAGTCCTGCAATTTCGGAGCTGACACCTTAATATTGCGAAGAGACAGTGCAGTCGGCAGGTTGCCGACTGCGACGGGTCCCGATAAATCGGGATTCCCCCCGGAACAGTAAGGCAGACGATTGAAAGACAGCCTGATGTTTCGAGCGAGACGCTCGAAACCGCGCCCGAGGGCGGGCGCGCTCCCCAAACAGCCCGATGCTTATTTCACGAGCAGGAGGCCGGGCATCGCCAGGGACAAGGCACCGTGAACTTTGCCGGCGAATTGCACCACGTTGTTGGTGCAGGTCTTGTCATTGACGCGGAACATCTGGTTGGCGCTGATGTTGGTGAAAGAGTTGTTGAAGCAGTAGGTGTTGGCCTGGCCAACGCTGCTTTCCCCGAGGTTGTCGGCCATGAACACGCCGTAATTGTGGCTGTCCTGGATGGAAACGTTGCGGAACTGGTTGTCATGGCTCCAGCGCATGAAGATGCCCAGGTCATTTCCAGAAAGGACCGCGGTATCAATGATGTTGTGGGCAAAATTTCCGTCCAGGGAAATGCCCGCGCCATCGCTATTGTCATGCAGATAAAGATGTTCGAAGGTGCAATTGGAGGTCATGAAGCAGGCCAGGCCATCGAACTCATTGTCGAAGGACTCCAAATGGCGGACCAGGAGGCGGTGGGTGTTAAGCGTGGTGACCAATCCACCGGAGCGGCAATGAGCCGTAGTGACGTTCTCGACGGTGGAATCGGTCACATTTTGAATGGTGATGCCGTTGTTGCGGATCCATGAGCCATCGCCCTTGACCTGCCATGTCTCCTGTTGCTGATGGAGGCGGTTGCCATCGATGGAAAGATCGCTGACGCGCAAATGGCTGACGAGGCGCGGCTGGTTCACGGCCTGGCCCATGACGATGACAGGGCAATTGGCGTTGTCCGCCAGGTAAAGAACGGTGGATTCCCCTGCCCCGCGCAATGTCTGGCCGGCGCGGTTCAGGACGATCGGGCGTGTGATCTTGATCTTACCGGCAGGCAAGAGCACCACACCGCCGGTGGCGGGCAGTGTATCGAGCGCCTGTTGAACTTTTTCGACGGTGACGCCGGAAGGAAGCATGACAACTGCGGGTTGAGGCGCAGGAGTCGTGACTGCCGGATCGGCCAAAGCCGCGGCAGCGAACATGAACATGCACGCCAGAATAGAATCCCGCTTCAGCGTCTGGGAAATCGTGCGGACGGAGTAACGAACTGTTTCAACTAAAAGCCTGTTAATCATTTTTCTTCTTCGCGGGGCGCCTACCTGTGACAACCCTGCAAAACAAATTCGCCCATGCCCCGAAAATTTCCAAATGATTTTTTCAATTTTTTGAAAATTTTTTGTCGGGAAATTTTACAGTTGTTGTGGTACGGTTAAAGAGTAGCGACTGCGGGTTTTCAAAAAATATTTCTCTGAATCTGGTAGGGACGGCGCGCTGCAAATTAATTTAAAATCAGTTTTTTAGCTCGCCCTCACCCAACCCTCTCCCCCAGGAGAGGGCTTTTTCGGATTCAGCTTTTTGAGATGCGAACACCTGACTCCACCGGAAAGTCCTTTCGTGAATCAGAAAGTGTCCTATAGCTGTCCCTTCTCCTGGAGGAGAAGGTCAGGATGAGGACGGGCTAAATCTCTCCGCCACGGGCGGCATCTTCTGAATATGTCGCTCCTGACGGAGCTTTGAATTTTTATTCGGTTGGTTTCTACAAATATGCCGCGCCTACGGCGCTCGGACCATCCTCTACCCTCCATTTTCCACCCTCGCCGTGATTTTACTTCGCGGTGATGACGACGTAATTTTTTTTGCCTTTGCGCAGGAGTAGATGTTTTCCAAAGAGAAGATCGTTTGCAGTCACCGCGCGCTGAAAATTGGTTTCGCGCGCGTTATTGATATTCACGCCGCCGCCTTCAATATCTTTGCGGGCCTGGCCTTTGGAGGGACAAAGTCCGGCCTGCACCAAAAGCTCAACCAGCGGAATGCCCGCGCCATCCAGTTTTTGTTTTTCAATCTCTTTCGTCGGCACTTCACCGACAATTTCGTTGAACGTGCTCTCGGCGATGCCTTTCAGGTCGCCGCCAAACAAAATCTCACTGGCGCGAATGGCTTCCTGCGTGGCGTTTTCCCCGTGGATCAGGTCGGTCACAGATTTGGCCAAAGCCCTGTGGGCTTCGCGCGCGCCAGGGTTTTCGGCGTGCTTTTTCTCCAATGCCTCAATTTCTTCGCGCGACAGGAAGGTAAAATATTTCAGGTAACGGGCGACGTCGCGGTCGTCGGTATTGATCCAGAACTGGTAGAAGCGATAGACGCTGGTGCGTTTGGGATCGAGCCAGATGGCGCCGGCTTCGGTCTTGCCGAACTTGGTGCCGTCGGCATTCGTGATGAGCGGAAGGGTCAGGCCGAAGACGGGCTTGGACAATTTTTTACGACACAGATCGATGCCGGCGGTGATGTTGCCCCATTGATCGCTGCCGCCGATCTGGAGTTCGCAATTCTGGTCGCGCGCGAGCACCATGAAATCGAATGCCTGGAGGAGCATGTAGCTGAACTCCGTGTAGCTGATGCCCGTCTCGCGGTCTTCCATCCGCGCGCGGACGCTTTCCTTGGCAACCATCTGGTTGACGGAAAAATGTTTCCCGATGTCGCGCAGGAAATCGAGGAAGAGAACGTCTTTGGTCCAGGTGGCATTGTCCACGAGCCGCGCCGGATTGGTTTTGGTCTCGAAATCGAGCAGCCTGGCCAATTGGACTTTCACGCTGGCGATGTTGCGCTCCAGGATTTCTTTGGTGAGCAATTGGCGTTCCTGTGTTTTACCGCTGGGATCGCCGATGCTGCCGGTGGCTCCGCCGGCGACGGCAATAGGAAAATGGCCGAGTTGTTGGAATCGCCGCAACGCGAGCAAGGGAACGAGGTTGCCGACGTGGAGGCTGTCCGCCGTGGGATCGAACCCGCAATAAAGGGTGATGGGCGCGGAGGTTTTCTTTGCCAATTCGGCTTCGTCGGTGCAATCGGCAAAAAGGCCGCGCCATTTGATTTCTTCCAGAATGCTCACGCGATGAGGATAAATTGAGTGGTGAGGTTTGCCAATGATTTAACCACGAAAGACACGAAATGGGAACGGAGGGAACAGAGGACACGGAGTTTTTTACGCGAATTGCGCGAAGGGACGCGAGTTTTGGAGATGTATCAATATGCCCGGACAAGTCGTTGGGAAAGCGGCAGAGGACTGCCGCAGTCCAAGACGGCAAGCGCTCATGAAAGCCGAACCAGTGAAAACGATGGCTCGTAATAAACGCAAACCATTGTTTCAATCTCACCCCCCACCTTTAATTCCTTTTTAGCCATTTGAAATCTTTCGCGTCTTTGCGTTTAAACCGCGCGGGCTTTGATGGCTTCCAGTTCTTCCCAGCGTGAAAAAAGTTTCGCGAGATTTTCTTTCGCGGCGGCGAGGTCGGCGACGAGTTGATCAGCCTGTTTGGCGTGCGTACGGTGAAAATCCGGCGAGACAAATAAATTTTCGAGGCGCGCGATCTCCGCCTCGACCGCATGGATCGCCGTTTCCATCCCCTCCAGTTCACGCGTTTCTTTGAACGACATTTTGCGCGGCTTGCCGGGCGCCGGCGCGACCGGTTTATCCGGAACGACGGCAGTTGCCCATTCACGCGCCGCCGTGGCAGCCTTTTGGGAGGCGCGCTGTTTTTTTTCCAAATAATAATCGTAGTCGCCGACGCTGTGATGGATTTTTCCATCGCCTTCAAAGGCGAGGATGTCCGTGCAAACCCGGTTGAGAAAATAGCGGTCATGGCTCACTACACACACGACGCCCGGAAAGGCGATCAACGCCTCCTCCAACACGCGCAACGTGGGCAGGTCCAGGTCGTTCGTCGGCTCATCCAGGATCAAAAAATTTCCGCCGTTCTTCAGGATGCGGGCCAGGAGCAACCGGCTGCGTTCGCCCCCGGAGAGTTTCCGGACCAGTGTCAGGATGCGGTCGTCGGCAAAGAGAAACCGCTTGAGATAGGAGCGCACGGAAATTTTTGATTCGCCCCACTGCACGAACTCCCTGCCTTCCGCCACTTCGTCCATCACCGTCTTGTCCTCGTTCAATTGCAGCCGGCCCTGGTCAACGTAATTGAATTGCGTGAGCTGGCCCGTCTTGACGGTGCCTTCCGTGGGCTTAAGCTGGCCGATCACGATGCGCAGCAACGTGGATTTGCCCAAACCGTTCCGCCCGCAAACGCCGACGCGATGGCCGTTCTCAAAGGTATAGCTAAAACCGGAAAATAGTTTTTTGCCACCCAGTTCCATCCCCAGGCCGCTGACATCCACCGTGCGATTGCCCAGTTGCGGCGGCGGCGGAATGACCAGTTCAATATCTTCCTCGATCAGGGGGCCGTCCTGTGCTGCGGTCTCGTAATAGCGCTCAAACCGGTTCTTCTGTTTGCTGCGTTGCGCGCGCGGGCCCTGGCGCACCCAGGCCAGTTCCTTTTTCAGGAACATCTGCCGCTTGTGTTCGATGGTCGCTTCGGATTCCTGGCGCTCCGCCTTGTCCAGCAGGTAATCGGTATAATTGCCGTCGTGTGAGAAAAATTTTCCGTCGGACAGCTCGATCATCCGCTTCACGGTGCGGTCGAGAAAATAACGGTCGTGGGTGACGATCAGGAAGGTGCCGTTGAAATCCTCGAGAAATTCCGCGAGCCACTCGATGGATTCGGGGTCCAGATGATTGGTCGGCTCGTCCAGGATCAGGAAATCCGGTTGCGAAACGATCGCGCGCGCCATCGCCACGCGCCGCTTTTCGCCGCCGGACAGCGATTCGATGCGCCGGTCAGCGGGCGGACAATTCAAATGCGCCAGCGCGATCTCGATGCGCCGGTCCACGTTCCAGCCGTCCAAAGTCATGATGCGCTGCTCCAATTCCTCGTGGCGCTTCGAATCGTGCGGCAACCCTTCGAATTCCGTGATTAAATCCAGGACATATTGCGCGCCGTCGCGAACGTTTTCATAAACGTTCTTTGTGGCGTCGAGCATGAAATCCTGCGGGAGATAACTCACGGCCAGATGACGCGGCCGCGTCACTTCGCCGCTGTCGGGCATTTGCAGTCCGGCGAGAATTTTCAGGAACGTCGTTTTGCCGCAACCGTTGCGCCCCACCAACCCGATGCGCTCCCCGTCCTGGATGCCCAGGGTGATGTTATCGAGAATAGTGCGGTCGCCGTAGCGAACGACGACCTCAGTGGCGGCAATGATAGTGGACATTAAATTTTTATCTCAGAGTGTTTCCCGCAGATCGGAGCGCGGCAGGATTATGGTCAGGCGGTGAGAACTTCAGAAGCCCTTTCGTCTTTCTTCATTCCGCCTTCTTCCTTCTGCCTTTGCTCAAACGGTTCCAACGGCATCGGCTCGTCATGGCCCAAAAACTCCTCGCATACGCGGAAAAATTCCGGCTTCGTTTCGACACGCCGGATCTGATGCAAGAACTGCCCCGACGGCTCGACGCCCACGCCAATAAAATTCATGTACTTCTTCATCTTCTGCACCTGCGCCGATTCGGTCACGTCCGGCGAACAAACCGCATCATAAAGAGCGGTCACATAATCCAAAATCTCCCGCCCCGACGGAATGAACATCGCCTCGCCTCGCCGCTGTTGCCGTATTTGGTCGAACAACCACGGATTGCGAATCGCCCCGCGGCCAATCATCAACCCGCGCGCGTTCGTGATTTTTAAGACGTCCTCTGCCGAGTGCGCGGAATAAATATTGCCGTTGGCAATCACCGGACACGGCATTTCTGCCACCGCGCGGGCGATGTATTCATAATGCACTTCGCTCTCGTACCGTTCCTTGACGATGCGCCCGTGGACTGTCAACAGGTCGAGCGAATGTTTCGCAAAGATCGGCAGTAACTCGTCGAAAACTGCCGGTGAATCAAAACCCAATCGCGTCTTGACCGTGAATTTTATTTTCACCGCGTCGCGCAATGCACCCAGGATGGCATCGATGCGCTTCGGCTCCCGCAACAGTCCCCCGCCCGCGCATTTGCGATAAACGACCGGCGCGGGACAACCCAAGTTCAGGTCCACTGCCGCGATGTCATACTCCTGCAACTCGCGCGCCGAGCGCACCAGTGACGGAATATCATTGCCGATCATTTGCGCCACCACCGGCCGGCCCGTGGGATTTTCCGTGATGGACCGGAGAATATATTTCTCAAGATTCGAAACCGCGTGGACCCGAAAATATTCCGTGTAATAGACATCCGCGCCGCCGTAGGCGGTCATCAATCTCCAAAACGGCAGGTCGGTGACGTCCTGCATCGGCGCAAGCGCCAGGATCGGCTCATCGCCGGAAAGCAGTTTCGCGAATTGTTCGTGATGGTTCATTTTGTTCTTCGCCCAACTTCATTGAACTTAAATCAGCAACGCGTGCCAAGACAATGCCAATGGGACTTTGTTTGGGGAGCGCGCCCGCCTCGCTCGAAATATTACGGTATTCGACTGTCAGATTCCGTGAGACCCTAAACATGAAGAGGCCAAGATGCCGACAGTATCCAAAAAGACAGTCACGGCTGGTGTTCGTTATGGCGGGCTGCCACATCACTCTCGCCGGATTGGTAACGCTCACTCAATATGGCATAAATACCATCCAGCCCACTATTTCCATTCTCGTGTTGCGCAACCGGACGCGGCTCGAATTCCACTTCCGTGCGGTCGGCCAGTTCAACCGTTTCTAACGGCCGAAATACGCCCCTTTCATAGACTGCATGGATTGTCTTCATTCTCTATTATTACCATGTCCCTTTCTTAATGCCAATTCCTTTCTCCCCGGCTTCATTTGTCATTCGTATTTAACGCAAAGACGAAAGGTGCAAAGACGCGGTATTAGCTCCGTAGCAGCGGATGTGAGTCCGCTCCAATTTCGCGTAGGAAACGAGGTAACGAGTCTCTGATTAAATTCGAAGAAAATTTAGAGTCTCCTGACGTCGCCTCCTACGAATGATTGGTATCCACTAGCGGCTCATTCTTTCCTGCGTCTTTGTGCCTTCGCATTAAATCCGCAAAATTAGTCAAGCAGCCCATGACGCCATTTGTTAGTTTGGCGCAAATGAGCGGCACCCGGCCAAAACATACGAGCACTTGGAATGACTATCATGAGCGCATTCTCCGGGTGCTGATCCATATCCAGAAACATCTGGACGGGACGTTGGACCTGGAGGAATTGTCGCGGATAGCGTGTTTCTCGAGCTTTCATTTCCATCGCATTTTCGCGGCGATGACCGGCGAGACGCTCGCTGACCACGTGCGGCGGCTGCGATTGGAGCGCGCGGCCACGGAATTGACCTCGGACGCGAAGCAAGTGATCCAGGTGGCGTTGGATGCGGGTTATGAGGCGCATGAAGCGTTCACCCGAGCATTCAAGACCGCCTATGGCGTGGCGCCGGCGCAGTTTCGCCGCACGCCGCGGACCATCGCCATCCGTCCCGCGTCGTCCGGTGTACATTTCCGGCCGGGAATCCCTTTGACCAGATTCAACACGAATCACATCAGAACCAAAGTTATGAAAGTCATCACCAAAAAAATCAAACCGATGCATGTGGCCTATTTGCGGCACGTCGGGCCATACGAAGAGACCAGGCAGACGTGGATGTATCTCATCGCATGCGTCTCGACGGCCAGGCAGATCCGCAAGCGGTCGGTGTTCATCGGCATGGGCCATGATAATCCGGCAGTGACCCCGGCGGCGGAGCTGCGTTACGACGCGTGCATCACGGTGGATAAATCATATAAGCCAAGGAAGCCAATTGAATTGAAAACTATCGCAGGCGGCGATCATGCCGTGATAAAAAATTGCCCCGCCGCAAAAATCAAGAACGCCTTTGGGCATCTGTACGGCCGATGGCTCGCGCAAAGCGGGCGGGAGTTGCGGCCAACACCGGGTTTCATGGTGTTGACAGGTGTCCAGACAACAGGCCCCAGGAAACCCAGGAAACAGCGCCTGCGCGTGGATATTTATATGCCGTTGCAACTAAAGCGGCACTTGAACAAATCGGAGCAGATGAAGATCGAGTTGACGACCCTAAAACCGCAACGCGTCGCGTACATGCGGCGTGTGGGACCGTATGACGGAGCGTCCGAGGTTTGGACGGATCTAATGGCGAGGTTGAAGAAAGACGGCCTGCCTCGCAAAAATTCGCAATTCATCGGCGTGCCCCTGGATAACCCGAAGACCACACCGCGGGAAAAATTGCGTTACGACGCCTGCGTGACGGTGGATGCAAAGTACACGCCCAAAAAACCGGTGCGCGTGCAAACGCTCGCAGACGGCGATTATGCGGTGGTGCGGAATTGTCCCATCGGCGCGATCGCCAAAGGGTATGAAAAATTGTTCGTCGAATGGTTGCCTAAGAGCGGTCGCAAATGGCGGAAGGCCCCGTCATTTTTGGTGGCGGTGAACGGTGCGGAGGGGGCGCGTCCGGCGTTTGGGATCACGGATATTTATGTGCCGCTCGAAGGGAAGGCAGAAGCCAGAATGAAGAATGCAGAAAAATAGTGTAGACGAGAAAATTGGGTGCCTGTTTGGCTTCTTCACATATTGTCTTGCACGTCTGACACATGTGTCTTACGATTCACAATATGAAGACTTTGACCATTCGATTGCCGGATGCGCTGGTGAAGCGGCTCGACGAGGAATCCCAGGCCCGCCGGGTGTCAAAATCAGACATCGTTCGCGAGCGCCTCGCAGCCATGCCTCCTGCCGAAACAGAACATCCGCTCGCCGATATCCTCGCGGAGATCGACCGCCAGCCCATCCGCGGTCTCAAACGCGACGCCGCACACGACAAGAAACAACTGCCCGAAATCATCCGCGCTCATTATCGTGCCGCAAAGCGTCATTATCGATAGCAGCGCCCTCGTGGCCTTGCTGGATCCGCGAAACCAGCACCATTTCTGGGCAAGGTCCGCTGTCGCAAACCTGCCGTTGCCATGGCTCACCTGCGAACCGGTGATTACAGAAACATTTTTTCTGCTGGACCTCCCGGAATCCGGCCGGCTCGACCGCCTCTTGCGCGATGGCCGACTGCGTGTGGTTTTTGGCCTTCGGGATGATGTTGATCGGATCCTGGATCTGAAGCATAAGTATGCTGCCGTACCCATAAGTTTGGCCGATGCCTGTCTGGTGCGCATGACCGAAACCTTGCGCGACCCCATCATCGTCACCACCGATGCCGATTTCAAAATCTACCGCCGCCATGGCCGGAACGTGGTGCCTTGTCTTATGCCGTGATGATTGCGGCTCGCCTCACCTTCGAGAATGAAGAATGAGGATGACTCTTAGAAAATCACATGTGGCTGATGATATTATCCCCGAACGCCGAGCATTTGATCTCCGTCGCGCCTTCCATGAGACGGGCGAAATCGTAGGTGACCTTTTTGGAACCGATCGCGCCGTTGAGGCCTTTCAAGATCAGGTCCGCCGCTTCCTTCCAACCCAGGTAACGCAGCATCATTTCGCCGGAGAGCACGACCGAGCCGGGGTTCACGACGTCTTTGTTCGCATACTTGGGCGCGGTGCCATGCGTGGCTTCAAAGATGGCGTGGCCGGTGAGGTAATTGATATTTCCGCCGGGCGCGATGCCAATGCCGCCGACCTGCGCGGCCAGCGCGTCGCTCAAGTAATCGCCGTTGAGGTTCAGCGTCGCGATGACGTCGAAATCCGTCGGGCGCGTGAGCACCTGCTGGAGGGTAATGTCGGCAATGGCATCTTTGATGACGATGCCTGCGCCGGGTTTGCCCTCGGGAATCTTACACCACGGACCGCCATCGATCTCCACCGCGCCGAATTCCGTCTTCGCGAGTTCATAAGCCCAATCGCGGAAAGCGCCTTCCGTGAATTTCATGATGTTGCCCTTGTGGACCACGGTCAGGCTCTTGCGTTTGTTGGTGATGGCGTACTGGATGGCCGCGCGCACGAGGCGCTGCGTGCCGGGTTTGGAAACCGGCTTGATGCCAATGCCGACGACTTCCGGCGTTTCACCGAAACGGATTTTCTTGAAATCTTTCGGAAACGTCGCTTTGAGAAATTCAATCGTCTTGAGCGCGGCTTCTTTGCCCGCCTCGAAATCGATGCCCGCGTAGATATCCTCGGTGTTTTCGCGGAAGATGACCATCTCCACTTTTTCCGGATGCTTCACGGGCGAAGGCACGCCGGTGAAATATTGCACGGGACGCAGGCAGACGTAGAGGTCGAGCATCTGGCGCAGGGCGACGTTCAACGAGCGGATGCCGCCGCCGACGGGCGTGGTGAGTGGGCCTTTGATGCCCACGAGATATTCCCGGAAGGCTTCCACGGTGTCGTCCGGCAGCCAGTTGTCGAATTTGTTCTTGGCAGCTTCGCCGGCGAACACTTCGAACCAGGAGATCTTGCGTTTGCCGCCATAGGCTTTGGCGACCGCGGCATCCATCACGCGCACGCTGGCGGCCCAGATGTCGGGGCCGGTGCCGTCGCCGCGGATGAACGGGATGATCGGCTGTTCCGGCACGGTGAGCTTGCCGTTGGTGATCGAAATTTTTCCGCCGGCGGGCGGCGTAATGTCTTTATATGCCATAGAGCCGCAAAAAGTATCACGTCACGCGCCGGAGGAAAAGCAGGAAGCGAGGCAACGGTCAAAAACGATGGGCCATCACCATGAACCCTTGGGAACATTCAACATTCAACGCACCTTATAGAAATCTTTTATTAACAGCGCGTTTTAACGCGGTGCTCGCAGGGCACTTTGAAAGAAAAGCGTTTAACGGTTTTTCTCGCAGTTTGGTTGCTCCTCTGGCTTTAGGCAGGTGTTAATGGGATGTATTGAAAATTATAAGCGGCAGAGGACAGCCGCACTCCATAAGCTGGCGCAAAATTTGGTCTGGCCTTCGCATTCGCTTGTATCCTCATTGCGCCCACGCGTCTCCGCGATAAAACTCCAAATCCGTGTTTATCCGTGTCCATCCGTGGTTAAAAGAAAAAAAGTGTTGAAGGAAAATTCCTTCAACACTTTAAAATCGAAAAGCTGCCGACTACTTCATCAACAGCATCTGCCGGGCGCGCTTGATCGCCTTGGTGAGGCGGCGCTGATAATGCGCCGGCATGCCGGTGTATTTGCGCGGCAGGATGCGGCCCTGGTCGGTGACATATTGCCGGAGCAGGTTGGTGTTCTTGAAATCCAGGGCATCGAGGGTGAAGTCGATCTTGGGTTTGGGGCGCGGCGTACGGCGTTCGGCCGGACGCGAACCGCGCTTGTCTTTGTCTTTATGGGTTTTGCGGGGCATAAATTATTTGATTTCTTTGTGCAGCGTGTGGCGGCGCAGGGCCGGGTTATATTTTTTAAGCTCCAGCTTTTCGGTCTTCAGTTTTTTATTCCGGGTGGCCGAGTAACGGGAGGGCGACTTGCCTTCCTTGCGCGCTTCGGTGCATTCGATGGTGACGATTTCTCGTGACATAAATTATTCTTTCTCCTTGGCCTTGGTCGTTTGCTCTTCGCCGGCCTCTTCGGCGTCTTCGGATTCCGAGTCGCTGGCGCCAGTGTTGTCGATCGAGCCTAACTGGCCCAGGCGGCGCGATTTCAAAGCGCCATCTTTTTCCAGTTGCGCCTGCGCCTCCACGGTGAAACGGGTCCAGGGAATCGCTTCCAGGCGCGCGCGCGGGATTGTTTTGCCGGTCAATTCGCAAACTCCGTAAGTCTTTTTCTCGATGCGTTTGAGGGCCTCTTCAATCTCGTACACCGCATCCTGGTCGGAAGAAAGCAGGCTCAAGGCAAAGTCGCGGTCAAAATTATCGGTGCCGGAGTCCGCCATGTGGAGGCTGTAACCGGCCAGTTCCTGGGCGGATTCCTGCGCCAGGCCGTCCATCTGGCGGCGCAATTGGTCCCGCAATTCCACCAGGTGCGTATAATACTTCTGCCATTCCGGCTTGACCCTTTTATGGTCTGCGGACGCGTTGTTTTTCGATAGGGAATGCCCCAAAATAGCAGCGGACGTGGCCGAGGCCTGGGATTTGCCGCCTTTTTTGATGTTGTTCTTCTTCGCTGTCACAAAATCTTATGATTATAAATAATATTCGGCAATTTTGCCGGCTCATCAAGAGCGCGGGAATCTACCAGAGCAACGAAAATATGCCACAAAAATTTTTATAAATTTTTGGGCCTCCCGCGTCCTTTCCCCGAAATTCCAAAAAAAGCAAAATATCCCGAAATAAGGCTATAAATTTGCGGTTTCTTTATAATTGCAGCGGGGCTATCACCATCATTAGTTTTAACATATGAAAACGGCGCGCGTCCCCGCACTCGTCTTTGCCCTGGTCCTGATTGGCTACGTGCTTTTCCTGTGTTGCACCGCGCCGACGCTTCCCCCGAGAATGGCCAGTCATTTCGACGCCACCGGCCATGCCAATGGCTGGATGAACCGTACGCCCGCCGTCATTTTGCAGGGAGCCGTCGGATTGATTCTGCCGCTGATTATCGCGGCTGCTTTTTATTGTATTAAATTCGCCTCGCCTCAATCCATACGTCTTCCCCGCCGCGATTATTGGTTCGCCCCTCAACGCCGCAATGAAACCTGCGCTTATCTTGCCCGGCAAGGCTTTTGGTTGGCGTCTTTCATGGTGGGGCTTCAAGCCATGGTTTGGGACCAACTCCTCGAAAGCAATAGAACCAAAGTGCCTCAATTGTCCTCAGAGCAATTTTTGATAACTTTGGGGATTTTTGGCCTCACCATGATAATATGGGTGATAAGACTCTTTGGCCATTTCTCAAAAACGTCCGACGGTTGAAGGCCCGTCATTTCTCAATGCAGGCGTAGGCATTGTGATTATGGATACTCTCGAAGTTCTCCGCCTCCACCTTATACCATTTCACCCGTTTATCGGCATTCAACTTCACCGCCACGTTGCGCACCATGTCCTCCACAAACACCGGATTCTCATAGGCGCGCTCAGTCACGGCCTTTTCATCCTGCCGCTTGAGCAGCGCATAAAGCTCCGAACTGGCTGAACTCTCGATCATCCCGATCACATCCTCGATCCATACCACCTCGCGCGAACGCACTTGCACCGTCACTTCGCCGCGCTGATTGTGCGCGCCGTATTTGGCGATGGCTTTGGAACAAGGACACAACGTCGTGACGTTTGCCCGCACCGTCAGCATAAAATCGATTTTGCCGTTCGTCGCCGAGGCGTCGAATCGCGCGAGGTAATCCATCAGGCTTTCCTGCTGCGAGACCGGCGATCTCTTGGACATGAAATACGGAAACTCGATCTCCAGGTGCGCCGTCTCCGCATTCAATTTCTTCTGCATCGCGCGCAGGATGTCGTTGATATTCTCCACGTGGATGATGTTGCCGTGCGCATTGAGCACCTCAATGAACCGGCTCATGTGCGTGCCTTTGAACTGGTGCGGCAGGTCCACGAACATGCCGATGGTGGCGATCGTGTTCTGGAACGCGCGCGCCTTATCACGCACCTGGATGGGAAAGCGCAACCCGCGCACGCCAACTTTGTTGATGCGCAACTTCCGGAAATCCCGCTCGTTCTGCTTGTCGTGCAATGGGACGGCAACGCCTTTCATTTTTGGCATGAACAAAAATTACTCGGTGGGGCGAGACTCTGTCGAGCCGTGAATTGGCAGGGGTGTTAAATCTTGCCAATGCTATAGTTCATCTCATAGTCATGTGAATCTAGAAAAGTGGGTTGAAAGTATTTTGACCTATTCGACGACAGGCAGTTGTTATGAAAAAGAAAACATTTATCCTGGCAGCCATTTGTTTCATTTTCTGCGCATTGAAAGCTACCGCACTGCCGGGGCCTCAACTCGAACCGATTCATTTCGATCTTCTCCTGGCCCAGCAAGGTTTGTACGGTTCGAACTCCGCTCCCAACACCTACGTTTCGACGATTAATCCCGCTAGAATCACTGACAAGGACTTCCTCGCCATTATGGCTAATGCCATCCAGCCCAACTGGCCCGCCGGATCTCAGTTAGCCCTGATAAATTTTGGCACAATCATCCAGGAACACGATACCCGTGTTTTCGTGGTGGATAAAACCGGGACAAATATCCTCTTTGACGCCACGACGGGCATCAATAATGGCGGAACGAATGTCGTTTCGTTCAGCTGGGATTATGACAATCCCGTTGTCGCCGGCAAAAACGTGATAACTCCTCCCAGTGAGGACGTGATCGAATCCCAAATCATTAAGTTTAGGTTTCACAGTCAAACCGTCGATTCGTATAACGATATTAGTTTTCAAGGCCTCGATATATCGCAGCAAACTTATGACAATCATACGCGGACTTATTCCGTGACCGATGATGCCAGCCTCTATGGAGACGGCTGCCTGAGCACAACCGGTTGGGCTGCGTGGAGTGTGATAAGTGGAGAAATGACTGGAAAACGTTGACACCTGGCAACGCTTTATCTTCCGAATCTTTGCAAAAGCGGATGTGATGTCCGCTATTTTAAAACCGTTCACGTGTTCGTGCCTTTGCGTCTTTGCGTTTAACCTGTGCCGGCTTTGATGGCTTCCAGTTCTTCCCAGCGTGAAAAAAGTTTCGCGAGATTTTCTTTCGCGGCGGCGAGGTCGGCGGCGTAAAGCCGGCGGGCCGGGCGATCAGCGTTTGCGCCAGTCACGCGAACGATTGGCGTCGGCCAGCGCGCTGTGGGCGAGCCGCGAACCAAAGCCCATGTGATAGAGTTGGTCGGGGCCCGAGCGAAGGCAGGTTTCTATGTCAGCCAAACTATCTC
>DASXYX010000060.1:0-32526 GCA_036502245.1 Verrucomicrobiia bacterium
CGGGCATTTCACCTATGCAAAGACCAGCTCTCGCCGCGGAATCAACATATGTCGTTAACTTTAAGCCACTTATTGTCCGCCATCCACTTATCCGCAAATCCATCAATCTAATCATCCATTCAGATTTTGTTTCCGGGAAACATTTCACTTTTCTTCTTTCAGTTAAAATCACCCCATGAGAATTATGCAGGCATTTTGGACAGCGGCAGCGGGACGGAAGAATCCGTCTCTCTCCGCTTCGTTCCTTTGTTTCTTCGTTGTTAGAATCCGTGTTTATCCGTGTCCATCCGTGGTTTCAACTCTGCAACATCAAAAAGTTGTGAGGCGAATTGAGGCGAATTGAAGTTTAACTATGAACAAGAAAAAACATAAAACGAAAGTGACACTTAACCCATCCGCCATCCATTTGGAATCAGTGCCATTGCCGGGTCAGGTAATCGCTCAGTGTTATCACAATCATTATCATCAGCCACAGGAATCCGGCCGCCGAACAAATGCGAACCACTTTGCTGCTGTGGCGCAGTCGCATAAAAAACGAAAGCACAAGCAGCATCTGAATGATGGCGAGCACGAGGATGGCTGCCCAACCTGCGGTGTTGGAAATAAAATAGGACAGCGCGGTCATGCTGAAGAGGAGGACCACCAGCACCAGCCAGGTCGCGATAAAAATATATTTGGGCGCAATTTTCATTTCAAGAATGGCGGCCGATCAGATAGAGAAGCGGGTAAAGATAGATCCAGACGATATCCACAAACGCCCAATAGAGGCCAATAACTTCCAATGGCGTATAATATTGCGCCGAGAATTTCCTGCGCCACGAGAGCATTGTCACAAACAATAAAAGACCGATGCCTACAATCATATGGATGGTGTGAAGGCCGGTCATGGCCCAATAGAGCCAGAAGAACATTTGCGCATGCGGTGGCAGCGACGGATCGAAATTGGCCCCTGGCAGCACACGATCGTGGAGGTCTTCTTTATATTCCAGCGTTTTGACAACGAGAAATCCCAGTCCAAAGACAATTGTTGCCAGCAATAATGGAGTGATCACGCGTATGCGATTTTCGGCTGCCGCCTGGACAGCCAGGGCCATGGTGAGGCCGCTGGTCAGGAGCAGCACCGAGTTGATCGTGCCATACCTAATATCGGTATGTTTCATGGCCGCGATGAAGTCAGCGGCGTAAAAATGGCGATAGACGATATAGGCCATGAACAACCCGCCAAAAAACAAGACTTCGGTCGCCAGAAAAACCCACATGCCCATGGTGGCCGCTTCGACCTGTTGCGGCATGTCCTCGAACTGTTCGGCGACCATGGAATTCTCTTTCATAGATCCCTTTTTGTTGCCACGGCTTCACCGGTTTCATCGAGCGGCGGATAGTTGTATGGGTCGTGCGTCACGACCGGCACTTCCGGGAAGTTATGTTTTGGCGGTGGCGATGGCGTGGACCACTCCAGGCCGGTGGCACGCCAGGGATTGTCGCCGGCGCGCGCTCCATAACGCAGCGACCAGAGCAAATAGATCAGCGGCAGCAGATAGGCGACGCCAAGGATGCTTGCCCCCGCGGTTGAAAGGACATTATAGACCTGAAATTCCGGGGCGTATTCGTGGACGCGGCGCGGCATGCCCAGATAGCCGAGGATAAACTGCGGGAAGAAGGTCAGGTTGAACCCGATGAACATGATGAGCGCGGCAAGTTGGCCGAGTTTTTCCGGGTACATCCGGCCGGTGATCTTGGGCCACCAATAGTGCAGCCCGGCCATAAAGGCGGTGACCATTCCCCCAACCATGATGTAGTGAAAATGCGCAACGACAAAATAAGTGCCGTGGACGTGCACATCCACCGCCAATGTCGCGAGAAATAAACCGGTCAATCCGCCGATCGTGAAGAGGCCGAGAAATCCGAGCACGTAAAGCATCGGTGTTTCAAAAGAGATCGAGCCGCGATAAAGCGTCATCGTCCAGTTAAAGACTTTGATGGCGGAGGGAACTGCGACAAGAAAACTCAGGATGGAGAAAGCCATGCCCGCAAAGAGTGATTGGCTGCTCACGAACATGTGATGTCCCCAGACCAGAAAACCGAGCACGGCGATCGCCACGCTGGAAAAAGCCACAAAATAATAACCAAAAATCTTTTTTCGTGAAAAGCAGGTGACCACTTCGCTGACCACCCCCATGCCCGGCAGGATCATGATGTACACCGCCGGATGCGAATAAAACCAAAACAGATGCTGGAATAAAACAGGGTCGCCACCGATGCGCGGATCAAAAATGCCGATGCCCCAGAGGCGTTCAACAGCCATTAGCGCGAGCGTGATCGCCAGCACAGGCGTGGCCAGCACCAGGATGATGCTCGTGGCGAACATGGACCAGATGAAGAGCGGCAGCCGAAACCACGTCATTCCCGGCGCCCGCATGGTTTGGATGGTGACGATGAAATTCATGCCCGTGATGATGGAGCTGAATCCCGCCAGGAAAATTCCGAACGCCATTTCGACAACATGTGAATTGGAGTAGGCCGTGCTGTAAGGCGTATAAAAAGTCCATCCCGTGTCCACGCCGCCGCGAATGATTGCGGCGAGCGCAAAAAATCCGCCGATGATGAACAGATACCAGCTAAACAGGTTCAGTTTTGGAAAAGCGACGTCTCGCGCCCCAATCATCAGGGGGATCACGAAATTTCCAAGCACCGTGGGAATCGAAGGAATAAGGAAAAACCACACCATCAGCACACCGTGGATGGTGAACATTTTATTGTAGTTATCGGACAACAGCAGGTCGCCCTGGGGTGTGAGCAAATCAGCGCGCATCAATGCCGCGGCGACCGCTGCGATGAAAAAGAAGAGCAGGATGGAAAGCAGATATAATATGCCGATGCGCTTGTGGTCGGTCGTCAACAGCCAGGACCTGACGGTGTCGCCCGCGCCTAAATAATTTTTTTGTGTTTCGTTCACTTGTTTTTCTCCTCCGTGGTTCCAAGGCTTTTGATGTATGCGATCAGTTGCAAAAGTTGTTCTTCATTGACGCGGCCTTCAAATGTCGGCATCAACGCCTGGTAACCTGCGGGCACCTGCCGGGCGGGCAATAAAATATGGTCGCGGAGATATTGATCGTCCACACGGGCAAAGGTGCCGTCGCTCAGCGGTACCAGTTTTCCATAAAGGCCGTCCAGAGGCGGAGCGTGAATGGCACTGCTGTTCACATGGCAACCGCTGCAACCCAGTTCACGAAATAATTTTCCACCGGCCCGGGCCAGCGTGTCCTGCGGTTTTCCGTGCGCCAACCACGCTTCATAATCCGATGGCGTCATCACATAGACCAGGCCCTGCATTTCAGAGTGGTTGGCCCCGCAATATTCCGAGCAATAGAAACGGTATGTGCCGACGCGGGTCGGCTCAAACCATTCGGTAGTGAACCGGCCCGGAACGACGTCTTGCTTGATGCGAAACGCCGGGACAAAGAAATCGTGAATGACATCCTCGGAAGCCATCGTCAGCCTGACGGCGCGGCCAAGTGGCACGTGGAGTTCATTGATTTCGCGATTGCCTTCCTGGTGCTGGATCTTCCACATCCATTGTTTCCCGATGACATTTATCTCAAGCGTGTTGGGTGGCGGCACTTCTTCGTAAAAATAAACCTCGGCGCCCCAGGCAAACATGCCCAGCGCAATAAGAGTCGGGATCACAGTCCAGGTGATCTCTATCCGCGTGGTGGAAACCTGGAGCGGGCTGCGATTGGCCCGGTTGCCGCGGCGATACTTGAAGAGGCAATAGATCATCGGAAGAAAGACGATGGCCAAAACAAAAACACTGAAGGCCAGGAGAAAAAAGTAAATCCGGTCCGTCGCAGCGGCGGTCGTCGAAGCTTCTCCTGGAAATATTGGTATATTCATTTGGAAGAACGGAACCTTCGATTGCCGGGCCGCACAAAATAAAGGCCAAGGGCGAAGACCGTTCCAATGCCGCCGGCGCGGACGATGTCCATCACCGCCCCGCTGTATCTGCCGCGAAACGGACTGTATTCACAGCAAAGCAAAATGAGTTCCTGGACCGGCGAATCTATTTTCTCGCGACTGGCATCCCGCAGCGCCTTATCCACTTCGTCCGGCGAGAAGGTGACGCCAAAAAAGTAGTGAACGACCCGGCCATCCGGCGCCAGCACCACGAACCCGCTTGGATGGGCAAATTCTTTGAGAGCCGGGTCATAGGCATAATGAAAACCGATCTCATCGGCGAGAGTTTTGATCGAGAGCGCATTGCCGGTCAGAAAATGCCAGCCATCGGCGGAACCGGCGCGTCCATAATCGCGCAGGTACGTCTTTTTCTTCGCGGCGGCCAGCGCGGGAGTTTCAGCGGGATCGATGCTGACGAAGACGACATCGAATTGTTGACCCGCGCTCCATTTCAAATCCCGGAGACTCTCGGTCGCGCCGTTGAGCGTCAAGGTACAGAGCATCGGGCAGCCATAATATCCAAGCATCAGGATAACCGGCCGCTTGCTGAAATAATCGCCGAGACGAACTTGTTTGCCGTTTTCATCGCGAAATGTAAGGGCTGAAGAAACCTGCGACCCGGGTTTCTGGTCGAATTTGATCTGCAGGAGTTGTTCATCCGTCAGTGAACTGGCAGCGGATGCCGCCAGGATGGGCATGATCAAGAATAGAATAATTGTGGCTCTCATCGTTGCTCCTGGATTTTTTGGATCAATGTTAATGGCGACTCACCTGTCGAAGGAGTGCCGTTAGTTTGCGTGGGCAGGCCCCGCTCCAATAACAGGTCCATCGCACGTTGGATGGGAATGCGAACAATGCCGTTGCTGCGGTCAATCCAGCCGTAACTGTTTAATTCGGCGATTTGAGCCGCCCGCGATGCCGTCATTTCAGCATGATCGTCGTCGATATTCAGGATGGGTTTTGGAAAACGCTCCAGGGGTTTCAGGTCGGGCGCGATAACGATGCCAAGCGGTTGCATATTTTGCATCGGACGGTTATCGGCAAAAACACGCATCAAGACGCCGCCTGTCACCAGGCCAAGCAAAAGCAAAAAAAGTGCGGCGCCGAAAACGATCAAAACGTTTCGGACACTCTTTTCGCTCACCTCATATTTGCGTTCGAGCGATTCGGGCGACACGGCTTTTGTTGGTGTTTTATTTTGCATCAGCGGTTTGTGCGATCGGTTTTGGCGCGCGCGGATCGTTTCTGGCCAGCAAAGGATGCGTCTTCAAATTTTCGAGAAAAACCGTGAGCCAGAGTCCGCCAATCCCGAACCAGGCCGCAAAAGCCGTCCAATGGACGTGGATCTGCGGATAAAAGGTCGGGGCGACGACCCAGTACATGGCCAGGGCATGAACGATGAAAAGCAAAAGCGCGATGACCGCCAGGGTGCGAACATTTTTTTTAACTGTTCGGAACAGCAAAAGAAAGAACGGCGCAAAAAAATGGAACAATGCGACGAATGCAACCAGTACCAGCCATCCGCCGGAAATACGACGCAGGTACCAACTGATTTCGTGCGGCAGATTCGTGGAATAAATGATGATGACCTGTGAAAATGCCACATAGGTCCAAAACATCACGAAAGCGAGCAGAAAATTGCCGAGATCGTGGAACATTTTTCCGGCCTGCTCATCCGAAAGAATTTCATTTCCTATCCATGCCAAAACGACTGTGACAAAGGCAAAAGCCGTTAACAATTGGCCGGCCAGGATGATCACCGGAAAGATGGTCGAGTACCAGTTCGTCTCGATAGACATCGCCCAATCGATGAACGCAAACGACGTGGTAAGCGGCACGATGGCGATGGCAGGACCGCTCAATGCGCGGATCTTGATGGTCGGCGCGGCGTCCTGAGTAAAATCCTGCCGCAAGGACCATATTCTCAAACGGGCCGCGATAAAGATCCAGATGTTAAAGAAAACGACGGCGCGCGCCAGGAAGGCCGTGAAATTTTCATAACTGCTGCGCTGCTGCAACGCCTTGTCGGCAGCGACGATATCAGGCTGTGCCCAGGGATATAGTTCATGCACTCCAAAAAAAATTGGGATGAGCAGCACTGCCATCACTGGCAGGGTCATGAAACCGGCTTCAAAAAAGCGTCGCGCCGGAAATCCCCAGCGTCCACCGGTAAGATAATGGATCATCGCCGCGTAGAAACAGCCAAAGGAGAGGCCGGCCCAAAAGACGAATGCAAACAGATATGAAACGTAGAATACATGCCGGTCCCAAACCAAACCCAGGCAACAAAAAGACAATCCAACGATGGCAATCACGGCGGTGATTTTTTGCAGGCGGCTCAATTTTTGCAGCGTTTGATTCATGGTGTTTTTTCCAACCGGGCAATTTGGTTCGTCGGCACATCCGAAAGACTTGCGTGTTCACTCAGTTGCAAGGCGCGGATATAGGCGGCAATGGCCCATCGATCTTCAGGAGTGACGCGTGAGGCGAAAGAAAACATCGCGCCGTAACCGTGCGTCATCACATCAAAGAAATGCCCGACGCGAGCGTTGCGCAGGCGATCGATATGGTATGATGGTGGCGCTGGAAAACCGCGCTGCACGACAATGCCATTGCCCTCGCCAGTCTCGCCATGACAAGGAACACAGTTTACTTCGTAGCGTTGTTGCCCGCGTTCCAGGACGGCGCGCGTGATTTGGATGGGAAATTCGGTGACGAGGTTGGTCCCGATCATGCCGGTGGAGAAAGCTTCATTTTGGTTCGCTTCGTAGGGGACGGTATGAGGGGGAATCGGGCGGGAATCCATGCCGTCGGAATATAAGTCGCTATGGTCGAGCGGATTGGATTTTGGCTGCTCGAACATATCGCGCCGGCATCCAACTGAAAGCAGAAGAACGATGCCCAGGGCCAAATTTATCGGGAGTGAGAGCCGGATCTTCATGGCGTGACCTCCGAAATGGTTTCTGGTTCCAGGGATTCCAAAAACCTGCGGGCGGAAGGCAGGTCAAATTTGGGATCGGAGGTTTCGATGCACAGGAAAAATTTGTCGGTGGAGGCACGGTCAAATCCGGGCACGTTAAAGACGGGATGATATGGCTGAGGCAGCCGATTCAACGCGAGCATTCCAATGATGGCCGCAAATGCCGCAGACAGAATGGTCAGCTCAAAGGTTATCGGAATATATAATGGCCAACTGTTCAACGGACGGCCGCCGATGTTCAGCGGATAACTCACGGCCATCGCATACCATTGCAAAAAATAGCCGCCCAGGCCGCCGCAAATGCCGCCGACCAGAACGATCAACGGCACCGCGGTGCCCTTTCGCCCCAATGCTTCGGCCAAAGCCTCGACTGGAAACGGCGCATAGGCGTCCATCTTTCGATAGCCGGCGTCGTAAGCGGATTTCGTCGCCGCCAGCAATTCAACTTCGCCGGCAAACTCCGCCATCAGGCCATGCATATTTTTATTTTCTTTCATTTCGTTCGGACACCAGTTCGCGGGTTTCAGCCATGGCGATGACGGGAAGAAAACGGATGAACAACACCATGAGGGTAAAAAATAGCCCCAGACTGCCGAACAACATCGCCCAATCCCAAATGGTGGGATAATACATTTTCCACGTTGACGGCGTGAAATCGCGCGTCAGGCTGACAACGATGATGAGGAAGTGATCCACCCACATGCCGAGATTGGCGCACAACGCCACAAAAAACAGCGCCACGGGATGAGTGCGCACGCGGCGCGACCAGAGCGCCTGCGGCACAAGGATGTTGATGACGATCAACGCCCAAAAGATCCAGCCATAGGACCCGAACGCGCGGTAGGCCATAGAAGATTGTTCAAAAATATCGCCGCTATACCACGCCATGAATTCCTCCATGATGTAGCTGTACGCCACCATGTTGCCGAGCACGAGCATGACATTGCCGATGTTGTTGAGATGGCGTTCCGTGATGAGACCGTCCAGCCGGTAAAGTTTGCGGATGGGCAAAATGATGTTGAGCATCATGGCAAAGCCGGAATAAATGGCGCCGGCCACAAAGTACGGCGGAATGATGGTCTCATGCCAGCCCGGCACCATGGCGGCGGCAAAATCGAGTCCCACCACGCTGTGCACGGACAAGACCAGCGGCGTGGCGATGCCCGCCAATAGCAGATAGGCCGCCTGATGCCGTTGCCAGTGGACGGCTGAATTTCGCCAGCCAAGCGCAAGAAACCCGTACACCAATTTTTTCCCACGCGTTTGTGCGCGATCGCGTAGGGTCGCCAGATCGGGAATCAGGCCGGAATACCAGAAGATCAGTGACACGATAAAATATGTCCCGACCGCGAACATGTCCCAAACCAGCGGGCTGCGAAATTGCGGCCAAAGCCCCATCGTATCAGGGTACGGCGCCATCCAATAAAACACCCAGGGACGTCCCAGGTGCAGCAGAGGGAAAAGTCCCGCGCAGGAAATGGCGCATAGCGTCATCGTTTCGGTGAAGCGATTGATAGAAGTTCGCCATTTCTGCCGGAACAACAGGAGCACCGCCGAAATAAACGTGCCGGCGTGGCCGATGCCGACCCACCACACAAAATTTACGATCGCAAACCCCCAGGCGATGGGGACGTTGATCCCCCAAATGCCGGTGCCGCGCCAAAGCAGCCAGCCAATGGCCATGAAAAAAATCATCAATAACGTAAAGGCAACACCCGCCGCCAGGAACCATGCTTTTGGCTGGCGCTCGCGTGGCTTTAATACAATTGAACCAATGGTCTCCGTGACAGATTCGAGGTCCGCTTTGAGAGGCAACAGACGCGTTGGATAATCGAGCAGTGAAACATCCTGCTTGTCATCCGGCACATCCATGGCGCGCTGTTTCGGCATCAGGTCAGATCCGGGTTTGGGTTGCGTATTTTTGCGAGATACGTCGTGCGTGGCCGGGTGTTCAATTGGCCGAGCATGGAAAAATTGAGTTTGTGGGTCTTTAATTTTGAAACTCTGCTGTCCGGGTCGCTCAAATCTCCGAAGACGATGGCATTGGCAGGACAAACCTGCTGGCAAGCCGTTTGGATCTCTCCGTCACCAATCTTTCGGCTTTGTTCCTCGGATGTGATCCGCGCCAGGCTGATGCGCTGGATGCAATAGGTGCATTTTTCCATGACGCCGCGCCAACGCACGGTCACATCAGGATTCCGCATGAGTTTCAATACCGGCGTCTTGTAATCCGCATATTGGAAGAAATTGAACCGGCGCACTTTGTATGGGCAGTTGTTCGAGCAGTAACGCGTGCCGATGCAGCGGTTATAGACCTGGAGATTCAATCCTTCCTTGTCGTGCACGGTCGCATCCACGGGACAAACCGCTTCACAGGGCGCGTCTTCGCATTGCATGCAGGGCACCGGTTGATGAATGGTTTGCGGATTTTCGGGGTTGCCCTTGAAATAAGAATCCACACGGATCCATTGCATGACACGGCCCGCCATGACCTGCTGCTTGCCGACGACCGGAATGTTATTCTCCGACTGGCAGGCAATAACGCACGCGTTGCAACCAATGCATGCGCTCAAGTCGATGGACATCCCCCAACGATAGCCGTCGTATTTAAATTCTTTTGGGGCGTATAATGTATCGCTTGCGTCCGGCGACTCGGTGTTTTTTTGGACAAAATCCGGGTCGGTGTGAAATTCTTCAATCGTCCCTTCCCGAAAAATCTGCCGTTCATCTGAATCGATGACGTGTTGAATTTGCGTGGTGGCCAAAGGATAACTGGCGCCCGTCTTTCTCAACTTCACACCATCGCCAGACCAAAGCGCATCCGAACTGCGCAATGGATAAACATTGAAACCAGTGGCCGTCCCGAGGGGACCAACCTCTGTGCGACCGTATCCAAATGAAAGCGCGATGCTGTCATCTGCCTGCCCGGGGGTGATCCAAACGGGCACGGTGATTTTTCGATTTTGCAATTCCAGTTCGACGGAATCTCCATTGGACAATTGCTCACGTTGAGCCAGAGCCGGAGAGATCAGCGCCGGGTTGTCCCAGGTCAGTTTCGTGATCGGTTTGGGCAATTCCTGGAGCCATCCGTTGTTCGCAAACCGGCCATCCAGAATCGCAGGGTCAGCCTGGAATGTGATTTCGAGACCGTCGGGAACGTGAGCCGGTTGCGGAATTGGAAATGACTGGAGAGAAATTTTTATCGGCGTCATCGCGGTATCCGTAATAAATCCGTCATGCAACGCGCGGTGCCATCCAGTTTCAGAGTCCGATTGATTCGATAGCTTCCAGAAATCGCGGACAATATCGTAATCGGTTCGGCCCGGCGGCGAGACCATCGCATCCAACAATTCATAAGGTGACTTTCCGGCATAGAGCGGGAGGATGAGAGGCTGGACGATTGAAACCGTCCCATCGAATGCCCGGACATCGCCCCAGGATTCCAAATAATGATTTTGCGGAAGGTGCCAATGGCACAACGCCGAAGTTTCATTCACTTCGGGGCTTAGGTGAACGGAGGTTTTCGCGCGCGCAAGGCTGGCAGCGAAACGAAAGTCCGCCGGCGCTGTGAACACCGGATTGCCGCCCAGGATGACGAGCGTATCCACTGAGCCGGCATCCAGGGCATCGACAAGGTCACGCAACGATGCGACCTGGTTCGTCGGCTGCGCGATGGCACTGTCTGTAAATGTGATCGTATTGCCGAAATTGCCGAGGAAATGATTCAGCAAATGCCCAAGGGCATGAACGGCAGGCGGTTGATTTTCCCCAACGATGATGAGACATGTTCCCCGATTTTTCAAAAGGTCGGCGCTGACTACGGAAATCCATTTGCGAAACTCTTCACTTTGATTTTGGACCGCAGGAACGGAAATAGCGCCAAGTCCTCCGGCAAGTGCCAGGGCGAAGTCGCCGACCTGTTTTGACGTCAGGGGAAGATGATGATCGGCATTGGAGCCAGTCACGGAGGGAGAACTTTCCACCACGTACATCCGGTTCATCGGCGCAGAATCAAATCGCGCCCGGCGATGGCTGGCAAAATCCCGGACGTAACGGACGCTATTGGGATGTCGGTATAGAAAATCCGAATCGAGGCTCAGGATGACCGCAGCCTTCTCAAAATGATATTGGGTTTCGACGATTCTCCCAAATGCCAGCCTGGCGCCCTCATAAACATTGTCGTGATTGGCAGGCTCGAATTGATGCCATCTGGCCCCGGGAAATTTTTCGAGCAGATCATATATCTGCGCGGCCAACGTGGGCGAACTGATGGTTTCGGTGAGCAGGCGCACTCCCCTGCTCTTTCCGGCCTGTTGCGTTAACAGGCATTGGTTCATGGCGGCGACAAAATTTTCCCATGTGTCCGGCGAGCCGTTGTTGAGAACAGCCTGTGAACGGGCCGGATCGTAAAGGTCCAACAACGATGCCTGGTGAAAAACATTGGTAGCGCCCAGGCTGGCGGGATGGCCGGGATTGCCCTCGATCTTGGTGGGATGCCCTTCATGGCTTTCGACGAGGAGTCCCGTGGCAAATCCACCAAGAGACATCGCCGTGGCGAAATAGAGCGGCCTGCCGGGCACTAATTCTTCAGGTTGATTCACATAGGGAATGATTTTGCCGAGAGGCTGGCGCGTACAGGCGGGAAGACCTGCCAATGCCAGCGAGGCGCCCATGAATTTCAGAAAAGAGCGACGGTCCAATTGATTCCATTTCGTTGTCCCGGCAGGAAATTCATCACGCGCGGATTCCCGGAATTTTTTTGGGTCCGCCCGTTCCATCAGGCTGCGCCAAAACGATTGCGAATTGTGGATTGCTGGTCGCGGACGGGAATTTTCGGTTCCCAAACTTTTTGGCAATCGTAAATCGTCAATCATAAATCACAAATTTACCGGTGGCACATGCTGCAATCGGTGAGTTGTTCGGTGTGGACGTTATATTCAGCGACCAATTTCCGGCCGAGAGCGGCCTGGTTCGTGGCGACCCAACCCAAATTGAAAACTTCGTCGCGCGGCCGGATGTATTTTTCCGGTTCGCGATGACAGGCCAGGCACCACTTCATGTAGAGCGTGTGCGATTTCCAGGTGAGCGGCATCTGGTCGAGCCGGCCGTGGCAGGTAACGCATCCGATGCCGTGATTGACGTGGATGCTGTGGTCGAAGAAAACAAAATCCGGCGTGCGATTGACCCGGTTCCATTTCAAAGGTTGATTGCCGGCAAGACTGTCGCGCACCGGCGCGAGCATCGGCGCATCTTTCCAGATCTGCGAATGACAAGTCATGCACGTTTCGGTCGAAGGCATCCCGGCGAAAGCGGATTTTTCGACGGTTGAATGGCAAAAGCGACAGTCCAACCCCAGCCCGTACACATGATGTTTGTGGCTGAAGGGCACGGTTTGCGGAATGGGCGTCTTCACGCGTGTGGTCCAGGGCGACCAATAAACGGCATTGACGACCCAGCATCCCGCACCCATCAAAAGCACCACGGACGCAAGGCCCGCGCGCGCAATTGAATTGGAACGACGACGGAAAATTTGCGCCATAAATACTCGCCCCCCGGCGCAAGAAATTTAGCTTCAAATATGCCAGCCAGCGGGTCTTGCATTCTTTCGGAAAAACGAAAACTCGACGTGATGATTTGCATGGTTGGTGGAGTTATTGATTGCAATATGCAGGATGCCGGGTTGGTAAAAGCCAGATAAAGAAGTGGCTCGAAGGGAATAATTTATGCGAAGAAAACACCTGATATGGCGGTCAACCTGACCTGGCAGGACATGATGATACGACTGGCGTTTACTTTAATCGCCGGCACTCTCGTCGGGATCAATCGCAGCGAACATTCCCGACCGGCCGGATTGCGAACGACTTTATTGATATGCCTCGCCGCATCGATTGCCATGATCCAGGCTAACCTGCTATTGGATACCTCCGGCAAAACGCCTTCTTCTTTTGCCGTCCTGGACCTGATGCGTTTGCCATTGGGCATCTTGACCGGCGTCGGTTTCATTGGGGCCGGCGCGATCCTGCGCAAAGATGGCATGGTCACGGGAGTGACCACAGCGGCCACTCTTTGGTTCGTCACGGTCATGGGGCTTTGTTTTGGTGGCGGGCAATTTATTTTGGGTTTTACGGCGCTGGCCTTGTGCCTCCTGGTTCTGTGGGGCCTGAAATGGATCGAGAAACACGTAAAACATGAAAGGCATGGGACGCTCACAATCTCAGTAGAAACCAATGGCCCTGGCAAAGAAGAGATTTCTCAATTTATCCGGGAAGCCGGTTACAAAATCCGTTCGTGGTCGGCGAGCTATTTGAACGAATCGAATCGGCGGGAATATCATTGTACATTGTCGTGGCATGCCTATGCGCAAGATGTCTCTCTCCCGCTCTTTCTTGAACCATTGGCCAAACTTCCCCACATCAGCAAAGTTGCCTGGAATCCGTCGCTCTAAAAAACACCAAAGCCTTCAACGACAGAGTAATAGATGAGTATGTGGCGAGTTAAATCCGGTAGTGGGCGTGTTGTCTCAAAAGTCTCTTGAACGCCAATAACATCAATGGCAAAATGCTTTGATAATTAAGATATTGAGACTGGTTAGCGGTGAAGACTTCATTCGATTCCGACTCTCGCCTTAGATTTCATTCTTGGTTTGTACCTCCAGCAAAAGCTCCAGCAAAATTTTTTTGAGAGATGGTGAAATCCTTGTGACAGATCATGGCGAGCTTTTGGCTGATTATTCTTGAAACTCTGAAAAGTGTTGATAGCTTGTGGAGATAATGAATGCCTGATGAAACGCAGGTAATTTACGTTAGACACAGGAGCCACATCGGGATGTTCAATCCCGGCCATTGGCTCCAGCTTCAACAGCGACACCGTCTGGATTGCCAAAAAATGTCATGAATATCGAAGATCCACAGCTAAAGGAAATGGCAGCGGGCGCAACCACCAGGCTCGATCTGTGGGTCAAATTTCTTTAAGCGGCCAAATCCCGAACGGTGCTGGAAGTGGGCGTCTGGAAAGCCGATTTCACCAAACATCTGCTGGAACAATGCGAAACCATCGAGCGCTACTACATGCTCGACCCCTGGGCGCATCTGCCGGATTGGAACAAGCCGCTCAACCTGGAACAGGAACTGTTGGACCAGGCTTACGAGGAATCGGTGAAAAAAACGGAGTTCGCCGCCGCCAAATGAGTCGTGCTCCGGGGCCGCACACGGGAAGTGATCAATTCCATCCCCGATGGATCTCTCGATTTTGCTTACATTGACGGCGACCATACCTTGCGCGGCATCACCATTGATCTGATCAAGGTGTTGCCAAAGGTTAAAGTGGGCGGCTACGTCGGCGGCGATGATTTTGCCAAAGACGTCTGGCAGCACCCGTCCCACTACGAGCCGACCCTGGTCTGCCCGTTCGGTGTCTATTTTGCCGAGACCATGGAATTGCCCATCGTCGCCCTGCCCTTCGATCAGTTTTTGATGCAAAAACAGGCGGACGGCCGGTTTTCCTTCACCGATACGACCGGCGCGTACACAGACATGTCGATCAAAAAACTAAGTTCTGGCTGGGCCAACATCAGTCCGATCTGGTGGGCGAAGCATACGTTAAAACGGGCAGGACTTCTCAAATAAAAATCTTTTCCAGATCACGGCGCCAGTATTTGCCAATGTTGCAAGTCGTCCCCTGTGAAAGCACCAAGTTCAATACCGTTCCTTTCTCCCGTGGCCAACGCCAGATCGCCGGCGATCGATTTGACCCGATAACTGCCGTCACTCAACTGGTCCAGTTTCCAAAGCTGGTTTTCAGCGCTGGTGAATGGCACAAGATTTACTGCCGTGTTATCCGCCGTCAAAGCATCACCATTCTTTGCGTTAAAGATCTTGTAGAAGCCATGACCCACTGGGGAAATGTTCCATTTCTGGTGATCGCGTGAAAGGTATCGTCCCGTCTGCAAGGGGGCAGCGTTCGTACCCGGCGAGTTTTGCAGAATCATCCCCGTGCGCAGTGAGCGGATCTGATAGACTCCCTCCCGCAAGTTCTCACCCGGCTGCGGCCAGTCGTCCACCGTCCAGAGCAGCGGACGGATGTCCAGGATGGAGCGTCCCACCCGGCCGATCTCCGCTTCATAATGACAACTAAACTTCTCCACGCCGTCATCGAGCAACAACCCAAAATGCCCCGGCCCGATGTCATTACCCTGCGCGGACACGAACAAAGTCCCACCACCACCCACCAGGTCATCGCCGTAACGGTTAATATATGGCCCGGTGATCTTTTCCGAACGCCCGACGCGGATGTTGTAAGTGCTATTGCTTCCCTGGCAGCAGGAACCGTGGTTCACAAATAGATAAAAATAATTCCCATGATGGATGATGTCTGATGCTTCGCTGTCACTGGCGATGATAGTCACTGGTGAATTGGTCGCGATACGCTGTCCGGTCTTCGGATCCAGTTCCACCAGTTCAATATTGCCGTGATACGAGCCGTAGCACAGCCAGAGCGTGCCGTCCGGTGCGTAACACACGCCGGGGTCGATGGCGTTCAGCGCCTCGCCTGCGCTCGAATGCACCACCATGCCGCAGTCCGTCCATTTATAATCGGCCGACTTCGGATCGAGCGTCGGGCTGGTCATCAAGCCGACCGCCGAGACAAACACACCCCAGCTCGAAATCGCGTAATACAGATAATATTGCCCGCCGACGTGAATGATGTCCGGCGCCCAGACACCGATACCGTTGTTCGACGGCGCGTATTGCCGGACGTCTTCCGGCACCTGGTCAAAGACGTGCCCGCCGCGCTCCCAATCAAAGCCATTGCTCGAGACCAGGAACGGCATGCCCCGTCCCGTGCCAAAAACATAATAATTCCCATCGCATTTGATGACCGTGGACGGGTCATGGATGCCGATGAAACCGTCCAGGGCATAGGCAGAAAAATTCGCCGCAAAAAATAAGAACGCGCAAAACACGGATGCAAAAAACTTTTTCATGGACTCGAATGAATACTGCCATATTTCATCTTCAGTGGGTATCGCCAATTTGGTTCATGCCTGCCATTTGAAAATCATCCCTCCTGCGGTGCAGCGCTTTGGGCCTCTGCCAGCGCGTCGCCGCGGGCGTTAACACGACTCCGATGCGCGGCGGGCAGCCACTTGCGTTTGCGCCAGCGGTGATACATCAGCAAACCGCGCAGCCATTCATCGCAGATCATTGATATCCAGATGCCCACCAACCCCAGGCCAAGCTTCAATCCCAGGAACCATGCCAGCGGAACCCACACACCCCACATGGAACAAAAACCCGCGATCACCGGAAACCGCGCATCGCCCGTCGCGCGCAGCGAGTTTATGACGACGACATTGAACACCCGCCCCGGCTCAAGGATCAGCCCCATCCTTATCAATACTGTGCCGCCCAGAACGATGGCCTGCGTGCTGGTAAAGACTCCAATCAGCCAGGGAGCAACAGCGCTGAGCACAATCATCCCACCGATGGCGATGTAAAAAGCGGTGCGCAGGCTGCGCAACAGTTCTTTGTAAGCCGCCTCGAACAAGCCGGCGCCGATCAGATGCCCGATCATAATCTCCGTCGCTAGTCCGATGGAGACATTGACGATGATGACCCAGCGTTCAATGTTCAACGTGTAGGTCTGCGTGGCGAGCTTGACGGCACCCATGTGGGCGACAAAGGTAGTGACGACCAAAAATGCGATCCAATAGCTCACGTTTTCTCCCGCGGCAGGCAAACCGATGTGCAACACGCGCCTGACCCGCTCCATTTTGATGGAAATAAAATCGCGCCAGCGCATTTTGAGATGCGTCCGGCGTTCAAGAATGATCCACAGAGCGATGCAGGAGACAACGCGGCTGAACACACTCGAAATAGCCACGCCCACGACACCCAGTTTTGGGAACCCGCAAAAGCCGAAAAGGAGCAGGCAGTTGCCGATGACGTTGATAACATTTTGTCCCAGCGCCACCATCATCGTATCGCGCATGCGGCCATGCGCCCGCAAGGTGGCGGAGATAGCGACGTTGATGGATTCGATGAACAGCGTGCCGCCCATGAGCGCGAGAAATGGCTTGGCATAAACCATTGGCCCGCCGGGCACATGCATGAGCCGCAGCATCGGAGTCGAGAAAAACGTGACCAGGAGACTGACAACCAGCCCGATCCACAAATTGGTGGCGATAGCCGTCGCAGAGATGCGGTCTGCCCCCTGCCGATCACGCGAACCCAGATGATGGGTGATAACGACGCTGCTGCCGATGCCAATGAAGGCAAAGGAGATGACAAAGAGAAAGACGATCTGGTTGGCAACGCTCAAGCCGGCCACGGCGTCATCGCCAATATGGCTGACCATAAAAACGTCCACCGTGCCGATCATCACCCGTAGGCCCTGTTCAACAAAAATCGGCCATGCCAATGCCAAAAGATTCGCCCGTGTTACGGACGAAGATGATGGAGATTGCGGTTCGCTGGTTGAACTCGAACCACTCATGACCGCGCGACCGGACCTCTCTGAATATCAATCTGCACAGGACAATGATAATGAACAAACAGCAGGAAGAAATTTAAAACCGCGTTTGCAATGGACGGGTCATGGTGAGGTAATACGATAATAGGCCGTTGAGTTGGATTCCATCGTAGTATCCGTATATGAAGTTGAACTGCCTTCGGACGGCAGACCGGTGGCAAGCGTCGTCCAAACCGGATTTGACAAATTCAGCGTCCGCTGAACGGAGTAAGTATTGTTAGAAATAGAATTCCAAGCGACTGTAAAACTTGGATTGTCTGCATTGCTGGAGTCGGATGCCAAATATGCTATGGGAGTTAATTCCAGCGGAACCACCGTAACGCTGATAGATGTTGACGGTTGTCCGATGAGATCCCCGCAACTGTCAATGTTGGTCAGTGACAAGACGAAGGTTGTGTTGGTAAATACTGTGATATTCGTGGCTCCCACTCCGTTAACGTAACTTGTCACGTTTGTCACCTCGCCGATCGCCGGGTCGAGAGACAAGCTGAGTATTGGTTCGCTCGTCACCGCCTGGATATCCCATTGGATCGTCACCATCTCACCTGGATGCACGGTGGATGGATTGGCGGAAAAGTTCGCTATCGCGGGGAGACACAGCGAACAATTCACTGGCAGGACAATTGCGCTTTCATTGGTCGCCAAAAACATGATCTCGTCCGGCTCCAGAACCCGGTTCCAAAATCCAAGATCGTTCATCTGGCAAACAAGGCCGCTGTTCTTGACCCCATTGCGGATGTAGCCGCCAAAAGTGGTTATCCCGCTGTTGTTATTATAAAGCCCATTCATCATCCAGCGCACAAATCCGTTCGGAGGCGGATTAGGCGAGCCTGTCGTTGGATAATTGTTGGTTGTATAATAATAGTTCGTCGTCCAAAGAGGCGGGCAAGTCACCGATTCTCCAGATGGATCAGTGAACCCACCGGAGCCGGTATCGCGTATGCCATCCACATAAACCTGGACAACCGCATTCGAATCAATCGTCATCGTGAACATATGCCAGTTGCCATCCAGAACTGGATTGGCCGTATAATTGGAAACCTGAAGCCAATAATTTCCAGGAGCGGGAAGCTCATATGTGCCGTTCGGCATTTGAATGCAGGCAACTCCGTTGGGATCGGTTGCATTGGCCGTGTCCCGCAACCGGAAGAGCGCCTGAGAATTGCTGGGGATCGGGTAAGTTGAGGCGGCACTGATCAGGAAAATCGGATCGGCTTCGCCATCGTTGGCACATTCCCCAAAAAACTGCTTTTCGGTGGAGGCCGGTTCATTGCCTTTGATCCAAAAACTCATCGTGGCGCCGCGCTGATTGATGAAGGGAAGAAAATCGCCTCCTCCCGTCAGGGGATTCTGTCCTGTAGAATTATAGTATGCCAGGGTCGGACCCCCGGATTGGCTGAAATACAAACAATTACTGCTGCCGCCCATGCCAGGATGACTCGCGGACACTACGTTATTGCTGTTCATATTGGCCAGCATCAGGCTGCGCCCGCCAACCACGTCTTCCGTGGTAATTCCTGCTTTGACCGAGTCCATGGGATAATAGTCAAGCAGGCCGTTGTCGATCCGGCACCACGTGGCTTGCCCATGACCGGCCACAATTTGAAGCGCCAGCAAACCGGGCATCAATACCACCATCCGGCCAGACCGAAGGAGGCGTTGGAAAGCTTTCATGGATTGCTACCATCAGAGTTGCTTTGCCCTAATACGTCAATGCGCAATGGATGGAATATTCTCTGACAATCTATCCCTCGCCGAATACCAAATGGATAGAGAAGGATACGCGAAGTATTTGACGTGATGTTGCTCCTACTTCGCCGTGATTTCCACAAGCGCCGCGGTTGCGGGAGGCAGGCGCAAAGCGAACCGGCCCTGTAAAGTTCGCGTCACCGGCGTCCATTTGCCATGCCACTCCGCGCTATCGTCGATTTGGGAGGCGCCAAGCGATACAAGGTTTTTGGAGGACACATCACCACCCGGCTCGGTGAGAAAAATGACCTTCGCCGTGCTGTTCTTCAGACCGGCGTAGATCGTCATATCCACCGTGCGTCCGTTCGGGGCGTATTCACGATTGATGAAAGTAACGCATACTTTCTTCCGGGAGGATACGGCGTAGGCCACGACGTTCACATCATCGAGGTTAGTCATGCTGACAGGCGTAATACGGCCTTCCGCGCCGAGCGAGAACATCTTCTCGGCGTAACCGATGGGATGGATGTCGTATCCGTGCGGCGTGGTCCAAAACGTTGCGTAACGGCACGGCTTATTTTCTTCGCGCGCAGCAACGGTATCGCCCGTGTGAAAATTGACTCCACTTGCCCCATCCTGCGCCCACCACCAGAGATAATCCAAAGCCCAAAGCGCGGAGGCGTATGTGTCGCTCACGTCCACGGCGCCGCCATCGTAAAAACTGTTGGCCTCTTCAAGCCGGTACGGCAGATGATTGGAAAAAACGGCCGGAACAAAATCGTTGGCAAATTTGGCATAATGTTCATCCATCGCCGGGGAAAGAATTTTGTCGCGCGCGGCGGCGGGGTCTTTCACCTTGCGGGCGTCGCCACCGGGATAATCATGCTGGGTCGCGAGTTTCACATGAGGAGAGCGGACGGCACGGTTTGCCAATTCCGCCGTCCAAATTTGATGTCCCGGCGACACACCCGGCCCGGAAAATTTCACACCCCATGAACGTGCGCTGATGCGGTCGGCAAAGCGTTTCCATTCGGCGAAATAGGATGCGTAATTTGTAAAATAAACATTGGGCTCGTTGCCGATGGCAAAATAGTCCAGTTGCCGCGAATAATGGCGGCGGATGTGATTGACGGTATCCGCGTCGGCATCCGGGTCGCCGTGGTTCAAACGGAGCGTGTAGATCACTTTGACATTGGCAGCTTTGGCAAAACCGAACAGGCTGTCGATGTCCGCACGGGAAGGCACTGGCAACGTGGGCCGATCCGCCGTGTTCCCGCCCACGCGAAGATTATGGATGCCGAGCGTCTTGAAGGTGGCGATCAGCGCGGCATTCGTGGGACTGAAAAAATGGTATCCGTTGGTGTCCGCCAGGACGCGCTGCATCTCAAAACTCAATCCAAGAAAATCTGGCGCGATCTTTGGCCCGGTTGCGGAAGAATGCAATGTAACGGTCACCTGCGATTGGCCAAAGCCAGAGAGCGGCGCGAAACCTAAAAGACACGACACCAGGATAAGACAGCTCCACCGATAAAATGCGCAGCGTTGAATCATCATCGCAGATTAACGGGAACAACCCGCTGTGTCACTCCCAACGTGAGACAATGGCCACATCTACTCTGACTTCACCCGCACGGTGGCAGTCTTCAGTTCATCAGAAATGGCGGTGACAGTGATCGAACCGGTTTCACCTGGTAGCGAGCGAATGATGACCAAAGCCAATCCATGAAACGCCTTTCGCTCGTGCGAGGGAAACGAGGTTAAATCTGTGGCATCACCATTATCAGTGGCGACAATCTGCGCGGGGCCAGACACAGCAAAGTGGATGGAGTTGCTGGCTTCAGGCATGACCAGGCCATTTTTATCTTCGACCGCAACCGTGATATAGGACAGGTCCTGCCCATCGGCATGAATTTTTGTGCGATCGGCAGTCAATGCGAGCTTGGCCGCAGGCCCGGTGGTCTTCACGACTGAGTCCGCCCAACGATGACCGTTCTTGTAAGCGACGACTTTGAGTTCGCCGGGTTGATATTGAACATCGTTCCAACAGAGACGGTACTGTTCGGGACCCTTTTTCAGGAGGCCGAGTGATTTGCCGTTGAGGAACAGTTCGGCGGAATCGCCGGAGGTATAAACATATACTGGAGTGACCTGCCCAATACGATTGGGCCAATTCCAATTTTGCGGAACGATATGCGCCATGGGAAAATCGGGACGCCAGTGCGATTGATAGAGATAGAACCGGTCCTTCTTGAAGCCTGCCAGATCCACGATGCCGAAATAGGAACTGCGCGAGGGATCGCCCTTAGCATCATAGGGCGTCGGTTCACCGATGTAATCAAATCCGGTCCAGACAAATTCGCCGGCCACGAACGGGTTTTCATACTCTCCCTTGAAATCGAGGTCGGGGATGTTGGACCAATACGGCGCGGACAAATCGTACGAACTCATCTGGTAGCCGAATTTGCCGTCACTCTTGTTGGTGTTGACGGGGTAATCATATTCGCCGCGCGTGCTGATGGTAGAAGCATTCTCGCTGCCGATGATGGGCAGGCCGGGATTGGCCGCATGCACTTTGGTGTACTCGAACGGTTTATAATTGTAACCAAAAACATCGAGGTTGGTTTCAAAGCCGTCGAAGCCGGATGGGATATGGTCGCACGCGGCAGTAGTGGGACGGGTCGGGTCTTCCTCGTGTGCAATGCGCGTCAATTCGGCGGCGATGTGATCGCCCCGGAGGCTATTCTGGTCGGGCACTTCGTTGCCGACGCTCCAGAGAATGATGGAGGGATGATTGCGGTCGCGATGCAACTCAGCGCGCCAATCTTTTTCATGCCAATCCGCAAAGAGCAGATGATAATCGTTCGGCCTCTTGCCCTTCTGCCAGCAATCGAACGATTCGTCCATCACGAGCATTCCCATGCGGTCGCAGAGATCAAGCAATTCCGGCGCGGGCGGATTGTGGCTGGTGCGGATGGCATTGCAGCCCATCTCCTTCAGGATTTGGATCTGACGTTCCAACGCACGGGTATTGATAGCAGTGCCGAGCGCTCCCAGGTCCGCGTGATCGCAAACGCCACTAAGAAACACGTGCTCGCCGTTCAGGAAGAAACCTTTGTCAGCATCGAACTTGATGGTGCGGATGCCGAAGGGCGTTTGGTATCGGTCAACGATCTGGCCGTCCTTTTCGAGAGTGGTCACCACGACGTAGCGTTGCGGTTTTTCCAGGCTCCAGAGTTTCGGATTGGGAACGGTCAACTTGCATTCACTCATCAGGTTCGTATGGGCCGGAATCGGGAGCCAGGTCAGGTTTTCATCTCCGACACGCTTGCCGAAACTATCATCGGCATTCAGTTCGTAGATTTCGTTTCTCACGGACAGGGCATTATTGGAATCCGAATCGTTGTCCACTGTGGCCTGGATGTTAACCGTAGCCGCAGAGGGTGAAATGTCGGGCGTGGTGACATAGGTCCCCCAGTGGCCGACATGAATGGGTGAAGTTTTCTCAAGCCAGACATTGCGATCAATGCCCGCGCCCGGATACCAGCGCGATGAATCCGGCGGATTGTCGAGACGAATGGCAACGACGTTGTCCGCGCCGAATTTCAGATAGGGCGTCAGGTCAAGTTGCCATGATTGGTAACCGTAGGGCCAGCCGCCGACGTATTGGCCGTTGATCCAGACATTCGCGTAGGACATCGCACCGTCAATATCGAGGTAAATGCGGTAGCCCTCATCCGAAGCGGGCACGGTAAAATGTTTGCGATACCAGCCGACGCCTTCCCACGGCAACTTGCCAGTCTCGCCGGGAGCGTTGATATCGAACGGTCCCGCGATGGCCCAGTCATGAGGCAGCGTCACTTGCTGCCAGGCACTGTCGTCAAAACCAGGACCCGCATAGCTAGATGAAAGATTGCCGTCGGGACGCGGTGTAACCTGGCCGTCCTTCACAAATTCAGATCCGGTGGACATGACCCAGGAGCGGATATTGGTGTAGGTCAACGAACCATCCTCGGAAGTGTTCCGCGAAAAACGCCAATCGGAATCGAATGACATCTTTTCCCGCGGCATGGCCGGCGCAGCCGCAGCCACAATGTTGCATCCAAGAATAATGGCGGCGGCACAGGTGAAGATTTTAAAGTGAAGTTTTTTCATGGCGACAGGTTTTGATTTTGAAGGGAAAGATGCGTTGGGCAAAGTTTTATTATTTATTGTGCCGCACAGGGCAACCTTTTGGCGGAGTTTTAGCCAGCCTCACAAATGTATGGTTTTGGGGGCGATATGTTGAGTTGAGGGTTGAAAACATAAACGTCAATTCGCGTCAGGAGGCGTCCATTGACGTCAACTTTTTCGACTTTGTAAGTGTAAAAAAGGTTCAAAATGGTTCGCATGGTTTTGTGGTTACGTTTAACTAAACGTAAGTTCGCGTAATAAAGCGTAACTTCGCGTAAGGAGGTCATGGTCCATTGCCTATAGGGAGACGGATGTTCCGAGCGAGACGCTCGAAACTGCGCCCGAGACGGGCGCGCTCCCCAGATAACCGCCACCGCTGAATGATCTGTTGATTCATTCTTCATCAGGGTCATTACACCATAAAAGAGAAGGATTGTAATGTTGCCCGGAAACAAATTCGGAGGGGTTATTGGATTGATGGATTATGGATAAATGGATGGCCGATAAGAGGTAACCACGAAAAATACGAATGGGACGAAAGGAAAAACGTTTAACAGGAGTCAACAGAGGGAACGCAGGTTTAACCGCAGATGAACACAGATGCACATGGATTAAATTTAAAGGACGACATCAACTCGAATTGCTCCTCAACCATACGATAAGACCAGTCAGTCCTAATAAGCCAACCAATCCAGTGGCGACTGAATACCAGAATAACAACCCCGGCATTTTCTGAATCTCAAAGCACAACACAACCGGCGTGAGCATAAAGCCCACACAGACCATGCCGATAACGAGAGCCATTCCCATCCGTGAACGGTGCTTCAAGCAAGCCTGGCTTGCAGGGTCCGTAATAATAAATCGAGTCCGTCTGTAAGCCCAAAAACCAATAATGATGCCGCCCTGTACTAAAATCGCCCCAGGAATCTGTGCTCCGGTATCGTTTTGATCAACGACAGATAAAATCACCAAGCCGGCGACAAATATCAGAACTGCGATATAAAATAATTGGCTCCTCAAAAGTAATCTTAGTCTTTCCCGATGGTTCATAATATTAGCCCCCAACGATTCAAAGTTCAGTCACGATACGAAGAAGCGCAAGCGTGGAATTGCGGATGATTTTTTAACAGGAGTCAACAGAGGGAACAGAGATTTAAACCACGAAACACACGAAGGACACGAAAAGAAAAACACTTAATAGGAGTGGTTTAAACCACGGATGGACACAATCCGTGGCATCGATTTCAGATAAAAGAGTTTAACAAATTTGCTTTAAAATTAAAGAACTATTCGGGCTAACTCGCCAGCATTTTCCACTATTTTTCATTCCTTTCACTGACACTTTTACTGACAGTTGTAATTGGTTAAGCATGGTGAAAAGCAAGTTTTGAAGCTGCGAAATAGCTTCCGTATTTGATGCGTGGGTCATGGGGATGAGAGACAAAGGGCGCACAAGCTCCGCATGGATGCTGCCAGACGTTTCGCCGATGGTTCCAGTGAAAGCCCAAGTCCCAAAGCAAGCTGGCAACCGCCTGTCGTTTCGGAAACTCCACCCAAATCCATTTGCCAACGATTTCAGCCAGTTCGTATTGCTGCGGCAACTTCTCTTTCAAGAAGTTCAAAACCGATTGCATCGGCAATTCACGATTAGCGCGATGCTTCGCATACGCCTTGTTTAGCTGTTCGGGTCGGCTCTGGAGTCCCGAATTTTTGATGATGTAAGTTTTCATGGTCTTTTTTTTGTTCTGCTGTTCGGTTTCGGTCTGTCGCCCTTCACCAACGAAGGCCGCGAAGCAGGGCGGCCAGCGGGAGTAGTCTTCAGAGGGCACCGCGTAGGCCCCCTGTGAAAGCGGCCTGGTGAGGGCGACAACGAAACTGACGCAGAGAAAGGACCTGAAAACGATTAAAACCACCAAACCATATCCCGCGCAGCGGGCGAAACTGGCATGGTTCATGGCAGAGGGGAGCATGAAGCATGACAGATGAGTGTAATCACGGCCTGTCTCGGAACTGAACTGTGCTGGCATGGAACGGAGCAATCCGGGGCACGAGGGTGGATGCGTAGTGGAATGCGGCGCAGATTCAGGTTCCGAGTCAGGCAATCTCCTCAGCGCAAGTCTGCCGGAATTTCGAGGCGTAGTCTGAAAGGGGAATTGAAAATCCTGGCAGTCTTGCGCGGTTCAACCTCGCAATTTGCCGCTTTGTTGAATCATTTCAGCGTCTGCAATAAGCCTTGAAAGCGATACGTTTAATGCTTTTGCCAGTGCCTTTGCAACGTTGAGGGTTGGATTCCTTAGAGATCTTTCAAGCATTCCGATATAAGTAGGGTGCAAATCAGCTTTTTCTGCCAGGGCCTCCTGCGACAGTCCCCTTCGCTTTCGTTGCTGCCGAAGCGCAAGAGCAAAAGCATCCGATATTTCCAATCGTCGCATTTTGGCAGGATGCGGCGAAAATCATCTGATTAACACAGACAGTTGTATTGAATACAATAGTCTTTATTTTTCGCTTGACGATTTTGTTGAAACCGCTAAAGTCACCTCGGGATGAATCGGAAGGCAACAGGCGCGGCGAGGCATACGCGGAAATCTTCTTTCCACGGACGAGGCTCGTTTTGTTCCTGTTGCAATGGGAACTGGCATGAGGCTGGACTTGGAAACGCTAAAATGAAGCTGGTTTGGACTATTCTTTTGTTCTGTTTTCTCGCGCGACAAATTGTTTGCGGCCAAACATTGCCCGGCGGGGGTGGTGACACCAACTACAACAATGCGCCATTGCAAACATGGTCATTTGCCAATCCTGTAAATTGGACAAATGACGCGGGCTATCCGCCGATTTCGTTCGCAAATCTCTCGCATTCCTATCTGGGCAACGGCCAATCGATGGTTTTGGACACCAATGTTCCAGCATGGCTCAATTACAACGTCATTGAAACCAACGGAACAAAAAACTTAACCGTGAATACAGGCAGCATTGCTTTTTGGTTTGCGCCGGACTGGAGCAGCACGAACCTGGGTGGGTTTGGCCCGCAGGAATGGGGGCGGCTGTTTGAAGCGGGAGCTTATACCACAAATTCCAATTATGGATGGTGGAGTCTCTACGTGGACAGCGGCGGCAACAACCTCTATTTCTCGGCGCAAACCAATGATGATTCCGGGAACTATACGACCTATCTTTCCGCGCCGATTTCGTGGAAGACCAATTATTTTCACTTTATTGCCCTAACATATTCATCCACCAATACGTCTCTGTATATTGATGGCGGTCTGGTGACCAATGGCGCGGCGATGACGGTTTGGCCGGGGACGAATGTGCTGGCTAACGGATTCTATCTTGGCAGCGACAATAGCGGGACGTTTCAGGGGCATGGCATGTTTAATGATCTGGCAACCTACAATTATACCTTGAACGGGGACACCGTTGGAACGATTTACAACAATGACTGGATTGATTACGTCCTCAACCCGTTGAATGCGCCGTACATGTCGCCGATCCAGTCGGCTCCGTCCGAACCTTCTTACACGAACGACACGTTTGATGCCATCAGCGGACACGGAAACCTTATTTTTTCAGGATACGCTTCCAGTTGTTACGACGGAACAAACTCATACAATGTCTGGCTGACGAACGTCACCACGAGTGTGGAGGGAAATGGAACAATCAACGCCACCTTTACGATAGAAGGCGGGGCACCGGGCATTCCGTTCGATGTCTTTGCCAATTCAGCATTGTCCTTCGGAACGAACGGCGTTCCGTGGGCATGGATGGGGCAGGGTTATCAATGCCAGACGTATATGCTGACGAATCTCCCTGCCAACGCGAATTGTTTTCTGATTTTGGGGACGCCCCAGGACACGTCGGGCTTTGGGTTGACCGACGCCTATGAACTGCTCGTTGCAAAAATGAATCCCGATGGCCCGCAAACAGACAGTTATGGTGTGCCCTACGCGTGGTATGCGCAGAACGGACTGAGTATGCAGTCGGCCACACAAGACCCCGACCAGGATGGATTGCTTAATTATCAGGAGTATGAATATGGCTCAAAGCCCACGGTTTCGGAAGGCTTTGGCATTTGGGTGAGCGATCCGGGTGGAACCACGTCAATTCCCTGAAAACATGAAAACGAAACAATGGTTATTGACGGCGTGGGCGATTCTGGCCTTGGCGGCACAACAGGCATGGGGAGGCGGCGCTTGCACGGCGGCGCGGTTTCATAATTGGCAGGACCTGGGATGCGATCCCTGTTATGCGGGGGCAGGCAGCGGCTCGGCCACAAGGCCTTGCCCTTGCCACGGAATGCCTCAATGGTGGGTAACTGAGCCTTACATTGACCTGTGTATGAAAGACACTCCGTTGAGTTATACGATGTCGTCGGGGCAGGAAATGGACTTTACGTTTTATTACCGGACACGGACGCAATTGCCGGAATCGGACGAAATGACATTGTCGACAATGCCGGCGGATGACATTTATCCTGGGTATGCCAACGCTTGCACCGCCGGCACGAATGCGTGGTGGGGGAATAATTGGACAATGAGCATTACCGTGTGGGACCCCGGCTGGGAGAGCAGTTGGCGAAACATTGGGGGCGGGTGGAGTCCGCCCACTTACGCGGTTTACACTCAAGGCTATTCCGCCCTGGTATGGCGGCCGGAAGGCGGGTTGAACTATTACAATGTGCCAAATGGAGGCCAAAACAATTTTAATTCGCAAAGCCAGGTGAGGCTGGCCAGCGTGGCCTCGGGCCAGAATTACCCGGCGGTGGAAGCGAAAATCGGTGTCAACGAATATATCAACCGCCCTTCAGCCGATTCCAATGGCATTTATTGGGGAGACGCGGGGATTGGCGTCATGCTGGCCGATCCCGATGGCAGCACGAATATTTTCGGTTTAAGCGCCTATCCCATCACCGAGTACAACCCGACTTCTCCCGCTGGAACGTCCACCGAACGGCTGTTGTTGACTGAGAAAATTGACCCGCAGGGGCGCATCACCCGGCTGGGTTACGAGCAGGAAACCAATACCATCCCTTACTGCTATCGAGTGCGCTACGTGGTTGACCCTGATGGACGGACCAATACGTTCCTTTACAATTCCGGTTTTCAACTGGCGCAGATTGTTGATCCCTACGGGCGAAACATCACCTTGAATTACTATTCGGCGACCGGTTACAGCGGTCTCTTGAGCAGCATTGTGGATGCCGCCCGGATGACCAATTCCTTTACCTACCAGCCCCCCACATGGGCGACGAACGGTTCCCCGCCTGTCATCAGCGTCCTCGATAATGGTTGGATCAGCGCATTGACGACGACTTATGGAACGAACAGCTTTTTATATTATCAGGTCGCTGAATCCGATGTGACTGACGGGTTTCAGCAGCGGGCCATTTACATCAATGAACCGGCGGGAGCGCAACAGCTTTATTTTTATTATCACAACAATCCAACCGAGGCCAGCAATGATGTGCCGCCAACGGTGACGGGGCAGACCTTTGACAGCGGCGCGTCGGGAAGCATTGACCCTTCTTTGATCCATCGCAACAGTTATCATTGGGGACGGTTGCAATATGAGGCGCTGGTCGGAAATTACTATTTTAACGAGGGCATCGGCCAGGCTTTTGAGTATCAAGTCTCCAATCCGGGCTATAGCCAGAGCGAATTTGCCAGCGCTCTGGGCGCTTTAACGCAAAATGACTTCAATAAAGCCGGTCTTAAACATTGGTTATTATCCGGCGCGGACAGCGTTTCCATCACCGAATCGGTGAGCAGCGAACGCGACCCCTCGCCTGACGCAGGGGGGGCCATTCCCGGTTTGCGGACGTGGTATAACTATTTGAGCAAACCCTCCGGGGAGCCGGAAGAACTGGGCAGCGATCCGCAAATCAGTTGCATCGCCCGTCTGTTGCCGGACGGCACCAGCCAATACACTGTCTATAATTTTTATCCAACGACCAGCATTGCCAATTTTCCGCCCGGAGCGGGAATGGTCTCGAACAATATCACGACTTATTCCCTGCCCAATGGCTCCATCGGCACGTTGACGAATTGGTTTGTCTATGCCACCAACGGCATTGATCTCACCAGCGTCAGCAATTCGGCGGGGCAACGGCTGAACTATGGCTACAACACTTCGCATCAAATCACCTCCGTTACCAATGTGTTGAACCAGGTGACGGCCTTGAGTTGGAACCCAAATCTTACCGGCATCCAGTGGCCGGGCGGCCAGGCCGTGAGCCTGAGTTATGGCACGGCTGATTACGGTCGCTTGGACAACATTTCATGGTCGCCCAGCGGACGGTCATTCACCATCAACAGTTACAGCAATGGCTTGCCTTTCAGCGTCACGGATGACCGGGGCGTGACGGTAAGCAACACGTGGGATGGTTTGAACCGTCTCACCGGCGTTTTATTTCCAGACGGAACGACGATTTCAAATATCTATTTGCGCCTTGACGTTGTCGGCGCCAAAGACCGGCTCGGCAATTGGACGCATTACGGTTTTGATGGCCTCGATCATTTGACGGATGTCACCAATGCCGACAGCGCTGTCTGGCAGTTTGACTGGTGCGGGTGCGGCTCTTTGCTGGGCATTCTCGATCCGCTGGCCAACCTGACTTCGCTCAATTATGACAATCAGGGGAACCTGACGAACATTTTCTTCCCCGATTCCACCAGCCTGACATATCAATTTGATTTGGCGGGGCGAATGACCAATGCCTTTGACGGCGCGGGCCGATCTTTGCAGTTGGCTTATAACAACCAGGGTCTGCCCACCAGTGTCACCGGATCTTCGGGGACTTTGCACTCAGCCATTTATGATGCTCTGAACCGCCCTGTTATTGTTACCGATGCCAACGGAGTGACGGTGACCAACACGTTCGATGCCATAGATGAATTGCTCTCGCGCACCTGGCCGGATGGCATTGGCGAAAGTTACGGATACAATGCCGCCGGTCTTATCGCTTATACGAATCGGGACGGCCAGCCGACTTATTTTGGCCTGGACGATGCGGGACGCATCACCTCCGTGACGAATGCCAATCACGAAGTCATTCAGCTGGGGTATGATTCGCTCAATGATGTGACCAGTCTCGTGGATGGCCTGGGGCATGAGACAACCTGGCAATACAACCAATACGGCTGGCTGACAAACAAGCTGGATGGCTTGAACCGTAATGCTTTTCAATTTGCCTACAACGCGAACGGCTGGCTGACCAATCGCTGGACGCCGGAAAAGGGCAATACCGGGTACGCTTATGATAATGTCGGGAACTTGAAAACCATCATGTATCCATCCCTGACGAACAGTTATTTTTATGACGCCGATAACCGGCTGACGAACATGGTGGATGCAACGGGGACAAATGTGTTTGCCTACACGCCAGCCGGGCAGTTGGCGGGCGAGAGCAATGCCTGGGCGGCGGTGAGTTACGCTTACTCACAAGGATTGCGAACGGCAACGTCTCTCAACTCTCCATCTTCTACTTTCAACTTTTCCTACGGCTACGATTCGGTCTGGCGGATGACCAACGTGGTGTCACCGGCGGGCAGTTTCATTTACCATTATTCATCTTCCGTCTTTAATCTTCCATCTTCGCTTTCCCTGCCTAATGCCGCTTACATCACCAATACTTTCGACGCGCTTGCCAGGCTCAAGGAAACCGACCTCAAAAATTATTGGGGGCACACATTGGATGGCTACGCCTATGGCTTCGATCCACTAGGCCTGCGGACAAATATCGTGCGGAACCTGGGCCTGGCCAGTTCGACCGTTTCCATCGGTTTTGACAACCTCGGACAGATTACTTCCTGGTTGGCGGCGGAAAGCAATGGCCTAGCGCGGATGAACGAGCAATTTGGCTTTGGGTACGATTCGGCGGACAACTTGCATTCGCGTACGAACAACCTGTTGGCGCAGACATTCACGGTGGACGGGGCGAATGAAGTGACCAATGTTTCGAGAGCGGGAACATTTACACTTTCCGGCGCGATACCGGCTCCGGCAACGAATATCACCGTGAACGGCCAGGCGGCGCAGACCTACGGTGATTTCACGTTTGCCGCCACCAACCTGACGCTGGCCAACGGTAATAACACGTTCACAAATGTTGCGCAGAATGTTTACGGCTTGACCGTGTCGAACATTTTGACGGTGAGTTTGCCCGCAAATGTCAATTTGGCTTTCGATAATGATGGCAACCTCACCAATGATGGGTTGCGCGGTTTTAGTTACGATTCAGAAAATCAATTGACGAATATCACGGTTACAGGGCAGTCACGAATTGATTTTGTATATGACGGACTAAATCGCCGGAGAATTGAGCGGGATTATTCCTGGATCGGCAGTTCGTGGGCGAAAACCAATGAAGTGCATTTTGTTTATGACGGCGATTTATTGGTTCAGGAGCGCGACACGAATAATAACGTGTTGGTGACTTATACAAGAGGACGGGATTTCAGCGGCGATTTGCAGGATGCGGGCGGTATTGGCGGATTGCTGGCCAGAACTGATACCAATGGGTCAACATTCTACCATTCTGATGGCAACGGAAATATCACTGCCCTCATGGATGGAAATGAGAATATCGTTGCCCGCTATCTTTACTCGCCATTTGGGAAGTTGCTCGGCCAGTGGGGAGTCACAGCCAGCGTTAATGAAATGCAGTTCTCGTCAATGCCCTCGCGTGGCGGGGTTTCACTCTATCCCTTCCGGGGTTATGATCCGAATTTTCAGCGATGGCTAAACGAGGACCCAATTCAGGAAAATGGAGGGTTTAACCTTTATAGGACGATGAACAACAATTCGGTGAATTACATTGACTCGTATGGGCTATGGTGGGGCCAGGGTGCCTTCGACAGCGTTGGCGATGCGGAGTTGAATCTTTGGGACAAGATGTTTGTTGGTGGCAATGGCCCGGCAGCGGATCCAAATTCTCAGGGCGTGTTAAGCCAAAATGCTGGTTATGGATTCCAACCGCTTTACGACGAGAACGGAAATCCTCTTGGCAATCCTGCGAGCGCAGTAGGTGCGAATGTGTTAAATAGCTTGGCCACTGCGGCGATGATGATGACACCGTTTGGCCCAGGAGAAGATGCCGCTGGTGCACTCGGAAATGCTGCCGAAGATGCCACTAAAGCAACGAAAATTTGCCCAACCGAAGCAGCCCGGGCTGCAATGGGAAAGGGTCCGCTTGCAAACCCTGGAGC
>DASXYX010000061.1:0-40399 GCA_036502245.1 Verrucomicrobiia bacterium
AGGACGTCGACCTGAATGTTGGTGGCAACGCGAATATTTCATCTCCTTATGGCAGCATCACCCTGGGTTCCGGAGGCGCTGGTTATGGGGTGAGTATCACCGCTGCTGGTTCCGTGACACTGAATGCTGACCAGGGAGCTACTATCAGCGCCAATATCACCGCAAACGGCGGGGACGTGGATATTTATTCTGAAAGCAGCGAAGACAGCGGCGTGGTTTCGGCTGGCGTGGTTGGCAAGCACGCGGGTTTCGCCGGCGGCGGTTCGCCCGATGCGGGTTATACCTCTCGTGGTGGAACTGCTCCGGTTGCCTACATTGGTGGAAGCGGTCCTCGCATTGGTTCAGCTTATTTGGACAGCGAGCCTGTCAATGATATCGACTATACCAGCCTTGATATCGAAGACTCTGGTTCCATCACTTTGGATGCGCAAGCCGGCGCGGTCAATCTGACCAGCACGACGTTGGATTCTTACGGTGGACCAGTCAGCATCACGGCTGGCACAACCGTTGATCTCGATGACACCGGCGTTTACTCTTATAACGGAGATGTCAGCATCGCTTCATCACTCGAGACGGATATCCAGGACGATTCCTCTATCGGCGCTAATGGCGATGTGAGCGTTCATAGCGGCCATACGCTCACCGTGGATAACAGCTACATCTATGCAACAGGTTCGGCGTCTCTTATCTCTGATGTGGGCGATGTGGATGTTTCTGGTGGTGACATTGAGGCTTATCAGGGCGGCGCGAGTCTTACCGCCACACTGGGCGCGATTGATATTGAAAATGCCGGCATTTATACCTACGGCGGTGACCTCACGATTTCCGGCGCCAATGACGTTGACCTGTCTGGCAGCGGCCTTTTCTCCTTCAATAATGGTATCTCGATCTCCTCGACCGGCAGCACGGTCGAGATCGCAAATTCATATCTTTATGCCAGCGGCGATATCAGCGCCTCCAGCTCTGATATGCTGACCGTGAACACCGGCCATGATTTCACCGCATATGATTATAACTACTCCGGCCCGGGCTATTTTGACATCTATTCCGGTGGCAATATCACTTTAACCGGCGGCACCTGTGCCTCAGTGGTGGATACCACCATGTTTGCCCAGGGCAACCTGATGATCTCCGGCCAGGACGGCAATGTGCTCATTGAAGACGTGGACATCGAAACCGGCACTGGCAACCTCTGCATCTCGGCGAATAATACCCTGACCATGGACAGTGGCGAAGCGGGCATTGGCATCTATATCGAAGCGGGTGATAGCGTAAATATCAGCGCCGGCGATGAGGTGGAGATCGATCCGGTTGGATCAACTGGCAGCAGCATTTATGCGGATAGCGGGGACATCACTATCACTTCCACGGGTGGCGGCGTTGATGTTGAGAACGTGTATCTCTCTGCCGGTGGCAACGTCAACATCTCTGCCGAAGGCAGTTTCTCAACCGATTTATTTCCCTCCACGCCGGTTGATGTCTATTTGAGCAACGATTCCATCTACGCCGGCTACAGTGACACTGTCTCGCTCACTTCAGATTACGGCGACATCAATGTCTTTAACTCAACGATCAGCGGCGGTTCGGTAAATATGCAGGCCGGCGTGGTGGATGACGCCAACCAGGAAGTCCTCCTGTCCGATGACAATGTGTATGCGAACAACAGTATTGATATCTCCGCCCCGGGAGCAATTATCATCGAGGGCAATGGCAGCACAGACAGCCTTACTGCGAGTGACGGCGGAGTCACCATTGAAGCCTCTGAAGGACAGTTGAGTATTTCCGACATGGACATCAATTCGCGTGAATACAGCAGCATTGACCTCTCCGGTTTGGGTATTATCCAGGCCAGCGGCAATGTGAATATAGGCGCCCAGGGCGGATCTGTGGATATTGGGACCGGTGGAGATCTGGGAATGGATAATGTGGCCATCAATATCGGTGGCGATATCAGCATTTCAGGTTACACCATCACGGCTTCCTCCGGCGCGGTCAATATTACGACGGGAGGCTCGGTCGATATCACCTCCGGTGGCTCGTTCTCTGCCTCTAATTCCTCCATTTCCGGGGATAACATCCAGATTTCCAGTTCCACTATCACCGCCGCAACGGACGTGTACATCGACAATGGAAACAGTGAGTCCATCACCGATCCCGGAGTGTTTACCCTGTCTCAATTGAATAACCTGGATGTCACGGAAGGTTCCATCATCAATGCCCAGGACGGCAACGTGACGCTTGGCACGGATGGAAATGTGGACGTGGACACTTCTGTTATCGAAGCCAGTGGCAGTGTTATTACCCGTGCCGGCGCAGAGTTGACCGGCTCCATCAATATCACTGCCGGTGGCAATGTTGACGTTGACTATGCCGATTTGAGCGCCTCCGATGGAGTCAGTCTGACGGCCAATAATGGTTATGTGAGCGTCCTGAATTCGCTGGATGTCACCGACCAGGGCCTGGTGGACGATTATAACCTTACCCTGGATGATTGGTCCGTCAGCGCCGGCTCGTATATCAATATCGGCGCGGGTAATAACCTGACGGTTGAGGCCAGCACCATAACCGCCAGTGGTGGTGATGTGACCCTGCGCTCTGGTGCGGCGGTTCCCACGGGAGGCCCGTCTGCTGAATACAATCTGACCATCGAGGATGGCTCGTCTATCCAGGCATATGATACCATTAGTGCCCGGGCCAATAATGGTAATAATGACATTTACAACAGCTCTCTGACGGCTTTGAACGGCAATGTGGACATTTATGCCAGCCAGAATGTGGATATCGAAAACAGCACGATCACTGTGACCGAACCGGACATTGATTTGACCCCGGGCAGTTCAATGTCAGGAGACTCGATCGATATTTCCAATACGGGCGGCAATATCATGATCGGCGGAGGTGGAAGCACGAAGCTTATCAATGATACCTTCAATTTAGGGCAGAACATTCACATCTCAGATAATTCTCTGACGGCCGGAGCGGGAAATGTCTATATCGCCGCGGGCCTGTTCGATGTTCAACCCGGAACTGTGATCACTGGCTGCACCTTTAACTCGAGCACCGGCAACGTTGTGATCGATACGGGTTCAGATATCACGTCCGAAGATGGCGATTTGACCAGCACTGTGACGATCGACGCGGGCAACAACATCACCATCGGCAATTCTACGATTTCGGCCACGCCTGATGGCTCCAATGCCAATATCAGTGTTTCAGAAAGCGGCACGACCTTCTCTATTCAATCTGTTTACGGCAACATTGACCTCGACGCCATTGAAGGCAACGTCGTGCTGACTGGTTCAACCTTTGAATTGGGTGGTGATGTCAATATCACTGGCGCAAGTGTTACTGCTACTGCTGGTGACATAGATCTGTATGCCGGCCAGCTTTCTATCACTGCCGGCGGCACGATCGACATGTCCGGCTGCACCATTGACGGCGGCCAGATCAATATCACAGCCGGTTCTGACGTCTCGGCGACGGGCAGTGTGAATATGACTGCCGAGACCGTGAACGTGGCGGATTCACTCGTGGCTGCTACCGGCGACGTCAATATCACTGCCGCCGGCGCGGTGAACATCTCTTCCGGCAGTTCGGTGGATACCACGGTGACTGGAAACAATGTGACGATCAATGCCCAGGATGGAGTGACGGTGAGCGGCGCCAATATCAACGGCAGCACCCAAACCGGTTCGCTTACCATCAATAACGCCTCCGGCCAGACGACGGTCAACAACAGCTCGCAACTCCAGGCCTTCTATGTCAACATCAATTCCGATGACGGCATCCTGATTGATGGCGCCAACGGCGGGGGCATGACGGGAAATACCTTGAACGCGAATGTGGGCCTCGGCACGGTTGCCGATGATTCTGATAACGGCCACACAGCGACGATCCAAAACACGGACTTGAGCGGATTCGCCAACGTCAACGTGCAAGCCCACACCGTGAATCTTAATTCGGACAATTTCTCCAGCTCCGGCAATTACAATTTCACGTCGTTCTACCACGGTTATTATATCAATAACGGATCTGTTGCCGGCTATGTGAACTTTAATAACGATACGTTGGATCACGCGGCGATCACGGTGACGGGCGGCAGCACCGATGGCACCATGAACCCCGGCAACAATGGCGGGATCGGGCTTGGTGGCACCGGCGCGGGGATCCATATTAACTAAAAGTCAAAATTCAAAGCTCATAGCTGGAATCTATACATGAAAATCATGACAAAACTTGCTGGGATATTAATAGTCGTTTGCGCCTTCACAGGTCTTTCACTATATGCCCAGCCCTCGGCGCCGATGGCCACCCAGGAACAGCAAAATTTCCAGCAAAACATGGAAGTGCAAAAGCCGGAAATTTCGCTCCACCCGGGAACCAATGCTCCTGAAATTTACGAAGGGGAAAATTCTGACATTGGGGAGCAGCACATGCTGCGCATCATTCCGCGCCGGACGCATTTCCTGGTCTCGCTGGATAGCCAGTATTTGTACACCGACAATGCTTTATTGTCCCAGCATCCATACGTTTCCAGCACGGAATTTGTGAATACTTTAGTAGCGGCGTTTGCCCCGGTAGCGTATCGCGTCGGTCCCGGACGCCTTGCGCCGCAGTTCGGTTACATGGGTCAATGGTACGATTATGGTCTGGGTGGAAACAGCAAACTGGCGGATGGCGTTACCCCCATAAGCACCATAGATTTCAACGTTCAATCGGTTTTTGCCGGCGCAAAGTATTATTTCCCTAATAATTGGATCGCGTTTGGCCAGGCCAATTACAACTGGTTTTTCTCCCAGGATAATTTGGGCAATGGACCCATGTTTTATCAGGAATTCGTTCCCGGCGCCGGCATCGAGCATCTCACCCAGGTGGGCGATGACGCTGTCTTTGTCGCCGCAGCCTCCGGTGATTGGCATCAGTCATGGCAGATCAATCATCCCCGCAACCAGCAGAATCGCGCTGATGGCCTCGTTTCGCTCTCGTTTGCCTGGCAGGTTATGCCCAAACTGATTGTGCAGCCTTATTATCGTTTCCAGTATTCCTACTATCCCATGGATTCTTCCACCGGACCTGTCCGCGATGATTTCCTGAACAGCTTCGGCGTATCCACCGCATGGTTCTTTACTCCGGACCTCTCTCTGCGTGTTTTCATCGATGATAATGCGATGCAGATTGAAGGGGACAACAACGCGCCCGAATATCACAGTTGGAACACCGGCGTGGATCTGTCATACAATTTCCGCTTTTAACGGGTAGATAAGCCGATTTTCTTCTATGTCCGGGGGAACGGGCTGCCAGCCCGTTGCGGTCGCAACTTGACGACCGCATGAGAGTAAGCCAATACAAAGGTTTGGTTTCTTTAACGTAGCGCAGGCGCCTCGCCTGCGTTTCCCCACATATCCAGCCATCCATTCATCCAACAATCCGTTTTATAAATACAACCCGTTCTGCAATTCTCGCACCAGTACACCCGCAAGCGGATAACGGCGGTCAGGCTCGCGTTCAAGGCATTTATGGACGATTTTCTCCAGTACCGCAGGCGCCTCTGGATTATGCTCACGGATGGGCGTGGGATTATTCGGTTCGAGCTGTGCCGCAAGGATTTCCGCGGGCGTATCTCCGGGGAAGGGCTTGTGATTGGTCAGCAATTCATAAGCGGCGACGCCAAAAGCAAAAATGTCCGCCCGCGCGTCGATCGGCTGGCGTTGCAATTGTTCGGGCGCCATATATCCCGGCGTGCCGGGGTTTTTGGAGAATTTTTTGGGCTTCTCCGGGATGGGTTGCGCCAGGTCAAAATCGATCAGCCGCACGCTGCCATTGCGCGTGACCAGGATGTTCTCCGGCTTGAAATCCAGATGCATGAACCCGTTCTCATGCACGTGGCTCAGGCCGATGGCCGAATCGATAAGGATTTGCGCCACATTCTCCGTCAAAATCGGGTCGTGCCGGGCGTAAAGATTTTTCAAGTTCTCCGCCTCCACATAATCCATCAATAGAAACAACGAGCCTTCCAACTTGCCATGTTCCACGTAGCCAACCACATAATCGCTATCGCCGATTTGGGAAAGGACCTTGCATCCGCGCAAAAAGCGTCTTCGTGCCAGCCAATTAAATCTCAGATTCGGCTTCAATCTCCGCAGTGCATAAGGTTTGTTGCGCGAATCCGTGACGAGCCAGATCTCCGACATTCCGCCGCTGTTCAGTAATTCCTGGGGGTAAAATCGCCCGCCAAAGCTTTCCTGCATCGGTTGTTCGGCTATCTGTGCTCCATCGGCCATTCTCAACATGTTTAGCATAAAATTGCGCGTGATGCGAACAAAACTTCTCCGCCATTCATTTTATTAGACGTCATCAGGTTGTCTTCGGAAACACATAAAGTTTCCTCATTCATATCGCCCATTACTTGCATAAAGCGCGACTCGCGGTGAAATCAGATTGGCTTCCCGTAACAAAGCAAATATCATTCACTTATGCGCCCAATCCGCGCACTGATCATCTATTTCATCCTGGTCCTTTTTGGCGGCGCGTTGCTCGCGCCCTGGCTCTGGCATCTGGCACAACTGGCCAGCCATCTGGCAACGAACCATTTTGAACCTTTCTCCACTTTAACCGCCAAACTCGCCAACGCCCCCTTCCACCGCTTCCTCGATCGTTCATTTTTGCTCCTGGCACTCGTTGGCATTTGGCCGCTGATGCGTTCCCTGGGAGCGACTTCGTGGCGCGAGGTCGGCCTTCCTTCACCTTACAGCCAGGGAAAGAAACTTTGGGCTGGATTGGCCCTGGGCCTCCTTTCTATGGCGTTTGTCGTGGGGATTGAAATTGGGGCAGGGGCGCGCTTTTTTAATCACGACGCCACGGCGCAACAAGTCTTGCATGCATTTTTTTCCGCGCTGGTATCCGCGGCAGCCGTAGGGTTGATTGAGGAGATCCTTTTTCGCGGGGCACTTTTCGGCGGTTTGAGAAAGGTCTTGCACTGGCCGTTTGCGCTGGCCCTCAGCAGTTTTATCTTCGCGTTCGTACATTTTCTTGGTCGCGCCGATATTTCCAGTCCGGTTGAGTGGAATTCGGGCTTGATTCTGCTTCCCCAGCTATTCGATTTGCGGGCTTTGTTCCCCGGGTTTCTTAGCCTTACTCTCGTTGGTGTTCTTCTGGCTTTGGCATATCAACGGACGGGAAATCTCTATTTTTCGATCGGCATGCACATCGCTTGGGTGTTCGTATTGCGGATTTTCGCCATGCTTACCACGGAATCGTCTGCAACGGTCAGTGGTTTCTGGGGGAGCGGCAAAATGATCGATGGCTGGCTCACTTTTCTGGTCCTCGTTGTCACTTTGATCATTTTTCAGTTTTTGCCGCTGCAAAAGCGTCCGCCTTATACCATTTCAAAATAAAATGCTGAATGCCATCGCCAGCCTTTTTTATCCGGAAATCTGCCAGATTTGCGGGAAGGAACGCGCGGGGCCCAAAACTGGTTTTGTTTGCTCCAATTGCTGGCAGCAGGTTCAATTCATCCGCGCGCCGTTTTGCAATCGCTGCGGGTTGCCGTTTCGAGGCGATATCACTACCGGATTTGAATGCGCGAATTGCCGGGAAATGACGCTTCATTTCATTTCAGCGCGCTCGGCAGCCGTCGCCAAGACCGTCGTGCTCGTTGCTATTCACCATTACAAATATCAACGTCAACAATGGTTTGAGGTGTTTCTGGCGGATTTGCTCGTGCGGGAGGCATTGCCGGTGCTCAGCGACGGAAAGTGGGATTTTATCGTGCCAGTGCCGTTATATCCGGTTAAAGAACGCGAGCGCGAGTTTAACCAGGCTGACCGGCTGGCGGTTCATTTAAGCGCTGCGACGGGCATCCCGATCCATCGAAAAATTCTGCGTCGCGTTCTGCCGACGGCGACCCAAACCCGGCTGACAAGAGATCAGCGTGCTGCAAACATGTCGGGAGCCTTCGCCAGACGGGGGAAAGTAAAATTGAACGGTGAACGAGTCATCCTGGTTGACGATGTCTTTACCACCGGCGCAACGACCAACGCGTGTGCCAGGGTGTTACGCCAGGCCGGAAGCGGAGACATTTGTGTTTGGACAGTTGCACGCGGACTGTGAGTCGAATATAATTTCAAATTAATGGACACCACTTCATTCACAAAGAAGTCGATCGGCGTTGAAACGGTCGAGCCGGCGTTGACGCCACCGCCGATGGCCGCGGAAACGACTTTTGTAAAGAAGCCAAAACTGACCGGGGGTAAAAAATCCAAAAGGCGGGAGATTCCTGAAGGTCTGTGGACCAAGTGTCCGTCGTGCAGTGCCATGGTTTTTGACAAGGAGTTGGATGAAAACTTGAAGGTTTGTCCCAAATGTAGTTTTCATTTTCCTATCAGCGCGCGTGAACGCATCCATTCATTGGTGGAAACGTGCACGTTTGAAGAGATGGACGCGGAAATGGCGAGTGTCAATGTTCTGAAGTTTGCTTCTTACGAAAGCAAGTTGGAACGGGACCGCAAGGCCACTTTGCTTAAAGATGCTGTTATCACAGGTTTGTGCAAGATCGGCAGCCATCGGGTGGGCCTGGGTGTCATGGAATTTGGTTTTATGGGGGGATCGATGGGGGCGGTGGTCGGCGAAAAACTGACGCGGCTGGTGGAGCGCGCCACTGAAAAAGATTTTCCGGTTATCATTATTTCCGCCAGTGGCGGGGCCAGGATGCAGGAGGGCGTTTTCAGCCTGATGCAGATGGCCAAAACGAGCGCGGCGCTTGCCTACCATGAACGACGCCATTTGCCTTATATCAGTGTCCTGACCCAGTCGGATTACGGCGGGGTGATGGCCAGCTATGCGAGCCTGGGCGATCTGATTTTGGCCGAGCCGGGCGCATTGATCGGCTTTGCCGGCCCCCGTGTCATCAAGGATACCACGCAGGCTGAATTGCCTCCCGGATTCCAGACGGCTGAATTTTTACTCGATCACGGTTTGATCGATGCCATCGTGCCGCGCAAGGAATTGAAATCCCAATTGATCGAATATTTGGGTTTTCTCAGCGCGGGAGCAGCCACAAAAGCGGCTTCATAGACGTTCATCGCCGTCCGTCGTACCACAGGTGAGCGGCTTCGCGACTGGCAAATGTGCGCCGGTTGAACACCGCGGCGAAGACAAACCGAAGATGTTCGCGTATCGTATAGAGTTTCATTTTACGGGCAGACGTCACCAATGGATGGCGGTGCAGGACAACCAGCTTCTTTCCGCTTTCTTTTGCGGTCTTCTTAAGTCTCACACTGAGTTCTAATTCTTCGGCGGCAAATAGATCGTTGCTGAAGCCGCCGACTTTTCTAAAGGTGGCGGCTTCGCAAAAAATGAAAGAACCGGCAAGCAATCGCAGCCGGCGGCTGGTGAGGTTCCAGAGTTTCACGATCCAATTGGCGGCAAAGTGGTATTCATCCATGCGGATGGTCGCTCCGCCTGCGATGCAATCGCCGGCCTGGATCTCCTTTGCCACGTCCGCAAACAGATCCGCGCTGGGATGCGAATCCGCATCCACGAAAATCAGCCAATCGCCGGTCGCGCTGGAGGCGCCGGTGTTTCGCGCCCGGGCAATTTGGTTGATAGGTTCAAAGACGACTTTGGCTCCGGCGGCGCGGGCGATTTGAGCGGTGGCGTCGGTGGAGTTGTTGTCGCAAACGATTAATTCGGTAGTCCAACCGGGTTTTTGGAATGAAACCATTGCCGCGCTGATCTGGGCCAATGACTCGCCCAGCAGCCGTTCTTCATTGAAAGCGGGGACAATGATCGAAATTTTCACCGGAAAAACTGTATCATCGGAAGGGGCGTCGTTCAACCTCATGCATTTTCCGCGTGCTTTTTTAGCAAAATGGTCGTATTTAGTGGCATGAGCATTTGGATTCTGGCGTTGATTTTGTGGGTGTTTTGCGTGTTGTTAGGCCATAAGCAGGGGGCGATTCGTGCTGCAATTTCGTTTGTCGGCATATTTATTTCAGGGCTTTTAGCATGGCCGTTATCGGGATTGGTTGACCGGGTGCTTCGGCTGATCTGTGATCCGATGACTGTTTGGTTGATATCGCCGATCGTGGCTTTCGTCATCCTGCTGATCATTTTTAAATGGGTCGGATTCACGGTGCACCGAAAAGTTCGGGTCCATTATCAGTATGCCCGGGACGAAATTCGATTGGCCTGGTGGTTACGAGTCAACGGACGCGTCGGCCTGGCGATCGGTTTCCTTAATGCCTTCCTTTATTTGGTGCTGATCTCAGTGCCGATCTACAATTTGAGTTATTGGACGCTGCAAATCGCGCCATCGGACGGCGAAAAATTCCAATACAACTTCTTGAACCGGTTGGGAAGGGATTTGGACGCGACGGGCATGTCGAAAATCGCGTGTGCGATTGACCCGTTGCCAGTCAACTATTTCAAGACGGCTGATTTGGCTGGTTTGTTGCGCCAGAACCCCCAATTGGGCGGACGGCTGGCGGCGTATCCACCATTTTTGTCCCTGGCTGAACGGGATGATTTCAAGAACCTCGCCCAGGACCCGTCTTTTATGGGTCCCTGGCAGAACCATGGACCGTTTGACCAGCTTTGGAGCGGTTCGCAGATTCAGTTCCTTTGGAAGAGCCAGACGACTGTCGATATGGTGCGGGGCCTGGTCGAGGCGAATTTGGATGATCTGACTGCTTATCTGCATACCGGCCAGTCGGCCAAATATGATACGGAGCCGATCCTCGGCCGTTGGGATGTCAGCGTCATGGACAGTTTGCATGAGTTGCTGAAGACGCGCGCCAATGTTCCTTCCAACGAAATGGAGGCGATGCGGGCACTGTGGGATCACGCCTATTCGAACACTGTGTTTGTTGCGGCTTCGGACAATTCAGCCTACCTGAGAAATTTCCCCCTGATCACAGCAGAAACGAACCGGGCGACGAGTTTTACCACCGTCAGCCTCCAGGGCACCTGGCAGAACAACGGAAATTACCAGATCACTCTCGCAGGGAGCGGCGCCAATAAAACGGCGACAGGCTCGATTGACGATTCAGGGCTTACTTTGAAGATAGGAAGCGACCGCTTGATCCTGCATCACGAAAGCAGGTAAGAAATTTGAGAGGTGGTTAAATGGTCGGGGCGGTGAGATTTGAACTCACGACCTCTTGCACCCCAAGCAAGCGCGCATACCAAGCTACGCTACGCCCCGAACCATAAAATCAGTATAGCAATGTGCCCCGGATTTCCAATGGCGAAATCACTGCGCCGGTTTCTTTTTGGTGAAGGTATGGGTGGCGTGCCCATAATAGACATCGGCGCATTCCATCACGGTTTCCGAAAGAGTAGGGTGGGGGTGGATGGTCAAAGCGATGTCTTCGGCGGTAGCGCCCATTTCCATGGCCAGGACTGCCTCGGCAATCAACTCACCGGCTCCGGCGCCGCAAATCCCAACGCCAAGCACGCGATCGGTTTCCGGATCGACAATCATCTTGGTCACGCCATCGGTGCGATCAAAGGACAGGGCACGGCCAGAGGCGGTCCATGGGAACTTTGCCACTTCGTATTTGATCCCCTTTTCCTTTGCCTCGGCTTCGGTCAAACCGCACCAGGCCAGTTCCGGGTCTGTGAAGACGACCGCAGGAATCACGCTGTCAAACGTGCTGTTCTCTCCACAAATCACTTCGACCGCGATCCTGGCTTCTTTATGGGCTTTGTGCGCCAATAGAATGCCGCCGGCAATGTCGCCAATCGCATAAATGCTCGAGTCGTCGGTTTGCTGTTGTCCGTTGACTTTGACAAATCCGCGTTCATCCAATTGGATCCTGGTGTTTTCCAGGCCAAGATCTTTGCTGTTTGGGACGCGGCCAACGGCGACGAGCACGCGGTCGTACAACTCTTCCAATTTTTGGCCGTTGTATTCCATGGCCACTTTGATCTGTTTGCCGACAGTGGCCATCCTGGTGACTCTGGCCTTCAGGCGGATCTCTTTGAAAAGCTTTTTCGCATTGTTAACGACCGGGCGGGCCATATCCTGGTCAGCGCCGGCGAGGATGTTGTCCATCGCTTCCACGACGACAATCTTGCTGCCGAGGGCGGCATAAACGAATCCAAGTTCCATGCCGATATAGCCGCCGCCGACGATCAGCATCGTCTCGGGAACGTCGGGCGTTTCCAGGGCTTCCGTGGAGGTCATCACACGCGGATTGCCCAGATCGAACGCCTTTGGCATGGCCGCGACGGAACCGACGGCGAGGATCGCCTTGTCGTATTCAATAAACTGTTGCCCTTTGTCGGTTTCGACACGCAATTTATTTGATCCTTCAAAATAACCACGGCCCTGCATGACTTCGACGCCACGCATTTTGGCCAGGGTTGCGACGCCACCGCTCAGTTTTGCGATGATCGAATCCTTCCAGGTGCGCAGTTTGTCCAATTCCACCTTTGGCTCGGTAAAAGTGATGCCTCGGTGCGCGGACTCGCGCGCATTGACTATCTGATGCGTCGCATAAAGCAGCGCCTTGGACGGGATACAACCGCGATTCAAGCAAACACCACCCAGCTTTGTTTCACGCTCGATGAGAATGACTTTCTTTCCGAGATCAGCCGCGTAGAAGGCCGCCGCATAACCACCGGGGCCGGCTCCAACGACTACAATTTCAGTTTTGATCGGATCCATGAAATATTGTGTGGTTTAAATTTTTACAGCGTCTGCTTTGAAATCCTGAATGGCGGACAAGAGATCGACCATAAAACGCGCTGCATTCGCGCCGTCAATGACACGATGATCATAGCTCAAGGCCAGCGGGGTCATCATTCGCGCTACGATTTTTTCGTCGCGGACGACCGGCTTCATCGCGCCGCGGCCCAGGCCGAGGATGGCGACTTCGGGTTTGTTGACCATAGGTGTGAAATGCGCGCCGCCGATCGCTCCCTGGTTTGAGATTGTGAACGTGCCGCCTTTCATTTCTTCACCGGAAATTTTGCGATCACGGGTTTTTTGCGCGAGCTGTTCCAGTTCTTTGGCCAGGTCCAAAACTGATTTTTTATCTACGTCGCGGATAACGGGGACCATGAGGCCCTGCTCGGTATCCACGGCGATGCCCAGATGATAGTATTCTTTGATGACGATCTCGTTTGCGACCTCGTCGATGCTGGCGTTGAAGATGGTGTGTTTCTTCAAAGTCTCCACGACCGCTTTGAGAATGAGCGGGGTCAGCGTCAGCTTAACGCCTTTCTTTTCATAAGCCGCGCCGAATTTCTTGCGCAATTCGTTCAGCTTTGTGAAATCGGCTTCGTCAAATTGGGTGATACGGGCGACGAAATTCCAGCTCTCCATCATGCGCCGGGAAATGACCTGGCGCAGGGGAGTCATGGACTTCTTGGTGACCGGTCCCCATTGGGAAAAATCAACCTGCTCGGCGATCGTCGGACGCATGGCCACTGATCCGGAAGCCGATTTGGCCCGGCCAGCGGCAGTCACGAGACGTTGGATGTAATTCCGGAGGTCGCTGACACCAATCCGCCCGCCGGATTCGCTTCCGCGGACTTTACGCAAATCGATGCCCAGGTCCCGCGCCATTTTGCGGACAGCAGGGCCGGCCACTGGATTGGCGTTCTGGACTTCGCCCTCGTCATCCGGTTCAGCCTCGGCAGACTGTTGTGGGGCCGCTTTGGCAGCGGTTTTCTTTTCGGACGCCTGGGGCGCGGCGGCGGCAGCAGGCGCAGAGGCAGCACCGCTCTCATTCACGGAAATGAGCTTTTGGCCGATGCTGACGCGGTCGCCGTTCTTGACAAAAATCGCCGCGACGGCGCCTGCGGCAGTGGAGGGGATGGCCGCCACGGCCTTTTCGTTTTCCAACTCAAGGATGGCCTGGCCTTTTGCAACGGTGTCGCCTTCTTTTACGAAGATGTTCACGACCACGCCGGAATCGGCGCCTTCACCCAGTTTAGGAAGTTTTACGTCCATAAATCAACAAGCCGACAGGATGGAGAAAGTTTGTTTACCTTTCCAGAAATAAATTTTGTCGGACTGGTCCAAAACCAGGCCGGCACGCCTTACACCCACTGGGGGTGGACTTTTTCAGGATTTACTCCGAGGTCTTTGATGGCCTGGGCGACTACTTCGCGTCCGATAAGATTTTTCTGCGCCAAAGCGTAGAGCGTCCCGATGACGGTGCTTTCGGCGTCGATCTCAAAATAGCGCCGCAAACGCGTGCGGGTGTCGCTACAGCCAAAGCCGTCGGTGCCCAGCGTGAACAACCCGCCGGGGACCCAGGGTGCGATCTGGTCGGGGACGGTCCGGACATTGTCCGAGACGGCCACAAAGGCGCCTTGTTCTCTGGCCAGGAGATTTTCGAGATAGGATTTTTTCGGCGTTTCAGCCGGATGGAACATGTTCCAGCGCTGGCATCGGACAGCGTCATTTCGCAAGAGCTTGTAACTGGTGGCGCTCCAGACGTCGGCGCTCACGTTGTATCGTTCCGCCAGGATCTCCTGCGCGCGCAGGGCGGAATTGATGATGGGGCCGCTGCCAAAAATGTGGGCCTTGATTTTCTTCCCTTGAGGGCCGGCTTTGAATCGGTACAGGCCTTTCAAAATGCCGTCTTCCACGCCGGCAGGCATGGCTGGCTGGGCATGATTTTCGTTGTAGAGCGAGAGATAATAGAAAATATCTTCGCCTTCCACATACATGCGGCGGAGGCCGTCGGCAATGATGACGGCGAGTTCGTAACCGAACGCTGGGTCATACGGCAGACAATTGGCGATGGCGGACGCGAAGAGCAAACTATGGCCGTCCTGGTGTTGCAGGCCTTCGCCGTTGAGCGTGGTGCGCCCAGCGGTGGCTCCCAGCAAAAATCCTCTGGCGCGAATATCGCCCGCGAGCCAGAAGAGATCGCCGGTGCGTTGCGGCCCGAACATGGAATAGTAGATATAAAATGGGATCGTCGGCACGCCGTGGGTGGCGTAACTGGTGCCGGCGGCGATGAACGAAGCCATGGAACCGGACTCGGTGATGCCTTCTTCAAGGATTTGGCCATCCTTGGCTTCGTGATAATACATCAAGGACTCTTTATCCACCGGCTCATATAATTGCCCTTTGAAGGAATAAATTCCTATGTCTTTAAAGAGCGCATCGAGGCCAAAGGTGCGCGCTTCATCGGGGATAATGGGCACGAGGTTCTTGCTGACGCCTTTATGCTTGAGCAAGGTGCGCAACAATGCCCCGAACGCCGTAGTCGTGGAAATTTCTGTCGTGGAACCCTTAAGAATGTCAGCAAAGAAATCGACCTTCGGCACGTCCAATTTGAGGTCCTTGACGATCCGCGCGGGCAAAAATCCTCCGAGCGCTTTGCGGCGTTCGAGCAGATATTGCACCTCTTCACTCTCGGGAGCAGGACGATAAAACGGAGTCTCGGCGATCACATCGTCAGTGATGGGGATCTCAAAGCGCGCGCGAAATTCGCGCAGCTCTTTCTCATTCATTTTTTTCTGCTGGTGAGTGATGTTCCGGCCTTCGCCGGCTTCACCCAGGCCGTAACCCTTGACCGTGTTGGCCAAAATGACCGTGGGCTGTCCCTTGTGTTCAAAGGCGGCCTTATACGCTGTGTAAACTTTCCGGGTATCATGACCGCCGCGCAACAGTTTGCGGATCTGGTCGTCGGTCAGGTGATTCACCAGTTCGAGCAACTCCGGATATTTTCCGAAGAAATGTTTGCGGGTATAGCTTCCCGGCTCGACGGAATACTTTTGAAAATCGCCATCCACGCATTCCTGCATGCGCTTGAGCAGCAGGCCGCTTTTATCGCGGGCAAGAAGCTCGTCCCAATCATGGCCCCAAATCAGCTTGATGACGTTCCAGCCTGCGCCGCGGAACAGACCTTCAAGTTCCTGGATGATTTTGCCGTTGCCGCGGACAGGGCCGTCCAGTCGCTGGAGATTACAGTTGATGACCCAGATGAGATTATCGAGATGTTCGCGCGCGCCCAGGGTGATGGCGCCAAGCGTTTCGGGTTCGTCGGTTTCGCCGTCTCCGAGAAAGGCCCAGATCTTCGGTTCTTCTTTCCAGTTGGTCAGTCCGCGCGCCTGTAAATAGCGGTTAAAGCGGCCTTGATACAGCGAGCAGATCGGCCCCAGGCCCATCGAGACGGTCGGGAACTGCCAGAAATCGGGCATCAGATAGGGGTGCGGGTAGGATGAGAGACCGCCGCCCTCGGCGAGTTCCTGCCGGAAATTTTGCAGATGCCGTTCGTCGATGCGGCCCTCAAGAAAAGCGCGCGCGTAGATGCCGGGCGAGGCGTGACCTTGAAAATAAATGAGATCACCGGGAAAATTTTCCGATGCGCCGCGAAAGAAATGGTTGAACCCGACTTCGTAGAGCGTCGCCGCCGAGGCGTAGGTGGAGATGTGACCGCCGACATTGGTGGTGGAATTGGCTTTGACGACCATCGCCATGGCGTTCCAGCGCATGAGACTTTTGATGCGGCGTTCGATGTCGCGATTGCCGGGATATTGCGGTTGGGCTTCCGGGGGGATCGTGTTGACGTACGGAGTGGTTACGCCGGGCACCGGGCGGGGGGTGGCGCGTAATTCGTCCGCGAGCTGCGCGAGCAGTTCGGCGGTCCGTTGCGGCCCCTGCGATTCACCCGATCTCTCACCATTGCCGTTGCCGGCTTTGGAGGGGCGGGAACTGTAAATTTCTTTTGTCTCGACGTTCACTATGATTCAATTTTCCACAATGCGCCTGAAAGCGCCAAAGAAATTAAAACGCATTTGCCCGCAAAACGCCAGCGAAAAGAGACGGCGTGCTGATGTGGGATCGGGTTGTGCTTTCGTTGTTAGAGGGATGGATTCTCCTTTTTTGACCGCTCACCCCTTCTCCATGAACCGTTGGGAACATTCAACATTCAACGCTCAACATCCAAGGTTCACGTTTGAGAAAATGAATGCGGCAGAGGACTGCCGCACTCCAGGACGCTATCGCGTTTGCCGGGCTGTTGTTGATATTTTTTCGGAACTCAGGGCGTCGCGGAGCTCCGCCCTCCGAGAACAGACATTATGAACGTTCTTGATTTAACTTTGCCATCGCCTGCTGAAAACCTGGCTTGCGATGAGGCATTACTGGATTGGTGCGAGGAAAATAACGGCGACGAAATCCTGCGCTTTTGGGAGTCGCCTCAGCCGTTTGTGGTGGTGGGGTATGCGAATAAAGTTGCGACCGAAGTGAATGCGCCGGCGTGTGAGGCCAGGGGAATCCCGATTTTGCGACGTTGTTCCGGCGGCGGCACGGTATTGCAGGGCAGGGGATGCCTGAGCTATGCGCTCATCCTGAAGGTTGCTGAAAATTCGCCGACCGCCAGTATCTCCGGGGCCAATCGTTTTATCATGGAGCGCAATCGGGATGCTATCCAGTCAATCATTGGCAGTGAACAGACCGTTTCAATTCGCGGCTGCACCGACTTGACTGTGGATGACGTGAAGTTTTCCGGCAACTCGCAACGGCGGCGGAAGCATTATCTGCTCTTTCATGGGACATTTCTTTGGGATTACGATTTAGCAATGATCGGTGAAGTTTTGCGGATGCCATCGCAGCAACCGGATTACCGGAAGGACCGGCGCCATTTGGATTTTATTTCAAACGCGAAACTGATGCCGGAACAGATCAAAGGCGCTCTGATGGATGTATGGAAGGCGAAAACGGCATTACAGAATCCACCGATGGAGAAGATTGCAGCCCTGGCACGGGATAAATATTCGGCGCGGGAGTGGAACTATAAATTTTAACCCCCTGCCGCCATGCCCATGCCGGTTCCCGGTTCGGTCTGGCTGCGGGCTTCGAGCAATTCGTCGATTTTGGCTTTATCGAGGCCGGAGATTTCCAGGGCAACTTCGCGAACGGTCTTTCCGCTTTCGTAGGCCACCTTGGCGATCTTGGCGGCTTTGTCATAGCCGATGACCGGGGCGAGGGAAGTACACATGGCAAGGCTCTTCTCGATGTTGCTTTCGCATTTCTGCGCATCGGCTTCCAGGCCCGAGATGCAACGGCGTGAGAACACGCGGCTGGCAGTCGTAAGAAGATCGATCGATTGGAGCAAGTTATGCGCGGTGACGGGCAGCATGACGTTGAGTTCGAAATTTCCAAATGTGCCGGCGAACGTCACGGCAGCGTCATTGCCGATGACCTGGGCGCCGACCTGGATGACCATCTCGCACATCACCGGGTTGACCTTGCCGGGCATGATGGAGGAACCAGGTTGGGTCGCGGGAAGTTTGATCTCACCCAGGCCGCAACGAGGACCGGAACCAAGCCAGCGGACGTCATTGGCGATCTTGATGAGGCTCACGGCAACGGTCTTGAGCGCGCCGCTGGCCTCCACCAACGCATCGATGGAGCCCTGGGCTTCAAAATGGTTTGCGGCTTCGCGCAGGTTCAGTTTTGCCTCCCTGGCGATGCCTTCGATGGTGCGGCGCGAAAACTCAAGATGCGTATTGATACCGGTGCCAACGGCCGTGCCGCCGAGGGGCAGTTCGCCGAGGTTCTTCTCCAATGCTTTCAACCGGCCAATGCCGTGTTCGACCTGGCTGGCATAGCCGCTGAATTCCTGGCCGAGGCGGATGGGCGTGGCATCCTGCAAATGGGTGCGTCCGATCTTCAGAACGCTGTCAAATTCCTTGGCCTTCTTGTCGAGAGCGGTATGCAGTTCTTCCAAGGCCGGAATCAAGTTGTGAACGACGCCATCCAATGCCGCCAGATGGATCGCAGTCGGGATCACGTCGTTGGAGGATTGGCCGCGATTGACATGGTCATTCGGATGTACCGATTTGTCGCCGCGCTTGCCGCCGGCGATCTCGCAGGCGCGATTGGCGACAACTTCATTGACGTTCATGTTCGTCGAGGTGCCTGAGCCGGTCTGAAAAATATCCACGACGAATTGCGAGTCCAATTTCCCGTCGATCACTTCCTGCGCCGCCTTTTGAACGGCATCGGAAATGTCTTTTGGCAGCAAATCGAGCGAGAGGTTTGCTCCTGCGGCGTGCTTTTTTATCAATCCAAGAGCGCGAATGAACTGGCGTGGGAAGCGCAAATTGCTGATAGGGAAATTTTCGACGGCGCGGCCTGTCTGTGCTCCATAATAAGCTTCGGCGGGCACCTGCATTTGGCCCATGGAGTCTGATTCTGCGCGAAATTGGTTGTTCATCAGACGGACAGTCTATGCGCTCCGTGAAAAATCCTCAAAAACAAATTTGGGGCAAATCAGATTCGCTTTGCATTTGAGGTATGGCTGGTTGGAAGCAATGAGAGCCGCAACAAAGATTTTAAAATCAATTTTTAGCTCGCCCTCACCCAACCCTCTCCCCCAGGAGAGGGCTTTTCCCAAGTCCACCATTCGAGATATGAAAACCTGAATCGGTCGGGAAATCTTTTCGTAAATAGAAAAATGTTCATGTGCTGTTCCTTCTCCTGGAGGAGAAGGCCAGGATGAGGTCGGGCTTTAAAAACGTTCTTCAGTTCAAATCCAATCCCCATTACTTTTGTGATATGGACAGTTCCTAGCCTTCTCATGAAGAGTGATATTCATGTTGCCGCACCTCCGCCAAAGCCACTGATGGTCTATGACGGAGATTGTGGATTCTGCGCATTGTGGATCCGGCGATGACGGCAATTAACAGGGGATACAGTGGATTATCTGCCATCGCAAGACCCGCAAATTGCGGAACGCTTTCCTGAAATCCCAAAAGACCAGTTTCGGAAATCCGTGCTGTTGATTGAAACGGACGGAGCGGTTTTCTCCGGCTCGGAAGCAGTTTTTCGGGCGCTGAGCAAGAATCCAGACCGGCAATGGCCGCTGCATTGGTACGAATCATCGCCGACTTTTGCCAAAGTGACAGAGCGCATGTACCGCTTCGTGGCGGGGCATCGGACGGCTTTCTCATTTTTGACGCGATTAGGGTGGGGCAATCATGTGGAACGACCGGATTATTTTTTGACCCGATGGTTGTTTTTGCGCGGACTGGGCATCATCTATCTGATTGCGTTTGTGTCTTTGTGGACGCAAATCATCGGCCTGATTGGTCATGACGGCATCCTCCCGATCAGCCAATTGATGCCGGCGGCAGGTCATCAATTTAATGCGGTAGGTGTCGGCGCGGACCGATTCAGGCAATTACCGACGCTCTGTTGGTTTGATTCGTCTGATGGCTTTTTGGGGTTTCAATGCGCTGTGGGAACTGTGGCGGCTGTTTTGTTGATCGTTGGGATCGCGCCCGCGCCATGCCTGTTTTTGCTTTGGGTCTTGTATCTTTCGCTGGCAACGGCTTGTGCGGATTTCCTGGGTTTCCAATGGGACAATCTGCTGTTGGAAGCCGGATTTCTCTCCATCTTCTTCGCGCCACTGCAAATGCTGCCGGGAATTTTGTGGGAAGCGCCGCCATCGCGTCTCGCCCTGTGGCTGCTGAGAATTTTATTGTTCAAGCTGATGTTTTCGTCCGGTTGGGTAAAGTTGATGAGCGGCGACGCCAACTGGCGGGATATGTCCGCGTTGACGTTTCATTACGAAACACAACCGTTGCCCACGTGGATCGCCTGGTATGCGAACCAGGCGCCGCTTTGGTTCCAAAAATTCTCGTGCATCATTGTGTTTGTCATTGAAATCGGCTGTTCTCTTTTGATTTTTCTGCCGCGGCGTATCCGATTCTTTGGCGGAGGAGCGATTGTCTTTCTGATGGTTGTCATCACGTTGACGGGTAATTATACCTTCTTCAACTGGTTGACGTTATTGCTGTGCCTGTTGTTGCTCGACGATTTTGCGATTCAAAAGATTTTCCCGCGGAAATTGCCTGCTTTCTTTTCAATGGCTGCTCAATCAGTGAAGAGATGTCGTTGGCCTCCTGGCGTCACTATCCCACTCGCTATCGTTTTTGTTTCTATTTCGCTCCTGCAAATCACCTCTGCGTGTGGTTTGAGGACGGCCTTGCTGTACCCTGTCGAGAAAGTGGATGGCTGGTTGTCGCCATACCGCACGTTCAACAGCTATGGCCTTTTTGCGATGATGACTACGGAACGGCATGAGATCGTTGTGGAAGGCAGCAACGACGGCGTGAACTGGTTGCCCTATGAATTCAGGTACAAACCCGGCGATGTGACGAAGCGACCAGGCTTTGTCGCGCCATTTCAGCCGAGATTGGACTGGCAGATGTGGTTCGCGGCCCTGGGCGATTATCAACATAACTTCTGGTTTCAACGTTTTTGCATGCAACTGTTGCAAGGCTCGCCCGATGTGCTGGCACTGCTGGCGAAAAATCCGTTTCCAAACAAACCGCCTCTCTATATCCGCGCGGAACTATACGATTATCACTTTACCGATTTTGCGGAACGCCGCGCGACCGGGGCGTGGTGGAAGCGGACGCTCATCGGGGAATACTTGCCGCCGGTTTCGCTTCGTGAATAAACTCATGGCGCGAAATCCATGAACGAGAAATCCAACGCATTCAATTGGTTCAAGCCGATGGGCTTCGGCGTTTTGCTTGCGCTGATGATTTTTGCGGCCTTTCCGCAGGTTGTCCTGGGAATGCAAACGTTCGTCATCCGCGATTATGGTTTTTTCGCCTACCCGCTTGCTTCGTTCCAAAAGGAATGTTTCTGGCATGGGCAGATCCCGTTCTGGGACCCGTACAATTATTGCGGCGCGCCGTTTCTCGCCCAATGGAACACCATGCCGCTCTACCCGCCGGCGCTGCTCTATCTCCTTTTTCCACTCAAATGGTCGTTGAGCTTTTTCTGCCTGGCGCACCTCTGGTTCGGCGGCATGGGAATGTATTTCCTGGCGCGTCGGTGGGTGCGCAACGATTTCGCTTCGGCTTTTGCGGGAACTGTTTTTGCCTTCAACGGGCTTTCCTTGAATCTCCTGATGTGGCCCAGCCATACGGCGACGTTTGCGTGGATGCCCTGGGTAATACTGGCGGTGGAGGGTGCATGGGGCGGGGGAGCGCGGCGATTCTTTCTCGCTGCCATGGCGGGAGCGATGCAAATGCTCGCCGGTGGTCCGGAAATCATTTTCTTCACCTGGCTGATCCTGTTGGTCCTCTGGCTTGAACAATTCGCTTCCGGAAGATTGCCACGCGTAAAACTCACCGTCGTCTTTCCTTTGCTGGTCGTGATGGTCATTGCCCTGACGGCGGCACAATTGTTTCCGTTTCTCGATCTGGTGGCGCACTCCGAACGGCACGGGAATTTTGCCGATCTACGATGGTCGATGCCGTTGTCTGGCTGGGCAAATTATTTGGTGCCGATGTTCCATGGCGATACCTGGAACATGGGCGGCGTCTTCTTCCAACATGAGCAACTGTGGACGTCCTCGTATTATCTGGGCATCGGGACGCTGTGCCTGGCCCTGATGTCCGCAATTGAAGCCCGCGAGAAGCGCGTACGCTTCCTGCTGGCACTGACGATCGTTGCGTTTGTATTTGCGTTAGGGGAACACACGCCGATTTATCCCGCGCTTCGGAAAGTTTTGCCGGCGCTGAGCCTGGTTACCTATCCCGTCAAATACGTGGTGCTGATAACGTTCAGCGTGCCGCTGCTGGCGGCCTTTGCGCTCGCGCGGTTTGATCTTCAACTTCCGGAATTCCGGCGTAAGATCGTGATCATCACGGTGGTCCTGTTGGTGGTTATCGGCGGAATCATTTTTTGGACCTTCCACTATCCGGCGACCGGCGATAACGCGCGTGCGACCCTTTTCAATGGTTTGGAGCGGGCTGGAATTCTTATCGTGTTCTGCGGAATCATCATCGTGATATTGACGAAGCATGGCACCGGCTTATCGCGCATAGCATCGGTGGTGCTGGTTCTTGTCGCCTGGCTGGATGTCTGGACGCATGAGCCGCAGCAAAATCCGACCGTATCACCGACGGTTTATCAGCCGGGATTGGCGGCACAAAAATTGGCGATGGATCCGCAACCATCCCTCGGCGGTTCGCGCACCATGATGTCCCCCTCTGGATTTTATAATTTTGTTCATTCGGCCGTCTCCGATCCGCAGAACAGCTTTCTCATCGGCCGGATGGCTTATGGCGCCAATGCGAACCTGCTTGATGTCGTTCCGAAAGTGGACGGCTTTTTCTCGCTGACACCGCGTGAGTGCGATGATTTTCAAATGCTGCTCTACGGCGCAATGACCGGCGATCATCCGGCGTTGGAGGATTTCATGAGCGTCTCGCACATCACCGCGCCGGACCAGATCTACCATTGGCAATCGCGGACCAATTACATGCCGTTGGTCACCGCCGGGCAAAGGCCGATGTTTCTGAATGACGCAGATACCATGCGAGCGCTTCAGTCGCCCGGTTTCGATGCGCGGCGCATAGTCCTCTTGCCATTGGACGAGAAGGCGCTTGTGAAAATCTCATATCAGGCAACGGCACAAGTGTTGTCTTCAAAGTTCGATATCCAGAGCATGGAAGCGCAGGTGCAGGCGTCCGGGCCGGCTCTGGTCGTTATCGCGCAGACCTATTACCACGATTGGCAGGCGTTGATGGATGATGTGCCGGTGCCGTTGCTGCGGGCCAATGATGCTTTTGATGCCGTGCAGGTGCCGGCAGGGAAACATGAGGTGCGGTTGGTGTATGTGGACAAGGCATTTCAGGCCGGTGCAACGATTTCAATTTGCGGATGGGTGGTTTGTCTTGCTGGCGTTCTTTTCTCCCGTAAAAAATAATTTTGTAAAAAATGAAAGTTGTTCTGGACAAAAATAAATTCTGATTTCAAATGGTGCTTGTCAAATGGCCAAGATCAAACGCATTGGGATTTTGACGGCGGGCGGCGATAGCCCCGGCCTCAACGCCGCCATCCGTGGCGTCGGCAAAACCGCGCTCGCGCATTACGGGATGGAGATCATCGGCTTCCGCGATGGCTTCCGCGGTATCGTCGAAAATCGCCGCCTCAAACTCGATAAAAACACCCTGGCGGGAATCCTTACCGTGGGTGGCACCATTCTGGGCACCAGCCGCGACAAACCGCACCGGATGTTGGTTGATGGCAAAACGCGCGACATGACCAAGGTCATCGTCGAGAATTACGAGGAACTTGGACTCAGTGCTCTAGTCTGCCTTGGAGGCGGCGGCACGCAGAAAAACGCGCTGTATCTCTCCGAAGCGGGTTTGAACGTCATCACGCTGCCCAAGACCATTGATAACGACGTGGCTATGACGGATGCCACCTTCGGCTTTTTCACCGCATTGGATATCGCTACCGATGCGATCGACCGACTCCATAGCACGGCGCACAGTCATCACCGCATCATTGTGGCCGAGGTGATGGGCCATCGCGCGGGCTGGCTGACGCTGGGCGCGGGCATCGCGGGTGGCGCGGACGTTATTTTGATCCCGGAGATCCCTTACGACGTGAGCAAGATCGCCGAGGCCATCGGCCGGCGCAGCCGCCGGGGCACGAATTTCAGCATCGTGGCTGTGGCTGAAGGCGCGATGAGCATTGATGACGCCCGCGCTTTTAGGGCCGCTGAGGCCAAGCGCGAGCGGGCACGCACGTTGCATGATAAGAAAGAGGCGAAAGTCGAATTGGCGGCGCTCGAATCCCGCCACACGGGAAACACGATGCGCCTGGCGCGGCAATTGGAAGAGCTGACGCATCTCGAATCGCGCGTGACCATCCTCGGCTACGTGCAACGCGGCGGCACACCGTCGGCGGCTGACCGGTTGCTCGCTACGCGATTGGGTGGCGCCTGCGCTGACCTGATCAATGACGGCGTTTTTGGCGTGATGGTCGCGGCGCGTGGAGACGGCACGGAGCCTGTTCCTCTCCAAAAGGTCGCCGGCAAACGTAAGATCGTTCCGCCGGACCATCCATGGATACAAACTGCCCGCCATGTGGGAACGTGTTTGGGGGATTGAGCTTCGACCTGGTTCGCATTCCACCTTGATTTATTCCAGGGCTGCGGTATTATCGAAATGGTATGACGACACTCACTACAGTTTCCTTCAAATTGGCAAAGCGGGATTTGCAGCGGATTCCATCGCGAAATCGAAGTGAATTCATTCGCGCGGCGGTACAGGAAAAACTTTCACGTCAGAAGTCCGGGTGGAAGCCGAAAACGGCTCTGGCCAAAAAGTTGCTCGCATTGAGCGAGAAGTTTAAAGGTGAAAGACTGGACGCAGCCGGTATCGCTGAAGAAATTCGGCAGCGGCGCGGGGGGTTGGCATGACCCGCACTTTTTTGGATTCAGGGGTTTTGCTTACGGGATGGAAGGGGAGAGACCCTGACCGGGATAAGGCTATAGCTGTTATGACAGATGTCGGCCGTGAATTCGTATCAAGCCAGATAGTTCGGTTGGAGCTTTTACCCAAATCTCTATTTTTCAAAAATCGGGCGGAAATTGCGTTTTACGAGAGTTATTTTGATCGGCTTAAAGGCGAGGAATATTTGAGCATGGATTTGGGAGATGAAGCTATGGATCTTGGAGCCCAACACGGTCTTGCGGCGGGAGATGCGCTCAATCTAGCTGCGGCGATCCGTCTCGGCGCATCTGAATTCATTACTACAGAATTACCGGGCAGGCCGATGTTCCGCGTTAAGAGCACTCATGTGCTCAGTCTCCACGCTGCGTTGATTAATTGACGGCACCAGATTTTCGCCTTTCAATACAGTCGCACCGGCAGCAGGACGGGACATGAACAGCGAAGCCTCCACGCCGGTTTTCTTTTTGTACTCTTCGGCAATGGTCTTGGAAATTTTGTCAGCAACGTCAGTCTTTATCAGGGCGACTGCACAGCCGCCAAATCCGCCGCCGGTCATGCGGCAGCCATAAATTCCGCCTTTCATCCCGATGGATTCGGCGATCTCGACGATGGCATCCAATTCAGGGCAACTGACTTCGTAATCATCGCGCAGGGAGTAATGGCTGGCATACATCAACTGGCCGATGGTCGGCCAATTTGAGGAGCGGCAACCCTCGGCGGCGTGCAACGTGCGCTCAATCTCGCCGATGACATGGCGAGCGCGGCGATAGTTGACGTCGTCCATTTTGCCCTTTGCGCGCTCAAGGCCATCGGCAGTGGCGTCGCGCAGGGATTTTACGTCCAGAACCTTTGCCGCTGCTTCGCATTGCGCGCGGCGTTTGGCGTATTCGCCGCTGCCCAATTCATGGCGCACATTGGAATTGATGATGAGGATGCCTACCGCCAGGTCTTCCATCGGAACCTGTTCGGTCTCGCGCGAGCGGCAATCGAGCAGCAACAATTCACCTTCGCGACCCATCACTGAAATGAACTGGTCCATGATGCCGCAAGGCACGCCGGCGAACTCATGCTCGGCTTTCTGGCAGAGCAGGGCCTTTTCCACGGGGTCAATAGCTTTACCGATGGCCGTTTCCAGGAGGGTAGCGGTACAAACTTCTAGCGCGGCGCTGCTGCTTAGGCCGCCACCGAGCGGCACGTTGGATTCGAGCAACACATCCAACCCCGGAACCTTCACGCCGCGATCCTGGAATCCGGCAATGACCCCGCGAATGTAATTTGACCATTTCGGTTCGCCCCTGGCCACTTTCCCTGAAATGTCGATTTGCGCAGCCGTTACCTGGGGGTTGTAAATAGAGATGGCCGAGGTTTTGGAAACATCGGCGGCCATCACCGCGTAACGGTCGATGGCCATCGGCAGCACGAAGCCGTCGTTATAATCGGTATGTTCGCCGATGACATTGACTCGGCCGGGGGCGGCTACGATCCAGCGGGGTGGACGGCCATATTTTTTTTGAAACGCGGAGGCAACCTGGGCGGAAATTTCCTTTAGCGACATAAACGGATTAGATACAACGACTAAAATGTGGAGCGGACGACGTAAATGTCAACACATGTGACATTCACTATTCTCTGATTGGCATCCGGCGCTATTTGTTGCCGGATTTTTTTTTGCCGCCGCTAATTGCGCCCAGGAGCATCAACACACCGAAGATCAGGAGGACGATGCCCCAGATTAAATCGATGTTAGAGCCCAAGGCCTTGTCGGATGCGCCAGTGGCGACGCCTTCGATGACGAGCAGAGCGCCGATGAGAGTGAACATCAAGCCGATTGGCCAGCGTATATCGAGTCCCATAATTTTTATTTAATTCAGGTTGTTGGTGTTTACCAGAAAATAATGTTCAGGATAATGCAGCCGATAAGCAAAATCGTGCCAAGGACCGCCGGACGCGCCCAAAACGGCTGGTCCGTGTCCACAATTTTCGGTGTGAGCGAATAAACGAGACCTTTAAGATCTTCATCCGTCTTCGTTTGCTTCGTGAGTACCGAGATGATGAAAGTAAGGATGAAGCAGACGCCAAAGGCGAAGCTGGCCAGATAAAAGTTTTGCGCCATTTCGCTGGGGAACTGGCATATCGCCGGGAGGTTGTGTCCAAGCATGCTCCAGAGATAGGCGCCCTTGATGCCGGGGGCGTCACCCGCGGAGAGGGTCAGCGCATGGAACAGAGCGGAAGTCAATGTGCCGCAGACCAGGCCGAAAAAGGCTCCTGTGGCCGTGGTGCGCTTCCAGAACATGCCCATCAGGAAGGTGGCGAACAGCGGGGCGTTCACAAAGCCGAACACTAATTGCACGATGTTCATGGCGTTTGAATAATGGCCCGCAAAGTACGCGCAGAAAATACTCAGGATAATGCCGACAACCGTCGTGGCCTGGCCGACCACAAAGTAATGCCGATCGCTTTTGTTGGGCGCGAGGTAGGCCTGGTAAAGGTCGTAAGTCCAAATAGTGTTAAAGGCGGTGACATTGCCGGCCATGCCGGACATGAACGAGGCAAGCAACGCGGTGAGGGCCAAACCCAGGAGACCGGGGGGGCAGTACCGTTTTATCAGCGAAAGGATGACGCCACTGTAATACGGGTCCGATACGGCATCCTGCAGTTCGGTCTTCAGTTCGGCATCAGGCAGAGGTGTGGCGCTATTGGCTTTGATGATGGCCGCCACTTTGGCGGGATCCATATTTTGGCCGACGTCCGCGCTGATTTTCTTGAACGCCGCATCAGCGGTTTGTGGCGTGGCCGCTTTCACATCCGTGATCGCGGCGGGGAACGCGGCATCATGGATCAGGACGGGCGGCAGGCGATACGCCTTGTTCGGCACGGATGCCAGGGCTACAGCCAGAACGCCGGGCAGGATGACGAGTGCCGGGAAAAGCATTTTGGGAACGGCAGCGATCAACGGGGTGCGCCGGGCTGCATTCATGTCTTTGGCCGCCATGGCGCGTTGGACGACGAGGAAGTTGGTGCACCAATAACCGAACGAAAGCACAAAACCCAGGCCAAAAACGATGGCAAAAACATTCACGCCCATCGGATTGTGGGCCGGCCCGGCCAGAATCGGTTTCCATGCGCTGCTCCACGCATCCGGCGCGTAGCCATTGGAGGTGGAAACGCCGTGCAGCGTTTGCACCATCTTGTGCCAGCCGCCGACGTCTTTCATGCCCAACCAGACCACCGGCGCAAAGCCAAGAACGATCATGAAGAATTGCAGCACTTCGGTGTAGATCGCCGAGGTTAAACCGCCTTTCAAAACGTAGATCAACACGACGGCGGAGGTCACGACTAACGCCAGATTGTAATCCCATCCCAGCAACATGTTGAGCAGTCTGGCCAGCGCATCCATCGAGATTCCGGATGCAAAAACCGTCATCACCGCAAAAGAAATGGAGTTGAAACAGCGCGTCCGGTAATCGAAACGCATGTTTAGATACTCGGGGACTGAGCGCGCCTTGGAGCCGTAGTAAAAGGGCATCATGAACACGGCCAGGAAAATCATCGCGGGAATGGCTCCCACCCAATAGAAGTGCGCCGTGGCGACGCCGTATTGCGCGCCGTTGGCCGCCATGCCCACCAGTTCAAGAGCGCCCAAATTGGCCGCCATGAACGCCAGGCCGGTCACCCAGGCCGGGATCGAGCGCCCGGAACTTAGATAATCCGAGGACGTTTTTAAATACCGTCTTAGGGCAAATCCAATGCCGATGACAAACAGGGTGTAAGCGATCAGGATGGAGTAATCAACCCACGCGAGATGAATTGGTTGCATAGAGATGCGTCATCATTTGGATTCGGCTTAACATTGTCAATTGCTTTTCCTCCCAAATTATGATTATATTTTGACGACATTTATGCCTAACAAGATTGAAGAGAAAACACAGGAACTTTGCGCAACCATCGTCGCCCAGCCCGAAATGGCCTCCATTCGCCAGCGGATCGACGCCTTCATGGCCGACACCACCAGCCGCGGCCAATATGAATTGGTGAACACCAAAGGCCAGAGCCTCCACCAAAAACAACATGCGGGCCAGCCGTTGAATGGCGAAGAGATCGCAGAGTTTGAGAAACATCGCGAAGCGCTTTTGAAGAACCCCGTTGCGCGCGGATTTCTGGAAGCCCAGGACGAACTGCATGAGATGCAGAACACGATCCAGAAATACATCCACAAGACTTTCGAGCTTGGCCGCATGCCTGCAGAGACTGATTTCGAAGAAGGTTCCTGCGGTCAGGGCTGCGGTTGCCATCATTAAGAGGTTAAAAGAGGTCAACCCTGGTTTTGTTTTTCATGGTTGTTACGGGTGTCGCAGGTCATTGAACCTATCGAAAGCGATGCTAAAGCATCGCACTCCAAACACTTCGTGACTGCGAATGAGTTTCAAAATTCGCGGAGCGTTTGGAGTGCGCGCGGTTCACCGCCGCTTTCTTCTGGGCGACACCTGTCTCTGAGGTTGTTGGAACCGGTCACCGGCTTTATAAAAGAATGTCCGTCAAATTTGGATAAAGATCACTTCTGCGGAATCAGCTCAATGGCGTTGATCTGCGGATTTTCGATATTGCTGGTGAAATCGATTTTGAAGATGCCATTGGTCACTCCCACCGGCGCCGTTTCAATATATGCCTTGTTCGGGCCACCGGCCTCTACCCAAACATCAAAATCTTTGAAATCGTGGCCCTGCACATTAAAAGAGAAAACGCGCTGTCCGGGTCCCGTGATGCCGTCATACGTCTCGGCAAAATGAAGTTTGGCGGTGTAGTTGCCGTTCGCGACCTTGCATGAAAACGAATCCATCCCGTAATGTTCCGAGAAATAAAGTCCCGGATCCTTGGTGTTCGTCATGGTTGGGGCGGGGTCCCGTTCAATCACATCGCCTCCGTCAAACCCCATTTCCGCTTGCCATACGTTGCTGCTGGAATCAGTGAAGGGCGTGGAAGAACCGGCTTTGATACGAATGACTCCATCCGGCGATACGACCGGCGTCGCGAGCGATGATGTGGCGGCGGGAGTGGCTGGTGCGGCAGCCGTCGCCGGGGCTGTTGGCGCGGCCGGCATGGCTGAACTTTGAATGTTGGACTGGGAGTTGGCCGCGAAGGCCAAAAGGCACGTTGCGGCGCTGATACAGAGGGTTTGGGTCAGGGAGTTTCGCATAAACGGTTTTTGTTGTTGGTTGTTTGTCTTCAGTCAGCAGTCGCTCTCATGATTTGATCCTGCCTTTTGTAACATGGGTTTTCCGAAATTTACCCCTATGTTCCCGGAAGCGGGAGTCTAATTACATGGATAATCCCATGAAATATTCCACTCATCATTTCCGTGCGATTGTAGCGTGTCGTTGAAACTTATCGAAAGCGATGCTGAAGCATCGCAGTCCAAACGCTTCGCGATGGCGGACCTGCATGAAACATCGCGGAGCGTCTGGAGTGCGCGCGGTTCACCGCCGCTTTCTATTCCAGAGAGAACAAGCACGTGTGTTGCCAAATGCAACATGGAAACTTCTTTACTCTTTGCCCTGCATTATTATCCTGTTCGTTCGATTTCGTTAAATTTTCAATTTTTTATGGCTAAACTGACAGTTCGAGACCTGGATGTTCGCGGCAAACGCGTTTTTATGCGCGTGGATTACAATGTGCCTTTGGAGGAAAAGGACGGGGAAATGGTGATCACCGACTCGACCCGTATCGTCGAAACCCTGCCTACTTTGAAGCTACTCATCGAGAAGGGTGGCAAACTCATCCTGACCGCGCACATGGGACGGCCCAAAGGCAAAAAAGAGCCGACCATGTCCCTCAAGCCAGTCGCCGCAAAACTTTCGGAACTGCTCGGCAAACCAGTTGGCTTTGTGAACGACTGTATTGGCGCGGAAGTTGAGAAAACTGCTGCCGCCATGAAAGACGGTGACGTGGTGTTGCTGGAGAACGTCCGTTATTACAACGAAGAGGAAAAAAACGATCCTGGCTTTGCGGAGAAATTGGCCAAGGTTGCTGACGTTTATGTCAACGACGCCTTTGGCGCGGCGCATCGCGCTCATGCCAGCACGGAAGGTGTGGCGCGTATCGTTGCCAAACGCGGCGGCAAATGCGCTGCGGGTTTGTTGATGGAACGTGAATTAAAATTTTTGGGTGATGAATTGGAGAATCCCGCCCGTCCGTTTGTGGTCATCCTTGGCGGCGCAAAAGTCTCCGATAAGATCAAGGTCATTGACCGGTTGCTCGAAAAGGCGAATACCATTCTGATCGGCGGCGCGATGGCTTATACTTTCAAACTGGCTCACGGTGAAAAGGTTGGAAAATCCCTGGTTGAGCCGGAACACAAGCAAACTGCTCTCGACGCCGAAGCCAAAGCGAAGAAGCTGGGCGTGAATTTTCAATTGCCCTCGGATATCATCGTGGCGACGCCGGTGGACACCGGCAAGTTGAACAAAAAGGGCAAGCCGGTCTTTGATTTTGCGAACATCCAAACCGTCAAAGATAGTATCCCGGATGATGCCGAAGGATTCAGCGCCGGCCCGGAGACCGCGGCGAATTACGCTAAAATCATTTCGAGCGCCAAGACCATCCTCTGGAACGGCCCGATGGGAATGTTTGAAGATGCGCGTTTTGCCGCTGCCACCAACGTCGTGGCACAGGCGGTGGTTGACGCTACGCAAAAGAACGGCGCCAAGAGCATCATCGGCGGTGGCGATAGCGTAAAAGCCATCAACAAAGCGAAGCTCGGTGACAAAGTGACCTTTATGAGCACCGGCGGCGGCGCGAGCCTGGAATTTTTGGAAGGCACAGTATTGCCGGGCGTCGCGGCCCTGTCGGATAAATAATTTGCGACGAAGGCAGAATCATTTAACGCAAAGACGCAAAGGGCATAAGACGCTAAGATGAATGAAAATGAGATCAGCAAGCAATTGTTAATGGTTTATGACTCTGCGCCTTTGTGTCTTAGCGTCTTTGCGTTAAAATTTTAAAATTTGAGTGTAAAATATGAAAGAACGTAAATTAATTATTGCCGGAAATTGGAAGATGAACAAAACCGTCGCCGAGGCGATTGCCCTGGTGAACGATCTGAAATTGGAATTGGCCAAGGTGAAAGAAGTGGACGTCGTGGTCTGCCCGCCGTTCACCGCGTTGGAATCGGTTTCCAAGGCGATCCTCGAGACCAAAAACATCCGGCTCGGCGCCCAGAACATGAGCGAGAATAATTTCGGCGCCTACACGGGTGAGATTTGCGCCGGGATGCTCAAAGAATTTTCCGTGCGTTATGTCATTTTAGGCCATAGCGAACGCCGCCAGTACCAGAAGGAATCCGACGCGCTGATCGCCAAAAAGGCTGCGGCTGCACATACGGCTACATTGAAGCCGATCGTTTGCGTCGGCGAGACGCTTGCCGAACGTGAGGGCAATCAAACCGAACACGTCCTGGACACGCAGGTGCGCGGTAGTCTGGCGGGGTTGAGCAAGGAGCAGATGGTCGAAACGATCATCGCTTACGAGCCGGTCTGGGCCATCGGCACGGGCAAAACGGCTACCACGCAACAGGCGCAGGACGCCCATGCGTTCATCCGTGATCTGCTCGGGAAAATTTTCGACGCTTCGGTTGCCAAAAAAGTTCGTATCCAATACGGCGGCAGCGTTAAACCGAACAATGCCAAAGAACTCATGGGCCAGCCGGACGTGGACGGAGCGCTTGTGGGCGGGGCCTCGCTTGAGGCGCGAAGTTTTGCTGACATCATTAAAAATTCAATCTAAACTGCATCATGATTTTCATTATAGGAATTTTGACCGCTGCGCTGTTGCTCAATTGCCTGCTCCTGATCTTTCTGGTGCTGGTCCAGTTGCCCAAGAAAGACGCGGGCGCGGGGCTGGCCTTTGGCGGTGGGGCGGCAGACGCATTATTTGGCGCCGGCTCCGGCAACACGCTCACCAAGATCACCCGGAACGCCTCCATCGTTCTTTTCGTCCTGGCCCTCTTGCTGGGATACCTGGAAGAAAAAACGCATCGCAGCAATACCGGCGCGTTCACGACGGCGGTCCAGCAAAAGCAGAGCGCCGGTCCATCAATCACCGCGCCTCCATCCACGCCGCCGCCCGGGTCTCAACCGCCAGCGACTCCGCCTCCGGCAATGTCAACCAACAGTGTGCTGACGATGCCATTGCCTGTCGGCACCAATTCGCCGGCGAAATAACAGATGGGTGTGGACACCGGAAGACAGACATCGGAAATCCGAAATCGGAGAATGTCTGTCGCAAGGACTCTGTCTGCCTGTTTTCTTGTCTTAACCCTTTTCATTTCTGGTTGCATCCGGAGTGAAGCGCCGGCCGATGTCACCATCCTGAACCAAGCTGAGCCGCAATCACTCGATCCGGCTATCCTCACCGGCCAGGCTGACATGCGTGTTGCGATCGGGCTGTTTGAAGGGTTGACGCGCCTGGATCCAGTCACAGCCCATTCCATTCCCGGTTTGGCCGAAGGATGGGACATCTCACCGGACGGAAAGACTTATACGTTTCATCTTCGCACCAATTTAGTGTGGTCTACCGGTGAGCCGATCCGCGCCGATGATGTGGTTTATTCGTGGATCCGCACGCTGAACCCGGCAACCGCTTCGGAATATGCGGGGGAGCTTTATTACCTTAAAAATGCCGAAGCCTTCAACACCAACGGCATCACCGACGCCTCCAAAGTCGGCATCCATGCCCTGGACCCTTTCACGGTCCAGGTGCAATTAAACCATCCGACGCCGTTCTTTCTGGACATCTGCGCCATGCCAATGACTTATGTCGTCCCGCGCCAGACGATCGAGAAATACGGCGACCGCTGGATGATGGCCAAGCCGTTGCCGGCCAGCGGGCCGTTCGAGCTGGTTTATTGGCGCTTGAACGACAAAGTGCGCCTGAAAAAAAATCCGCTCTATTGGGATGCCGCGAACACAAAATCTGACATTATTGATCTCCTGCCCGTCGGCTCGGCCAATGTGGCGATCAATCTTTATGAACATGGTGAAGCCGACGTGGTCTGGGACGCGGCGCTCATCCCCTCAGAATTACTCGACGTGCTGCTCAAGCGGCCGGATTTTCACACCTTCAATTATCTCGGCACCTACTTCGTGCGTTTCAACGTCACGCGCAAGCCTTTCGATGATCCGCGCGTGCGCCAGGCATTGGCGATGGCCATCGACAAGAAACGTATTGTAGAACGGATAACCCGGGGAGGGGAGGAGACCGCTTCGCATTTCGTTCCCGATGGCACGGCCAATTACACATCGCCGGACGGCCTCGAATATGATCCGGATCAGGCCCGCAAATTACTCGCGGAAGCGGGCTATCCCGGGGGCAAAGGATTTCCCCGATTCGCTTATCTCTTCAACGCCTCCGCCGGCGGCGGCTCAAAAATCCATGAAAAGATTGCCGTCGAATTGCAGCAGATGTGGCACGATGAATTGGGCATCAACATGGATCTGCACCAGGTGGAATGGACGGCCTATCTGGATGCGTTGACCCAATTGAATTACGACGTGGCGCGCTCCAGTTGGGTTGGAGATTACAATGACGCGAACACTTTCCTGGGCTGCTTCGTGAGCAACGACGGGAATAACCGCACGGGCTGGAAGGACCCGCAATACGATTCGCTCATCCAGCAGGCGAACGAAGAAGTGGATATTAAAAAGCGCGAGCAACTTTTCCAGCAGGCGGAAACCATCCTCGTCAGCAACCAGGTCCCCATCGCTCCGCTCTATTTCTACAAAGGCATCAATTATTACGATACGAACAAGATCCGAGGCATTTATCCGAATCTCCTGGATGATCATCCGTTGCAATCGATCTTCAAAGTGAAATGATTTTTTTCTCTCCGTTCGGGCGTCTCTGCGGTTAAATGATCGCCGATGTATTTTGTCCGCCGGCTCATTTTTGCCGTTCCGTTGCTGCTGGTCATCAGCGCGCTGGCCTTTGGGCTTATCAGGATCGCCCCGGGCAGCCCTTTTGACAGCGAACGCGCGCCGGCCACGCCGGAAATTGAGCGGAACATCGAGGCCAAATACCATTGGAACGATCCGATCTGGAAACAATACCTGGATTATCTCGATGGTTTAATCCACGGCGATTTCGGTGTCTCCACCAAATACCGGGACCGGAGCGTTAGTGGTATTATCCTCCAGGGATTGCCGGTTTCGGCGACTCTGGGAATCCTGGCGTTTGGTTTTGCCATGGGTGTGGGATTGCCGCTTGGATTTTTTACAGCGGCCCGGCGGGGGCGGTGGGAAGATTTTACGGGAAGTTTTCTGGCGATCGTTGCCGTCTGCATCCCGGGGTTTGTGGTCGCGCCGATCCTGATCCTGCTGTTTTCCATCAAGTGGCGTCTGTTTCCCGTGGGGTTATGGGAATCGCCATGGCACACGGTCCTTCCGATGATATCGCTCGGTCTTTTATTTGCCGGGAGGGTGGCGCGCCTGATGCGCGAAGGCATGTTGAATGCGATCCAGTCGGAATTTGTCGTTGCCGCCCGCGCCAAGGGACTGTCAGAAAATAGGCTGTTGTTAAAACATGTTGTGCGGATCGCTCTATTGCCGGTGGTTTCGTATTCCGGCCCGATGCTCGCGGACCTGTTGACCGGTTCCTTTGTTGTGGAAAGCATTTTTCAGATCCCGGGCATCGGCGTTTTTTTTGTGAACAGCGCGCTCAATCTGGACGCCATGCTGCTCGTGGGACTTTCTCTGCTTTACGCAATCATTCTTGTGGGGATGAACCTGTTCGTTGACCTGGCCTATACCTGGCTCGACCCGCGCGTGAAATATGATTGAAGCAGGCCAACATAATTCTCCCGCCCGGCGCGCGTGGCAGCGGTTCCGAAAAAATCGCGCCGCCGTGATCAGCGCCTGGTATTTGCTCGCGCTGGTGGCGGCCGTTTTGATTTGGCCGGTGATTTTAAAAGTAGCAGGAGCGCATTTCGTTCAGATGCATGAGCCAGACCAGCTTTCCGACGCGCTTTTCGCTCCGCCGGACTCACAGCATTGGTTTGGCACCGATGTGCATGGACGTGATCTGTTTTCCCGGATGCTCTTTGGCGCGCAAATTTCCCTGCTGGTCGGAGTGGTTGGGGCTTTGGTCAGCCTGGTGATCGGGGTTTTGTGGGGCGCGATTGCCGGGTACGTGGGTGGACGCACCGATGCCGTTTTGATGCGTATTGTCGATGTCCTTTATTCATTGCCTACGATCATGTTCGTGATCGTCCTGTTGGCGACGGTGGGTGAAATGCTGAAGCATACCCGTTTGGTCAAAAGCTCGCCGTTCCTTGAAAACAGCATGCATGTCATCCTTTTGTTTGTGGGCCTGGGCGCTGTCTCATGGCTTACAATGGCGCGGATCATTCGCGGCCAGGTTTTGTCGTTGCGCGTGCGGGCTTTTGTGGAGGCCAGCAGGACATTGGGAGCCAGGCCGTATTGGATTTTGATCCGTCATATCATTCCGAACACCTTCGGCGTGGCCATCACCTATCTGACTCTGACGATGCCTTCAATCATCTTGTACGAATCTTTCCTGAGCTATTTGGGCCTGGGAGTGCAGCCGCCGATGGCGAGTTGGGGCACTTTGATCGCCGAAGGAGTCGCGCAAATCAATCCCATCCGAATCTATTGGTGGCTGATCATCTTTCCGGTCGCCATTTTTGTGGCGACGCTGCTGGCCCTCAATTTTCTGGGCGACGGCCTGCGGGACGCGTGGGACATAAAGAGCCGGAACTAAGCCACCTCCGGGAAAGTTTGCTTGAGCGGGAGAAAATGTTAAATTGCCGCCATGTCGAGACTGGCAAGCGTTATGCGGTTTGCAATGTTATTGGTTTTAGTTTTGTTTGCTGCTCAAAATCTCCCGGCACAGACCATCCGGCTTCCGTGGACTGGCTACGCCCATGATTCGCAGCATGACGCCATCGCCCCGGTCCAATCCCAGGCCATCAATAGGATCATTTGGCATACGCCCGTCGATTTGCAGCCCCAATATATCGGCACCAGCAGCAACTTGTGGATCCATTATGGTTCGCCGCTGATCACGCGTTCCAATACCGTAATCGTGCCGGTCAAAACCGGTGCTTCACAGGGATTTGAAGTCGAAGCATTGACCGGCGCGACCGGCACCACCAATTGGACTATTCCAACCGATTATATTCTACCGACCTATCCCGCTGGTCTTTGGACGCCGAGTTACTCTCCCGTCCTGACGCCTAAAAATCGCCTCTACTTTGCCGGGGCAGGGGGGACGGTCTATTACTGCGATACACCTGATTTGGCGGGCAGCACGCCGGTCATTGGTCAAATCGCTTTCTATGGGCTGGCCAATTACATCGCGAGTTCCAACACTTATAAATCCACTGTGTACATTGATACACCGATCACATCTGACCGTTATGGCGATATCTTCTTTGGGTTTGAAGTGACTGGCTCAAATCCTCTGAACCTGAACAGCGGCATCGCGCGCATCGATTTCAACGGCACCGGCACCTGGCTCGCAGCCAGCAATGCCGCAGGCTCGACCAGCATCACCGAAGTCGTTATGAACTGCTCACCGACCTTGAGTAACGATCACCGGACACTCTATATTGCCGTGAATGGAGGCGCCAACGACTTTGGTTATCTCACGGCACTCGATAGTCGCACGCTGGCGCCGCTTCAGCATGCGCTTTTGAAGGACGTTAAAACCGGCAACAATGCGAGCCTCGACGATAACGGAACCGCCTCGCCTATGGTCGGCCCTGACGGTGATGTTTATTATGGTGTTCTTGGGAATCCCGAATCTGCGAATAATGACCGGGGCTGGCTGTTGCATTTCAACAGCACTCTTACACAACTCAAAATTCCCGGCGCTTTTGGCTGGGATGATACGGCATCGGTGGTGCCTGCCTCCATAGTGCCGTCCTATCATGGCAATTCGGCCTACCTGTTGATGACCAAGTATAATAATTATGCAGGGCAGGGCAGTGGGAATGGGGTGAATAAGATCGCCGTGCTTGATCCGGACAACAGCGAGACCGACCCGATTTCGGGAAAAACAGTGATGCAAGAAGTGCTGACCATTGCCGGACCGACGCCGGATCCGAAAAATACAAACAACTTTCCCAACGCCGTGCGCGAATGGTGCATCAATACCGCCGCCGTTGATCCCTTCAGCAAATCCATTCTTGCCAATAATGAAGACGGCAAAATGTACCGCTGGGACCTGACGTCCAATACCCTGACCCAGACGAATGTGCTTACCGGCGGCATTGGCGAGGCGTACACACCGACTATCGTCGGGGTCGATGGCACGGTCTACGGCATCAATAACGGCACCCTCTTTGCGATAGGACAATGATGCGAACCCGCCTGATATTTTTTATTATCGTATTTGCGTTGATGACGCTTGTCATTGCAGCCAGGGCAAGCCTTTCATTTTCTTTGACTCCGTCGGTATTGCCGGGAACCGGGAGTAACGAGGTGGTCTTTGTGGGCGCGCTTACGAACAATTCTCTGACGAATCTTTATCTGAACAACATCCAATTCACCTTCACCAATGCGGCGACAAATTATCTCTCGGGTGATACCAATTTTTTCTTTCAAAATCTGCCGGGCATCTTTTCTTCAAATGAGACCTACACCGATGTTGCCCTGGGCGTTTTCGTCAGTTCATCCACACCGGCTGGTAATTACTCAGGTGCCGCGAGCATTCAAGGGGGAGGGGATGAGTTTGCGACGAATGATTTAACAGACATCAGTTTTCAGATAGTGCTGCCACCGCCGTCGTTGGGGATCGCCTCCACCAGCACAAATCTGGAGCTGACATGGCCGGTGCCGCCGGGAGGTTTTGTTGTGCTGCAAAGTTCCAATTTGCTTGCGGCAACCTGGACGACAAACACTCTGCCTGTGGTCACAAACCAGATGCTGGAAGGCGTCAACATCACACCGACGAACGGAAATTTATTTTTTCGTTTGAGCCAGCAATGATGCAAAAGCCAGGCGATAGCATTTTATTCTGATGATAAGGTTACTTTTTCGGTCCGCCCTTCATAAACCATGGTGTAGTGCCTTAAGAAGGTTCTTCCATAAAAGGTCCTGAAATTTTGCGATGTGAGACGATATGACTGGCCTACCAAATTCCGATTATTTTGCCCCTCACTTTGTGATTTTTATTTCCAACGTATTTGACGTTAATTTAATGCCATGTTTTCTGAAATCCGGCGTTGCGAAAAAACCACGTTCTGCTTGAAGCTCATATTCCCCCGGCTCGATATTCGAGCTTATTGTTAACGGTACAATCCAGGTAAAGGTTTCCCCAGCAGCTACGAAATGGTATAAATCGCCAGGCTCAACGAAAATCGCGTGGGCTGTAATTTTTTTAGGGGGAGTAAGATCGTAAACACTCCCTGTTTTATTACTTACCACCAAATCGGCAGTATTACCATCCGAAACTACCGCATAAATGGAGTTAGTGGCTTTATTTCTGATACTGCAAGATACCAATGTCTTTGAGCCAATCACTATGGTATTGGTTTTCAAGCTAATTGACATTTGAACGTTCGATTGATCGAGCCCCCAGTCAACTGAAGGGTTTTGTTGTCCGTTAGCTATGCTGGCTAATTCGGCGACAATAAAGATTGTTGCGATGGTATTTCTTAACATATACTTTGTTACGCTTAAGGCGAATAATTTCCCATATTATTTGTCCAAACTGGGAAGGCTGTTGTATTTATAGCCGGAGGGTTTGTAGACCATGTGGAAGTGTTCAAAACCCAGTTTGTTCCCAATACAGACGCTTCACCTGACCAGTTCTGGCTAATTAACTGTGAACGGCACGTCGGCGGACTCAACAATGTTGTGCTTGATTTCATGGAATTTATTTGATTCCACAATGACCGAACCCATAGCCTGTGCATGCATCAAATAACTGCCATTAGTAAGCGAGTAACCTCCAAGTGTTTCGTTGTATTTATGTTGGGTTAAGGGCAACAAAGCTCCACCTCCTAAGGAGATGCTGATTTAATCACCGGGTGATTGGTTTATTAGAGACGGCGGAGAGAGTGTTGCCTAAACTTAGGCATGACGCACCAGCCGAGTTTTTCTCAAGCCGAGTTTGCCAGCAAAAAGAAGACCACCCGCCGGGA
>DASXYX010000062.1:0-9682 GCA_036502245.1 Verrucomicrobiia bacterium
ATTTTGCGCCAACCGGCTGGTCGCATAGATATTCAAGCGCACCCACTGGTCTGATTTTAAAAACGGCCCGCCCCAGCCGCCGCTGAAATCCCAGACCCAGATTCCTTTGACGCCGAGATCGCTGGCCTTGCGCATGGCCTCGGCGTGGATCACTCCGACATAATCCGGGAAAGCGCCTTTGCCCTCGTATTCACGGGCACACTCAAACTCGACAATCTGGTCCACGCCTCCGCGCCCGATCATGGGGTTGAAATCATTGTAACGCCAAAAATCGGTATGAGTGAACTTGACAGACAGAATCAATCCCTTGCGATTGGGCAATCCCTGCACAATGCGATCGTAGATTACCGGGTTGGCGTGAAAACCATCGTCGCCCAAATCCCAGGTCCGCCAGATCAAAGTGCGCCCAAACTCTTCCACGACAATCTTTCGCGTTTCCTCGATGAAGCGCTGCATGTGCCGGATATAAGCATCGTCGTAATGGCCGGCGTAAACTGTCCGCCCGGTGTAACCGTCATGAAGGTCTGAATAGTTTTCCCCGGTACGAACCATCACATAAGCCACACCCGGATAAGTTTTCAAGAACTCGCGATACTTCGCGCGGTACACGTCCCAAAATTTCGGACTGTCAAAATCAATGCCGGACGGTATCCCCGATTCTTTCAACTGGTTAAAAATCGGCACCGGGAGGGAAGCTTCATCTGTCACCACACAAACCTTCAGGCCAAGCGCATTGGCCTTGTTGCAATCTTTTTTGAATGTGGTTTGTCGCGATTCGATTTGCTTTCTTAAATCCGAACTCGCGGAAATAGCATTCGGATAAATGGAATCAAAACTGACCAATTCTGTGAGATCGCCAAGCAGGATAGTGTTGTAACCATACTGTTTATAGTCCGCAACCGCGTTTTCACCGCTCCCGATGCGGATCGCCATTGCGTTGGTGGCCGCGACCGCAGCCTGCGTCATCGCAAGCCAGATGATCATTCCGATGTAAAGAAAGACTTTCATGGGTTCAAGTTTTCATCACATTGCCGGACGCAGTGACAGCAGTCGGGGAAACTCCGGAGCCGGTTTGAACCGCCTGTTCGACTCCGATAAGGTTGTTGCCCGTAAGAACAATGCCATCGGCCTGGGCGCCTTGAACTTCGAGGAACGTCTTGGTGCCTGCCGGCGCCGAGCAACCATGGATGAACGCATTCCGGGTCTGAAGCAACTTCACAACTGGTTCAGTCCCGCCGATTGGGGTGCCGCGCAATCCTTCAATATCCAGATCCTGCACGTCATCGCATACGAACACCGGGCGCTGTTCGGCGGTCGCGCATCTGAACTCTGCATTCCGCAGGCGCAGGCCCGTGACGTGACGACAATACAAACCATAGGATGGCAATCTGCCGAACATGCGCGGCGCCGGGTAGGTTTCTGGAACTTCGGGAATCGCCCGTTCCGCCCACTCCGCCTTGCCGTTTTCCTCGCTATCGATCCGGATGTTCGACAGGGTCACATCCTCTACATTGAACCCAGGCAGGCCGGTGATGGAACTCGTCAAAATCGAACCGGTGGCATGCACATTTTCAATCATCACCCCGCGTAATGATCCCGGCTTGCCATCAGGATGCGGTGTCCGGTTACCAAGTCTGATGAAAATTGGGGTCCGTATCCGTTGCATCCGGATGTTGGAGATCAACAAACCTTCCACCCATCCTCCATCGACCATCTCCAACGCGATGCCGGCCATCATGCGGGTGTTCAGGGGAGTATCATCGTTGAAAATCACGGAATTGCTGAATGTGATGTTTTCAAAACCGCCGGCTGTGGCCGAACCGAACTTCAGCCCCTGGCAACAGCCCGACAGTATGCAATTTGTGATCGTGATGTTTTTGGAAAGGCGAACCTCACCGTATGGATTTTCGCTTTTGAGGCAAATCGTGTCGTCACCGGTATCGATCAAACAGTCTGAGATGAGCACATTACGGCAGCAGGTCACATCAATGCCATCGGTGTTCAGGCCATCGATCGGGTTTTTAATCGTGATACCACGGATGAAAACGTTATCGCAGACGATCGGCCGCATCGTCCACCCTGGCGCGTTTTGGATCCGCACATCTTCGATATGGAGATTTTTGCAATTGTAAAATTCCAGCATCGGCGAAGGCCGCGGTAAATGTTTCCAATTGCGGCTGACCAGATCCTTCCAAAGATCTTCCGGCTTCGGCGCGACCCGCCCGCTCGGGATCCAGAAGGCCGAACCCTGACCGTCGATGCAGCCTGGTCCCGCTAAACCCACATTCTCCGCGTCGCGCGCGAATATAAGATGCTTTGGACCTGCATCGCCATTCTGCGGCGGTCCTGCCTGCGACGCGTAATCCGCAATGTTTTTGCTACCCAGCAAGGTGGCTCCCGCTTCCAGATACAAAGTCACATTACTTTTCAAAAAAACAGTTCCTGACAAATAGGTCCCCGGCGGCAGGTAAACCATGCCGCCGTTCGCAGCATTACAGGCGTCTATCGCGCGATTGATGGACGCCGTATCCAACGACTTGCCATCTCCGGTCGCGCCGAATTCCCTCACGTCAAAGATCCGCCAACCTGTCTTCATGATCTTCGAATCGGAGGTCGGCGCGCCAAGCAACGGACTCGCCGCGGCCATCAGTCCCATGGTCACAAGCATTTTTCGGCGATTGATCGATGTCTGGTTCATTGATTTTAAATTTTTGTTCGATTTGGCGAAACAATCACGTCATGGTTCCAATTTCAGCCGGTAAAAATATTGCGGTGACATGGTCCCATTGGTGTCCATCCAGTTAAACGGTAACGCCGGGGTGTTGGTGGTGAACAAATTTGCCCACATGACCATATTAGTCGAAGCTTGAATGGTGTAATCCGGGCCGGGATCACCGGTGACCAGGAATTCGAACTGGTTGTTCGTCATCATAGCACCCGTCATCACGGCTGGAGCGAGAGGATTCACGATCGCCACAAAATTTTGCGTAGCGCTCAGATTGGATGTGCCGTTGTCGGTGACACTAACAGTAAATAAATTGATTGAATCAGCCTGGGCCACGGTGGGACGCCAGACCAGCAGGCCTGTGTCGGGATCAATGGCCGCATTTGTCGGCGCGGTCATAAGCCCAAAGGTCAGCGTCTGTGGCGGCTGATCGGTGTCGGTGGCCGCATTGGTGATGGTCAAAGTGATTCCCGCATTGAGAACGTAATTGGAAATCGCCGCCAACACCGGCGGCGTGTTTGGCGGCGCGGCGACGACATTAACAGAAATCGAGTTCGTTATCGTCCAACCACCGAAGTTGCTGACTGTGCGGGTGGCAAGCAGGCTGATTTCATTGGTGGCCAGCGCACCCCGAAACAACGCGAGGTCGTCCAACGAACCGTTGAACCATCGATATGTGGCCGAACTGGTGGAGGCGTGTCCGCCAAAAACCATGGAGGAATTTTGCTTAAGCGACCAAACGATATTACTCGCCGTCCCCACTGCTGAACCGTCGAGATACAGGCTCACATTATTCGTGCCGTTGCCCAGGTGCTGGAATTCCACCGCAACGTGATGCCATTCGTTCGTCCCCACCGCATTGGTGGGCACCAGCGCAATGTCCCGGACATTGGACGCATTCCAATGGGACAGCGCGATGAGATTGGAGTTGGAAGGACAATACAGTTGAAATTCATCTCCATTGCCTCCAAAACCGCTGCCATTGCCGATATAAAAAATAAAATTGTCATTCGTCTGCGTCGCGCGATTGAACCAGGTCGCAAAGGTCCAACTGCCGTTGGTCATGCTCAAGTTCCCGGTGGTCACTGTGCGTTTGAAGCAAACGGCATTCGCGCCGTTGTTATTTTGCGTCAACTGAAGCGACCGGGTGCTGAACGGAGCAAGATTCGCCGGCACGGAGGAGGAATAACTCGCCGCACCACCGCCAACACTCACAATACTGGCATCGCGGGCATTGCCGGAAACATCGGTGATGGAGTTGTTCGCAAGCGTGGCGGGCGGCTCAAAATCATAACTAAATATCAGGCGCGGATCGGTCCCGTAATCCGTCGTGGTGAAACTAAAACCTGCCGCGCCGGTAAAATTGGCTGTGGGAGTAAATTGGGCAGTATGCGCATCGGGCAAAAGTATTATCGAGCCATTGGCCGGACTGCCGACGGTGAAAAGCAGGTTGCTCAAAGACGTTTCGGTGTCGTTGACACGCGAGGCAAGATCAACGTTCACAAAATAATTTTGCGGAGTAGTCAATGACGAGGTGGTAAGGACCGCCGGTTGATAATTGGTCGTCTCCGTCCAGGCATTGTAGTTGCAAAGGACGATACGGTTGGTGCCAAAGAGGAAGAGGTTGCCCAACTGCGCTTGATACATCCACGGATTGCTGATGGTAGGCCATTGTTGGTAATCAACCAATTGACCGTTCGTCCATGCTCCCTGCCCATAAACGATCTGCACCGTGTTACTGTTCCGATCGGTATAAATCATCTGGGGATTAGAACCGATGAGCGAATTAGTATTCACGCTGCTATGAATCAACACATTGGTCGCAAAAGCAGACAGCCGCAACGCGGCTGTGGATTGGGCGTATTCATTGGGAGATGCTGTTTCCATAGCTAAACCGGCAATATTGGCCGGAATCGTGAAGTACGTGGTGTTACCCGGATTGGCGACCCAGGTGAAATTAGTACTGACATAAAGCGCGATGAGGACATTGGTGTAATGCAGGAAGATGCGACCACTGGTGGAGGCATTGTCGATGAGAGCCAGGTAATTGGTGGGGATGGAACCCTCAATCACCTGATAGTTAGTCCGGGGAGAGCCACCATGGTCCCAATCAGGCACGGTGGCATTGGTGGGAATATTATAAACAGCCACCAACGTGCCGCCCAATTGGGTTACTTCCTCATAAGGAGTAGCGCCGATATAGTGGCCACCTGAACCACTATAGGTGGGGTTGTAAGGATTAGTGATCCAGAACTTGGTCTGGTGAGCGGGGTCATTCCAGATCACGCCCCAGCGTTGCATCTCACCCATGTTGGCGGTGACGGTAGTGCCGAAATTGGTGATGGAGAAACTGCCATCACTGTTGGTCTGCACGTCGCATTCTGCCTCGCTATAGACGGCGTAACCAGGGGTAATGTAGCTGGTCTTGTAATAGCCAATGTTCCAGAGGCCGGTAAACTCCATGTCGGCGCTGTAACAGGCGTAGGGTTGCGAACGGTTCGTCGCCGACATCAACGTCTCCGGCAGAATGCCGGGAAAGCTCAAATTAGTCATGCAGTAGGGCGCAGAAAGATAACAGTTTTCGTAATTGGCCGGCGTGGGACCGCCGAAAAACAAGTAGCTCATGAAAGCGGTTTCGGTGGGACTGTTTTGGGTCCAATAAGGGAAAGTGCGGTCAGCCGCCACAGCCCAGTTGTCGTAGAAATAAAACCCGGAGATCTCAGCAATCGCCCAATCGAAAGCCATCTGCGCTTTATGTTGCAGGGTGGGATCAGGCGCATACTGGGCGAGGGTATAGATCGGGCCGAGGGTGTCTCCGACATAGATCGGGGAATCATGCTCCTGCATGCCATACACGGGAATATTGACGATAGTATTGGAGGCGTAGGCTTTGCCAGTGGGATCGCTCGTGCCATAGCTGGCTTGATACTGCGATCCGGCAGGAAACGAACTTGTGCCCCAGATATTTCCGGCAAAATAGCGGGCAGTCGAAAGCATCATTTTCTGGTTCGGAGTGGTCCCGGCACTATAGTTGGTACCGTGGGTCGTAAGTTGCGTCTCGAAGTAGTTGGTAATGGCCGGAGTGAACACGGAGGGAAGAACCGCACTCCAACGTAAATAAGAATCCAACGCCGGCCACATCGAAAAACCGGCATCGCCAGCCTCGCTATCGGCATCACTCACGGCGTCATACATATAGTTGGAACCATTTACCAGATCATTGGTCAGGAACCGGCCGTCCGCGAAGAAAAACCCGGTCCGACCGATGCGATACTGCCCGCTTCCAGTTTCGCTGATGTTGGGAACCGTTGTATCATAGTAATGCAGCAGAGCACTGCGGCGGGAATTGAAATCAGTCTGGCCATGCGCAGCCAGGTCAAACACGAATATGCAAAACAACAACTGGCTGAAGAGACAAATACCCCGCGCAGTCCTTCTTGATCGCATTCCGGGGCGTTGAGACGGCAGTTTTCGAAACTCCATTCCGGTTTGGACCGCCTGCTGTGCTGCAATGAGATTATTATCCATTAAAACAACGCCTTTGCTCTGGGCACCGGGACTTCAACAAGTATTCCGGGTGCTGGCCGGCGACGGGCAACTCACCCGTCGCCGGCCCAAGGCACATATTATGGAGTGCCTGCCGATACGCGGAAGAACTCTCCAGGAAAACCGCCGATCGGCGCTTGTAGCTGAACGGCACCTCCGGTGGCATTTGTACTCTGTAAAATCGCCCAACTTACCGGCGGGGTCAGATTGGTTGCATCTTCCAGGTAATAAGTAACCCCGGTAGCGGAAGCGAACTGGATGTCGAGATTTGTCCCGGAGACTGTCGCAGGCAGGATTGAAGGTGTCGTTATATAAACAAACCCATTGACCGCAGCAGCTGTCTGGGTGTCAGGATTCTGAACCGTCACATTCACGGCCCCAACCGCACCCGCCGGCGCCACCGCTGTGATGAGTGTTGAGTTGCTGAAGTTGACGCTCGAAGCACTGGTGGCCCCGAATGTCACAGTCAGACCGCCGACAAAGTTGGCGCCATTAATGGTCACTAAAGTCCCACCATTGGTAAGCCCACATGCCGGAGAAAGGTTCGTGATCGATGGTCCCGACGCCGCCACAGTGATCGTCAAATCAATCGTTTGATGGGCAGTGTCATCCACCAGACTGGGGCTGGCGCATCCGGACGGCACTGTTCCCAGGCTCAAGCCAGCAGCCGGGTCTGCTCCGTTATAATAGATGATCGGAACCGTCACGGTGCCCGTACCGACATTGGCTATTGAAGCAATGTTAACAGTGGTCGTGCCGCTGGTCGTAATCGCGTTCGCCACAATGTTGGTCGCATGACCGCTGATATTAAGTTGAAGTGTTCCGCCGGTAAGATTCAAGGCAGTGATCGGCAAGGCCGGCGTGCCCACGGTATTGGTAACGATCAGCGTCCCATCATCCAGATTAATCGTATTTGTTCCGCCACCCGAGACAATGGTGCCGGCTTCCACCGTGCCATTGGTCACGTTAAGGGTTCCCAGCGCACTACCGGTAAAACCGTTCAACGCGCCCATGATGAGATTATTGACTGACAGTATACCGGTTCCATTGACATTGATAGTTCCCGTCGCTATTTGAGGGCCAGTGCTCGAGGTCAACATTGCGTTCGAGAACGTATTCACGCTGAAGATACCCGCAGATAATGTCAGCGATCCAATGGAGGTGAAACCATGGCTCTCACCCGGCGCAGGCCTGGCCAATGCCATCGTGTTGACCAGCGCATCCACTGTCCCACCGGTGAAATCGCAACTACCCCAGTTTTGAACGGTCGAAGAGGCGGCCACGCCGTCACCAATAGTCCAATTGGACACCGCGCTGACGCCATTGCTGCCGCGAAAAGATACAAACGGATTCTGACTGGTGAACGCGGGATTGAACATGATTCCAGAGCCGATATACGGATAGCCGGTATAGGTTTGTTTCCTCAGACCGCATCCTATATTTACCGCATTGATTATGTTTTTGATGCCCAGATACAGATAGCTGGGATAGCCGCTGTTGCTGTTATTATCTCCAACGACAATCGTGGATGAATTACCAGTCCCGGTTGAACCTGCGGTAATGATGTTTGTTTTGGCCAAATATACAATTCCACTGGCGAAACTGAGACTGCCGCTATTGCCCTGGCCGATGATCAATCGCGAGGTAAAGGCGTCAAAATTATCCAGGCCGGACATATCCAGGTAGGCCGGACCGGTATCACCTGTAGCCGAAGTCCAACCAATATAAGTATTGGCGTTATTGGTAACGCTAAGCGCTCCGCCCGCACCGGAAATCGTAACGGTGGTGGAGTTGCCCGCCGTATTGGCCATAGTTGAGCTGCCGACGTTGAATGGTCCATTGACAACCAATGTAACTCCGCTGGCAATCGACGTGTTTTCGTAAGACCCATTGGCGGTATTCGTATAATTCAACGAAGCGATCGGGCCAACAAACCCGGCGTCCACCGTGTTGTTTATGGTGCCGTCCGAGACGGATGCCAGGTTGTCGAACGACACATTCGTGGCTGAGCCGGGAACCCCGCCGGGAGTCCAGTTTCCTGGAGTAGACCAGTTGATATCACCACCGCCCCCATTCCAGACACTTTGCGCATTTGCTTGAAGTGCCGTGCCGGCCAAAACCAGCATGGTGATGGCGAAAATATTTGCGAGGTAACGGGATTTTTTGACGTTCGGAATCGGCAATAGGTTCATACTTTGGATTATTTTCATTGTGGTCATTTTTTGGGGGTTACTACTTGGACTATAGGTTTGCCTTGAATTACCCGTCAATCGTCCAAAGAGCTGATTTCGCATCGGATTGAACCGATCGGTTTGTGCGTCGAATTGCGAATTCATAATTAAATTTTGAAAGGAGGGTTAAGGATTTTCCATGCAGGTGTAGCCGGACACCACAAAGGCAAGATCCGCATTGTGTGCTGGAGAAGGAGTGCCGCCTTGCGCTCCGGCCAGCGCAATGGCCAAAGTGTTGCTCACTTCCCATGCGCGGGCCTGCGCATGACCGTCAGCATAACTGAAAGTGCTGCTGGTCCCATGAAAGGCAGCGGGACAATCAACCCAGGTGGCGTTATATCCAAACGACACGTTGCCAAACGTTCCGCCCAAGTTCAGTTCCCAGGATCCATAGTTATCACCACGCTTATCATTTTCTTCCACCCACAAGAACCTGTCGCTGGAGTGTTTTATCTGGCTGGCTTTCATAATCGGCGTCGCCTGGTCTTTGGCCCCGGCATTTTTGGCTCCCGATCCCCCGCACAAACCCAGGATCCCCGAATAGCTGTCGAATCCCACCACTCCATACGTCAATCGCAGGTCACCCGGGCAATGGATAAAATTGACATTTTGAGCATACCGATAAAGCGCTCCCTCCCGATATCCTTCCTGGACCTGCCATTCCTGCGCTTCTATTGATCCCGTGGTCAGGCTGGTAGGAAGTGCTGTTGCCAAAGCAGGCATGCCGGCATTTGGAGCGCCGCTTTGATATCCGATACGCCAATCCAAATTGAAAGTCTGGGTGTTAAAACCAACTATCGAATCGTTGTTATCTCCCTGATACATCTGCCAGGCCATGGCCAATTGCTTTTGATTGCTCAAGCACGTGGCTTCTATGCCGCGCTGTTTTGCTTTTGATAACGCCGGCAAAAGCATGGCCGCCAGAATCGCAATGATGGCAATGACCACCAGCAATTCTATCAGCGTAAAACCGCTGCGCGAACAACCCGCTCTTTCTTTCATACACATAAGATTAAATCTGGTTTTTGTTCTCTTCATGAATAGATCAGCCGCAGGTTAAGACCGGTTCCGGGTGCTGGCGGCCAAACCGCACGACTGCCTCGGTGCGGCATCGCACATGTAATTTTTTATAAATGTTCCGGAGATGCGTCCGGACTGTGGACAGGCTGACATGCATCTG
>DASXYX010000063.1:0-50276 GCA_036502245.1 Verrucomicrobiia bacterium
GGGAACAGTAAGAGGATATTTTATGATTGGATCCAGGACTTCTCGATTGATACGGCCATTGATTTGAATTGGATCGCGGATGGACACGGATTTTTAACCGCTAATTCAAGCTAATAAAAGCTAATAATTTTACAGATGGAAACAGAAGGGACGAAGGCGTTGGCCGGAGGCCCGATTCGACGGAGGGACGCTTGTTCCGTCAGGAATTAAGAGCGGGAGCATTAACCACGGATGGACACGGATAAACACGGATGAAGAATAAAGCACCTCACCCTGACCCTCTCCCCATCGCTCGCCGACTCGCGACGCGGAGAGGGAACAGTAAGAGGATATTTTATGATTGGATCCAGGACTTCTCGATTGATACGGCCATTGATTTGAATTGGATCGCGGATGGGCACGGATTTTTAACCGCTAATGAATGCCAATAAATGCAATCACAGATGCAGGGATTGGCCGCGAAAGGGCGCAAAAAACGCAAAAGCTTTTTACAGAAACAAAGGGAACGAAGATGTTGGTCCAGAGGCCCGATGTGACAGACGAGACGCGTTTTTACTGTTTCATTTTTCTATTGTCCTGAAATACTCCCCGCATGAACCGCCGAAAATTTATCCAACTCGGTGTCGTTGGCACCGGGGCCATTGTCACCGGAGTAAATCCTCTCTACGGCCAGAAGGCCGCCGCATCCGTCAAGTCCGCGATGGTGGCCATGCCCATCAGCATCGCGCCGCTTGCGCAACAGGACCTGGACACGATTTTTGCCGACATGCACGAACGCGCGGGGGTGAACGCGCTGTTCCCGTTCATGTACACGCATGAGCCGCATCGCACGGGCGTGCCGCCGAGCGACGGTTTTCACGGCGGCAATTACGCGCGTCCGCACATGCAGTATTATAAGGACATGCCTCTGACGCTTGCGGACATGACTGCGACCGAGTTCGGCAACGTGGACATCCTGGAGCGCGTCATTCCAGTGGCGCAAAAGCATGGTATCCGTGTTTTTTGCTTTTTGCTGGAGGACAATAAACTGCCCGCGACGGTCCCAAACTGGCAAAGCATGTATGAAGTGGACCATCACGGCCGTCCCACGACCGGCCATCCGGGCGGGCCGTGCTTCAACAATCCGATGTACCAGAATTTCACGCTCGGCCTGGTGGAAGATTACGCGCGCTCGTATGACATCGGCGGCATCATGTGGGGATCGGAGCGCCAGAGCGGTTTCTTGAACACCCTGGGCATTACCCACGAAGGAGCATACGACCCGGGGCGCACGACTTGCTTCTGCGAATATTGCGTGAAGAAAGGCCGCTCGCTCGGCATCGACGCGGACCGCGCCCGCGCGGGTTATGACGCGGCGGAACAGTTCATCCGCGCCACTCGCGCCGGGCAGGCCCCGCGCGACGGACATTTCGCCACGTTCTGGCGTCTGCTGCTGCAATATCCTGAAGTGCTCGCCTGGGAAAATCTTTGGGTGACAAGCCGCCATGAACTTCAGGCGTCCATCTACAAGCGCATCAAGTCCGTGAACCCCAAGTTGCAAGTGGGGTGGCACGTCTGGCAAAACATCACGTTCAGCCCGTTCCAGCGCGCTGAAGAAAATCTCACTGATCTGACCGGCTACTCCGATTTCATCCGCCCCGCCGTTTATAACAACTGCGCCGGTGGACGGTTTGTGGGCTTTGTCAAAGGCGCGCACTCGGGAGTCTTTGGAGACAGCGCGCCCGCGGACACGTGCAAAATGTTGCTCGACCAATTGGGTTATGACGAAGCGCCGTACGATAAACTGCCAGCGGTTGGTTTCTCCGCCGACTACGTGAAACGGGAAACGAGCCGTTCGGTGGCGGCGGTTGCGGGTCATCCCGTGCAGGTCTGGCCGGGCATTGACATCGATGTGCCGGTTGAGAAAGGTGAGAGCCATTGCACGCCTGAGAGTGTTGGCCAGGCGGTAAAAGCGGTTTTTGCGGGCGGCGCGCAAGGCATCATCCTCTCGCGCAATTATACGGAGATGAAACCAGAAAACCTTTCCGGCGCGGGAGACGCATTGCGCGAACTGGGTGTTATATAGGCCTCTGGCCCACCAGAGCGGTTTAAAAAATACTGTAGCCATTCGGGGGAAGAAGGAAGGGAAGCGGTCTTTTTGGGTTTTGGCGTCGTTTCGGCTCAGTCACAGGGTTTTCAAACATGCTCCTTCGCCGAAGCCTCGCCAAAACCCCAAAAATCCTCGCTCCGAACGGCCACATTATTTTTTAAAACGCTCTAAGGTGCGCGGATGAACAAATTGTCATGGGAAATAACTTGAGTTAATACACCGCGGCGCTAGAATCAGACAAAGCCCATGCCATTCATGGGCGAAGACTCTCAAAGAAGACCCGAGATGAGGTTTTTCCGCTATCAGATTGCTGCGATTGTTTTGGCTTTAGGAGCTGTTTTGCTGCCCTTCGGCGTGTTTGCCGCCAATGGCCCTGGCATCACTACTCAGCCGCAAAATCAGACGAATTTGCTGAGTTCAAACGCGGTATTCACTGTCACGGCCAGCGGAACGTCCCTGCTATATCAGTGGTCGTTTAACACCGTAAACCTGACGAATGGCGCGCACATCGGCGGCGCGACGAACGCCACGCTGACGATCACCAATATCACCACCGCTGATGTTGGAAACTACCAGGTTGCGATCAGAAATACTCACGGCAGTACCAACAGTTCCATCGTGACTCTGACCGTATTGGTTCCTGCCGCCATCGTCGGGCAACCGACCAATCAAACGGTCAACTGGATGAGCAGTGTGGCGTTTGCCGTCAGCGCCATCGGAACCGGCCAGTTGAATTATCATTGGTTGTTCAATGGCGCGCGTCTTTCGGACAACAGCCAGATTTCCGGTTCGACAACCCTGCTCTTAAATATCTCCAGCGCGTCGCCGGCGAACACCGGAAATTACCAGGTCGTGGTGACAAACAATTACGGTTCCGTCACCAGCGCAGTTGCCACGCTCACGGTCACGAACGTCTATCATTACGTCAATCTCAACAACTCCACGCCGCAAGCGCCTTACACGAGCTGGAGCACCGCGGCGACAGACATCCAGGACGCCGTTGACGTGGCGAATCCCGGCGATTCGGTTTTTGTGACCAACGGCGTGTACGCGTTGGGAAATCGTGTGACATCACTCACGACGAATTGTGTCGTGGTCACGAATGCGATTTTCATTTCGAGCGTTTCTGGCCCGGCGCAAACGGTTATTAATGGCGGTGGCACCAACCGGTGCATTTATCTGACGAATGGCTGCTGGCTTTCGGGCTTCACGATAACGAATGGAATAACGGTTTCTGAAAACGGCGGAGGGATTTATTGTTCCAGCACGAATGTGATCGTCACCAATTGCGTTGTGACCGGCAGTTCTGCTTACATCCAGGGAGGCGGTGTTTATCAAGGCACGCTGTTTGGATGCGTGTTGACCAACAATTTGGCGGGAGGCAATGCGGTAGGTAATACCGCCGGTGGCGGCGCCGGTTCAAGCGTACTTTACAATTGCACCATCACTGGTAATTCCGCGGGCTTCGCGGCAGGCGGCGGGTTGTACGGCTGCATCGCGAACAGTTGCGTCCTTACCAACAACTCGATCGGCTCAGGTTCTGGCGGCGGCGCCGCTGCGAGCACATTGAACAACTGCCTGCTCGTGAACAATGCCGGCTGCGGCGCGGGCGACAACAGCACGTTAAGCAATTGCACGCTGATCGGGAACACCTCGCCGCTGTATGGGGGCGCGGCGATCTACTCCACGCTGAACAATTGCCTGGTGATCTCAAATACCGCCCAGTGGGGTGGTGGCGTTGGTAATTCCACACTGACCAATTGCACATTGATCTCAAATTACACGCCGGTGTCCGGCGGAGGCGGCGCGTACGCGAGCACCTTGACCGGATGCACACTCATCGGCAATTTGGCGACGAATTACGGGGGCGGCGGAGCCTACCAATGCACGCTCATCAATTGCACGCTTTCCAATAATATTGCCGGACTGTTTGGCGGTGGTGCGGCGTACAGCACGCTCACTAACTGTGTCTTGACCGCCAACTCCTGCAATACCCAGGTCGGCGGCGGAGCGGACATCTGCACACTCTACAATTGCACACTTTCCAACAACATCGCTGCAGGACAAGGCACAGGACAAGGCGCCGCCGCCGCGAACAGCACGTTGTACAGCTGTTATATGATCGGAAACCTGGCGTTGGAAAGCGGCGGGGCCACGCACAATTGCGTGGTGATCAATTCATTTATCATCTCCAACACCGCGGCCTACTTTGGCGGCGGCTGTGATGGCGGCACGCTCACCAATTGTGTCGTGGCCGGGAACGTCCTCAACAATGTCTTTGGTTTTGGCGGCGGCGCGTCCAGCGGCGCTTCGCTTTACAATTGCCTTCTGACCGGAAATCTGGCGCCGGCTTTCGCCGGTGGCGCGGACCGCTGCACGCTGGTCAATTGCACTGTCACGGGCAATTCGGCCGGGAATTATGGCGGCGGTGTGGACAACAGCGCGGTGACCAATTCCATCGTCTATTTCAACACTGCGCCGGTTGGTCCAAATTATTCCGGGACCAACGATATGAGCTGGTCCTGCACCACCCCGTTGCCCAACGACAATTCAGGCAACCTGGTTGTCGGTGTGAATAATATTTCATCCGCGCCGGTTTTTGTGAATGCGGCCACCGGCAATTTCCGGCTCTACCCCGGTTCGCCGGGCATTGACATTGGCAACAATGCCGTCGTGCCCGTCACCGTTGATCTCGATGGCAACTCCCGTATCGTCAACGGCACGGTTGACCTCGGGGCCTACGAATTTCAAAACTCGCCGTTCATCGAGATTCAGCCGACCAATCAGACGGTTCCGTTCGGAGCGTATGTCACGCTCAGCATCGGCGCGGTGGGTCCGGGGTTGACCTATCAATGGTTGCTCAACGGCACAAATATTTCCGGCGCGACCGGTTCCACCTTTGTCGTGAATTTCGCCCAGGTCAGTAACGACGGGCTTTATTCCGTCCTCGTGACCAATAGTTTCGGCCAGGTTGTAAGTTCCAATGCCGTGTTGAATGTCCTGTTTCCGCCTGCGATCACTTTAGAGCCGACAAATCAGTTGGCGCCGTTTGGTTCAAACGTAACTTTCATCGCCGGAGTATCCGGGGACGCTCCGATGATATATCAATGGCTCTTCAATGGAATAGCCCTGAGGGACGGCGGGCAATTCTCTGGAACGGCCACGACGAATTTGACCGTTGCCGGCGTGCAATGGACCAACATGGGCAATTATGTATTGACCGCAACCAATCCCGTTGGTTCGACGAACAGTTCGACGGTCACGCTCACAGTGCTCAGCCCCCCGGTGCTTACGGCGCCATTCACGAACCAGGTCGGCATGGTTTTCAATAATACGACCCTCGCATTGTCTGTCACCGGCACGCCGTCCTTGTTCTATCAATGGCAGAAAAACGGGACCAATTTGAGCGACGCTGGAAATATCACCGGCTCGAGCGGGCCGGCCCTGACAATTACAAACACACAACTGACCGACTCCGGCCAGTACACCGCCATCGTCACCAATGCCTATGGAGCACTCACCAACACGATCACATTGACAGTGGTGCCCATTTTTGATTGGGGGAACGACGTTCTGTTGCCGCCCGCGAATGCGACGAATGTTGTTGGCATCGCTTCGTCCGGCATCGAGTTGAGCGCTGATTTTGCGTTGCGCGCGGATGGCACGCTGATCGGATGGGGAAATGACGCCTATGGGATTGCGGATATTCCGGCGAATGCAACCAATCTGGTTTCTGTTACAAGCGGACCTGAGCAGACAATGGCCATTCGCGGGGATGGCACCGTGGTCACCTGGGGCGGCGGTGGAACCAATGTTCCCGATGCTGCGACCAATGTGGTCGCGGTTGCGATCGAGGGTTATAACAGTTGTCTTGCATTGCGACAGGATGGGACCGTTGTCGTCTGGGATGGCGCGCCCGTTCCTCCGGCCAATGCAACCAATCTGATCGCCATCGGTGCGGGCTTTTATCAATGTCTCGGCGTGCAGCAGAACGGAACCATCATTGCGTGGGGTGGTAATTATTACGGGGAAGGGTCGCCGCCGGCGAGCGCGACGAACGTCATCGCCGTGTCGGGTGGGATGAACGGCGCTTATCCGTACAGCGCGGCTTTGCGCGCCGATGGAACAGAGGTTGGTTTCGGAGCTGCGCCTGGTTTGCCCGCTGCCGCGACCAACCTTGTCACCATGGAAGCGGGTAATAGCCACTTGATGGCATTGAGACAGGATGGAACGGCCTTTGGATATCCGGGACCCACGACAACGAATTGCATGGCGATCGCTGTGAACGGATACGGCTTCCATGACGTGGTGCTGACGCAGGACCCGCGTGTGACTATGCCCCCGGTAATCATTCAATCGCCGCTGGGCGCGGTGGTTCAAACCAACCAGACTTTCCTTCTGCTATCGCAAGCCGCGGGCGCCATGCCGATGCAGTCCCAGTGGTGTTTGAATGGCGCGCCACTGGCCGGTCAAACGAACGGCTGGTTGCTTTTGTCTCCTGTTCAAACCAGCCAGGGCGGAACCTATCAAATTGTCGTTACGAATAATTTCGGCTCTGTGACCAGTGTGCCGGCCGTTGTTTGGACGCCTCCCGTTTTTACCGCCCCGCCCTCGACTATGGTTGCCTTCGGCTCGAACGCCGTTTTCAGTGAGACTCTGGTCGGCACCTCGCCTTTCGGCTATCAATGGTATTTCAACGGAACGCCGTTAACGGATGGCGGGATCATTGCCGGTTCGGCCACGGCCAGTTTGATCGTCTCAAATTTCCAGCCCGCTAATCTGGGCAATTACACTCTGACCGTTACCAACCTGGCCGGCTCCATCACAAGCGCTCCTGCCATCATCACCGTGGTTAATCCATTGATCACGACGCAACCGGCCAATCAAACTGTGCTGGGTGGCGCGACGGTTAATTTCAGTGTGGCCGCCACCGGACAACAACCGCTCGCCTATCAATGGCAATTCGACGGAACGAATATCCTGGATGCCACAAACGATCCGCTGGTGTTGAGCAACGTGCTGGTGAGCCAATCGGGACTTTACTCGGTCATCATCACCAACTCGTTCGGCACCATTGTCAGTTCCAACGCTGTTTTGACTGTCTCTGCTTTAAACATTACCACTCAACCGGGCAGCCAGTCTGTTCTCGGTGGCTCAACAGTGATGTTCAGGGTGGGCGTTAGCGGCCAGCTACCTTTCTTTTACCAATGGCAATTTGATGGCACCAACCTGTGGGGAGCCACCAACGAACCTCTGGTGCTAACCAATGTAATGGTGAGCCAATCGGGATTGTATTCAGTTATTGTCACCAATGCCTACGGATCCGCCGTCAGTTCCAACGCCACGCTCACTATCACGCCGCTGGCGTTCACAACCCAGCCGACCAACCGTATCACCTGGCCGGGCGGTTCGGCCACGTTCACGGTGAATGTCTCCGGCCAGGCGCCCTTTGGTTTTGATTGGCAATGCAATGGCGTGGATGTGCCCGGCATATGGACCAATGTGTTGACCCTTACCAATGTCCAGTTGTCGCAATTCGGGAGCTACGATGTCATCGTCAGCAACGCCTATGGCAGTGCCGTCAGCACCAATGCGCTATTGATGCTTTCCCAGGTCGCCGTTTGGGGAGGTATTTATGGCGAATCCAATCTGACTCCCGGCTTGACCAATATCATTGGCATCGCGGGCAATTCTTCCAGCCTCGTCGACTGCCTGGCGCTCAATGCCAATTCCTCCGTTATTGAGTGGCCGGCCAGCGTGAGCAAAGTGCCTATCACCAATGTCCTCGCCATCGCTGGTGGAATGGGCGAGGGAGCAACGATGCTGCTGACGATCAGCAATACAGCTGTCGAACTGGTGAGCGGTTATATACTCGAGTCGATTTCAGGTTTTACCAATATCGTGGCGGTTGCCCCTTACGGTTCTGGCCCCCTCGCCATCCGGACCAACGGCACATTGGCCATCAGCGGCCAGCAGAGCGTTGGCGCTCCCCCAAATCTGGGATCAATAACCAATATATCCAATGCCGTCGCTGTCACTGAAGGCGTAGGATGGAGCATGGTGCTGAAAGCCGATGGAACAGTGACCGCCTGGGGAAACAACCAGTATGGGCAAACCAATGTGCCGCCAACTGCGACCAATGTTATTGCCATTGCCGCCGGTTATTTTCATGGACTCGCGCTCAAGGGCGATCACACCGTCATAGCCTGGGGGCTGAATGGTAATAACCAGACCAACGTGCCTCCCGGCTTGAGCAATATCGTCGCCATTGCCGCCGGGGAATATCATAGCATGGCATTGAGGGCCAATGGCACTGTCGTGGCCTGGGGGCAAAATCTTTATGGCCAGACCAATGTGCCGCCGGGTCTGACCAACGTTATCGCCATCGCTGCCGGTGCGCTTCATAGCATGGCGTTGATCGGCAATGGCCCACCGGTCTCCAGCACCGTGATCGCCGCCCCGGCGATCAGCACAAACGGGTTTAGTCTTTTCGTGCCGGCCCAAAGCGGCAAGGTATATATCCTGCAATATAAAAATTCATTGTCCGACACCAACTGGATTTCTTTGCCCCTGGCGCCGGGCAATGGCGGGGCGCTGCTGCTGACGGATCCATTCCCGACCAATCAACAACGCTACTATCGCGTCCAGTCGTGGTAAGTCCTGGTTGGTGTTTATCTGTTAGGAGGAAGTCAAAGTCTTCTTCAATTCGCCCAGGGCTTTCATCAATTGCGCTTTCGTGATGACCAACGGCGGGGTGAAGCTGATAACGTTTCCGTATTCACCCTCGGGCAGGAGAATATAGCCGCGCCGGAGCATTTCTTTGATGATGGCAAATGTCTCTGCGGTCGCGGGTTTGCCGTCCGGCAGAGTCAATTCGATGCCTGCCAATAATCCGAGGCCGCGCGCCGTGATATGGAATTTTGATTTTGAATCCTGCAGGGAAGCGAGTTGCTCATTCAAAAATTTTCCGAGCACATCAGCGGTTGCCGGCAAATCATTCGATTCAATCTCTGCGATCTGTGCCAGGGCCATCGCGCAACCCACGGGATGGCCCAGGAACGTGCTTGTGTGGATGGCTTCGCCATGCGATTGCGGCCAGGTGTTCATCACGTCCGCGCGGCCCACGCAGGCTGATAGCGGAAATCCTCCGGTGAGCGCCTTGCCCAGGCAGATGATGTCCGGGATCACGCCGAAATGCTCACAGGCGAACCATTTGCCGGTGCGGCCAAAGCCGGTGTAAATCTCGTCGGCGATCAACAACGCGCCGAACTCATCGCACAATTTTCGCAATAGCGGCAAAAATTCCGGCGGTGGCACATGGATGCCTCCGCGCGCCTGCACCGGCTCCACTAAGATGGCTCCGACACGGCCTTTGCGGAAAAAATTTCGTATCTGAAATTCGACGGTCGCCAAATCCGATCTCTTTTTTGGGAAGGACGCGAAGTTTCCGAAATCGCGCAACTGCGGGCTGAACGGGCGCCGGAAAAAATCGCGATGCGTCACGTTGAGCGCGCCATAACCCAACCCGTGATAACCGCCCATGAACGCCACTACTCCATGCTTGCCTGTCGCCAGGATAGCGGTCTTGAGCGCGGCTTCGACCGCCTCGAAGCCGGAATTGCAAAAAATTGTCTTCCCAGTCTTTTTGCCCCATCGTTCAAAGGTGATCCGGCTCAATTCCCGCGCCAGCCCGGCCTTGCGCGCGTGCGGATGCACGTCACCCATCGCATGGAGCAATTCTCCCATCTGTTTTTGCCCGGCTTTGACGACCGCGGCATTCGCGTGTCCCGCCGCAGCCACGCCAAACGCCGCTGTCAGGTCCAAATATTTTTTCCCGTCCACATCCTGAACCATCACGCCTTTGGCCTTTTCCCAGATGATGGGCCACGAGCCGTCGGGATCAACGAACATCACGTTTCGTGATTCGTGATCGCGCAACAGTTCTATGATCTCCTTGGTCTCAGGCACAATTTATGATTTTTGATTTACGATTGATGATTGTTCCGTCTTCACGCCAAAATCTAAAATAGCTAAACACCCCTCCGTTCGGGTGGCCAAATGATTTTATGCAGTTGCGCCTGGAACCGGACTGGCAGCGCGTCGGCGATGATCTTCTCCGCCAGCTCGCGCCGCGAGATGGGCGTCAATCCGTCTGGCAGCCGTTTCAATGATTTATGCTGCTGTTCCGGCGCCAGTGGCTGCACCCACGAGAACAGCAATGGACAAATTTTCTCCAGGCTAAATTTTGCGATCTGCTCTTTGGCCCACTCATAATCCTCCAACACGCCGATAACGAACTTTATCTCATCCGTCGCCTTCAGGTGCGAAATATTTTCGAGACGGTTCTTTTCCACTTCGCCGCTGGAGGGGCATTTCATGTCCATGATGCGCCGGACCCGCGGATCAATCTTTGAAATATCATGCGCGCCACTGGTCTCGACCAAAACTATGAATCCCTCGTCGCACAACTGTTTCATCAGCGGCAGGGAGTTTTTTTGCAGCAACGGCTCGCCGCCGGTCAATTCCACCAAAGGCAATCGTGAGTTTTGAGTTTGGGATTTTGAATTATGGTAAGGCGCCGCCAATTTTTTTATTTCATCCAAAACCGCGTCCAACTCCATTTTTTTGCCCTCGGTGAACGCGTACGCCGTATCGCAATACGAGCAGCGCAGGTCGCAGGCTGTCAATCGCACAAAAACGCACGGCAATCCTGCATAAGTGCTTTCGCCTTGCAGGCTCAAATAGATTTCGTTGACGACCAGTGTTTCGGACACAGTCTGAATTTAAACGAATCTTCAAAATCCGACAGGATTTTTCAGCAACACCGATTTGATTGAAGAGATCCTATACAGACATTCTTTGAGATTTTTCGACATTTGAGGTGTTGACTTTTTCTCCGATTGATCGCGCTGAAAGCGCGCACCATAGTAGCCGAGGGCAACGCCCTCGGTAACGGATCGCCATAATTTTTGCCCTGTAAGGGCAATCCATATTATGCCATGCTCCAACATATATGCCACAATCGTTGCATATTTTAAGTGCCCATATCGTCTTTTCCACGAAGGACCGCAGGCCTTGGTTGGCTGCAAATCTTCGCGAACGGGTTTGGGCTTATCAATCACGCATTCTTCAAAATCTCGAATGTGAATCAATCACAGTCGGTGGTGTCGCTGATCACGTTCATATTTTGTGTAATCTCACCAAGAAATTTCCAACAATAAAGGTGTTGGAAATTCTCAAGAAAGATTCATCCAAATTTGTGAAAGGATTGGATTCAAATCTGCGCGATTTCCATTGGCAGGATGGTTATGGCCTGTTCAGCATCAGCCCATCCCATTTCGATGCCGTGAAAAAATATGTTCTCAACCAGGAGGAGCATCACAAAACGGAAGCGTTTCAGGAAGAATTGTTGCGGATACTCAAAAAATATCACGCCACATACGATGAACGATATTTGTGGGATTGATTTTGCTGGTCTGGAATGCCCTTACAGGGCGAAATAAATGTGTGTGTGGCGTGGTCCGAGGGCGTTGCCCTCGGCTACTATGGTTCAGGCCGTTGGCCTGGTGATTGCTCTCGTTCAGGGAAATGCCATGTAATCCAAAGCTCCACGGAATTGATTCTTAAGATAGAGCAGGAATTTTTTTTCTTCTGCGTTCATAGTGTTTGGGCCAACAATAACTAATTTCTGCCTGAGGCCGGACATTTCACTCATCCGCCACGCATACAATACAATTTGACCCAATGACTCCTTGAGACATTGGAGGGGATTCTGATAAGGTTTAATCTCGTAAAGTATTACCTGATTACGAAGCCTTACCTGGATATCAACAAAATCCTGCTCCATGAGGACATTCTCATATCCGTGACGATGTGCCAAAAATTCATAAAGTCGATTTTGAATTCGATTGTGTTCCGCGGTGACTTTGAATGTCTTTTTTATCTGGCGTAATTGTTCTTCAACATGCTTTAGTGTGGTTTGTGTATGCGTTTTGCAATCTCGTAATTCTCGCAAATCGACCGACGAAAGTTTGTCAAGCACTGGACTGAATATTCGTCGAATGTGGCTTGGGTTGCTTAACAAATGGATGGCTTGACCATATCCTCCCAAATGCAATTCGCGTTTCCTACATTCCAAATAATGCACACTGATCTGATGGCGAAAACGGGCTTTACGATTATAATGATAAACGCGACCGTTTCTAACACATACGACTGCATAACCGCGAATCATCAACCTCGGTAAGTCTCCCTTTGGCGCTGCGAACTCTTTTACAGCTACCATGTCTCCCGGCAAAAGATTCAAGAATAAGCTGTGTGTACGGCAGGAGGCATTTTCTTCACCTTTACGTTTCAAAAACGATCTGATCGTGTCCGCAGATTTCCCATAAAGACTGCTTAAATTATGTTGCCAGGCAAAACCAACCGACACACAACTTGTTTGACGCATTTCATCAAAAAGAGGGTCATATTTATTTTCTTCAGGATGTGCCTTAGATCCGATTATGTAAAAGTTGCGCATTTGTTTCCTGTTTTTAGTGCATTTTGTGCAGATTTAATTGAAATGCGAGATGGAAAATTAAAAATCATTTTAAGACTTTCAAATCAAGATAACCCATTGAAAACAGTTCGTTGAAAAGATAGTCTCCAGTCATGAAATTCCCGTCTGCATTTATCGGATTATGTTTGGCGTTCTCTGCCGCGCCGGCTTTGGCGGACACAAATTCTTTCCCGGTCTCCATCCAGGTCCATGCCGGACAGCCGCTTGGTCCTTTGACCCCCACCTGGAGATTTTTCGGTTACGACGAAGCCGATTATACCTACATGAAGGACGGCAAAAAATTGCTGTCTGAACTTGGCGCGCTCGAAGGTCCGCAGGTTTTCATCCGCTGCCATCATCTGCTCACCAGTGGTGATGGGGCGTACTCGCTCAAATTCAGTTCCAGCAGCGCTTACAAGGAGGATGCCAATGGGAATCCGGTTTATGACTGGACCATCAACGATAAAATTTTCGATACCTATCTCGCGCGTGGATTGAAACCCTACGTTGAGATCGGTTTCATGCCCGAAGCGCTTTCCGCGCACCCGCAAAATTATCCGCATCAGCCGCCGGTAAATGGCCGCGCGCCCGTGGACGGTGGCCAGGCTTATCCGCCGAAGGATTATCAAAAATGGGACGAACTAATCTATCAATGGACCAAACATTGCGTGGCGCGATACGGCGCCGATGAAATCTCTAAATGGTACTGGGAGTGCTGGAACGAACCGAACATCAGTTATTGGAAAGGTTCCCGCGAAGATTACTTCAAACTCTACGATTATGCCATGGACGGTGTGCGCCGCGCCCTGCCCAGTGCCCGAGTCGGCGGTCCGGAAGTTGCCGGCGGCCCCGGCGGGCATTTTCTGGCTGCTTTCCTCACGCACTGCGCCACTGGCACTAATTACGCCACCGGAAAGGTTGGTTCGCCCCTCGACTTCATTTCGTTTCATGCCAAAGGTTCGCCGCAATTCGTGGATGGCCACGTGCGCATGGGCATGGCTCATCAATTTGAGAATATCAACGACGCCTTTTCCGTTATCGCTGCGTTTCCGCAATTCAAAAACCTTCCGGTGGTCATCGGCGAGTCCGACCCCGAAGGTTGCGCCGCTTGTAATGACCCGCAGGACGGTTACCGCAACGGCACCATGTACTCGAGCTACACCGCCGCCAGTTTCCCGCGCGAATACGAACTGGCTGCGCGATATGGCGTGAACCTTCAGGGCGCCTTGACGTGGGCCTTTGAGTTTGAGAATCAGCCGCCTTTCGCCGGCTTCCGCAACCTCGCCAGTGATGGCCTCGATCTGCCCGTGCTTAACGTCTTCCGTATGTTTTCCAAAATGAGCGGCGACCGTGTTGCCGTTGGTGGCGGCACCGGATATGACGCCGAAAAGATTCTGGATGGCGGTGTGCGCGAGACACCTGACGTGAATGCCCTGGCCGCGTTCGATAAAACCAAATCTCAACTCACCATCCTGGTCTGGCATTATCATGATGATGACGTTCCCGGCCCAGACGCCGACATCGATGTGGCGCTCGATCAATTGCCGGTAAAGGAGAGCCGCGCAAAGATCACTGAATATCGTATCGATGCCGACCACAGCAATTCCTATGAAGCATGGATGCGCATGGGTTCGCCACGGACGCCCTCGGGTAAACAATACGGGCAACTGGAAAAGGCCGGCCAACTGGCTCAGATCGGCAAATCACAGAAGCTTTCCATCGATAATGGGAAAACGAACATCCACCTCGTTCTTCCCCGCCAGGGTGTGTCCCTGTTTGTCATAAATTTATGAGCAGGTGGCTTGCTTGGTTGGCCGATTCGCAATCAAAGCGCTGCCTCATCGAGTGGTGTCCCAATTTCAAAAATTTCAGTCGTTCCTTCGGGACCTCCCTGCATAGCAAACGCCGCGTGAGGGCACGCGGCCTACAAGCCGCCGGGCTCCCAGCCATAAAGGGCGTGTTGCCCAAACGAGATCGCGTCGTATTTTGGGGAGGACGAGTTATACGAATCCCCGTTTTTCCACAGAAAACATGAGTTTAAGTCAGGGACTCGTATAACTCGTCCCTCCGAAATGGATTTGGGCAACACGCCCTGAAACTGCGGGCTATTATCAAAAGCCGCTTCCGCCGTCGCTAAAGCTATGGCGGGACAAGCCGCGGCTATGGCTCGCGAATACGCTTGCCCGACCAAATCAGGACACCATCCCTCAGTGATATAAGCTGGAAAATTTTCGGCCATATGCTATATTCAAACAACTAAAGAGCCATGAGGATGAAGCCCTGTCCAAGCCGCCTTGTAATCGTATTTTATCTTTTTCTTTTTTTGGTTCGTTTTGAGCCGTCCGCTTTTTCTCAAACTTTTTTTGACAAGATCGGCATCACTCTGTTTCGTGAGACAACGACGAACTTGAACGGTTCAGGCATCCGGGTCGCCCAACCGGAAGCCTATGATTCGGACACAAATACCTGGGAAGTCAATCCTACTAATTTTTACATACGCCAACCGATTAGTATCTTCACTTATTATTCTGCCAACGGAACGACCAATGGCGCCTTTCCCAATAGTGTCGGGCTTGAATCAGGCCATGCCGACAGTGTGGCGAACTATTTCTATGGAGTGCCCAACCTGCTGGCCACCAACGTGGCCCATGTGGACAGTTACGATGCCAATTACTTTGTTCAGTATGGTGAAATAGATCTTCCCACTTCGACGAATTTTACTGCCACGCTGCCGCCCACCAATATCGACGACGCGGTCGTCAATCAAAGCTTTGACCAACCCGGGTATCCGGTCAGTCTGCAGCAGGCCTCGGACTCGACCTACGACAATTATGCGGCGCAATATGCCACCTTGTTCGTGACCGGTGTCGGCGATGGCGGACCGGTTAGTCCGCCGGGCACATGTTACAACGGCATTGGCGTCGGCGCTATTGATGGCGGTACAAGTATCGGTCCGACGCTGGATAATGGGCGTTGCAAACCGGACATCGTGGCCTATGGTGGCAGTACCAGCTATTCCTCCCCTCAGATTTCCGGTTCCGCCGCGATTTTGATCCAGGCAGCCCTGCGCGGCGACGGCGGCAGCAACACCAATGATGCTGCCGATATCCGCACTGTCAAAGCCATCCTGCTGAATGGCGCGGTTAAACCGTCGAATTGGACCAATTCCACTTCGTCGCCCCTGGATGCCCGGTACGGCGCGGGTATTTTAAATCTATTCAATTCCTACCAGCAGTTCATTGGTGGCGAACACGGCTACAGTGTTTCAAACAGTGTTTCCCAGGGTTCGGCGCATCCACCGACCACAGTAACTGGTACAGTTCCCGCCCTGACCGGCTGGAATTTCCATTCCATTTCCAGCAGCCAATTCGTGCCCATTTTCAGTTCGGCGGAAGACGGTGTGGAACATTATTTTTTCAACATCACGAATAACGCCGGGATAAACCTGACGGCAACGCTTGTCTGGGAACGCCAGCAGAATCAAACCAACATCAATCACCTGGCCCTGTTCCTTTATAATTGTGCCAATAGTAATCTGATCACCTGTTGCACCAGTGCGGTGGACAATGTGCAGCATATTTTCGTTTCGGGGCTTCCGGCTGGCACTTATGACTTGCAGGTCTGGAAGGCCGGCGGCAGTTATGTCAGCGCCAGTGAATCGTATGCGCTCGCCTGGACATTTTCTGCTATCCCCATGGCTGTTACCCAATCAGGCCCAAATATTAATCTATCATGGCCGGCTTATCCGGCGGGAGCCACGTTGAAAGCGACCACCAATCTTGATTCACCCATCGTGTGGACCACGAACAATATTTCCTATCCAACTTATACCAATGGGATGGAGACGGTCTCACTTCCTGCTAACAACGCCGCCCGATTTTTCGAACTCACGCCGCCGTAGCGCAGACTCTTTTTAGATTCATGGGATCCCAAGCACCCAATGTTTTTCTATGCGCTGGCTCCCGGCAATCGCGTTCGTCACAAATTGTTTTCCTAATCGCACTGCGCGCGGCAGGTCTTTCCCCAACGCCAGTTTCGCACAGATCGCTGCCGAATAAACACAGCCTGTCCCATGCGTTTTCACTCCTTTGATATACGGCGCGGACAAAGTGAATTTATTTTTGCCATCAAAAAACAGGTCCGTTGCCACCTCCGCATTTCTCAAATGGCCGCCTTTCACGAGCACTGCGCAGCCAAACTTTGAATGGATCGCGCGCGCGGCCGTTTCCATGTCCTCAACCGTGGAAATTTTTGTCCCGCTTAAAATTTGCGCTTCGGATAAATTCGGCGTAACCAGGGCGGCCAGCGGTAAAAGTTTCCCGCACAGGATTCTCAGGGCTTTCGACTCCAGCAATTTTGCCCCGCTCGTTGAAACCAGAACGGGATCAACCACCAAAGGAATTCTTTTGCGGCCCTGTACTTGAAAAAATTCCGCGACGATCTGGACGTTGCGCGCCGAAAACAACATTCCCGTCTTTACGGCCTGCGGCGGCAATTCTTCGAAAATGGCCTCAAGCTGTTGGTAAAACATTTTCGCGGAGACCGGTTCGATGCCCAATACCCGGCCGGGATTCTGCGCGGTAAGGCACGCGATGGCGCTCGTGCCATGAACACCCAGGGCGGCAAAGGTTTTCAGGTCGGCCTGGATACCCGCGCCACCACCGCTGTCGGAGCCAGCGATGGTCAAGGCGATGGGGACCTTCTTCCGCGCAATCATTCTGAAAAAAATAACGCAAAGGCGCAAAGAGGCAAAGACGCAAAGTTCCGGGAAACGGTTATCATTTGAATTTTCAAAATTGCCGCGCATACTTTTCCTGATGGACAAAAACAAAATCGCGGAGATTCTCATTGAGATTGGCGTCCTGCTCGAATTGAAAGGTGAAAACCCTTTCAAGACCCGGGCTTATGCGAACGCCGCCCGCATTCTCGATAATCTTACGGAGCCGCTTGATGTGCTTATCAAAGAAACGCGCCTCGGCGAAGTTAAAGGCATTGGCGAAGCGCTCGAGCAAAAGATCACCGAACTTTTCGAGACCGGAAAACTGAAATACTACGAGGACCTGAAGGCCTCCATCCCGCCCGGCCTGGCGGAAATGCTTGAGATCCCTGGTGTTGGTCCCAAAAAGATCAAGATTCTTCACGATAAATTGGGCATTGAAAGCATCGAAAAACTTGAAGCGGCATGCAAATCCGGCAAAGTCGCCGAACTGGATGGTTTCGGCGAAAAGACCGCTACGAACATTCTCGAAGGCATCCAGCGCCGCCGAACTTATGCCAGCAAACATCTTTTGAGCGATGCCCTCATCGTGGCTGAGCCGCTGCTGGAGGCATTGCGGGGACATCCTGCCGTCATCAGATGCAGTTTCGCCGGCAGCCTTCGTCGCAATAAGGAAGTCATCGGGGACGTTGACCTGTTGGCTTCCTCTAAAAAACCTGCTGAGGTCATCGACTTTTTTGTTAATCAACCGGGCATCATTAAAGTCACGGCCAAAGGAGAGACTAAAGCGAGTGTGATTTTGGAGGGCGGCATCCAATCAGACTTGCGCGTGGTCAGTGATGCTGAATTTCCGTTCGCCCTGGCTTACTTCACCGGCAGCAAGGAGCATAATATCGTGATGCGCCAACGCGCCATCGCGCGCGGCCTGCGTCTCAATGAATACGGCCTGTTCAAATCCAAAGAGGAGACCCGCGACCCCAAACTTCTCGTAGCGTGTAAGACGGAAGAGGACATTTTTGCCAAACTCGATCTGCCCTATATTGAACCGGAGATGCGCGAGGATATGGGTGAGATTGCCGCTGCCGAAAAAGGTCCCCTCCCAAAACTGGTCGAATGGTCGCAATTACGCGGGTCACTCCATAACCATTCCACCTGGAGCGATGGCCGCAATCGGTTGGAGGAGATAGCGGATTACATGGATAACCTGGGTCTTTCGTATTGGGCCATCACCGATCATTCAAAATCCTCGTTTCAGGCCAACGGCCTGGATGCTGCCCGTTTGCGGGAACAGCTCGTTGAAATCAAGAAAATCAATGAAAAGTTGGCAAAACGGGGCACGGAGTTCCGGTTATTGACGGGGATTGAGGTCGATATTCTCAAAGATGGGTTGGACTTTGACGATAAAATCCTGTCGGAGGTGGATGTCGTAGTGGCCAGTCTGCACCAACCGGCGAATAATGAAGCGGAAAATACGCGCCGATTGATCGCCGCCGCCAGGAATAAGTATGTCCATATCCTTGCCCACATGACTGGCCGGTTGATTTTAGAACGCGAGCCATATCCGGTTGATATCAGGGCTGTTATAGATGCATGCGCGGAAACTGGAACCTGGTTGGAATTGAACAGTAATCCCCATCGATTTGATTTGGATTGGCGTCATTGGCCCTATGCAAAAGGCAGGGGGGTCAAGTGCGTCATCAACCCGGACGCGCATCGGAATGAGCATTGCGCATTCCTGCGCCTGGGCGCGGGTATCGCCCGGAAAGGTTGGTTGGAACAAAAGGACGTGGTGAACACTCTCAACTTGCGGCTCCTGTTAAAGGAGCTGTCACAAAAACGTAACATTGTCCATACGTAATTACATTATTTAGATTGGGATGGGAAAGAATTATTAAAAAAGGCTTTGACGAAATCTTTGGATTTTTGTTAGTTTTAAAAGAAAGACGGTTAAGACGATTGTCACGCCGGTCGATCCGGTTTGAACATCAGTCGGATATGGTTGTCTCTTAGAAAGAACGCGCGGTATGACAAAGAAATTTTTTGCCTCTATTGGTCTGGCTGTTGCCGGAGCTGCAACTGTGCATGCCGCTTACTCACCCGATTCTTCTGACAATTCAAAGATTTGGGCCGTATCCGGAACGTTGCGCGGGTTTTATGATGACAATTACCTGACCGCTCCCAAAAAAGTTGGCAGCTATGGTTTTGAGGTTTCTCCCAGCTTCACCTTGAATGCTCCATTGGAGCAGACTGAAATTGGCGTTCGTTACGTGTACGGGTTGTACTATTATCAAAAGCGGGAAGAGCTTGGCCAGAACCCCATTGACCAGTCCCATGAATTCGATTTGTGGGTCGATCACGCGTTCACGCCACGGTGGGAGACACGTTTTGAAGACACGGTAACGGTGTCACAGGAACCCGGTTTGGGCTTACCCGTCGGTCAGCCAACGGCCATTGACAACCGTATTGAAGGAAACAATCTCGTCAATGGCGCCAACATCAGCCTGACCACGGATTGGACTGAAGAATTCAGCACCAAACTCAGTTACGGGAATACGTTTTATTCGTATGATAACAGCGGGGCAGTGGTTAGTCCGGGTGCCCCTTTTCCTCCGACCTCAGTCGCTGCAAGTTTGTCGGGTCTGTTGGATCGCGACGAAAACCTTGCATCAATCAATTTTCAATGGACCTTGTCTCAGGAAACCATGGCGTGGGTCGGATATCAATATGGCCAGGTCATTTATTTGAGCAGTGAGCCTATAGCGGTAAATACAGCTACGACTCCGAATTCACTTTTTACAGCCAGCAGCCGCGACAATCGTTCGCACTATGGTTATGTCGGCGTATCACATAATTTTTTGGACAATCTAACGGGATCATTTCAGGCGGGTATCCAATACACGACGTATTATGATGATACCACCGCTTCCAGTTCCCTGGGGCCTTATGGCAATGCTTCACTGGTTTATACTTATGCGGCTGGCAGCTATGCTGAAGTCGGTCTGACAGAGACGCGGAACGCCACTGATGTCGCGAGTGTGGGAAACAATGGGCTGACTGAGGACCAAGAAAGCACGGTCGTGTATGGTTCTATCAATCATCCGCTGACTCCCAAGCTCATAGGCACATTGACCGGCAATTATCAGTATTCCATTTATCACGGTGGTCCTTTTCAGGATCAAGCTGCTGAATTAGTGGATTTGGGCGTAAATTTGACCTACACTTTCACTCCTCATCTTTCGGCGGAGGCTGGCTATAATTTCGATTGGTATAAGACCGAAGCTGCTCTCGTACAGGACTACAATCGAAACCGGGTTTATCTGGGTGTTACCGCTACTTATTAATCTTGCGCCGTATCACGGCATCAGCCAAATTATACCGTTGAACAATTTGTCGGGAGGGAGTGTCCAAAACACTCTGACTCCCGTTTATTTTTGAATATGGAACCTGTAAAGAACCAACCGCAACCGGAAAGCGCGCTGCACTTTCTGGATTATTGGCGTATTATCCGCATCCGCAAAACGGTCATCATTTCAGTTTTTTTGTTGATTTCCATCACCGCGACGATCGTGACGTTTATTTTGCCGCGCTATTATTCCAGCACTGCGCGGATCGAGATCAACCAGGACACATCGGAGTCGATGAATTCGCCCCAAACGGCCTATCTGCCGTACGATCCGTATTTCATTGAGACGGAATTTCAAAAGATGCAGTCGGAAAAGGTTCTGGGGCGGGTGATTTCACAACTGGACCTGAATAACGCATGGGGCAAAGCTTATAACAACAATGTTCCGCTCAATACGGAACAGACCATGGAGATCCTGAAGCAGCGTTTAAGTCTGCAGCCGGAACGGAATTCTAAATTGATCGATATCACCGTTTTCAGCGAAGACCCCAATCAGGCGGCTCTGGTCGCCAATGCGGTCGCCCAGGCATATCACGACTATCGTCTTGCTGAACATAACACCAACACGATGGAGGACGTGCAGGCGATGGAACAAAACTTCCAGCAGGAAGAGGCGAATATCGAAACCCTCCAGACCAACGTGGATGGATTGCGAAAAGAATATGGCATTGTGGATGCGGACCCGAATTCGACCGCTCCCAGCCCAACTCTCAGCCAGCAGCAGGTACAGGCTTTGATGACCCAATGGGATACTGATGAAGAGAATTACATGAAAATGTATGTGATGCTCCAGAAACTTCAAGCCGTGCAACAGACCAATGCTCCCGAACTGCAGGATGTCCTGCCTACCGTGAATTCCGACGCGGCCCTGAGCGATCTGCTGACAAAACTGCATGACAACGAGCAAACTTTGGCTCAGGAAGAAGTCTATTACACCACCAACCACCCGGAAATCCAAACCCTTCTAAAAGACGATGCCGTGTTGCAGCGTTTAATCGATGCGCGTGTCACCGGCGTCATGGACGGTCTTGGCACGCAGGTCGCTTCCTTGAAAGCGACAGCCGACAATATCACTGATACCCTCAACAACGCCAAATCCAATGATCTGGCTGAGTTGTCAAACGGCCAGCCTTATTGGGAAGCCAAGCGGAAATTGAAGAGCATGGAGGAATTTCATGATCTGTTGGCCGCGAAGATCGATTCGGAAAAATTGGACCTGGAGGCGCCTAAATTGCAGATGGTTTCGCTGATCGATTCGGGTGTGCCGGGCAAAGACCCTGTTAAGCCAAACAAACCTCTTAATATCATTTTGGGTGTGGTCATCGGCTTGATCGTCGGCATCGGCCTAGCGTTCTTTATTGAGTATCTCGATACCAGCGTCAAGACCATTGATGACGTGGAACGCGCGTTGCAGGCGCCGGTGCTCGGGGTCATCCCGCAAAATGTCGGTTATCTCATCGATGAAGGCGCTGAAAGCCAGCACGCCGAGGCCTACCGCGTCTTGCGCACCAACCTGTTATTTTCGCGCAAAGATGACAAACTGAACTCTATTGTCGTCGTCAGCGCAGGAGCCGGCGAAGGAAAATCCACCACTACCCTCAATCTGGCCACGGTGTTCGCCCAGGCCGGCCAGCGCGTTTTGATCGTGGATTCGGATTTGCGCCGTCCTACGCTCCACAAATTGCTTCATGCTTCAAACAATATCGGATTGACGAATTATTTGCTGAAACAGAACACCATCGAAGAAGTCATCCAGCGTACGAACGTTCCTACGCTGGACCTCATGGCCAGCGGCAAACTGCCGAGCAGTTCCATGAATATCCTTGGTTCCGCCCAGATGAAGGAAATGATCGGCGAATTGAAACAGCGTTACGATTACCTGTTCTTTGATTCTCCCCCCATCATGGGTGTGAGCGACGCTGCCGTCCTGGCCAGTGAAGTGGATATGGTCATCCAGGTCATCCAGTACCGCCGTTATCCGCAGCCGATGAATATCCGCGCCAAGCAGATGATCGAAAAAGTCGGCGGCAACCTTATCGGTATCGTCCTGAACAACATCAACATGTCGCAGGATGAGAGCTATTACTACTACAGCGGTTATTACCACGGGTATTATTACTCGAAAAACGACGCAGAACAGGAAGCTGAAGCCGCCGAAAAAGGTTCCGGAGGGGATCCCGGCAAGGTGGAAATCAAACAAAAGTATTGATTATCCGAAAACTTTCGCGAGCATAGCCGCCCATGAAATTATACATTCGAGGCCTCTTTTTGAGCATTTGCATCGTGGCCGGCCTGTTGTTGGCCGGTTGCAGCACAACGCCTCAAGACAAACCCGCCCAGGCGACAGCCCCTTCCGAAATCGCGCGTTTCGCCATCGGCGATACCGTCAATGTGGCCTTCTCGGGTTTGCCCAACGGCGACCCCATGATGACTCAAGCACATCAGGAACCCATCAAAGAGGATGGCACCATTTCCCTGCCTTATATCGGCTCCGTTGTCGCCGCCGGGAAAACCGCCGGGGAACTGCAAACCGAGATCCATGATCTTTACGTTCCCAAATACTATTTCAGCCTGACCGTCACTGTGAGTCCCGGCGATCGCGTTTATTACGTCGGTGGTGAGATCAAGGGCGACGGCCGCCAGCTCTACGTGGATGGCACTACCGTCACCAAAGCCATTCAATCCGCCGGTGGATTGACTGATTTTGCCAATCATCATAACCTCAAGTTGATCCGCGCCGCGACTGGACAGGTCGTAACTGTGGATTACGACCAGGCGTTGCAAAATCCGGCTGATGATCTGCCGGTCTATCCCAACGACCAGATCAACGTTTCCAAGAGGCTTTGGTGATGGTCCAGTTGAACGTTCTTTCGGGTAAAAAGGCGGGCAGCCAAACGGTTGTCCGCCGTTTTCCTTTTAGGGTAGGGCGCACGGCTCAAAATGATCTGCAATTGGATGATGACGGCATCTGGGATTCGCACCTGGCCCTGGAACTCCAGCGGGATAACCAGCGTTATATTCTTACTGTCGCGGCCAACGCGCTTGCCGCGGTCAATGACCAAGCCGTCCAGACCGCGCCGTTGCGCAATGGCGATGTCATCAGCTTTGGTTCTGTGAAACTTCAATTCTGGCTGGCCGCAGTCAAACAACGCGGCTTGTACCTGCGCGAATTGTTTGTCTGGCTGCTGCTCCTCCTGGTCACCGCCGCGCAATTTTTCATCATTTATTGGCTCTTGTAGGTCTGGCGCAAGTTTTGGCTTAGTGCCGGAAATGCCGCGCGCCAGTGAATGCCATTGAGATTCCTCGCTCATCCGCCGCTGCGATCACGTCAGCATCTTTTACCGAGCCGCCTGGCTGAATGGCCGCAGTGGCGCCGGCATCGGCTGCGGCCATAAGGCCGTCTGGAAACGGGAAGAACGCGTCGCTGCATACGACGCTGCCGGCCAGCGGCAATTTTGCTTCACCGGCCTTCCAGACCGCGATGCGGCTGGCATCCACGCGGCTCATCTGACCTGCTCCCACGCCGAGCGTCCGGTCCGCCGCCGCATAAACGATGGCGTTGGATTTCACATGCTTTACCACACGCCAACCGAAGAGCATTGCCTGCCATTCCTGCTCGGTGGGCTGCCGTTTTGTGACAATCTTCAGGTCCGCGCGCGCCGCCGTTTTCAGGTCGCGCTGCTGCAATAGATATGAATTGGCGCCCACACTACGCAAATCTAATGGATTTGCCTCTGACGGTGATTTCAAAATCTTCAATAACCGCAGATTCTTTTTCTTCTGCAAAATCTCGAGCGCTTCCGGCGAAAAATCCGGGGCCACGATGACTTCGCTGAAGATCTCCGCAATGGCCGCCGCGCAATCACCATCAAGCGCCTTGTTCACCGCGATGATTCCGCCGAAGGGCGCCTGCTTGTCCGTGGCATACGCCTTGTCCCAGGCCTCGCGCAAGTTCGCGCCCCGACCCACGCCGCAAGGATTCGTGTGTTTCAGGATCGCCAGCGTCGGCGACTCCTTCTCAAACTCCGCGATCAGGCTCGCGGCGGCTGTCAGGTCCAAAATATTATTGTAGGAAAGCTCTTTGCCGTGGAGTTGCTGGAAAAATTCCTTGAACCGCCCATACAACGCGGCGGCCTGGTGCGGATTCTCGCCGTAACGCAACGGCTGCGCCAAGGGCGCAGAGATCGAGAGGGCCAGCGGCAATTCCGGGCCTTGCACTTTAAATTCTTTACCGAGGTGCGCCGCAATCGCACCGTCATACGCCGCCGTGCGCGCGAATACCTTGGCTGCGAGTTTGCGCCGTGTCTCCAAATCCGTATTGCCTTTCTCCGAAATCTGTTTGGCCACTTCTGAATAATCAGCCGGGTCCACCACCACCGTCACGCTATCGTGGTTTTTCGCCGCGCTCCGCAGCATCGATGGGCCACCGATGTCGATGTTCTCAATGGCATCGTGCAGCGACACATCCGGTTTGGCGACCGTTTGCTCAAAGGGATACAGGTTCACGACCACCAGGTCGATCGGGGTGATGCCGTGTTCGCGCGTGGCGGCCTCGTGCTTCTCATTGCCGCGGATATAAAGCAGGCCGCCGTGGACTTTGGGATGCAGCGTTTTCACGCGGCCATCCATCATCTCCGGAAAGCCCGTGTGCTCGCTGATGTCTTTGACCTTGAGGCCGGCTTCGCGAAGCGTTTTGGCCGTGCCGCCGGTCGAGATGATCTCGACTCCGGTCTGGGAGAGGATTTGGGCGAAGGGAACCAGCCCGGTTTTGTCGGAAACAGAAATAAGCGCGCGCTGAATTTTAGACATGCCCGGACAAATTCCCAAAATCATGGCTCCTTCGCAAGCATTGGCGATGTTTTGATTTGAGGAAATGTGATCCATGTTTGTAAAAATTAAACGTCAATTCGCGTCAAATGGCTTCAGAGGTGGAAAATGGTTAACCACGAAACACACGAAATGACACGAAAATGAAAAATCAGAGCCTCGTTACCTCGGCTCCTACAACAATATGCCAGCACACTTCTCATGGCGGCATTGTGGCAGGAAAAGAATAAGTGTAATGTTGCCCGGAAACAAAAAATAATAATTAAGAATGCCAGAACCCCTTCATGGAAAGGCACAAATCACAGCGATGCCGTCCTATTGCCAAACGAAAACCGAAAGCGGACTGGAAAATAGGCTTGCAAACCTGTGGAACAGGAAGAAAATCACGAAAAAGCCCACCCGGTCGTGGGCAAGAAATCATAAGGAAATCCCGGACTATATGAAAACGACCATTCGTAATCTGTTCATTCTGGCGTTGCTGGCGGCGTTCCATTCCCCATTCTCAAGTGTCCACGCGCAAGGCACGGCCTTCACTTATCAAGGCCGGTTGAATAATAGCGGTGCGCCCGCCAATGGCAGCTACGACCTGGCTTTCACGCTTTATACGACAAACACAACCGGCAGCATCTACGCCGGCCCGGTGACCAACCTTGCGGTGGCGGTGACCAACGGCTTGTTCATAACGCTCGTGGATTTTGGCAACGCCTATACCGGCGCCGGCAACTGGTTGCAGGTCGCCGTGAGCACCAACGGCGCGAACGCCTTCACTACCCTCGCTCCGCGCCAGCAGATCACGCCTACGCCTTATGCGCTTATGGCCAATAGCGCGAGCAATCTGCTCGGGAATCTTTCGACGGCGCAATTGAGCGGCTCGATCGCCGCGTCCAGCATCAGCGGCACGCTCTCGTCATCGCAATTAGGCGGAGTCTATACCGGCGCGGTGGCGTTGAATAATTCGGGCAATAGTTTCAGCGGGAACGGCGGTGGTTTGACCAATGTCAGTCTTTCGGGGATCGGCCCGGCGGGCACGTTTAGCCTGCAGCCTCTCTATTTTCCACCCTCAACGACCTACTCCCTGCCCGGCGGACCCACTACCGAGTTGACGGCCGATGTGAATGGCGACGGCAAGCCGGATCTGATCGTTGGGATGAATGATATTCAAGGCGCTCCCTACAATGGGGCTGGAGTCATTATTGTTTTCACCAATGCCGGTGGCGGAGTCTTTGTTGCCGCTTCGACGAACCTGGATACGAATGGAGTCACCTCCCTCGCGGTCGCGGATTTCGACGGTGACGGGAAACCGGATATGGCGGTCGGTGATTTTGTGGGATATGTCATCTTCAAAGGCAACGGTGACGGCACCTTCACCAATGTTTTGGATAATTCTTTGGGAACAGTCGTGTTTCAGCCAGGCCGCTTGCTGGTGGCGGCCGATATCAATGGTGACGGCTATCCGGATCTGATCGTCGGCGAAAACGGCAATCCCTCTGATATAAAAGTGCTGCTTAATTTTGCCGGCGGCCCCGGCGTGTTCGCTTTTACGCAGGTCCAGAACATCCCGCTTAGTTTCTCAGCTGAGGTCTACGCACTTATCGCGGCGGATGTGAACAACGACGGCAGCCCTGATTTCATGCTGGGCGGGGGCAGCGGGATCGTGACCTATACGAATCATAACGGCCATTTTACCGCGGCCTCGACCAATTCCACCCTCTTTACCGGGGGCATGGTGGTGGGTGATGTGAACGGCGACGGTCGCCCGGATCTGATCAGCTGGGGTGATTTCGGGTCCAGCATGGAAGTGTTGACCAATGCCGGCGGCGGCGTCTTCGTCTCCAACAACGTCTTTGGCGGCCCCATAACGTTGAGCGCTGCCGCGACCACGAACGCCGCCGGCATGATCACCTATGTGTCCTCTCTCAATGAACAGAACAGCACCGTCACGGTTTTCGCCAACGATGGTCACGGCAACTTTACCCAGGTGGGCACGGCCAATGTCGGCTATGTCTTTGAAGAAGAGGTTGGCAGCTTTATGGCGATGGCTGATGTGTTGGGGAATGGGAATCCCGATGTTTTAGCGGCCAATTATGAAGGCAACGACGTGACCGAATTGCTCGGCTATCCGCAAACGCTTTCAATCCAAAATCAAATCCTGCTGACCAACCTCCAAAACAGCATCAGTGGTTATTTCACCGGTAATGGCAGCGCGTTGTCCAATTTGAACGCATCCCAGATCACCAGCGGCACGTTGTCCATGGCGCAACTGCCCACCGGTATCGCGTTGCTCAATTCAAATCAGGTCTTTATGGGCAACAATAATTTTGTCGGCGCCAACAATTTTTTTACCGGAAATACTTTTGCCGGGGCGTTTTTTGATGGAGGCCATTTCAGCGGCAACGGTGGTGGTTTGACCAATATCCTCCATGCCACAACTTCAACAGCCACGAGCGGCACCGTGACTGCCGCGACGATCTATCAATCGGAAACGACTTATCTGTCAAACGCTTCAACCATCCCCTCCCTCACCATTGCGTTGCCGACGAGCACGGTCGTCGGCCAGACCTTTCTCATCCACACGAAATCCGCCGTGACCGCTTTGACCGTCACCGGCGGCTCGTTTGTGGATGCGGCGGTGACCAGTCTGACTGCCGGCCAGACGGTGATTTATGAAGCGGTGACGACCACGGGAATGTATATCCGTTTGGAATAATCTCGTAATTTCGTGTAGGATTGCGCAATAAACCTTTTGGTGTTGCAAGGAGGGTGCAGTGTGGTCGGCAGGTTGCCGACCGCTACGGGCTGGTAGCTCGTTTCCCCCCCCAGAACAGGAAGGCAGGTGATTGGAGAAATAGACTGATGTTTCGAGCGAGGCGCTCGAAACTGCGCCCGGGGCGGGCGCGCTCCCCAAACAGCCACTATCGCCGAATGATCTAGTTCATTCTTCATCAATATCAGTGAGGCATAAAAAGCAGATTGGTCATGTTGCCCAGGAACACAAAATGCATGGCGGGGTTGAAGAACAGGAGAAAAGCGGCGGTGAACCGCCGCAGTCCAGACGCTTCGCGAGGGTTTAAGTGTGTCCGACAATCACGGAGGGTTTGGACTGCGATGCTTCAGCATCGCTTTCGAAATGTGCAATATGTCCTAGTACCAGCCCCTTTATTAGCTCATAGAGTGACCACTTACATACTTTATCGTTTTTATCCGCTTGTTGTTTTTGTCGTAAATTAAAACGTGTCGCCAATTTGTATCGTTCAAGCCCACTGTAATTGAGACGGCAGACTCTCCTTTTCCATCCTCAAGAAATTCGTCAACCGTGGCAAATTTTCGTTCTTCTGGCGAAAGTGTCTGGATATAGCTCTTGTAATCATCCGTGATGACCTTGTTATTATCCAAATTGACCAAACTAGACCAATGAAAGCCTGCCAATGGATCCGGCATCGGTTTTGATGAATTGCAGCCAAACCCCATTGCAGTTATCGCAATGACTATCAGAATTGCAAAGACAATGCAGTTTTGATTACACCGATTTTTTTTCACCGTTTGCGTTGCGTTTGATGTTGCAGTTATCTTCATAATCAATATTGGATTTTACAATGATTTAAAACTCAACAATTTTCCACACACCATTTTCCCTGTCGAATATTCCAACTTTACAGCCTTGAGTGTTATTGGCGATGTCCTAATTTCAAGAGACTCAGCCGTCCCGTTGGGACTTGATCGATATATTGGTTTTACCCGCAGTTAAAACTGCGGGCTATTATCAGAAGCCGCTTCGCGGCTACGGCTCGCGGGTACGCTCGCCCCACCACCACCCTGATGGAATGACGTCTTATTGGCCAACCGACATATTCTCCCCGATGGCGCGTTCGAGGCGGGCGCGGGCGACGTCGTAGTCGTGCAGGGATTGGATGTCGGTGGTGCGGGCCTGGGTGAGGGCGGTTTCGGCGTTCAGTTCGTCCAGTTGGGTGCCGGTGCCGGCTTCGGTGCGCGCGTGCGCTTCGCGTTGGGCCTCTTCGGCTTCGGTCTGCACGGCCTGTTGTGAATCCAATATCTCCTTCGCGTTAATGAAATCGGAATAGGCGGTGCGCACTTCCAGTTCGATCTGGCGTGACTCATCCGCCAGGGTCGTCTGAGATTTGGCGTATTGCGCATTGGCCTGCACCACTTTTCCGCGGGTCAACATGCCGTCGAAGATGTCCCACTGCATCTGGGCGCCCATGTTCCAGCCGTGCAACGCGTAGCTCAAATCGTTCGGGTCAATGAATTGGGAGTTGAACGCGGTGTAGCCGGCAAAAACTGAAAACGTTGGCCGGTAGCCGGCGCGGGCACTGACGATGTTCAGCTTTTGCAATTCTTCCGTTTCGCGCAGCGCCGACAGTTCCGTCCGTTGCGAGATCGCCTGTTGGATGGCGTCCGGCAGTTTTACGTCATAGGGCGCGTCGTCCAGCTTGTCCGAGAGATGCATCGGGATATCTTCCCAGATGTCGCGCGGCAGATTGTAGCCGAGGAGGTTGGAGAGATTGTTTTTGGCGATGCGATAATTGTTGCGGGACTGGATGAGGTTGGGGCGTTCATTGGCCAGGGCCACGTCGGCCTGCAACACATTGAAGTGCGGTACGGTTCCGGCCTTGTACCGGCTTTGCTCGTCCTGCAATTCTTTTTCCAGCAGATTCACCGATGCTTCGTGAACTGTGATCTGTTGTTCGGCCAGCAGCACATCGTAATAGGCCACTCGGGTATTCAACAGTGCATCGGCCACCACCGTTTGGAACTGTGCGATGGCCTGCCGTTTGGTCGCACCGGCAGCCTGGAAGGCGGCGATCATTTTGCCGCCTTCGTAGATCGCCTGCTGGATCTGGATGCCGGCATTCCAGTTTTGGTCCGGCTGCACCAGGGGAGGGAAGCCATGGATGGCAATGCCTTCGATAGCGCTGCGCTGGGTGTCTTTGTACTGGCCGTTGGCGGTCACCTGGGGTAGCGCCACTGCGCGGGTCTGGATGACGATGCCGTGCGACGCCTGTAAATCATTTCGCGCCTCCTGGATGGCCGCGTTCTGTTGCAGCGCCAGGTTCAATGCGTTCAGTAGTGATAATGGTTCGGAATTCCATGCGGAATTGGTGGTTGTGTCTTGCGCTAGAAGGTTATCTGTGGTGAACGCGAAGATGGTTGCGAACAGGATTGTTTTGAAAGCAGGTTTGAGAAATGCGTTGAGGCTTTCTGTTGTCTCACCCCTCATCCTAACCTTCTCCCCGTTGAGGGGAGAAGGAACAGCGTGCGGACAGGCATTGATATTTGAAAATCTTGCCAACGGCATCGAAGCAATTATGCTTTTCAGAGAGAAAACGGGTTTGAGAAATGCGTTGAGCCGAGTTGTTTTCTCGCCCCTCATCCTCAATCCTTCCCCATGAATCATTGTTGGATCAAGGCGAAGGCTTAAAAACATATTTTGCAGGGCATCGAATAGTCTGAGATTGGATTTGAAAGGAAGAACGTTTTTAAAGCTCGCCCTCATCCTGACCTTCTCCCCCGGGGAGAAGGAACAGCGTGAGCATATTTTTGGATTGTGGATAAGGCTTCTCAATCGACTCAGCCAACCACAGTTTAGCGGCATTGAAGTAATTATGTTTTTGATAAAGAAAACAGGTTTGAGAAATGCGTTGAGCCGGATTGTTTTCTCACCCCTCATCCTAACCTTCTCCCCGTTGAGGGGAGAAGGAACAGGGTGAGGGCGGGTATTGATATTTGAAAGCTTTGCCAACTTCATCGGGTTCAGGGGGGCGATCATGTTTTCTGTAAAGCGATTTGGCAGTGGTTTCATGGTGTCCATATTCAAAGTCCTTTTCGTTTCGAACCGGGCCGGATCGATTTCATCGCCGCTAGAGAGAATGTGGTTATGTGCTCAGCCAGTTGTTTGATGCTGGCGGCGTCCTGTGGTAATTGCTTCGGGAACAGTCGCGTGACGACCGGGCGGCAATGGTGAAAAAATACGCATTGGCTGACCACGCTGAAGCCGCACTGCCACACGCGCTGGTCATTCAGCGGCAGGTCCATGATCTCAGAAACGATCTTCCAGAGCTGGGCCGACATGGGGCGAATACGTTCCTCGACCAGCGAATCCAGCGCGCCTGTCGGTTCAATCATTTCGCGCGACATAAGTTTTCCGTGCCATGAATATGGCCCTTTGTCAAAGATGCGCAACAGAAGGGAATGGATGAAGGCATGCAATCGCTTCTCCGGCGGCGCGTTTTCCGGCAGTCCCATGGACGGCGGGTATTTTTCCAGCGCCTTGCCATGCGCATAGCGCAGCACTTCCACATAAAGCGTTTCCTTGTCCCCGAAATGATAATTCACGGCGGCAACATTGGCGCCCGCGCGGCGGCAGATCTCCCGCACGGTGGCGTCGCGGAAACCGGTTTCGGCAAAGACTTCACCGGACGCCTCCAATAACTGGCGGCGGGTTTCATCATGGCTCCGGGGCGCGGAGCGGGTACGAGATTTCATTTTCAAACAAATAATTAAAACATTTGTTTGACATGTCAACTAAAATTTCGGATTGTCGCTTCATGAGCCGTCAGGAGATTGAGCCGATCTGTTGTCTCACCCCTCACCCTCGTTCCCTCTCCCCGTTGAGGGGAGAGGAAGGAAGTGGGCGGGCAGGCTCTTGCATAAGGCGGTGCATGACCCTGATGCGCGGCCAATCCTGTGGGTCGAAGTTTAGCAAATGAAGAAATTCATCATCATTATTTTAGTCCTCGCTGCCATTGGCGGCGGCATCTACTACGCGTTCATGCGTCCGCCCGCCGGAATCATTCTTACCGGCACGGTCACTACGGACGCGGTCATCGTCTCGCCGCAGATCCAGGGCAGGTTGCAACATCTTTATGTGGATGTCGGCGCGACGGTGACCAACAACGAATTGCTCGCGAAGATCCAGCCGGAACAATTGCAGGCGGACGCGGATTTCTACGCGCGCAGCGAGCAGCAGACGACCGCCGACATGGCCCAGGCCAAGGCCGATGCCGAGAACGCCCGGCTCAATTACGAACGCATCGGCGGCCTTTTCAGCAACAATGTGGAATCCGCCCAGGCCTATGATGCGGCGCGAACTTCCTATGACGCTGCCAAAGCGCGCGTTGAATCCGCTCAACGTCAAATCGAGGCCGCTGCCGCCGAAAAACAAAAGGCGCAGATCATCCTGGATTACACCGAAGTGGTCGCCCCGACGAACGGCATTGTGGACACGCGTGTTGCGTTGCAGGGCGAGATGGTGAATCCCGGCCAGGCCATCGTCACACTCATCAATCCCGACGGTCTTTGGGTGCGGGCCGACGTGGAGGAGACGTACATCGACAGTATCCACCTCGGCGACAAGCTCCAGGTACGCCTGCCCTCCGGCGCCACGCGCGACGGCGTGGTTTTTTACCGCGGCGTTGACGCCGATTATGCCACGCAGCGCGACGTGAGCCGGACCAAGCGCGACATCAAGACTTTTGAGATCCGTTTGCGCTGTGACAATTCCGATCGCAGCCTTGCTGTGGGCATGACGGCCTACGTCGAACTGCCGCTCAAATGAAATTCGATGTTGAAGTCGAGAATCTGACCAAACGCTTCGGTGAATTCGTTGCCGTGGGCGGTTTGAACTTTTCGGTCGAGCATGGCGAGATCTTTGGGCTGCTCGGTCCCAATGGCGCGGGCAAATCCACTTTGATCCGCATGTTGACCACTCTCGTGCCGCCGACATCCGGCAGCGCGCGGGTCAACGGGTTTGACATCGTTCGCCAGCCAAATGAGGTCCGCCAATCCATCGGCGTCATCCCCCAGGCAATGACGAGTGATATGGAACTGACCGCCACGGAAAATCTCGGCATTTTCGCGCAGCTTTACGGCATCAACCGCGAAAAGCGCAATTGCATCATCCCGCAATTGCTGGAGGAGGTGGATCTGACGCAGTGGGCTGACAAACCGGTAAAAATGTTTTCGGGTGGCATGAGACGGCGCATGGAGATCGCCCGCGGTCTGGTCCATGAACCGAAGATTTTCTTTCTCGATGAACCTACGACAGGCCTTGATCCCGTTTCGCGCGTCGCCGTCTGGGAAATGCTCGCCCGGCTCAAGCGCGAGCGCGACCTGACCATCCTGGTCACCACCCATTATATGGATGAGGCCGATAAGTTGTGCGACCGCATCGCCATTGTGGACCAGGGCAAGCTCGCCGCGCTGGATTCACCGCCAAAATTGAAGGCATCCATTCCCGGCAAAAATATTCTCGAAGTCAGTTTCTCCGGCGCGCCTGCCAATTGGACCGAAAAATTGCGCACATTGCCCGAAGTGGCCGACGTGGCGGATGTGAAGAGCGATAAAAACACTTTCCGCATCTCCACCAATAATGGGCCGTCAACCACCGTGGAACTGCTGGAGGCGGCTCGGACCGCCAAAGTCACTGTCACATCGTTGTCCGTGCAGAGCACCACGCTCGACGACGTGTTCGTGCATTACACCGGCCACGGGCTGCGCGACAACCTGCAGGCGCCGTCGGTATCGGAGAGTCCATTTATCCTGAAACGTTGATATGCATCGAGTCTGGGCCATCATCGAACGCGACCTGCGCCGTTTCCGGCGCAGCCCGGCGCTCATGATCATGTCCATGGTGATGCCGCTCGTGCAATTAGTCGTGCTTGGCTATGCCTTTGGTGGAAAGATCAAAAATCTTGAGGTGGGTGTCGTGGACGAAGACAAAGCGGTTCCTGCCATCAGATTGCACGAGATGTTCCAGTCCATTGCCGCCAATGCCAAAACGTTCACGCCTATCTATTACGATGACCGGGCGCTGGCGGTCCATGATCTGCGCACCGGGAAGTTGCAGGGGGTGCTGGACATTCCGCCGGAATTTTCGCGTGATGCCCTGGCCGCGGCCAATCCGAAGATCGCGCTCATCGAAGATAACTCCGACCAGTTTTCCGCTTCGGCGCTCCAGGGGACGTTGGACGGCCTCTTGCCCGCCTATAACGCGCCCGCTGTCTTGCCGCGTATGACCGGCGACGTCACCCTCCAGGTCGTCGAGATTTATCCCTATGTGCCGTACATCCAATTTTTGTTGCCTGGCATCATTGTGCTCGCGGTGTTTATCTCGGCAATGATCGGCGGGGGCATCATTTTCATTGATGACAAAGCGCGCGGCTTACATGAAGGCTATCTGGTCACGCCTATCCGAAAATTTGAATTGATCCTTGGATTCACTCTGGCCGGCACCATCAAAGCTATTGTTGCGGGCACCGTTCTTATTACGGTTGGCTCCATCATCGCCGGCATTCCTGATCCGCTCGACCCCATACGCATCCTGAAGATGTTCATCCTTGTCGTCGCCACCGCACTGGCGCTGATCAGCATGATGTTTCTGATCATGGTGCGCGTGAACGACCCCCTGGTGCCGCGCGCGATTTTTGGGATGCTCAATACAGTCCTTTATTTCCCCAGCGGCGCAGTTTATCCCACGCAATCTTTTCCCGCGTGGATGAAGGTCATCACGGTTGTCGATCCATTTACTTACGCTGTGCATGGTTTCAAGCAACTGGTCTTGAAAAATACCGGCCTCATGGCGATTAGTGGGGATTTGCTGTTTCTCTTTTGTTTCACCGCGATTGCAATGGGGATTGCGACGCTTTTGTTTCGGAGGACGTTGTAGGGTTGTCCTTGGACGAGGAGCGTTCAAATGCCAGTCGTCGAGGGCGGAAAATTTAACTTGCCCCTCCTGGCCTTCCCCCGGGAGAAGGAACGGCGCGAGAATATTCCCGGGTTCTCGAAGCGACCTTACGGTTGATTCAGGTTATTATATCAAGGGGCAGACGTTGTTCGACCGCAATGGGCAGATTGGATTGTGTTCGGCGAGGCGCCGAACACGGCACACGAGGGGCGCGTGCGCTCCCCAAAGCCCATCTCAATTCCAATCAACGCTACTGAAGCAACCATGTTTCCTATAGAGGATCAACTTTGAAATTGCGTTACGGCTTCGACACAGCGGCCGCAAATGGTGGGATGACCCGGGTTTGAGCCGACATCGGTTTCCCAATGCCAGCAGCGTTCGCATTTCTGGCCGTCGGCTTTGCTGACAAGATGGGAAATAGGCTCTCCAATTTTGATTTTCAAATCTGAGACATTCAAAAGCTCACGAAGTAAATCGCGGTCGGAAACCTGGTTTTGAACCTGTGGGATTGTTATCTCAATCTTTGCATCTAAAGCTTTTCCAATGGTTTTAGACTGGCGAGCTTTTTCCAATTCCGGCAGCAGAGTTTCGCGCCACGTTTTTAGCCGATCCCATTTTCCAATCTCATCCGGCATCAATGTAAACGTACTTTGCTTTAATTCACTTTCATGAACTGATTCTGTTTTCTTCCCCGGCACATATTCCCACGCTTCATCCGCCGTGAAGGCCAAAATGGGCGAAAGCATCTGGCACAAACCGGTCACCAGGTGATGCAGTGCTGTCTGGGTCGAGCGGCGGCGGGCGGAATTGGCCGGGTCGGTGTAGAGACGGTCTTTGATGACGTCGTGGTAGATGGCCGAAAGTTCCACCGCGATGAATTGGCTGACCTTTTGATAGACGACGTGGAATTCAAACTTGTCATACGCCTCCATGATTTCTTTTTCCAATCGGGAATATTCTCCGAGGACCCAACGGTCGAGGTCAGTCAGTTTGTCGTCGGCGACGGCATGTTTTGCCGGATCGAAATCATAGAGATTGGAGAGTTGATAGCGCAGGGCGTTGCGGATGGCGCGATAGGTTTCGCTTACTTTGTTGACGCGTTCTTCGCTGACGACGATATCGTTGCGGAAATCCTGGGAGGCCACCCAAAGGCGGACGACGTCCGCGCCCCATTTTTTGATATAAGCCTCGGCGGTCTGCGGTTTTTCGTATCCGCCCTGCTTGCTCTTGGAAATCTTCTCGCGATCGGCATCCACCATGAAGCCGTGAGTGAGCACGGTCTTGAACGGCGCGGCGCCGTTGCCGGCCAATGAGAGCAGCAATGACGACTGGAACCAGCCGCGATGCTGGTCGGAGCCTTCCAGATACATGTCGGCCTGAAAGTTGGGTCTGGGATCTGGGGTCTGGGATCTGGGGTGGAGTTCAGGACGCCGGGCGATGACCGCGCGGGAGGAACTGCCGGAATCGATCCAGACATCCAGAGTATCACTCGATTTGGAGGTGGCTTCAGCGCCTTTCCAACCGGCTGGCTTCACAAGCGACCAGAGTTCAGCGGCAGATTTCTCGAACCATACATTTGAGCCGTGCTTTTCGATGAGGTCAGCGGCGTTGCGGACGATCTGGGCATCGAGGATGGGCTCGCCTTTGGCGTCGTAAAATGCGGGGATGGGCACGCCCCAGGCGCGTTGACGGCTGATGCACCAGTCCGGGCGCGATTGGACCGCGCCTTTGATGCGATTCACTCCCCAATCAGGGATCCAGGCAACGCGGTCGATCTCGGCAATTGCCCTGGAACGAAAGGTTTGATTTGGGTCTCGCGGAGCTCGACCCTCCGAAACAATATGGTCGATCTTGATGAACCATTGGTCCATGGCGCGGAAGATGATGGGCGTCTTGCTGCGCCAGCAATGCGGGTAGCTGTGATGATAATTTTCCTGGTGCAGCAGGGCATGACGCACGCGAAGCTCATGGAGCACGGCTTCGTTCGCATCGCTCTTGCCATGTTTTGACAATGTAGATTTGCCCAGCATCTCAGCAGGCATCTGCTGTTCAACGGGCAAATCGTTTGTGTGCGCCAGCGCGCCGTCGTCGTTGACGGGTGAATAGATGGGCAGGCCGGCTTTGAGGCCAAGATTGTAGTCGTCCTGGCCGTGGCCGGGGGCGATATGCACAAAACCCGTACCGGTGTCTGCGGTGACAAAGTCTGCGGGATACAATTTTCCGGTGCGATTGCAGAACGGATGCTGGTAGCTGAACGCTGCCAATTCCGCGACCGGCACCGGTGTTTCCTTGTAGTCCTTCCAACCGCACTTTTCGGCGACGGCGGGAAGCAATCCACGGAAAACGATATATTGCTCGTCACCTACGGTGGCGGCGACGTATGGAAAATCTTTGTTATACGCAATGGCCAGGTTCGCGGGGAGCGTCCAGGGCGTGGTGGTCCAGATGACGATGAAGGTTTTCTCGCGGCCAATGACCGGGAATTTCACATAGACGCTCTGGCTGACGTGGTCGAGATACTCGACTTCAAATTCGGCCAACGCAGTGCGGCAGGGAATGCTCCAGTACACGGGCTTTTTGCCGCGATAGACAAAACCCTGTGCCACGATGTCGGCGAACAGGCGCAGTTCGTCGGCCTCATATCCTTTGTCGAGGGTCAGATACGGATTATCCCAATCGCCGAGCACGCCGAGGCGTTTGAACTGGACACGCTGGAGATCGATAAATTTACGGGCATAGGCCTCACAGGCTTTGCGGAGGGTGGCCGCATCGGCATTGTCGCCGGCTTTGCGCAATTCCTGGGAGACTTTGAATTCGATGGGGAGTCCGTGACAATCCCAGCCCGGCACATACGGCGAACTGAAACCGCGGAGGGTCTTGTACTTGATGATGATGTCCTTGAGGGTCTTGTTCAGGGCGGTGCCGATGTGGACGTCGCCGTTGGCGAAGGGCGGGCCGTCGTGGAGGATATATTTAGGAGCATTGGCGCGCGCCTGCTGGATTTTGGCGTAGAGGCCGGTGGATTGCCATTTTTCGAGGCGCTCAGGCTCGCGCGTCACGAGGTCGGCCTTCATGGGGAAGTCGGTGCGCGGCAAATTGAGCGTATTTTTGTAATCAGTCGCCATTTAAGGAACGAAGACGGTAACAATGAAGAAAAGGGGAGTCAATGAAGCCTATCCGCCAAAGGATACCACATCGCCAAAAAGAAAAAACCGGACCAGTCAGCCAGGAGATGGCCCAAAGGTCCGGGGAATTTGAGAGTAACAACGTGGGAACACGGAGAACTCCAGTCTGCGTTTGTTACCCGAACGCAGACCGAAAACTTTAAACTTACAAAGATCAATTTGTGCAACCTCCCCCCTCGGTTCAGCGTTGCAACGCCACTAATAAATCATAATGACTTATTTTTGTCAAACGATTGTTGAAAGTATAAGTAAATATAATTTATCCTGTTTTCCCGATTAACGCCCTGGCCAACGGACTTCACTTTTTATGCGTTAACAGCGGACCGGGCGACTGCATTTTGCGGACAACGAACGACAAGCCCGGACCGTTCCTCATACAGACGTTCAGATCGGCGGAAAGGTGTCATGCACCGGTTCGCGCCGGACGATTCGGATTGACTTGCCGGACGATTCATGGCATTAAAGTCATCTGCGGTGGAGAGGGTGTCCGAGGGATGTTACGGGTGCGTGTGGAGTATGTGAATAACTCGTGAACAAGAAGTAGCATCTTCTCCTCGTAAGTTTGTGTCGGTCTGGTAAAAAAGTCTGCACCGATAAATTTCTTATTGGTAAATTTGATTCAGTGGAACCGACAAGATTGGAAGATGGCGGTTTTTGGTTGTAAACAGTTATAAATCAACGGTTTTGTAAGAGAAACGATATTATCACTGGCAAATCGAGCGAGCGGTGGCGGTAAATTTGAATTTGCAAAAAAGCTCGTTGCCATGTGAAATACAGAAACAATCGATTCATACTGATTTTGGGTCAGGTGAATAAATAGCTTGAAATGCGCGCTTTTTGACGGAATGCAAACACAACTTTCAGCGGAAAAAATTTGGAATTCAGCCCAGGAACAACTCAGGTCGAGGTTAAGCAAGGACACGTTCAGCATGTGGTTCGCGCCGTTGCGGGCGTGCGCGGTGGAGGGCAACCATGTCACACTCGAAACGCCCAATGAATTTTCTGAAGTCTGGCTCAAGGACAATTACATCAGCCTTTTGCAGGATGCCTTGACGGTTGCCGCCGGGCGGCAATTGCAGATCCACTTCAAAGTCGCCGCTGGCGGCGCCACGGTCGCTCCGATAACCGCCCCGGCCCGGACAAAGGCTGCGGACCATTCCCACGAGCGGGCCACGGGGGTGGATCTCAATTTCAATCCCAAAAACACGTTTGACACGTTCGTCGTGGGCAACAACAACAGTTTTGCGCACGCCGCGGCGCTGGCAGTGGCGCAGGCGCCGGGCAAATCCTATAATCCGTTGTTTCTGTATGGCGGCGTGGGATTGGGCAAAACGCACCTGCTTCACGCGATCGGCCAGCACGTGTCCACGACCAAAAAGGGCGCGCGGGTGGCGTACCTTTCGTCGGAAAAGTTCACGAACGAATACATTGACGGCATCCAGAACAACAAGCTGGCTTCGTTCCGCAAGAAATACCGGCAGACCGACGTGTTGCTGATCGATGACATCCAATTTTTGGCCGGCAAAGAGCGCATCCAGGAGGAATTTTTTCATACGTTCAATGCGTTGCACGAGGCGCACAAGCAGATTGTGCTGACGTGCGACCGGCCCGCCAGTGAGATCCAGGGGTTGGAACACCGGCTTGTCTCGCGCTTTGAATGGGGTCTGGTCACCGACCTGCAGCCGCCGGACATCGAAATGCGCCTGGCGATCCTCCAGAAGAAAGCCCAGATCATGGGCGTGACGTTGCAGGACGATATCCTGAACTTTTTGGCGAACCGCATCCGTACGAACGTCCGCCGGTTGGAAGGCGCGCTCATCCGCGTGGCGTCCTTTGCCTCGCTCACCGGAAAAAAACTTTCGATTGAGATCGTCGAGAATCTGTTGCGGGAAATCCTGCATGAGGAAGGGCGCTTTTCCATCAGCATCGAAGTCATCCAGAAAAAGGTGGCGGAACATTTTGATATCCGGCTGGCCGACATGACCAGCAAGCGTCGTCCGGAAAACATCGCTTTCCCGCGCCAGATCGCCATGTACCTTTCGCGGCAACTGACCGAAAGTTCGCTGAACACCATCGGCGAAGCATTTGGCGGACGCGACCACGGCACGGTGCTTCACGCGTGCCGACTCGTCAAAGACCGCATGGAAGTGGATGCCAACGTACGCCAGGTGGTTCATTACCTGGAAAAGCAGTTGATGCGGTAGGGATTAATGTCCGGCGGTAGCTTGGGTAATGTCCTAATTTCAAAGATTCAATCGTCCCTTCGGGACTTTGACTTTTTTTGAACCTTACCCGCAGTTTTAGGGCGTGTTGCCCAAACGAGATCGCGTCGTATTTTTGAAAGGACGAGTTATACGAATCCCCGTTTTTCCACAGAAAACATGAGTTTAAGTCAGGGACTCGTATAACTCGTCCCTCCGAAACGGATTTGGGCAACACGCCCTGAAACTGCGGGCTATTATCAGAAGCCGCTCTGCGGCCCGGCTCGCGGTGGCAGCGCCACTTGCCATCTGGCTCGTCCTACCCAACGCTACATTTCTAAAGTAATTCCACCGCTTTTTGCAGCTCGGCGTCGGTATTGTAATAATGCGGGGCAAAGCGGAGGTAGTTTTTCCCTTTTCGGTCCACGCGCAAGGAGCTGACGATTCCCGCTTCAGTCAGTTTTTTATGAAGGGCGGCCATGTCTTTCTCCGTGGAAAAAAATGAGGTGATGCTGCCCGCGTTCGGCGGCGAAACAGCATTGAGAACGGCATAGCCGCGCTTTTGTAATTCAGACACCAGCCATTCGCGCTTGCGCAGGAGTTCGGCCGCGATGTTATCGATGCCCAATTCCAGCGCCAGTTCCATGGAGGCGATCAAGCCCACCAGGCCGAGCAGATTTTGCGTGCCGCACTCGTATTTTAGCGCGCCGTTACGGAAGACGATCTCTTCCTGCGCCACAAAATTCGGGTTGCGCACGTTATGCCATCCATAGATCGGCGGCGTGAGGATGGGCTGGGACTGTTTGCGGACATACAGAATACCCGCGGCACACGGACCGAGCAGCCATTTGTGCGCATCCGCTGCCAGAAAATCGACATTTTCCACTGTGGTTGGAAATGCGCCCAGGGTCTGGATGCCATCGACGCAAAACAAAATGCCGCGCTCGTGCAAGAGCTTGCCGATCTCGGAGATTTCGATGCGAAAGCCGCTGATGAAATGGCAGGAGGCGAGGGCGACCAGCTTGGTGCTCTCATCCACCTGGCCGGCGACATCCCGGGGCCGGATGACGCCCAGGCCGCGTGTGTTCAGCAGGCGCACTTCGATGCCCTGCTGGGCCAGCGCCATCCAGGGATAAACGTTCGAGGGATAATCGTCGTGATAGATGAGGACATTATCGCCCCGGCGAAGTTTCAATCCACCGGCGACGAAACTCAACGCGAGCGACGTGGGGCCGACGAGGGCGACTTCATCCGGCTGGCAGTTGAGGAGTTGGGCGCCGAGTTTGCGGGCGTCGTCCAGGCGCGAGAGCATGAATTCCTCCTGGTCGCCGAGAGTGGCTTTGGCCGCGCAATCGGCGATGGCATCGGCGACGCGGCGCGGCAGGGGGCAAACTCCGGCGTGAGCGAGGAAGATTTTTTCACGCGCAACGGGGAATTCACGGCGGCGCAGTTCCTCATTTCCCAAAATCTCGGCGATGGTCATGGTTCTAGATGCCGCTTAAAAGGCCATTATAATAATTGACCCAAAAACGGATGACGTTGTAAGCCACGAGAAGAGCGACCATACCGTACAGTATGCCGGTCAACACGCGGGTAAAGGTATCCATCTTGCGATTGCCTTCCTCCTGGTGATAGGCCTGCAACCTCAGAAGAGTCTCATCCAATTTGCCGCTCATTTCGCCCGTGGTGTACATGTTCGCAAATACTTGTGGAAAATAAGGTGTGCGGTTGACCAGGTCGGCGGGAGTGGCGCCGCGGTCCAGTTCGTTCCCCCAGTGTGAAACGCTTTCAACCAATCGCGGAGAACCACTGGCGGCAGCGGCATATTCCCAACTTTTGTGGATGGGAACCCCGGCATTGATCAGGGCCTCCAGGCCGGCTGCCAGCCGGGAGAGCGCCAGGTTTCTGCGCGCGTTACCCAGAAGGGGGACAATATGTAACAGGCTGTCAAGGATGGTCCGCCATGTTCCGCCACGGTTTCCTTGAAAGGAAAAGATGAAGATAAATATGAGCGTGTAGATTGCCCCAAAAACAATGATTTTTTCGAAGATGAAGGGCCAGCATTCGGAATATTTTTGGTCCATGATCCCGAGGGCGAGTCTTTGTAGAAGTCCTATCGGGAATACGAGCAGAAACACATGCAATGTGGCGATGGTCACTAAGGAACGGCCGATGCTGTCGCGAATGATCTTCGCGCGGACACTATAAAAATCGGCAAGTTGTTTGAAACTATTGTCCAGGCGGCCAGATTGTTCGCCGGCCATGATGAGAGCCATGTCGAATTCCGGCAGCCAGGCGGGAACCTTTCTCAAGCTGTCGTTCAAGGTGCATCCCTCACGCATGTGTTCAAGCACCATCGGCATATACTTTCTCATGCTTCCGGCCGAACGGTTCATGGTTGCCGTCTCCAACGTTTGAATCAGCGGAACGCCCGAAGAGATCATGGTGCCGAGTTGATAATAAAGCTCGGCGCGGCGATTGAGTTGGCCGGGCGTAAGAATCACGGAACCACAAAAGCCGGAACGGCGGGAAAAGACAAACTAAATCTTATAAAACCCTCTGCCCAGCAGGATGGGCTTGGACGCATCTCAGTTTTTAGCATACGGGGGACCGAATCTGGAGTCCCGCAGGGACTTTTTGAGAATAGCCCGGCGTTTCAACGCCGGGGAACGGGAGCCACACGTTTCAAGTCCCGCAGGGACGACTGGATTTTCAACCGTCCATGCGGGACTTTTCTTATTCCATCACTGTACCCGCAGTTGAAACTGCGGGCTATTATCAGAAGTTCCTGCGGAACAAAAGCCCTGGCAATCAGAAGTGCTTAAAAACTGAGATGCGCCCACTTGACCTGTTTGGGGTTGGGGATAATTGCGTGCCATCGGCTTCAGTTGTGCTATGATGGGTCTTTATGCCATTTCGCGCACTTGGTCTTGATGCCAAAATTTTGCAGGCGATCACGGAAGCCGGTTACACGGAGCCGACGCCCATCCAATCCGCCGCTATCCCGCCGATCATCGCGGGGAATGACCTGATCGGGATCGCGCAGACCGGCACGGGCAAGACGGCGGCGTTCACGCTGCCCATCCTGACCCGGCTGGCAGCGCAACCGGGCCAGCGTCGCGGCACAAAAGTCCTGGTCATCGCGCCGACGCGCGAGTTGGTGGTGCAGATCGAGGAAAATGTGCGGGTTTACGCCAGGCACCTGCCGCTGACGGTGGCGACGGTGTTTGGCGGTGTCAGTGAACGCCCGCAAATCCAGGCATTGCGCACAGGCGCAGACGTGGTCATCGCGTGCGCGGGGCGGTTGCTGGATTTGATGGGGCAGCGCTGCGCGGATTTTTCGCAGTTGAAATTTCTCGTGTTGGACGAAGCCGACCGGATGCTGGACATGGGTTTTCTGCCGGACATCCGGCGCATCGTGCAACAATTGCCCAGGCAACGGCAGACGCTGATGTTTTCCGCGACGCTATCGAGGGAGATCGAATCGCTGACGCATGAATTTCAGAAGGCGCCGAAAGTCATTCAAATCGGCCGGCGCGCGAACCCGGCCCAGACGGTCACCCAATTTGTCTATGAAGTGCCGAAGCATTTGAAGACGTCGTTGCTGTGCCATCTGTTACAAGATCCCCAGATGGATATGGTGCTGGTGTTCTCGCGCATGAAACACGGCGCCGACCGTATCGCGCGGCAACTGGAGGAGAAAGGCGTGCGTTGCGCGACGTTGCATTCCAACCGTTCACAGAACCAACGGCTGCGGGCGTTGAAAGATTTCAAGGATGGCACCGTGCGAGTGCTGGTGGCGACGGATATCGCGGCGCGCGGCATTGACGTGGATGGGATTTCGCACGTGGTGAACTACGATTTTCCGATGCACCCGGAGGATTACGTGCATCGCATTGGGCGCACGGGGCGGGCGCAGGCGGTGGGCGATGCGATCAGTTTTGTGACGTCGGAAGACCACGGCGAATTACGCGCGCTGGAACGGTTCATCGGCCGGGGCATCGTGCGGAAGAAGGCGGAAGGATTCAATTATTCGCAGGCGGCGCCGGCGTTCAATCCGGCGGATGAACGGCGCCATTTTCAACACGGACAGAACCGTCCGCCACCTTCAGGTCATCCGCAACGTCCGCACGGTCGCGGCGGGCAGAGTCGCCCGCAACGCTCGGGTCATCCGCAACGTCCGCACGGTCAGGGGGGGCAGCAGCGGCAGGAACGTTCAGGCCGTCCGCGCTGGCGGCGGTGAGGGTTTTGCCGGCGGCAGGGACAAGGAGGGTCGCCCCTTTGAGCAGGCGGCAGAAATCCTTTTTGCTCGTGTGCTGATGTTTACCGTCGGAGAACTTGAGATTGGAAGCGGATTTGTAGCCGACTTCGAGCCGTTTAAGTTGAACGATGCGTACGTAGGTGCCGCCGCATTTCCAAACCTGGCCTTGTTTAAGTTTCATGCGAGGGCCTCTTATTTTTTCCTGCCTGCGACCTGCCTGGCCGCCACAACTGTCTTTGGCGGCTGATTACGCGGCGATGCGGTCGAGGCTGGCTTTGAGGTCGCGCTTGCCTTTGGCGCCGACCAATTGCTCGGCGATCTGGCCTTTGTTGAAGATCAACAGAGTGGGGATGGCGCGGACGCCGTATTGCTGGGCGAGTGATTGCTGTTCATCCACGTTGACCTTGCCGATGGTGATCTTGCCGTTGTATTCGTCGGCCAGTTCATCGAGCAGGGGAGCGATCATTTTGCATGGCCCGCACCATTCGGCCCAGAAATCGACGAGGACGGGCGATTGCGATTGCAGGACGTTTTGTGAAAAATTGTCCTGCGTGAGCGTAACGATCAGGGGTGAAGCCATAAATCAACTCCAGTTCTCCGTTTGTTTTTAGTTCAGGAATTATTTGCGATGATGTTATTGAGCATAAGCATCATCCAAACTGTGGTGCCGATGGCGGCCAAACCCATGACCATAGCCGTAACGGCCAAAATCGTGTCGAGTGTGCCGACGGTGGACGGGGCAGACGGCGCGCGCGCGGGGCGGGCGGCAGGTGCGGCAGGCGCGGCAGCGCGGGGAGCGGCAGCGGTGGGCGCGGCGGTAGCCAGGCGGGTCGAGGCGGGCACAGCCGGCGCCGCGGGACGTCCAGCAGCGGAGGGCGCTCCGGTGGGGCCGCCGGGCGGCAGGGTCGGCAATTTGATGGTCGGCGCGGCGGAGGGCTTGGGCGGCAAATTGATGCGGACGGTCTCTTTCTTGGGCTGAACTTTACCAGTGGTTTTTTTCAGCGGCTCCGCGCCCTGGGGCGCGCCGGGAACATTGGGAGGAACATCGGCCATAAATAGTATTGTTGATTAAAGATAAGCTGGCGGATGCGAGTGTCAAACTCAATCCTAAAATTGTAGTATCCTGATTTAAAAGCTTACATCAGCATTCCGACGCGACAAGTCTGCGGGAGAAGGAAATGCGCCGGGCCTCTCAAGTTCAAAAAAAGCGGCCGGAGGTGATCCGGCCGGGTTGAAAACAGATTACAGATTAATAGCGCTCGCGGCGTTCGCCACGGTCGCCGCCGCCGCCGCTGCGGAAGTTCGGACGGTCGCCGCGCGGAGGGCGCTCTTCGCGGGGACGAGCCACGTTGACGGTGATGGCGCGGCCCTGGAAGTCTTTGTTATGAAATTGCTCGATGGCTTTCTGCGCCTCTTCGGGCGACGAAAGTTCCACGAACGCAAAACCGCGTGATTTGCCGGTGACGCGGTCCATCATCAGGTTCACGGATTTCACGGCGCCGACCTGGGCAAAATGGTCTTGCAGGTCATTTTCTCCGGTTTGGTAGGATAGGTTTCCAACGAATAATCTTGCTTCACTCATAACATGGACGTTCAAAAATCAAGTGGAAGGACTGCATTGGCAGGCTCACTGAATGTCGATTTGTGGATCTAGTGGTTACTGACATCTGTCTTGTTTGACACCAACCCGTTCTTTGAACCGATAGGCCATTCTTATCAAAAAGCCCTTGAATGTCAACAAATAAAAAGGATGGCGTATCCCACAATTAGAACCCTTTCTAATTCAAACCCAACAACCTGTAGTAGGTTTTCACCCTACAAGGCGCAATTGTGAACAAGTTGAATAACTTTGTTTTGAAGGGAGGGCGCCAAAACCGGATGCTTTTCGCGTGGCAAGATTTTGGAACCGCCTGGCGTTTGAACGCGACCTCTGGCAGCAGGGTCTCTCCCATGTCGCGGGCGTGGATGAGGCCGGTTGCGGGCCATTGGCCGGGCCGGTCGTGGCTGCGGCGGTCATCTTTCCCAAAAGCTGGCTCGAATCCGGCCTGCCTTCAACCTTCCGTGGTCTCAACGATTCCAAACAATTGACGGAAGGTGAACGCGAAAAGTTCTTCGAGCGCCTGGTCGCTACCCCTGAAATCTGTCACGCCATCGCCACTGTGGATGTCGAGACGATCGACCGTATCAACATCCGCCAGGCCGCATGGCATGGCATGAACCTGGCCCTGGACCAACTACAACCGCGGCCCGAGCACGTGTTGGTGGATGGTCTGCGTATCAAATGGCTGCCTTATCGCCAGACCGCGTTGACCAAAGGGGACGCGCGCAGTTATTCCATCGCCGCTGCCAGTGTCCTGGCCAAGGTCACCCGCGATCGCGTTATGCGCGAGTTGGACAAGCAATTTCCCGGATACGGTTTTGCGGGGCACAAGGGCTATTCCACGCCGCAACATTTCGCGGCCATCGAGAAGCTCGGGCCGTGCGCCATCCATCGCAAAAGTTTTTCGCCGATAAAGGCGAAGGAAGCGGATTTGTTTGAGAATGCAGATAAAGCAGATATGCAGACAAAATCGGAACCCTCACCTCTCCCTGACCCTCTCCCCTCCCATCGGATGGGAGCGGAGAGGGAACAGCAGGTGGACGCACCTTGAATGACTGGATACCTGATTTCAGGGAGATAGCGCTAAATATTCGGATCTTAGAATGAGCCTGCTGGAAAAAATCAAATCACGGTTGTCCGGCAAATTATCGCCGGAACATCTGCGTCGCGGGACGCTCGGAGAACGGTCGGCGAAAAAGTTTCTCAAAGAGCGGGGTTTGAAATTTCTGACGGCAAATTTCCGATCCCGTCGCGGGGAAATGGACCTGGTCTTTCGCGATGACGATTGCCTGGTGTTTGTGGAAGTCAAAGCGCGCTCCTCCGAGGAATGGACGCGTCCCGCCGCGGCAGTGAATGCCGCGCGCCGGCGCCGGCTTTCGCAATGCGCGCTCGATTACCTGCGTATGGCCAAAAATCCGCAGGTTAAAATCCGGTTCGATATTGTCGAGGTGTTGCTGGCTGAAGGCGGGGTACGAGAGATCCGCCATCTGCCCAATGCATTTGAAATGTCCCGGCCGTTTCGGTATGGGTGAGGGGGTTGGCTGATAAATTGATCAGGGCTCGACTGAGTCTCGCCCCACCATTAGATACAGCCTGATTTTGCTTGCGTTGGCTGTCAAAGCGGACGAGTTTTGGGACAGGCCATGAGTCACCTCTTATACATTGTTTGTGGCGTCGTTCTCTCACTCATCGGGTTGGCCGCTATTATCATCCTTGTGTCGAGGGAGCTTAAGAATTCGGAAGACCCGAGCAAAGTGATCTTCAAGGCCATCTTCTCCGTTCCGTTCGCGATCGGTTGCATGTTTCTCGCGCATAAGATGAGCTGGGCTGGTCCTTTTGTGATCGTTTTTATGGGAGTGGTCCTGTCGTTCATGTGGACGCCGTACATTGCGGACCTGGTCGCCAGGCCATTGTCCAGCGCCTTTGATGGCGGGAACGTGGAGGTCGAGCCAAAGCCTTACTACTCTATCGCTCATTCGAAACGAAAATTGGGCAAGCCGCTGGAAGCGATCGTGGAGATCCGCAAGCAGTTGGCAAAATTTCCGAATGATTTTGAAGGGACATTGCTTCTGGCGTCGATCCAGGCCGAAGACATGAAAGATCTGTCGTCGGCAGAAATGACCTTGAACCATTTTTGCGAATGGGATGAGGCGCCGCCCCGCCAGGTGGTCGCCGCGATGAATCACATCGCCGACTGGCAATTGTCGGTCGCCAACGATGTGGATTCCGCCCGCGACACCTTGAACCGCATCATCGAGAAATATCCCGATACGCCGGCATCGAACGCGGCGGCGCAACGCATCGCGCACCTGGGCGGCACGAAAAAGATTTTGCTCGATGCGAAAGACCGCCGGGTGGTCGCGGTTCCCACTGGCATCGAAAGCGCCGGATTGCGGGAATCGATCAGTCATATCGTTCCTGAAGACGTGGACCCGGACAAAGCGACCGCCGACCTGGTGAAGCATCTCGAACAGCATCCGCTGGACGCCGAAGCGCGCGAACACCTGGCCATCCTTTACGCGCGGCACCATCACCGTCTTGATCTGGCGGCGCACGAGTTGATCCAATTGGCGGAACAACCGGGACAGCCATCGAGGAAGATCGCGCATTGGCTGAATCTTTTGGCCGACCTGCAGATCCATGGCGGCGCGGATTTTGAGATCGTCCGGCCCACCCTGGAGAAAATTATCGAACTTTTTCCTGAGATGCCCGTGGCGGACCTGGCGCGCCGTCGGTTGGCCACGGTGAGATTGGAGATCAAAGGGCAACAGCAAGGGCCGCCCGGCAAGGTGCTGGGCGATTATGAACAGAATATCGGTTTGAAAGGCAACCGGTCTTACTCACCGCGCCAGTTGTAGCGCAATTTCCTTTTCCAATTCATGCACCAGGTCGAGGTCCTTGGTGCCCCATTTGCTGCGCGACTGCACCGTCACCTGGGTGATCTGGGGGGCAATCCCTTCTACACGGATCCAGACGTTCTGGTTATTGACCTTTCCGTAGAGCGCGCGCACGTCGTTGGTGGTGTCGTGGGGCACATATTCTGTGATCAAGGTGCCATCGGTCTGGACGACCTGGACCGACGCCTGGTACACCTGATCGACGGAGCGGTCATAGCGGCCGGCCACGTAATCCTGGCCCCAACTGACGGCGGCCGAATGAGTGCCGCTTACGGTGCCAACGCAACCGGCGGTAAGAATGACGATTCCGATGCCTGCCAATCCCGCGAGAAATTTAATTTTCATAGTAACGACAGTCCAAATGAAATCACCCCGCGCGTCAAGTGTGATTTCGACTACGGCTCCCGAATTTAGAGGATGAATTTGAAAATGTTCTGATTTTAACGGCTGTGACTTTGCCTTCAATAATGGAAACATGGGCGCATCTCAGTTTTTAGCATACGGGGGAGCGAATCTGGAGTCCCGCAGGGACTTTTTGAGAATAGCCCGGCGTTTCAGGGCGTGTTGCCCAAATATTGCGGGGCCATGGATTAAGAAAGTCGGCTTCCAGAATTGGCCTATAGCGCATTTTGATTTTCAGGGAATGTGATTTGACCATGCCAATTGGCCAAAATTCCGCCGCAACAAAGGTGAAATCGGTTTGGGCAACACGCCCTTCAACGCCGGGGAACGGGAGACACACGTTTCAAGTCCCGGAGGGACGACTGGATTTTCAGCCGTCCCTCCGGGACTTTTCTCATTCCATCACTGTACCCGCAGTTGAAACTGCGGGCTATTATCAGATGTTCCTGCGGAA
>DASXYX010000064.1:0-11550 GCA_036502245.1 Verrucomicrobiia bacterium
ATTCAGATTATTGACGTTGAAAGAGTGCACCAACCCGTTGTTCGTCCGTTGGTTCAAATTCCCCGCCCCGTCATACCCATAACTGGTCTGCTCCTGCAACCGGCTCGTCGCCCCGCCCGCTTCCTTCCCGATCGCGCTGAGGAGCTGACCTCCATTGTCGTAAGTATAAGTCCGGTAATCCCCGGCAGCGTTCGTTTCCGCCACCCGCTGGCTGGCGGTGTTATAGCCGTAAATCTCTGAATCCAGATTCGTGCTTCCACCCTTCAACGCCGTGCTCAAAAGCCGCGCCACGCTGTCAAAAGTGTTGGTGATATACATCCCGCCGGGCAGCGTCTGCTCATCCACCCGCAACGATTTTGTTTTATCAAAGATATATCCGAAAGCGCCCGCCGGCGACGTCACATTGGTCATGCGCAGCGCCATATCATAGCTGTAACTGACCGTCCATGCCGGGCCGCTCAGATGATTCAGGTTCATTTGCGTCCGGGCACGGTTTTGATACGTGTAACTCAACGTGTCATCCGCCCACAACCCGCCCGCGCTCAAGAGCTCTCCCGCGCTATTGTATGTGTAGGCATTGGTCCCCACCCCATCCACCATGTTCGTCAACCGGTTCAATACATCGTATGCCAGTTTGATGGACGGGCTGACCGGATAAACAATGTTCGTCACGTTGCCCAGCACGTCATACTTGTACGTGGTCGCGTTCTTTGCCGCGCTCCAGCGGTTCGTCAGCCGGTTGTCTGAATCGTATTGATACGTGAAAACCGTGTTCCCTGCGGCATCCACTTTGTTGGTCACCCGGCCATAGTCGTCGTATCCAAAGGTCGTGGTCTGGTTCTTGCCATCCGTCATCGAGAGCATGTCCCCGGCCCCGTCGTAGGCAAAGCCATTCGTGCTGACCCCAACAACAATCACATTGGTTTTTCGTCCCAAGGCATCGTAAGCATACTGCGTCACATTCCCGATTTGGTTGGTGTAAACAGTGGCATCCAAATAATTGGCTGAATAACCCCATTTTTCAACGCCGCCGTCAGGATAACTGCGCGTCAGCGGGCGGTTCATGCTGTCGTAAGTTGTGGAAAGCTTCACGCCATTCGCATTGGTCGTGCTGATGGCGCGGTCAAGAATATCATAACCAACCCCTTTGGCTAGGCCAAGCACGTTGCTTGCCGTGACCATCAGTCCCTGGTTATTGAAGGTGTTGGTAACAGCTTGGCCCGCGCTGTCGCCGGTGCTGGTCACCTGCCGCAGCAGATTATAGTTGTTGGTCATGGAATAACCGTCTGTGTAAGTCGTGCCCGTCAGGTTGCCCTGGTTGTCGTAGTAAAAAGAAGTGGTGTTGTTTGCGGCATCCAAAGTGGAATCCAGGGCTCCGCAGGTGCAATAGGAAAAAGTGGTGACTTTTCCCGCTGCATTCGTGATCGACGTATTACGCTCCATGTTGTCGTAACCGAAATAAGTCCAGTTTCCCATCCGGTCCCTCGTCGCCGTCAGGTCCAGGATCGTGTAAACGTTTGAGATATAAGAACCGTCTGGGTACTTGACACTCGTCAGGCGGTTGAGATTGTCCCACGTGTTGGTCGTTATCAACCCGCGCGCATCCGTGTGCGTTAGCACCAGATCATTCGTGTACGTAAAACTGTTCGTTGAGAAACCAATGACGATTTGCTGCGTGAGAAGATTGCTTGCTCCATAAATGTTGGTGGTCACCACCCCCGTCGGCAGCGTGATGCTTGTTGCCTGGTGATTCGCATTGTACGTATAGACCGTCATTTCATTCGCGGCGTCGTAATTGGTAAGCACCTGGTGATAGGCGTTGAATACATTGCTTGAAACCTGCACTCCGCTCGCATTGGTTATCGCCACCATGTCAATGCCGTTGCCGATTGGATCAATGCCAAAAAAATTTGTTCGCAACCCGCCCGAATAGGTGCTGATGGTAAAGAACGGATTGCCCCATACGTTCCGGGCTATCCACGTGTACGCCGTGGAACCATCCGGCAACAGCCGGGCAACTGTCATCGGAAGCAACTGGTCTCCAGTGGCAATTAAATTGTCATAATAATAATCATACCAGGTTTTTTGTCCCTCAATTGTTCCGGCGCTGTCAGGGCTTGGATCTCGCTCAAATGTCACCAGGTTGCCAATTTCGGGTGTCCCTAAAAACCAATAGTCCAGCTTCCAGTGTTTCATGCGCGCTTTCAGAAGATCATTCGCGGTAAAACCTGCAATGTTGGTCGTGGAGAGCGCCGCATATTGACGCGGCCCCCAGTGAAATGAATTAAACTCATACATCAGTCCTTGTGTCGATGGCAGTCCGGTAGGAATGTTGGATGGGAATGCGCTCGCTGAGGGTGGATAATATGGATAATAAACTGGCTCGCAAATTGCGTTGTTGGTATAGAGGAAAAGCTCATGGCTGCTATCGGTTCTTGTGACCAGTATCGACCGCCCGTTGGGATCGCTGCTGCTGGCCCCATCAATGATCCCAAAAGACGTTGCTCCGTAAGGCGTCGTCAGGTTTGTTGCCCAACTGTTGCTGTCGTATTTGATTGTGCTGGAGTTGCCCGCCACATCCGTGATGTTCGTCAGGTTGCCATTGTTGTCATAATATAAATAGCTGGTCCGGCCAAACGGATCCACGATGTTGCTGATAAGATTGGGGTGAGATGGATTGTAATGAACAAGGTTGGTCCGGCCATCTCCATCAACTATGGATTCGAGAAGAATGACCGGGGAAGAAGGCTGGTAATTGGTGTAGTTCAGCGTAAAACATTGTCCCTGGGCATTGAATCGTTGAGATAAAAAGGCTTCTTGAAACACCCCGCTCGCATTCGTCACGATAAAACCATAAAAATCTTTGCTGCCATCTGGATAGAAAACAGTAAATCCATTGTTTGTGTCTCCTGTAAGCCTGCTGTTATTCCGGTAGTCAGTGGGAACAAGCATGGTATTGGTAGAATCTCCAAGGCCTGACCCGACATATTGGTTGTGATAATAACTAGGAACTTGAGAAACGGGTTCACCATAAGCTGCTTGGCCACCCCCTGAATAATTTACATATGTGTAAAGGCCTGTCGTAATGTATGACAGCCATGAACACCCCCACTTCCGACCGACGCTAAAGATGCTGGAGGAATAACCGGCGCTCGTCTCACGCTGGCTGTAGCTTAATTGCATTGATATGCGCGGGCCTGCTGCCGGCTGATAGCCCAATGGCTCATCATCCAGCCAAAGCGATATGAATGGTTCCGTGACACCCCATGCTGGCATTCCACAATCGCTTACATCACTTTTGGGTCCCGTATCCAGGGTATTATCCACGGGTGGCTCAATGGGACTTTCCACAGCGAAATACCCGATATCAGAAACACTAAAAGCATAAGTAGTGCCGGTTGAAACGCCATAACTGCCGGAAGGCGTGATAAAAAGCGGATAAAATGAACAAGGACCACTGCCCGGCACCACCTGTGATGCTCCTCCCGGCGGAATAGGATTATTCCCAATGACATTCGCCGGAGTATAGCCACAGCCCAAATCTCCGAAACCCCAGGCACTCCAGTTGTTGCCGGCATTTACAATGAGAGAGGTGGTGCCCGATAGATTATACAAAATTACCGACTGGGCATTTGACGACTGGCACGCTGACACCAGGATTACAGTCATCATCGCCATTATCGTATGAATAGCCCATTGTGTCGCTTTTTTGCTGAACATATAAATCGATTTGATTTTCATGGATTACCTTGTTCGTTAGGGGATTACGCTTCCATTTTGCGGCTGGATGATTTGCACTTTTAAAAACATCGTGTTCATCCAACTGCCCGAACCGTTTCCCGCCGGATCCTCCAAATAATCAGGAATGCCGTCGCCGTTGAAGTCCAATGGATTTCCATACTGGTCCGTCGCCACATAGTGATATCCGATGTCCACAACCGCATTGGTCTCGGGCGCCTGGTTGGTTTGCGTGGTAAAATGGTAAAGCCCCACCTGGTCCGCTGTTGTACTTCCCGCCTGGATCAATGGACTGTTGATCGGCAGATAATAATTGCCGAACCAGCTTGTTTCCCAGTTGTAATTCGTGACGTAAAGCGAATGAGAACCAACTGTTTGCAGCGTCCCATAGCAGGAACCATACGGGTACGAAAAACTTTGCCAGAGCAGGTTGCTGGAATTATAAGAATTATAATCTTCAAACGTGTCTCCCGAAGTCCCGTTCAGGTTGTCTCCCCACGCAAACGCTGTTCCATCGAAGGCTGTATTTTTGACAGTCACAACTGAAGAGGAAAAATACGTCTGCCGGCCGATCACCATGAACCCGCCATAAAAAGTGCAATTTTCCATCGTGATATTCGGATTATCATCCTGGTCATAAAAATACAATTGGTCCCGAAAAAAGAAACAATTGGAAAAATTCAAGTTTTGCTCATCATAGGTTCCTATAGCACTCATCCAAAATTCCGAGTTTTGAAAATTGCATACACCTTGGTCCCAGTTGTCCCGAAAAATATTGGATTGCCATGGTCCATTGACACCTGACATTTTCGTAAAAGACGTGTTTAATTGAGATTCTCCCGAACCACTGCCGTTGAGCATGAATCCTCCCATCCAACCCCGGGTGGTCCAATTTTCATTACATCCTTCTTGTGCCGTATCGGCAAAAGTGATCCAGCATGGCGCGGTCGCCGTGCCGGTGGCATTGAACACAGCTCCGTTGTTCAGCGAGAGGCTGTACGGTTCTCCGGAAGAGCCAACACTGCCAAAATCCTGGTAGAATCCGACTGCGGTTCCCGCAGTAATAGTAAGGTTTGTGTACAAATCACATCCCCCGAACGCATAATCCAACGGATCGTAATGATACCCCAGATCCGGTGATGAACTGGTGTCGCGCAGGACATCCGGACTCAATGTGGTAATGCTCGTAATGGATGACCCGGCGCCATAAATTGTCGGCGGGTGTGTTGTTTTTTGCGGCAATTGTGCCAGCCAAACTCTGTCAATATTTGTGGTCCCCGCATTGGTAAAATTACAGCCATTCGTTAAATAATAACTTCCGCCCCCTACAATCTGAAATGGATAAAAAGTGTTCGTGACCTGATTACTTCCAAATGGTGGAGAGTTATAAAAACCATTATAATTGCCGTTTGTGGCCATCGTTCCACGATCGACAAAATTGGTTACATTGCCAAAAATACAATTCGTGAAATATATGCTTATTGTCCCCGGAGATGAGGCGCTGGCTACCAGCCCGATGTTAACAAAAGTAGCGTTTTGCAAATGAACGCCTATGCCGTTGGCAAACTGATTAAAATTCGTACGGATATTGGCGAATAATACGTTTTGGTAATATTGACTATGCGGAGTAATACCTATAGCGTATTGGCAATCGATAAATTGGGCATCGTAAACCATCGGATAAACCACACTGCTCCCCCCGGGAAAATCAATTCCAGATTTTGCATAGCAGATCCGAAAATTTGTAAGCTCAGGAACATTTGTTCCAGAAAATGACAGCATGGGATTTGCATAATAGCCTGTCGGTGTGCCTGTTGATCCCGAAAGTGTCTCACCCACAGTATTGTCATCTATCGCTGTAAAGATTACCGGCCGATAAGATCCCGTATTCCAGTTCGGCGTAACTGCATAGGATGGGCTGTTGATTGTTAGCGTCGCGTTCGTCGCATATTTGATGACCGTCCCGCCCTCAAATGTATTCGTTCCGTTTAAAGTTACGCTGCCGCTGATGTAATACGTCGTATCACCCTGGAATGTAATATTGGTCATAGTGCCAGAGAGTATTTGGTAATCCAAAACCAACCCTTTGGAAAGTAGCGCAGGCGTCACGCCTGCTTTAGGAAGCACCGACGCCTGGCTCAACTGTGTCCCATGAACGAATGGGCTTGCCTTCGCCAGGTGCTGTGGAGGCAACCGAAGCCTGTGCGACGCCATTATCGGCAGCCCGCCGCCTTTTTGAGTCACTTGTAGCGGTAATGCAGCCAGTTGGTCAGTCAGAGCCTCTACCGGCACTTCCTCCACCAGGAAATAACGTCCATTGACTGATATCCACTGCTTCGCAACCATCGCTTGCGCCTCCTCTCCGCCCGTTCCCATTAGAAACGCCCGCCCCGGCGCGAACGTTGTCTGTCCGAAATCCAATGTTTCATCAGACAAAGCAAGCCCTGCCTGCGACGGTAATTGCGCCGTGCTGACTCCCGGTTGTGGCGGATTGAAAAATTCGGTCAGCACCTGAAGTCGCGTTGTTGCAGGATTCAACCCCAATGACTCAGGGGAGGGTGGTTGGGAGTGTAAGATGACATCTTGTTCGAACCCGCCCTTTTTATATGTGTATTCCAGGTCCGCATTTAACCCTCCAAATGCATTAGGATAAACGACTTCATTTGGAGCCACTAATTCGCCAATGGAATTTGTCAGCGTAGCGATCAATACGGTATTTGTCCCGTCATCATAACTCAATGCCATGGGCTCACTTTGAAGTGCCTTTCCATCAGGCGTTACCATCAAAATCTCGCCGTCGTATATATTGCCCGGAAAACAGACATGATATTGGCCGTTTGTCGCTGCCGCCGTTCCATCTGGTAAAATGTCGATCTCTTCCTTGGATTCGGCCCATTGACCGTTCAACCAATGGTTTAAGCCGCTCGCCAACTCGGTGTAGGAATGGCTTTTCGGAATGACCTGCCCGTTTGGCCCCTGCTCATAAACCGTCCGTTGCCAGACCCGCGAATTGGCATCATTGGCCACGATCGAATACGGCGTCGGAGCCTGAACAGATGATTGGTTGGCCGAAACCTGTTGTGATTTGCAACAAATCGCCATCAGTAAAGAGGTTAGGGTGAAAAATTTAAGAAAAGATTTCATAAGAAAATTGACCCGCCGAAATGTTGGACCTGTCGAAACAAAAGAATACCGCGAGGAAAACTTCCCCTTTGACGTACCACCCGTGCCGGGTTCCAGTTCATAATGAGTTCCGATTCCGTGCCTGTCGATGAAGCCCTTACGTCTTGCTTCACCTCTGTTTGTGCTTTTTTGACAGCTTATAGTCGAAGTGTCCAGAACTAATTATTAGAAAAACAGGTTGGATTTAGGATAGGTGGCTATTTTAGCCATTTAACGATTTTGTTTCCGGGAAACATTTCACTCCCCCACTTTCATGCTTAAATCGCCTCATGAGCAATGCTCTGGCATATTGTTTAGGGAGCGCGCCCGTCTCGGGCGCAGTTTCGAGCGTCTCGCTCGGAACACCCGTCTCTCTCCTTGCCATCACCGCCACGTGCGCCCCTTTGCGTCCTTTTGCGCCTGTGTTCCAATACACCGCAAAATTATTTAAACTTATTCAAAGAAAAATTCTCTCTTTGTCACAATTTAACCCGGCTAAACACTTCCTTTTCCAAAACCAATTGTTCCCCGGCAACATCTGACCTCAAAAATCACTGACGCGAATTGATGCGAATTGAAGTTTATGATGGATAACCAAAAAGCAGAAAAATCATTCCGTCTCTTCCGTCTCGGGCCTCTGGATGAAACCCGTTTCCAATGTGGCGTAGTACAATCCAAGATTATGCTGCGCGGTCTTGTCGCCTTGCCGGGCCGCGCGGATGAACCATTTCACGGCCTCCTGCTGGTTTTTTTCCACGCCGCGGCCGGTTTGATAACAAAGCCCCAGATTACATTGCGCCGGAGCCAATTCCTGCTCGGCGGCTTCGCGATACCATTTGATGGCCTCTTTGAAATCCTGAAGGACAACCTGGCCTTGCTCGTAGAAAACACCCAGGTTGAATTGCGCCGCCGGATAGCCGCGCTCTGCCGATTCGCGATACCATTTGACCGCCTCCACGTAATTCTGCGAGACGCCCTGGCCCGTCTCGTAAAGGACACCCAGGTTGAATTGCGCCGCGGGATCGCCTTGCTCCGCCGCTTCGCGCAGCCATTTGGCTGCCTCGCCGAATTCCTGCGGGACACCCGCGCCGTTCAGATAGCACACGCCGAGATAACATTGCGCCACCGGGTCGCCTTGCTCCGCCGACTTGCGGAACCATTTCACCGCCTCGTGATAATCCTGCACGACCCCCTGGCCGTTTTGGAAACAGACTCCCAGATAGCATTGGGCTTGTGCGTCGCCTTCCTCGGCGGCGGCGCGCATCGCTTCAAACGTCTCCCATGTGCGGCGATTGGTCATTCGCTCTTGGATTTCGGCAAAGATAGAATCGTCCATAACAAATACAAGCAATCAATTTGACGCAATTTCGCTTTCACACCCCGGCCTGGCCTGCTAAAAAACGGCATGGCTTCAAAATTAAATGTCGGTTTTTTGGGCGCCGGCAAAATGGCTACTGCTCTGGCCAAAGGTTTTGTCCGCGCCGAAATCGTCGTGCCGAGAGAGATCATGGCCAGCGATCCCCATGAGGCCACCCGAAAATTTTTTACCGCCGAACTCGGTTCCAAAGCCACAATGTCCAACCTCGACGTTGCCAAATTTGCTGACGTCCTCATCCTGGCCACCAAACCCGACCAGGTTCCTGCCGCGCTGGCGGAGATTCACAGCGCATTTTCCTCAAAGCAATTGCTCATCTCCATTGCCGCCGGCGTGACTCTTGCCAAATTGGAAAAAGCTTTGCCATCCGGTGCTCGCGTCGTTCGTGTCATGCCCAATACGCCGGTGCTGGTTGGCGCGGGCGCTTCTGCCTATGCCCTGGGCAGCAACGCCACCGCGCACGATGGCGAGGTTGCCAAAAGACTTTTATCCGCCGTCGGCCTGGCTCTCCAGGTCAAAGAAAACCTGCTCGATGCCGTCACCGGCTTGAGCGGCAGTGGCCCTGCTTACGTCTATCAATTCATCGAAGCGCTCAGCGATGGCGGCGTCGCCGCCGGTCTGCCCCGCGACATCGCGACCCTTCTCGCCGCCCAGACCGTTTCCGGCGCGGCTAAAATGGTCCTGGAAACCGGCCAGCATCCCGGCGCGCTCAAAGACCAGGTGACTAGCCCCGGCGGCACTACTATTGAAGGCCTGCACGAACTGGAAAAAGGAAAATTACGCGCGACCGTGATGAACGCCGTACGCGCCGCGACCGAAAAATCCAAGAAGTTGGGGCAAAATTAGTTGTCGTTTGAACAGTTGGGATGAAATTACCTCAAAACGAGGGATGCCAATGCTTGATCCAACCAAACGTTTCACCGGCCGTTCGGAAAACTACATCCGGTATCGGCCCGGCTATCCCCGGGAGATCATCCATTTATTGCGCGACCGTTGCGGCCTGACGCCTGCGTCCATTATTGCTGACATCGGCTCGGGCACCGGCAAACTTTCGGAGCTTTTTCTCAAAAACGGAAATCCGCTTCTGGGTGTCGAGCCGAATCCGGAGATGCGCGAAGCCGGTGAACATCTCCTCCACCATTTCCCGAATTTCACGAGCATCAACGGCACTGCCGAAGCTACGACATTGCAAACCCGATCTGTGGATTTCGTCGTCGCTGCCCAGGCCTTCCATTGGTTCGATCACTCGCGTTGTCGCGCCGAATTTCGTCGCATCCTCAAACCGCAGGGATGGGTCGCCATCATTTTCAATCGCCGCCGCGCCGACGCCAAACCCTTTGCCGTGGAATACGAAAAACTGGCCGACACCATTTCCGCGGCCGCGGAAACTCCACGCCACCGCAAAATCAGTCGCGAAGTGCTCGAACAATTTTTCCAGGACCCCCCGGCTTTTGAGACATTTTATCATGAGCAGGAATTTGATTTTGAGAGCCTCAAAGGTCGTTTGCTCTCATCATCTTACGCGCCGGAAGCCGGGCAGCCGGGCCATGAGGAAATGCTCGCCGTTCTGAAACAAATCTTTGACAAATACCACAAACATGGCCGAGTGGTATTCGAATATGAAACGGAGGTCTGTTACGGTCGCTTGAAGCAAAATGAACCTTAAACCACCCGGCGAAACCCAAACACGGATCTTCTGGCTCGCGCTGACTGCCCTGGCCCTCGCGGTCATTGCATGCATCACCGTAGCGGTTATTTGGGGCATAGGCAAAATTCTGGGACTGTTAAGCCCCGTGATTTGGCCGCTGGCCATTGCCACTGTGCTGGCTTACCTCCTGGACCCTTCGGTCAATTGGCTCGAGCGCCATGGCATCCGCCGCGCGTGGGCCATCATCGTCGTTTTCATCCTCATGGTCTGCGTTATCGGCGGAGTCTTTGCCAGTGCCGTTCCGCAACTGGTTCAGGAAACGAATAAATTGGTTTCAGAGATCCCCGGCCTGACGGCGCGGGCGCAGGTGCAATTGGAAAAATGGGGTGGCGGAACGGATAACGATCTGGACACCAATTCACCTCCAGCCAATTCCCAGCCGGCTCCCACTGAGCCGCCAAAAGTCGCCCGGATAACCCCATTGCCCTCAACCCATACCAATTCGCCTTCTGCGAACAGCACGAATCTGCCCGTGGTCATCGAAACCAAACAGATCCATAAACAGATCGTTTCCTCGGCAAAAAATTGGCTCCAACAGATCATGCCCAAAGTCGGCAACTGGCTCCTCGGTCTTCTCAGCCGCGTCACTTCCTTGATCGACGTCGCGGTCGCGTTGATTTTGATACCCATTTATGCGTTCTACTTTCTCAAGGAGAAACGTGACATCAAAAAGCATTGGACCGAATACCTGCCCATCCGCGATTCGCGGATAAAAGAGGAACTGGTTTTCATCCTGCTGGCCATCAATCAATACATGATCGCTTTCTTTCGCGGGCAGGTGATCGTCTCTCTCATCGGTGGCGTGCTTTATACCATCGGGATGCTCCTCATCGGATTGGATTATGCCTTTCTGATCGGGTTCCTTGCAGCCATTCTGTTGATGGTGCCGGTCGTGGGCGCAACCATCCTTTGGCTGCTGGCCACCTTGCTGACGGTCGTGCAATTCGGTGACTGGATCCATCCCATGGAGGTTCTTGGCCTGTTCGTCATTGTGCAATCCCTGGAAAGCTTCCTTTATTCGCCGCGCATCATGGGAAACCGCGTCGGCCTGCATCCGCTCATGGTCATTGTGGCCTTGATGATCGGCATGACGCTGCTGGGCGGCATGCTGGGTGGCGTCCTGGCCATCCCGCTGGCGGCGGCACTTCGTGTCCTGCTGTTCCGTTACGTCTGGAAGAAAAATGCCAGCAGTTAAGCCTGCGCCTTCATATATATCAGCGTCTTGACGCAACGTGATTATGGTGGCACCGTAAAACCTATGATTCGTCCAGTCAAAGCGGTGCCATTGCCCGGCCATAAAATTCGCGTGACTTATGCGGATGGTGTGGCAGGAATTATTGACTTGTCGAATTCCGTGGGACGCGGCGTGTTTGCCATGCTCAAAGACGAAACTTTCTTCAACAAAGTCCATGTTGGCGATCACGGTCAAATCGCCTGGTCGGACGATATTGAAATCTGTCCTGACGCCGCATACCTGGAAATCACAGGAAAGACCTCCGACGAGGCTGTTCATGCCTGAAGTCAGCCGGTTCTACGGCATCATCATTCGCTTTTACTTCCGGGACCA
>DASXYX010000065.1:0-94541 GCA_036502245.1 Verrucomicrobiia bacterium
TCCCGGCGGGTGGTCTTCTTTTTGCTGGCAAACTCGGCTTGAGAAAAACTCGGCTGGTGCGTCATGCCTAAGTTTAGGCAACACTCTCTCCGCCGTCTCTAATAAACCAATCACCCGGTGATTAAATCAGCATCTCCTTAGCGCCTATATGCACGGTTATCACGGGTGGAATATTATTGGTTCTGTTATGGTTGAATTGGAAAGGGGGACACAAGACGGGAGCGTGATCCCTCGCCGTCGAAATGCTTGGATTACCCGTAAAAACCCCATTTGCGAAATGAGAACGAACGCGGTAAGATAGCCCAGCAATGAATTATCAGAGCATCATCACCATTGAGCCGGGCAAGCGCGGCGGGCGGCCCTGTATCCGGCGGATGCGGATTGCCGTGTCTGATGTCCTGGGCTGGCTGGCTGCGGGAATGTCGCACGTGGAAATTCTCGCGGATTATCCCGAGTTAACGGAAGAGGACATTCGCGCGTGTCTCGCCTATGCCGCCGATCGTGAGCGCCGTGTCCTGACTGCCGCATGAAGCTGCTGTTCGACCAGAACTTAAGCTTCAAATTGTGCGATCAACTGGCGGATTTATTTCCCGATTCAACACAGGTGCGCCGTGCCGGTTTGGACGCGGCGGATGACCGCTCTATCTGGGAATTTGCGAAGGCGAATGGATTCACTATTGTCTCACAGGATTCTGATTTTGCGGACATGGCCGCGCTCTACCATGCCCCGCCCAAAGTTATTTGGCTTCGTTGCGGGAACCAGACGACAGAATATGTCGAAAAATTATTTCGTGATCATGCCAAAGCAATTATTGAATTCGAGAAAGATATGGAAGTGGCGTGTTGGGAACTTTTGTGATTAATTTACTTTGGCAAATCACCTTGCCCGGGTCGGGGCGGACGCAGACATTGAGAGGGCCGTGAATTCCGATGGCAATAAGAAAACCGGGTGAGCAACAGACCAACAATTCCTGAAACCAGACAAATGCTCGATGCCGGCTCTGGTGCCGGTTCCGGCATCGCGCTTACATTGTCCACGCCAAACTCACTGCCGGTGTCCGCCAAAACGGTGAAGGACAATTCGGTTTCTGGTGAGGTGGCGGTGAAGTCGAAATTGAGATTGGTCCATCCTTCTAAATAATCCCCCGGACCGGTTTCAAATGTCGGCGCCAGGTCATCGGTGGAATTTCCAAAGGTAAGTTCCGTTTCGAAATTGTGTCCGCTGCCGTCTTCGACCGAAAATGCGACATCGTAGATCGTGCCGGGAATGGTCGAAAGGGTTTGCGAAAGTGTGTCAGGGCCGTTCGGGTCGTAGGTGAAACGCGCATAATATCCGTCATTGATGCCATCCGATGCAATGGCCGGGTTGGCAGAATAGAGGTCTGTTTCTGAAGGGTTAACGGTCCAGCCGGCGAAACTGCCGCCGTCCTCTTCAAAATTTCCATTCTGCAAAAGGTTTTGGGCAGGAACCGAGATGACCACACTGAAAAAAACTCCAGCAAACCAACAGCTCCAACGACTCACACTGCACACACGACCGAACTCCATGAACCAGCTTCGCTCATATTTTAAATCTGTCGAATTTTGCCGCTAAAATTCTTACGGGGAGTTTACCCCATCGCCAGCGCGTCAGCGTCCCTGCCAGTCCTGTCGTTTTGCATAAAAAAATCTTCTGGACGAACCGGGAAATAAAACCCAATTTTCAGGGATGGAAAATGAAACCATTCAGTCCGCGCAGAGACCAACGCGCAGCCTGTTTTTACGGATTGTTTTTGGTTTTTTATGGTTCGTTCTTCTTCGTATTGTTACCGGCGGGATCATTGGCGCCGTGGTGGGCGCGACTGCGGGTGCGGGCGCAGGGGATCCGAATGCCGGAGTTGCTGAGAATTTTCAAAACGGAGCGAGCGCGGGAGCGCAGGCGACTATTGAATTCATGCAGAAGTACGGTTGGTATATTTTCCTGTTCCAAATATTGTTATTCAGTGCGCTGTGTTATTTTCGATTGTTGCCGGGGGTTGGGAAATATAAGAAGTTGAAGCAGGAATAACGCATCAACTTCTCCCGGCTCTTTCGCTGTTCGCAACTTTCCCTTTATCACATTTCGTTTGACACGGGCGCTAATTTTTTAGCTTAATTAAGTAATTCATATTTTTGGCATGTCTGGACGATTCTGTCGTTTGCGGAGATGCCGGCAACGGAGAGGTTTATCATGAATATACTTAAGAAGAGCCTGTTGATGGTGGCGATGCTGGGCGTAGTGGCCGTGGCGCGCAGTGACGTCAAGAATGCGCCCGCGCCGCAGGCCGAGCCGTTCCCGCTCTCGCAAGTCCGTTTGCTCGACAGCCCGTTCAAATCGGCGATGGATTTGGACGGCAAATATCTTCTGAGTCTCGACCCCGATCGACTCTTGAGCTGGTATCGCAAGGAAGCAGGCTTGCAGCCGAAAGCGCCGGTGTATGGCGGTTGGGAATCGTCGGGCCTGGCAGGGCATACGTTGGGGCATTATCTCTCGGCATGTTCATTGATGTATCAATCCACGGGCGACACGAATTATTTGGATCGCGTCAATTATATCGTCGGCGAACTGGCGGAATGCCAGAAGGCCAACGGCGACGGTTATGTGGCGGCCATTCCGGACGGCAAAGCAAAGATTTTCAATCCGATCGCGCAAGGCCACATTGATACCAAAGGCTTTGGCCTCAACGGCGGCTGGTCGCCATGGTACACGATCCATAAGGAATTGGCCGGTCTCATTGATGCCAACCAGCTTTGCACCAACGCGCAGGCACTGGTCGTGGCCACGAACCTTGCCAATTGGGTGGACAATCTCACGGCCAATCTCACCGACGACCAATGGCAGGAGATGCTCGTGTGCGAATACGGCGGCATGAATGAGTCGCTCGCCAATCTCTATGGCATCACCGGCGATCCGCGTTACCTGAAACTGTCGGAAAAATTTTATGACAATCGCGTGCTCGGTCCGCTTTCGGCGGGGCAGGATGATTTGACTGGTAAGCACTCGAATACGCAGATCCCCAAAATCATCGGGCTGGCGCGTTTGTATGAATTGACGGGCGACAGCCGCTACGGTGACACGGCGAAGTTTTTCTGGACGCAAGTGGCGTTACATCGTTCCTTCGTCATCGGCGGCAACGGCGATAACGAGCATTTCTTCGATACGAACTATTTTGCCAAACATCTTTCGCCGGCCACGGCTGAGTCATGCTGCACATATAATATGCTCAAGCTCACGCGGCATCTTTTCGAATGGTCGCCGGACGCGCAGGAGATGGATTTCTACGAGCGAGGGTTGTACAACGACATCCTTGCCTCGCAGGACCCCGAGACGGGCATGTTCGTTTATCTGATGTCGCTCAAGCCCGGCCATTTCAAGACGTTTTCCACGCCGACGAACGCGTTCTGGTGCTGCGTGGGCACGGGCATGGAAAATCATTCCAAATATGGCGACACGATCTTTTTCCATGGCGACCAATCGCTGTTCTTGAACCTGTTCATCCCCGCGGAGTTGACCTGGCCGGAAAAGAATCTCGTGGTGCGGCAGGAGACTGAGTTCCCGGAGAGCGACCATACCAAGCTGGATTTCAAATGTGCCTCGCCTGTCTCGCTGGCTCTGCGCATCCGCTGGCCGGAATGGACGGACGAATTGACGGTGCGCGTGAACGGCAAGAAACAAAAGATCAGCGGCACACCCGGCTCGTACGTCACCGTGGACCGCCAATGGCAGAATGGCGACAGCGTGGACGTGCGCTTCGAGATGAAGTTGCGCACCGAACCGTTGCCGGGCAGCAGTAACATCGTGGCCGTGCTTTACGGTCCCATCCTGCTTGCCGGTGAATTGGGCACGGAGCGCATGCCCAATCATTTTGCCGACAACCAGGGCGACTTGAACAAAACCTGGGACCCATCCGCGCCTGTTTTCGTTGGTGACGCGAGCACGCTGCTCAAACATATCAAGCCCGCCAGCGGATCTTTGACTTTTCGCACACATGATTTGGGCAAGCCGAATGATGTGACGTTGATTCCGTTCTATAAAATGAATGACCAGCGGTATTCGGTGTATTGGAACGTCGTCAGCCCGGCGGATTGGCAGGCCAATTCCACGAATGCGCAAGCACAAGCCGTAGAGCGGATGAAGGTGGCGATGAGCCAAAGTCAGGGGGAAGCAAATTGATGTATGAATAAAACGAAACATTCAACATTCAACCGCCGCGGTAGCGGGACAGGCATTCAACGCCCAACATCCAATGAAGCGGCGGAAAGTAAGCCTATCTGTTTTCTCACCCCTCACCCTCAATCCCTCTCCCCGTTGAGGGGAGAGGGAGGAAGTGGACGGGCGCATTATTCCATAATCCAGGACGCCGTAGTGCGTTATCCCACCATAACCAGAACATTTTTTAATGCATGAGCAGTAAATATACTATCGGTCTCGATTACGGGACAAATTCAGTTCGCGCCCTGATTGTCAACGTCGCCAACGGCGCTGAAGTGGCTGCCGCCGTTTGGGGCTATGAACACGGCACGGCTGGCGTCATTCTCTCGCACGATCCGAACCTGGCCCGACAACATCCTGCTGATTACATCAAGGGCGCGCAGATCACCATCAAGCGGGCACTGGCGGATGCGAAAAAGTCCGTGCGCGGATTCAAGCCGGAGCAGGTGGTCGGCATCGGCGTGGATACGACGGGCAGCACGCCGTTGCCGGTGGATGCCAATGGGCAACCGGTGGCGTTCCAGAAAAAATTCACCAACAATCCCGCCGCGATGGCGTGGTTGTGGAAGGACCATACGGGTGTGGCTGAAGCGGCTGAGATCACCGCGGTCGCCAAAAAGATGCGCCCGCAATATCTGGCCAAGTGCGGTGGCACTTATTCCAGCGAATGGTTCTGGAGCAAAATTTTCCATTGCTTGCGCGTGGCTCCCGATGTTTTTGATGCCACGCACGCATGGGTGGAGTTGGCTGATTATGTTCCCTCCGCGCTTACCGGCACGGAATCGCCGGATAAATTCGTCGCGGGCGTTTGTGCTGCCGGGCATAAAGCGATGTGGAATGCGAAATGGGGCGGGTATCCTGATGAAAAATTTCTGTCCGCGCTCCATCCCAAACTCGCAAAGCTCCGGCGCAGGCTCACTTCACGCGTCCAGACGGTTGATCGCGCGGTCGGTGGATTGACCATTGCCTGGGCCAAAAAGACCGGATTGACCGCGGGTACCCCCGTGGCTGTCGGCGCGTTCGATGCGCATCTGGGCGCCATCGGCTGCGGCATCGCACCGGGCACGCTGGTGAAGATCATCGGCACGAGCACGTGCGACATCGCCACTTCGCCGAACAACAAAAAGCTCGCGGACGTCCCCGGCCTTTGCGGCATCGTGGATGGCAGCGTGCTGCCGGGATATTTTGGATTGGAAGCCGGACAATCGGCAGTCGGTGATATTTTCAACTGGTGGGTGGATTACATCCAGCCGCACGGCAAAGCGCTTTCCCACAAGGCGCTCGACGAACAGGCGATGAGATTGAAGGCGGGGGAATCCGGCCTGATCGCGCTGGACTGGAACAACGGCAACCGCACCATATTGGTGGACCAGCGGCTCACGGGCTTGCTGGTCGGCCAGACGTTGTACACGTCGCCGGTGGAGATTTATCGCGCGCTCATTGAAGCGACGGCTTACGGGGCGTTGACGATCATCAACCGGTTCGAGGAATATGGCGTAAAAATCTCGCAGGTCGTCAATTGCGGCGGCATCTCGGAGAAGAGCGCTATCACGATGCAGATTTATGCGGACGTGACGGGGCGGCCCATGAAAGTCTCGCGTTCGGGGCAAACCTGCGCGCTTGGCGCGGCCATCGCAGGCGCGGTTGTGGCCGGGGCGCACAAAAATTTTGCCGCGGCGCAAAAGGCCATGACCGGCCTGAAGCCAAAGGTTTATACGCCCAATCCCAAAGCGCATACAGTTTATAAAAGACTGTATCCGCTCTACAAACAGCTCCACGACGCCTTCGGCACGCAAAAATGGAATGGAAACCTTTACGGCGTTATGAAAGAGTTGATTGAAATACGGAACCGCGCAAGGCAATGAGCATGCTTGAAAAACTTAAAGCCGACGTCTGCAAAGCGAACCTGGACCTCGTCCGCGAGGGGTTGGTCATCCAGACCTGGGGCAATGCCAGCGGCGTGGACCGCGCGCGTGGCGTGATGGTCATCAAGCCTTCCGGCGTTCCTTACGACGGCATGAAGCCCGAGCACATGGTCGTTGTTTCGCTGGCCACGGGGAAAGTTGTCGAAGGAAAACTTAAGCCAAGTTCTGACACGCCGACGCATCTCGTGCTTTACCGCGCGTTCGAAAAAATCGGCGGCGTGGTCCACACGCACAGCCTTTACGCCACGGCCTGGGCCCAGGCGGGAAAAAAGATCCAGTCATACGGCACGACGCAGGCGGATTATTGGTATGGAAAAGTGCCATGCACGCGATTGTTGACGCCCAAAGAGATCAAGAACGATTACGAAGTGAATACGGGCAAGGTCATCGTCGAAACCTTTAAGAAAACTAATCCGCTGGAGCATCCGGCGGTGCTGGTCGCCAGTCATGGGCCGTTCACGTGGGGTAAGGATGTGCATGACGCCGTCCATAATGCGAGCGTGTTAGAATTTGTCGCGCGGCTGGCCAGTGAGACATTGCGCATCAACCCCAAAACCAAGCCGATGCAATCGGATTTGCTCGATAAACATTTTCTTCGTAAACACGGGCCAAAAGCATATTATGGCCAGAAATAACCACTAAACCTATGACCAAATCCATGCGACTTATTGCACATCTATCGGCAGCCGTTGCGGCGGCGGGCCTTGTCGGCTGCTCCTCGATGACCAATTCCAGTTCGAGCGGCAGCATCACCGAAGCGCCGGATGGCAACATGCCCGACGGCCGGGCGATCGAGCTTTATACGTTGCGCAACAGCCACGGAATGGAAGCCACGATCATGACTTACGGCGGCATCGTGACCTCGCTCAAGGTGCCGGACCGCAGCGGCAATTTCGGCGACGTGGTGTTGGGTTTCGATAATTCACAGGGCTACACGCAGGACAGTTATGTGACGAACTGCCCGTATTTCGGCGCGCTCATCGGCCGCTACGGCAATCGCATCGGCGGCTCGAAATTCTCATTGGACGGCAATACCTACACGCTCGCCGCGAACAACGGCCCGAACAACTTGCACGGCGGACCGGTTGGTTTTGATAAAGTCCTTTGGACGGCGCAACCGTATATGACGAAAGAAGGTCCTTCGCTGCAAATGACTTATTTGAGCAAAGACGGCGACCAGGGTTTCCCCGGCAACCTCGCGGTCACGGCGGTGTACACGATCACGGAAGATAACGCATTGAAAGTGACCTTCAAGGCCACCACGGACAAAGACACCGTCTGCAACCTGACGCATCATTCCTACTTCAACCTCGCGGGCCACGGCACCGTGTTGAACCACGTCGTCTTTATCAACGCGGATAAGTTCACGCCGGTGGACAGCACGTTGATCCCCACGGGCGAACTGCGCCCGGTCAAGGGCACGGCGTTTGATTTCACCACGCCCACGGCCGTCGGCGCGCGCATCGGCGACATGAGTGATGACCAGATCAAATATGGCAACGGTTATGATCATAACTGGGTGTTGACCAAAGGAGGACCCGGTTTGCTCACCATGGCGGCGCGCGTGACTGAGCCGGAAAGCGGGCGCGTGATGACGGTCTGGACCACCGATCCGGGAATACAGTTTTATAGCGGCAATTCCCTGAACGGCACGCTGGTCGGCAAAGGCGGCGAGGTCTATGCGCAGCACACCGGCTTCGCCATGGAACCCCAGGGCTTTCCGGATTCTCCGAATCATCCGGATTTTCCGACGACGGAATTGAAGCCCGGTGAAACCTATCACAGCACCATTATTTATAAGTTTTCAACTGAATAACTAAACAACAACCAAACCCGAACATGAAAAAAATCCCATTACTCCTCTCGGCCGTTTGCCTGGCCGCGCTGGTCACCGTCGGTGTCAAAAGCGAGAGCCAGGGGGTCAAACACTTCAAGCTGGCCTTCGTCTCCAACAATTCCGCCAACTTTTGGACGTTTGCCCATGCCGGCTGCGATGCTGCGGCTAAACAATTGGGCAATATCGATGTGGATTTCCGCATCACGTCCACCGGCGGTTCCGCCGAGCAGCGGCAGATTCTTGATGATCTCGTCGCCCGCGGCACGGATGGCATCGCCGTCAGCGTGGATGATCCGGATAACCAGACGGCTTTTCTGAATCGCGTCGCCGGCCAGACTCTCTTGATCTGCGCGGATAGCGACGCTTCCGCCAGCAAACGCGCTGCCTACATCGGCACCGACAATGAAGCCGCCGGCGAAAAGGCTGGTGAGATGATCAAGGAATGCCTGCCCAACGGCGGCAAGATCATGTTGTTCGTGGGCCATAGCGATGCGCAAAACGCTGTTGAACGCGCCGGTGGCATCAAAAAAGCCCTTGCCGGTTCCAACGTCCAGATCATTGATATCCGCACTGACGACACCGACCCGGTCCGCGCCCAGGAAAATGCTGCGGACACGCTCGTGAAATATCCTGACATCGCGTGCCTCGTCGGCCTCTGGAACTACAACGGCCCGGCTATTCTCAAAGCCGTCGCTTCCGCCAAAAAAACTGGCCAGGTGAAGATCGTTTGTTTTGATGATGAGGAGGACACGCTCTCAGGCATTGCTTCCGGCGCTATCTACGGCACGGTCGTCCAGAACCCGTTCGAATTTGGCAAACAGGCGGTCACGATGATGGATGAATATCTCCAGGGCAAAACCGACGTGTTCGGCAACGGTAAAATTTTCATCCCCACCCGCGAGATCAAGAAGGACAACGTGGCGGATTACCAGGCCGAGCAGAAAAAGATCCTGGGCCACTAACATGCCGCAGGCGGAGCAGCAGCCGTTGCTGGAGATGCGCGGGATCTCGAAAAGATTTCCCGGCGTGGTCGCCCTTGATAACGTCAGTTTCAAGGTCGGCAAAGGCGAAGTCGTCGCGATTTGCGGCGAAAACGGCGCGGGCAAATCCACTCTCATGAAGATCCTCGGCGGCGTGCACCAGCCCGACGCCGGGGAAATTCTTTGGGATGGTAAACCGGTCCGCATCAATTACGTCACCGATGCCATCAAACTCGGCATTGCCTTTATCCATCAGGAACTGAATGTCCTGGAAAATCTCGACGTCGCCGCCAATGTTTTTCTTGGGCGCGAACCGAGGAATTTCCTCGGCCTCATCAAACGCCGGAAGATCCGCTCTGATACCGAACCGTATCTCAAGCGGTTGGGCCTCGAAGTCTCCCCGGGCACCCGGCTCGAGCGCCTGTCCATCGCACACCAGCAAATGGTCGAGATCGCCAAGGCGCTTTCGCTGAACGCGCGTCTCATCATCATGGATGAGCCGACGTCCAGCCTCACGCTTACGGAAACCAAGCGGTTGCTCGAACTGGTCTGCGAACTGAGCGGGCAGGGGGTCAGCATCATTTATATCTCGCACCGTCTTGGGGAACTCGACGAATGCGCCGACCGCGTCGTGGTGTTGCGCGATGGCAAGAACGCCGGCGAACTGTCCCATGACGAGGCCACGCACGACCGGCTCGTCAACCTGATGGTGGGCCGCGAGATCAAGAGCTTCTACGTCCAATCCGATGCCCCGAAAACCCCAGGTTTTTTCAAAGCTCGTAACGTCGTCTCGCCGTTGTATCCAAAAAAATCCGTGTCGTTCGATGCGTCGCGCGGCGAGATCCTTGGGTTCGCCGGCCTGGTCGGCGCGGGCCGTTCCGAGGTGGCCAAAACCATCGCCGGCCTGGACGACTGTCCTGGAAAACAGATTTTTCTCGACGGCAAACGGCTGCCGGTCAATACGCCGCGCGACGCCATTGACCATGGTATTTATCTTGTGCCGGAGAATCGCCGCACGGAGGGCCTGGTCGTTGAGATGAGCGTGCGCGAGAACGTGAGCCTGCCTTCGCTCAAAGCGTCGTCGTGGTTCGGTTTGATCCGCCGCGGGCGTGAACGTGAGGTCGCGCGCCAGCAGGTGGAATCGTTGCGCGTCAAAACACCGGGCATCGAAGCCCGCGTTATGAATCTGAGCGGCGGCAACCAGCAAAAGGTCGTGCTCGGTAAATGGCTGGCCATGACCCCGCGCGTGATGATCTTCGACGAGCCGACACGCGGCATTGACGTCGGCGCCAAGGCCGAGATTTATCGCCTGATGCGCGAGCTGGCCGGCAAAGGCGCGGTCATCCTCATGATCAGCAGCGACATGGAGGAGATCCTCAACGTGAGCGATCGCATCGCCGTGATGCACGAAGGCGAGATCACCGGCGTGCTCGAGCGCGCCGATTGCAACGAGCAGAACGTCATGCAATTGGCCACCGGCAAAACGATCCCCGCGGCGAAGCCCGCTTTTTTAACCGCGAATTAACGCGAATAAGCGCCAATGAATAAAACCACTGAATTGATATTTAAAGATGAGGTTTATCGCATTGTTGGCGCCGCCATGGAAGTATTGAATGAACTGGGACATGGTTTGCATGAAAAACCGTATGAGAATGCCTTGGCCGTGGAATTTGGACTGCGTGGCATTGCTTTTGCCCAACAACCGGAGTTTGACGTTCTTTACAAGCAGGTCAAAGTAGGGGAATACGTGCCCGACATGATTGCTTTTAGCGCAGTCGTTGTGGATGCAAAAGTCATCGATGCGATCACTGATCATGAGAGGGGGCAGATGTTGAACTATTTGAAAATCACCGGCCATAAAGTCGGTGTTATTTTGAATTTCAAACGGTCCAAATTCGAATGGGAAAGAATTGTTCTGTGCAAAGATCACGAATCAACAATCAGAACCGAACCAAAGCAAAATAATTCGCGTCCGTTAGCGTCTATTAGCGGTTAAACAAATGAAAAAAGAATTCGGAATTTTTATCTTATTGGTGTTGTTATGCGCGATCACGGGCATCAAGAACCCCAAGTTTTTTTCCGAGTTCAACCTGTCGGACATGGCCAATGTCATCGGCATGTTCGGCATTTTCAGCCTCGGCGCCGGCCTGGTTATCATCACCGGTGGCATTGACCTGTCCGTCGGCTCCATGATTTCGCTCATCGGCATGTTGCTCGTCATGGCCCTGATCGATTGGCATTGGCACTGGCCGGTGGCGGTATTGTTCGTCATGGCGGTCTCCGCGTTCCTGGGATTGATCCACGGCGTCCTGATCACCCGGTTCCGCATCCAGCCGTTCATCATCACCCTTTGCGGCCTGTTATTATACCGCGGCATCGCCAGGTATATCGCCAAAGACATGACCAAAGGCTTTGGGAGTTGCGCGGGTTTTGAAAATCTTCAATCGCTGGCCAGCGGCTATTTTTGCAAGTTGCCCATGCCCTTTGTGCTGCTCATCCTCATTTCCATCGTTATTTGGGTAGTGCTGCATTGCTCGGTCTATGGCAGGTATCTTTATGCGGTGGGTCGTAACGAGGAAGCCGCGCGCTTTTCCGGCATCAATACGCGCCTGGTCATCGTCAGCACTTATATGATCGCCGCCCTGTTGACGGGTATTTCCGCCATCTTGTTTGCGTTTTACACCAACTCAGTCGAACCTTCCACTCAGGGCAATTTCTATGAATTGTACGGCATCGCTGCGGCGGTCGTCGGTGGATGCAGCCTGCGCGGTGGCGAAGGCTCTGTCATTGGCGTTCTCATCGGTGTGGCGTTACTCCAGGTGTTGCAAAATCTCGTGAACCTGCTCAACATCCCCAGTTCGCTCAACTTTGCGGTCATGGGCGGCGTCGTCCTCATCGGTGTGCTTGCCGACGAATGGTTCAAACAGCGTGCGCTGAAAAAGAATGCCGCGGCGCGAGGAAAGAGTGCGTAATGGGAAGGAAAACGTGGATGGACGTTATCACCGAAAATCGTCCGCGTTGAGGCCACTGCCTTCAATGATACTTTTAAGGGTGCCGATGGGAATGGGCTTGTTGCCGTGCATAGCGACAATGACTTGCCGTCCGTTTTCATGCCGCCATTTTTGATGGCTTCCTGATTGTGCTATCAGTTCAAATCCATGTTTGCGCAGGATTTTAATAACTTCCCTGGCATTGCGGACTGGAAAACGCCGGCTCACGGCACAGCGAGTTCCACGAGTTTTGCGCCTTTGTGAAGTTTGACCGGGGAAGGCTCAAACCAAAGCGCCAACGCCTCTTTCGCATTGGCCACTGCTTCTTCCTCGGTGTCACCCGCGGAAGCGCAGCCGGGTAATTCCGGGAAAACCGCCGACCAACGATTGGTTTCAGGATCGTGCTCGACCAGGAGGCGCAATTTCATGCTGCTAGTTTAATATTGGTTGCTCATTGAGGCAAGGGCCGCAATAAGCGCAAAAAAAGGGGGGGGACAAGTTGTCCCCCCCCCGCTTATTAAAGTCTTCAGCCTGAATTTATCTTCGTGTCCTCTTCAGTTTTGAATAGCTGATGGATTTGGTTTTCGGCTCCGGCTTCTCGCCGTTGATCATCCGTTTCAATTCCTTGATCTGGTCGCGGAGCAGGGCGGCTTTCTCAAATTGCAGGTCTTCCGCAGCCTTGAGCATTTCGGTCTCAAGTTCCTGTACGGTTGAGCTTAAATCAATGTCCCCGCCGCCTTCGCGCAGCACCAGGTTTGCTTCCTGCCGCGTCGATTCATACGTTGCCAGACTGTCTTCCACGGCGCGGCTGACGCTGCGCGGTGTGATGTTATGCTCGCGATTATACTCCAATTGCCGCTGCCGACGATGTTCAGTGACCGCCAGGAAACGTTTGATGCTGTCCGTCATCACATCGGCGTAAAGGATGACTTCGCCGTTCAGATGGCGCGCGGCGCGTCCAGCGGTCTGAGTCAGGCTGGTTTCGCTGCGGAGAAAGCCTTCCTTGTCCGCATCCAAAATAGCGACAAGCGAAACTTCGGGCAGATCGAGGCCCTCGCGCAACAGGTTGATGCCGACGAGGACATCGAATTCGCCTTTACGCAAGGAGCGAAGGATCTCGACGCGTTCGATGGCGCCAATTTCGCTGTGCAGATACTGCACGTTCACGCTGATGCCGCGCAGGTAATCCGTAAGTTCCTCGGCGGTGCGCTTGGTGAGAGTGGTCACCAGGATGCGTTCCTTTTTGTCCGCGCGCTTGCGGCATTCCTCGATCAAATCATCAATTTGGCCCTTCAGCGGTTTTACAGTGACCTTGGGGTCCAATAAGCCCGTTGGCCGGACGACCAACTCAACGACGCCGGGCTGCTGTCTGACTCCCTCTCCTCCGCGAAGTGGAGGAGAGGGTTGGGGAGAGGAGGAGCTAAGATGCCCCTCTCCCTTGCCCTCTCCCTGCTCCGATGTCGCGGGGTGAGGGGATGCGCTTTGCTGGGCCCACGCAATTTCCCTCTTTGCCGGCGTGGCGCTCACATAAATTGTCTGGTTTTGCATGGCCTGGAACTCCAAAAAATTCAACGGCCTATTGTCCAGTGCGCTGGGCAATCGGAAGCCGTGGTCCACCAGCACCGTCTTGCGCGAGCGGTCGCCCTCATACATCGCGCCGACCTGCGGCACAGTGGCATGTGACTCGTCAATGACCAGCAGATAATCATTTGGAAAAAAATCGAATAACGTGTTTGGACGCGAGCCGGGTGGGCGTCCGGAAATATGCCGCGAATAATTTTCAATGCCGGAGCAGATGCCCATCTCCTGCATCATCTCCAGGTCAAATTCCGTCCGTTGCTTGATGCGTTGCGCCTCGAGTAGTTTTCCGTTCCGCTCAAACCATCCGATGCGCTCGCCCAGCTCTTCGCGAATGGTCAGCAACGCGCTGCGCATCTTCGCGTCCGTCGTCACAAATTGTTTCGCCGGGAACACCACCACCGCTTCCAGCGCTTCCGTCTTGTCGCCTGTCAACGGCTCGAATCGTGTAATGCGTTCGATGTCGTCCCCAAAAAACTCCACGCGCAGGCCGTCCTCGCGTCCTGCCGGGCGCACTTCCACTGTGTCACCGCGCACGCGGAAATTGCCACGTTCGAACGCGATGTCGTTCCGGTCGTATTGCAGACTTACGAGCCGCGACAGAAATTGTTCGCGCGAGAAATTCAAACCTACGCGGATGGGGATGATCATCTCTTCGTAATCGTCCCGGCTGCCGATGCCGTAGATGCACGAGACGCTGGCCACCACGATGACGTCGCGTCGCGAAAAGAGCGAACTCATTGTTGATAGACGTAGTCGCTCAATCTCTTCGTTCCGACTGGAATCTTTTTCGATGAACGTGTCCGTGCGCGGGATGTACGCCTCCGGCTGGTAATAATCGAAGTAACTGACGAAATACTCCACCGCGTTGTGCGGGAAAAAGCTTTTGAACTCCGCGTAAAGCTGGGCCGCCAGCGTTTTGTTGTGGGAGATGACCAGCGTCGGCTTGTCCACCTTCTGGATGACATTGGCCACGGTGAACGTCTTGCCCGAGCCGGTGACACCCAGCAGCACCTGGTGGGGTGTGCCCGAAAGGATGCCCTCGGCCAGCTTCGCAATCGCTTGCGGCTGGTCCCCGGCGGGTTCATATGGCGAAACCAGGTTGAACATGAACTGTCAAAATACGGTGGGAAAGCACGAAGGTCAAACGGCAGTGGGGAAACATTCAACGCTCAACATTCAACTCCCAACATCCAATGAGGAACACAAGTAAGGTTAGCCTCGTACCTTTGTTGCTGAAAATGGTCTCAATGCCTCTGGCGATGGCAATACTTTTGGGGCATCGCCTGCCAAGCCATAAACCTCGACACCACTAAGAACTCCGTCCTGCTCGTAAACGAAAATGCCGCTGTAATCTTGGTCGCTGCCAAAAGTGAAATCGGCAAGAGGGTGAAGTCCCCCTGATGGCTCAGGGAAACCTTCGATTGAAAATCGGATGCTTGCACAGCCACACGGACAAACCCAGTCCATTACCTGTGCCTTTTCTAACTGCGGAACAAAATCCCTCGCTTCTGGCTCGCCATACTCAAGCATCCAGCGAACTAAATTCTTCTCGGCTGCTGTAAGGGGACGATTCATAGCTATTTATACCTGATGCTTGAAAACTGAGCCACCATTGCCGTAAAATCAAGCCTACAAACCTCCAATTCTGCCCTGATTTCGCCATTCTTCATTCTGCCTTCTTCCTTTCCTTAACTTGGCATCGCCTATGCTTTCTCGACTCCACACAGAGAGTCAAAGAGTATGAGTACCGCGAATCCTTTCCAGATACCAACATGCTTCCAGATTGATGCGGAACGCCGCCGCAAGGAGCGCTTCAAGAAGGCCGTTATCGCCGTTGTTATCTGTTCCGTGCTGTTATTGGTCGGTTTTTTGATTGCCGGTTGCGAAAGCGAGCGTTCCGGCGCCAAAGTCGTCCCGCCTGCGGCAGAACGGCATACCGCCCCGGTTTTCGGCCGCTTTTTCGCCCTGGAAACTGTCCCAAACCTGACCGCCGGAATGGACAGGGCTGTCTGATTTCCACAATGATTTAGCACTGAACGGGCATCTCTTTCGGTAGGGCGGGCGGTCCTCTGTCTCTGCATGGCGACACGATCAACAGGGAGACGCGCCCTACCAAAGAACGCTTCAATGCATTGTATTTGAGCACCGTAGGTGCGGCATCGGAATATGGCGATCGTTTTGAAATTTTTTGGTTCAAAACGCACTGATGCTTCTAATATAAGTTTTAAAACGCCTCCTCTCCTGTTTCCTCTCCTCCAACCCGGTTGGAGGAGAGGATCAGCTTGCGAATGCCTTCTTTCGTTCATTGGCCCTTTTGAATGAGCGCGCACGCATCGCCGGGAATATTCTCAAAACGGGCATACTCAATTGGTTTCCTCTCCCTGCGCTTTTGCGCGGGGAGAGGACCAAGGAGAGGGGCTTTGATGTCAAGGTCCCAACGCATGTTAATCGTTGGAAGGTCGGGATTTAAAAAATGCCGCGCTTACGGCGCTGAATTTCCCCCTTGCCATTCCCCGCGCTTATCGTATCCTTAACATTGCCTGAACGCCGTGTGTGCGGACGTTCATTGAGGCTGAGAAAAAACAGTTAACCAAACAACCTAACCTTTAACCTCCGTTGCCACGGAAGCTTTTGGTTAAGGCAATGGAGCCTTCAAGCCCTGTTTTCGCAGGGCGTAAAAGTCTCCCACAGTTCAAGAAAGTTAAGTCATTATGCTAACAATGGAAGAAGCCCTGAAGCAGAGCGGTCGTCCGCTCGTCACCCAGGGTGAAATCGTCACCGGCAAAGTCATCGAAGTCCGCCCCAAAGAAGTCCTGGTGGACATTGGCTACAAGAGCGAAGGCATCGTGCCCGCCGCTGAATTTGAAGATATCAAAACCGTAAAGGTCGGCGATGATATCGATGTCCTCGTCGAGAAACTCGAAAACAAAGAAGGCACTGTGGTCATCTCCCACGAAAAGGCCGAGTTCAAGAAAAACTGGGACAAGATCCTTTCCATCTGCAACGAAGGCGGCCGCATCATCGGCAAAGTCAAATCCATCGTCAAAGGCGGTCTCGTGGTCAATGTCGGTGTCGAGGCGTTTCTGCCCGCGTCGCAGATCGACGTCATCACGCCCAAGAACCTCGCCGGTTTCGTCGGCAACAGTTACGAATTCAAAGTCGTCAAGATCAACCAGGAGCGCCAGAACATCGTTCTCTCTCGCCGCGAATTGATCGAGGCTGAGCGCACTGAAAAACGCGCCGCCTTGCTCGGCGAAATGATGCCCGGCGACATCCGCAAGGGCACCGTCAAGAACATCACCGATTTCGGCGCGTTCATCGACCTCAACGGCATCGACGGCCTGCTCCATATCACCGATATGAGCTGGGGCCGCATCGGTCACCCGTCCGAAGTGTTGAAAGTCGGCCAGGAACTCGACGTGGTCGTGCTCGATGTAAACAAGGAAAAAGAGCGCGTCAGCCTGGGCCTCAAACAGAAGATGGCCAATCCGTGGGACAATATCGAAACGAAATATCCCGTCAGCGCCAAGATCAAGGGCAAAGTCGTCAGCCTCGTGCCTTACGGCGCGTTTGTGCAGATCGAACCCGGCGTCGAAGGCCTTATCCATGTCACCGAACTTTCCTGGACCAAGCGCGTCGCCAAACCGAGCGACGTGCTCAAGCAGGACCAGGAAGTCGAAGCCGTTGTCCTGGGCATCAATCGCGAAGAGCAGAAGATCTCCCTGGGCATCCGCCAGCTCGAATCCAATCCGTGGGACACCGCCGACCAGAAATACAAAGTCAACACCCGCGTCAAAGGCAAAGTCCGCAACCTCACCAGTTACGGCGCGTTTGTGGAATTGGAAGAAGGCATTGACGGCATGATCCACGTGTCCGACATGTCCTGGACCCGCAAGATCAATCACCCGAGCGATATGCTCAAGAAGGGCGACGACGTGGAAGCGACGGTGCTCGAAGTGGACCGCGCCAACCAGCGCATCGCGCTCGGCATCAAACAACTCGGCGTTGATCCGTGGGAAACCATCGAGACCCTCTACAAAGTCGGCGACCTCGTCACCGGCAAGATCACCAAGCTCGCCAGCTTCGGCGCGTTCGTCGGCCTCCAGCATGAGATCGACGGCCTTGTGCACATCTCGCAGATCAGCGAGGAGCGCGTGGAAAAGATCAAGAACGTGCTCAAAGTCGGCCAGGACGTCAGCGCCCGCGTCATCAAGATCGACAAAGGCGAGCGCCGCATCGGCCTGTCCATCAAGGCCGCGAACTACTCCGACGAGCAATTGAAGGAAGAGCAGAAACTGCTCGATTCATTGAAACCCGGTGAAGACCTGGTGGCATTGCAACACGCCTTCGACGCCGCGGACGAAGCCGTCAAACCCGAGTAATCATTCCGAACAGATTCAAAAGGCGGACTGGAAACAGTCCGCCTTTTTTGCTTATAACAGTTCCGATTTATTGGGACTCTGAATTAAAGCCCTGAAGGGGCGAAAGATAATAGCCCGAGGTAAGGACGCACTGGCGTCCGCCACCCCGGGTACGTTGCGTACAATAATGTCTTCCTCTCCCCTCAACCCCGAAAGCTTTCGGGGTCAACGGGGAGAGAGATTAAGGGTGAGGGGTGAGACAACAGAATGGCAAAATCATCTGGCAGCAATGTAATCGGTTTGAAATCGTTACAGCATCAGTCCCATCCGTGGTTAAATTCCCCATCTATTTCATCAACGACTTGTGTCGATAATGCAGAATTTCATATTCCAGCGAATCATGGATTCGGGCCACTAAATCGAATTTTTTCTCAAATGACGGGAAAAAGGCATCTCCTTCTACATCACGTTTTACGACTGTCAGATAGAGATCTGAACAAAGGTGAAGTGTTTGCTCGTAAATCTGAGCGCCGCCGCAGATAAAAATGTCGGTAGGAAATTCAGTGGGATTTAAATTTTCCAATTTAAGTATGAAGATTTCCGTTTCCTCCTTTTCACCAAGTTTACTGAAATGTAATTGGTACGCGCGCTTGAGATGTTTGCCGCCACGCCATTCATGATATTGGCCGAAGATTTCCGGCATGGATTTAATGAGACGTTGCGGATGTTTGCTGAGCACCAGATTCTTCCGGTTGGGCAGGGGACGGCCCAGGCTCTCGAACGTTTTGCGTCCCATCACGATGACATTGCCCATCGTCATCTTCTTGAACCATTTAAAGTCCTCCGGCAAATGCCATGGGATTTTATTGTCCGCGCCGATCACGCGGTTTTGCGACATCGCAGCAATGGCTTTGAAGTGTTTCATCGAATGCTCAGCGCCGTCGGCTTTTGGATGCCTCCGGAATCCATGAATTGAATAGCTTTACCACTTCCTCATGAGGAATGCATTCACCGCGTTTCGCCTGATCACGTCCGCGTTGGATTGATGCAAGCAGAGCGATTTCATCAAGAATCTGGTCAAATGAAGCCACTGCCGGCACTTGCCGGATTGCATCGAGAACGAGTTGGCGGTCGCTTATGATGCTGAAAACTATGCGTTGCTGAAATTGCGAACGCAATTTCATTTTCACACCGCAAAGATGCTTGGGCAGGCGCGATAGCGTCTTGGAGTGCGGTGGCTGGTGGGGAATAGGGCTGACACCGCTTTAAATTCTGTCCGTCCAGATTACTTTGGAATCCATGACGAAACTTGTCGAAGCAGGTCTCTCGCCGGCACGCCTTTGCCTTTCGGATTTTGTTCGAGACGCTTTTTGATCTCATCCAGCAAAAGCAATTCATTCAATATCTCCTCTGCCGAAGCCGGTTCGGGCATTTGCTGGACGGCTTCCAAAATGATTTGACGGTCACTCATGGCATTAAAACTATGCGTCCCAACAATTGCATTGGCAAATCCATTTTCACACCGCAATCGGCGCTTTGATGGCTGGATGCGGATCATAACCGACCAATTCGAAATCCTCGAATTTGAAACCGTCGATGTCCTTTACCGCCGGGTTGATTTTCAACTGGGGCAGGGGACGCGGCTCGCGCGCAAGCTGGATTTTGGCCTGCTCCATATGGTTGGCGTAGAGATGCAGATCGCCGAACGTGTGGACAAAATCGCCCGGTTTCAGGTCGCAGACCTGTGCAATCATGCGCGTGAGCAGGGCGTAGCTGGCGATGTTGAACGGCACGCCCAGGAACAGGTCCGCGCTCCGCTGATAAAGCTGGCAGCTTAACTCGCCGTCGTTCACGTAAAACTGGAACATCGCATGGCACGGCGCCAGCGCCATCTGCTCGATCTCTCCCGGATTCCACGCCGTCACGATATGACGACGGCTGTCGGGATTTTTTTTGATCTGCGCAATGACCGCATGGATCTGGTTTAGTGAGCGCCCGTCCGGTGTTCGCCAATCGCACCATTGCGCCCCATAGATGCGGCCCAGGCTGCCGGTTTCTTTGTTCGCCCATTCGTCCCAAATGGTTACGCCGTGATCGTGGAGATATTTCACGTTTGTGTCCCCGCGCAAAAACCAGAGCAGCTCGTAAATGATGGATTTCAGGTGCAGCTTCTTGGTGGTCAGCACGGGAAAACCATTTCGCAGGTCGAATCGCGCTTGCGCGCCAAAGACCGAATACGTGCCGGTGCCCGTGCGGTCGGCCTTGAACTTGCCGTGCTCCAACACATGCCGCAACAGATCGAGATATTGAATCATCGCGCGGAAAATTTAACCACGAAACACACGAAAGACACGAAAAGAAATGACGATGAAATGCTGTTGGTTTTTACGTCCAACAATGCCTCATTCATCGTCGAGGACATCGGCTACTTGTTGGGAGGTGATGCGTCCGCCGGGCAGCTTTATCGTGGGCACAGAAGCAGTGGAACCTTCTCTCTTGTGTAAGGGGTGCATCAAAAGCTGCAATATGTTTTCTTGTTCCAATGCCGGCAATTTTTGGAATTTCCGCACTAGAACCTGTGCCGTTTTACTCATGCCAGAACCTTAACTCTTTTATTTTCACGGTCAAAGGAAAAATGCCGCGACGTCATCATCGCGCGGCAAATTTAATCAAGAAATGCCGGAGGGAAAAGCAATTTGCTGATAACCGAGAGGGTCAGCCTCGGTGGATTTCGGATGTGACAAAAGAACCGGTCGCCGGAACAGTAATATTATGCCAAGCACGCTGCCGACAATCGGAAGCAGGACGGCCAGAAGCCACCATCCGCTCATTTCGACATCGCGAATCCGTGGTAGAATGACAAAGCAAAGTTCATAAACCAAAAAAGCGATGACTGGAATCCACCAGTATCGGAAATCATTGGTCCGGGAGTAGGTGCAGAAATAAGCAGTGATGATTTCCACCGTGATGCCTCGAAAGAAGTAAGCCACGCGATGCAGGCGTTGAGGAAAAATGAAGTCAACGAATTCGCTCATGACATCGGAAATTTAACCACGAACCACGAAAAACACACGAAAAGAAATTGATGGCGAAACAAATGATTCAGATGCGTAGGGCCGTAGGCGCGGCATGTTTATAGAATAGGACAAAAAGTTTTAGAGCTCCGTTCGGAGCGGCATCTTCCATTTTCAAAATGGCCGTGCGATCAATTCCAAACATGCCGCCCCTGACGGGGCTTGAATGTTGTTTTGGCTGATTTTCTATAAACATGCCGCGCCTACGGCGCTATAAGGGATTCCACGCATTTCCTATACGTCTGTATGTGATTCGATGAAATGAAACACGCGAAAAATCGCGCTGAACACTTTGGTTTCCTCACTGTCTATAATGTGGATTAGACATTTAGAGTCGTTCATTCTTTTACAGCCTTTGCCGGATTTTATATTGCATCGGCTTGCGCTGCCTATAGGATGACGTCATTCCAAGAAGAGAAAGGGCACTACCATGAGCGAATTCCGTTTCTTTTGTCCGGAGTGTGGCCAGAAAGTTTTAGGCGATACTGCTTATAGCGGTACGCAGGTCCCGTGTCCTGTTTGCCAAAAAAGCATAACTATTCCTGCCGCGCCGGCGGCGGCTCCCGCGAATGTCCCGCCAACGGCATCGCAATCCACCCCGCCTCCGCCAGCCTCCCCCAAAGAATCTAAACAGCCTTCCGATCGTCTCTCCAAACTGGCGGCGGCTTCCCTGATTTGTTCGGTTGTCGTGCCGTTGGGCGCAGTTCCGGGATTGATTTGCGGACATGTGGCCAAAGCGCGGATGCGCCGCAACGTTTTTTTGGTGGGAGAAAAAATGGCCAATGCCGGATTGCTCATCAGTTACTGTGTGCTGCTCGGCATGTTGGCGCTGGCCGGGACCGCATTTCTTGGGCACTTGTACAACAGCCCCACGAAGGTCGTCCTTGGATCGGCCAATGACACCGCCGCCGATCAGTCGCAGGTTGTGGATGACGTGGCCATCGGCGACAGCGAGGACGACCATGATGAGAACGGGCAGATGGATTACACCTCGAACAGCAATGGAAAGGCATTTCGCGCCGCCAACCGCGGCGGGGAATTCAGTTACACGATGAAAGTCCTGCCGGACCAGGCCATGGTTTTGAGCTGCCGTTATTGGGGTGGCGAGAAGAAAGACCACGTCTTTGACATTGCGGTGGATGACCAGATTATCGCCGCGCAGGATCTCACTACTCTCGCGCCCGGACATTTCGTTGACGTGAAATATAAAATCCCGTCAGATCTGACCCGCGGAAAAACCCAGGTGAACGTGATGTTCCAGGCGCATCCGCGGATGACGGCGGGTGGCCTTTACGGCTGCCAGATCTTGAAATGACAATCCTAACTATGAAAGCATTTCATAAATTTTTGATATTATTGGCGCTGGGGCTGGCATTGAATCTGCGCGCCGACACAAATAACGTTGCGCAATTCTCCGGCACGGTCGTGGATGCGCAAGGCAACCCGGTGGCCAATGCCAACGTGGACTGCTATCAATACTCTTCGCGCAATAGTGTGGGGAGGGCGAACCTGGAAAAGAAGCAGCATGCCACTACTGACGCAAATGGCTCGTTCGCATTTCCGGCATTTCAAGCTTATGGCCTCGTGCTGGTGACAAAGGCCGGGGTGGCCCCTACATGGCGAACATGGTATTCCGCCCCGCAAGACTCGCAGAAAATCGTATTAAGCACACCCTCCACGCTTGCGGGTGTCGTGGCAGATGATACCGGCAGGCCGGTTGCTGATGTGGAAGTGTCGGTGTCATCCGCTTTGAACAAGACTGCATCAGATATTGGCCAGCCCAACTTTGTGTTCGGCAATGTCACCCACGACCTTTTTTCGACACGGACATCCGCGGATGGGCGGTTTGAGATCGATAATTTTCCCGCTGATTCCCAGGCCGCCCTGGCCGTGAAAATAGCCGGCAAAGCTCTGCGCGAATCCTCCTCGCCGTACCGATACGATCAACTGCCGTATCACGCCGGGCAGGATGACATCACCCTCACCCTGGATCCGGCTGGGAGCATCAGTGGAAAAGTTGTGGCCCGTACGACTGGCCAGCCACTGGCAGGCGCCATGGTTTCTCTTCAGGAGGTGACACAGTCCTATTCAGGACCCGATGAAGAGCCGATCCAGTCCGCCGCTGATGGATCATTCGAAATCTCTGATGTTCCCGCCGGTTCTTACAATGTCGTGGCGGAGTTTACCAATCAACCCATCCCAGATTGGGTGGCGGATTCCGTTCCGGTCAAGGTTGCCGTCGGCGCGGCCACTTCCGGAGTGCAATTACAGGCGATCAAAGGCGGTGTCTTGCAAGTGACCGTCCACGATAAAACCACTCACGAACCGATTGCTGGCGCGAGCGTGAACATTTCCGACAACTCGAATGGCAATCGTAGCGGCGCTACCGGATCGGATGGAATTACTTATGTCCGGTCAACGCCCGGCGATTACTACCTGAACGTGAATAAACAAGATTGGGGACTGGCGCAGACACAGGTCACGGTGACCGATGGGCAAACGACGCAGGTCTCTGTTGATCTGGCTGAACCATTAAAGATCAGTGGCATTGTGCGCGACGCCTCGGGTGCGCCGGTGGCGGGCGCGAGTGTCATGGTGCTTCCGAATTATGGGAATGGCACTACAGACTCAAAGACCGATGCCAAGGGACATTACGAGGTGAGCTGGAACGTGCCTTCCTGGGTTGGGCAGTCGCAGCAGGACTTTTATCTTGTCGTAAGAGCGACGGCCCAAAAACTTGCCGCCCTTCAGGAGATAAGTGACACAACGACAAACCAGGATGTGAATTTGAAACCCGCGATGAGTTTGTCCGGCTCGGTGCATGATACCAAAGGCCACGTTGTCACCAATGCGGCGGTCTATATCATGTTATACGAGGAAAACTCGTCGTTTACAGTCAGCCGCCAGCCGATTCCCGTGGATGCGCAAGGCAACATCCAGGTGGAAGGCTTGCCGCTGGGCGAACGATATGGCTTCTCTATTTACGGAAATGGCTATGGCAGCGCCCATCAGGAAATGGACGCGGCCGATCCGAAGGCTGACCACCACGATTTTCCCCCGTTGGTCGTCAAGATTGCCGATCGCAAACTGGCCGGGCGTGTGCTCGGAGAAAACGGCTCTCCTGCAGTCGGCGCCAATGTCTGGATGAATGGCGATGGCCAGCCCAACGGCAACGCGATCACCGATGCCGATGGACGATTTGTTTTTGACGCCGTCTGTGAAGGATCGGTTACGCTCAATGCCAATCTAAAAAATGCCAGTGGCCAAACTCAGGCAATGGGCGGCAATACCAATGTTGTCATCCGCATGGAATCATACCGTCCTTATTCTGGAGGCAACTCGCAAACCTTGACCGGGACCGTTTCCGATCCAGCCGGTTCCCCAATCGCTGGCATCCGCGTGGTTGTGACTCCGAGTTTTGGACAGTCCCCCACCACGAAGACTGATGATAAAGGCGCCTATTCTGTCAAATGGCAGGCCCAGCCAGGAATGCAAGGGGCGAAATATTTTGTGATTGCGCGCGATACGGAACATAACCTTGCCGCGATCGAAGCCATCAGTACCACGACAAAAACCAAGGACTTGAAGCTTGGGCCAGGCCTTACCATTTCGGGAACCGTGCAGGATGCGAAAGGCGCGCCATTGGCCCGCGCCAATATCAACCTGAACATGATGGCCGGGAACATGGGCGGGCTCGTCGAGTATGGGGGGATCAAAGTGAATTCCGACGGCGCCTTTACGATTCCCGCGTTGCCGATGGGACAACGGTATATGGTTTTTGCCAGCATGTCCGGTTATGGCCAGGCGCAGAAAAACATTGGCATCGCCCAAAGCAACACCAACTCCATCCAACTGGCGGCGTTTAAGCTGAAAGCTGCCGACCGCGAACTGGCCGGCCGGGTTTTGGGCGCTGATGGCAAGCCGTTGGCCGGCGCCAACGTCTTTATCAATGGCAAAGGCCAGCCCAATGGCAACGCCAACACCGACGAAAACGGGCATTTCGAATTCAAAGTCTGCGATGGACCGGTGAATGTTTATGCATGGTCGCAGTCGGGTCGAAATAATAATTCCGCCAATGTCGATGCCTTCGGCGGGGATACCAATGTGGTCGTGAAAATGGGCGGACAACGCCAGCGCCGGGCAGCGACCGTTGCGAACCAGATTCCGCTAAAACCCCAACCATGGACCCTGGCCGCCGTCATCGCCTGGCCGATGGCCCATAAAACCGGCGCGGTTATTTTACTCTCACTACAAGTGCTGATTCTTTTGGGAACCTGCGCGGGAATTTTCCTCTTCACGCGCAAGCAAGGGTAAGGGGAAGAGCGGGTAGTTTTGCGTGCAATTTCAAACATGTCGCCCCTGACGAGGCTTGAATATGTTACTGATTGGTTTCTATAAACATTCCGCGCCTACGGCGCTGGAAAGAATTCCGTGCCAACATCTCTGCCGCTTTATTTGGGTTATCGCGAAGAGGATAAATGCATGGAAAAAAGCCATTTACTGGAAGGATAAACAATGCAAACGTGTAGCGCCGTAGGCGCGGCATGTTTATAGAAACAAGGCAAAGAATTTTCAAGCTCCGCTAGGAGCGGTATGTTCAATTTATGGCAAATACCTACACGCAAATCTATATTCATGCCGTATTCGCCGTGGAAGGCAGGCAAAGCCTGATTCGCCCGGAAAATCGGGAAGAATTGCATAAATACATCACCGGCATTGTTTCAAATCAAAAGCAGAAATTGATCGCCATCAATACCATGCCTGACCATGTCCATATGCTGATCGGGCTGAGGCCGGAGATGTCACTTTCTAATCTGGTGCGTGATATAAAAGCCAACTCGTCCAAATTTATTAATGAGAAACGTTGGGTGGCCGGTCGGTTTTCATGGCAGGAAGGATTCGGGGCGTTTTCATATTCACATTCCCAACTAGGGCCGGTCATTCGCTATATTGAAAATCAACAAAAGCACCACGCGAAGAAAACGTTTCAGGAGGAATACATTGAATTATTGGAAAAATTCAAAGTGGATTACGATAGGAAATACATTTTTAAAATGTCTTTGGAATGAATTCTGAACATGCCGCCCCTGACGGGGCTGGAATATCTTGTTAACCGTTTTCTATAAACATGCCGCGCCTAACGGCGCTATTGCCCGGATTCGCTCTTCGTCCATTGAGATTCGGCAGAGCAAAAAACAAAAAATAAATTACCCGGAATTACGATGAATTTTTCTTCTTCCGAAAGGTATCCAGGAAACCCACTAATCCAAAAAGAGCAACTGCACCTCCGCCAACAATATAAGTTCCCGACTCCGCTGATCCACTATACATCCTGCCGCTCGGCTTAAATGTAACATAATTCGTAAGATAATAATCGTGATGCTGTTGTGCTAAATCATCCGTAATTTCATTTGTTCCAAGATCCTCAATATGTGCTTTGTAATTATTATCACTTTCCAGCCAACCTGAATACTGGCCTGAATGGAAGGCGCATATAATTGAACCTCCAAGCAGCAAAACTAACGAAATGATGGATTGAAGGTTTTTTTTCATCGGCCAACATTTAACAACAAACAACGGCCACCTCTTATCCAGCGCTAATACACCACTTTATTCAGCGGATATTCGATGATGCCCTCCGCGCCCGCGGCCTTGAGCTGGGGAATCAATTCGCGGACGATGTGTTCGTCAATGATCGTCTCCACGGCTACCCAGCCTTTTAAACTCAGGCTGGAGATGGTTGGATTGCGCAGCGCGGGCAATTCCTTGAGCAATTTCGCCAGGTTCTTCTCCGCGATGTTCATCTTGAGGCCGACTTTTGCTTCGGCATCGATCGCGCCTTTGAGGAGCATCGCCAGCGTCTCAATCTTTTTGCGCTTCCATGCGTCTTTCCACGAATTGTGATTGGCGATCAATCGCGGCGTGGAGACGAGCAATTCGTCCACGATCCGCAATTTGTTCGCGCGCAGTGACGAGCCGGTCTCCGTGACTTCCACAATGGCGTCCACCAGCTCGTGCGCTTTCACCTCGGTGGCGCCCCAGGAAAATTCCACTTCGGCTTTCACGCCGTGCTTCTTCAGATATTTTTTGGTCAGATTGACGACTTCGGTGGCGATGCGTTTGCCTTTCAAATCCTTCACCGATTTCACCGGCGAATTTTCCGGCACGCACAAAACCCATCGCGCCGGACGTCGCGTCGCCTTGCTGAAAAGAAATTCGCCGACTTCCTGCACATCCGAGCCATTCTCAATCACCCAATCGTGTCCCGTGATGCCACAATCCAGGTAGCCATGCTCCACGTACCGGCTGATCTCCTGCGCGCGGATGAGCCGGATCTCCATTTCGTCGTCGTCCACTGTCGGGATATACGAACGGCTGCTGATGGAAATATTGAAGCCCGCCTTGGCCATCTTTTCGATGGTGGCGTCCTGCAAACTGCCCTTGGGCAGTCCAAATTTTAATTTTTTAGTCATCTGAGCCTATTTGGCGTGTCTGGGACATTTTGCCAGTATAGCCGCAGAAAATCCATCTCCTTCTTTTTGTTCCATTTTTCAACCACGGATAAACACTGATAGACACGGATTAAAAATACTGGGAAATCTTATCCGTATATCCTGTCACGCTATAGTTTTGTCAGGACAGATTCGCTGCCGAAAATCGTAGCGTTTGGGTAGCGCGACCGTCTTGGTCGTCCATTTGACGCGTCTCGCGTCAAATCTCTGGACGTAGCGCAGGCGTCTCGCCTGCATTTTTATCTGTGTTCATCTGTGTCCATCCGTGGTTAATTCTTCTTCCAAATCACCCTGCGCCCGACCACTGAAATGTCCCCGCGCGCGATGGCGGCGACGCATCTCGGATAAAGTTCATGTTCCGCCGCATGGATGCGCTGGTGCAGGCTTTCCGGCGTATCCTCATCCAGCACCGGTACGCTTGTCTGGCCGATGATCGGTCCGGCATCCACGCCCGCATCCACAAAATGCACCGTGCAACCCGTAACCTTCACGCCATGCGCCAGCGCTTGTTTCCAGGCCTCCAATCCCGGAAAAGAGGGTAGGAGGGAGGGATGGATATTGATGATGCGATTCTCAAAAGGACGCAGGAAATCGCCCTTGAGCACGCGCATAAATCCAGCCAGCACAATCAGATCCACCTTTGCTTCGCGCAAGCGGCTCACAAAATCGCGTTCCGCGTCCTCACCTAATTTCGTGCGGAACGGCCCCGGTTGGATGAACTGCGCCGGGATCTTTCGCTCGCGCGCATGATTCAAAATCCCTGAGCTTTCGACATCGCTCAAAACAACAGCGATCTGCGCCGGGATCTTTCCGGCAGCCATGGCATCCGCAATGGCCACAAAGTTACTGCCTTTGCCGGAACCAAGAACGCCGATTCTGAATGGATTACTCACACGCTTTGAATAACAGAGGAAACAGCCAAAAGCTAGGCTAACTCGTCATCTTCATACGACGCACAGATTCGCGTCTTTGGCATTTTGTGCGCTCGACGTAGGAATGTTGTGATCAAACGTAACTAACCGCCCATGATGCTGAGCTGCAAGCGCCAATAAATAAAGGTCAGTGATCTGGCGGGAACTATGGATCCGTTCGGCCACAAATTTTTTTTCATCACGCAAGGTCAGGTTGTCCGGCCAAAACTCGTGGTTGCTGTTTTCGACAAATACCTTGAACCGATTGATCAGGTCCGCCGGATGAAATTGTATTTTATGGCTGTAGTTCGGATTGGACATGATGCGCACCACGCCGTTCTCAGTCAGGGGACAACTGGCCCAGCCATATTTGTTATTCTTTTCCCACCAGGCATGAGCGCGTTCGTGAAAAGCGTGATCAGGATCTAGAAGAGCAATGATGACGTTTACGTCGAACAGCGCGCGCACAATCAGATCCCTTCCTGGTCCATTAAATTCTGGATGTGTTGGAGAGTCACTACCTCGCCCCGGGAGGCGAGTAGAGGCACACCACCGCGGACGGCAGAAGATTTTTTTGGGCTATGCGATGGATTGGCAAGTCCACGCCGCGCGAGGGTGGAAATAATCTGCCCCGCTGTGCTATTCTCACGTTGCGCCAGTTCTTTGGCCGCTTGCAGCACATCATCCTCAATATCCAGTGTTGTTCTCATACATCTGATGCTATCGCATCACTGCATCAATGTCAATAACCAGAGTGATGGCCAAATTTACTGCATTGGATCATTCACAATCCCCATGAACAAAATCGCCTGGCTCTGGCTGTCAGCGATGACATAAAAGAACGGGCGGTCCACGGTCATCTCAAACGTTTTGGAAGGCGCCCGGGCGACTGCGCCAAACATGTTGATTGTGGTCACCGCGGCGGCTTCAGTTCCTTCCTCATCCACCGCGCAATAAGCTTTCTGCTTTACCTCGCCGATGAATAATGGCTGGCCGGCCATCGCCGAAAAGTCCGCGCTGCTTGAGAATGCCTGTTGCATCCCCAAACTCTTGAGCGGATCATTTAGCTTCACATCGTAATTCAATTTGAATTTAGGAAACATTAAATGACCTTCACGGTCGGAAAAACCGGATAAAACTTTGTCGCGCCAGGTCTCATCGCTGAAATTTGCCAGCAATTGTTGCGGACTGGAATTGGTCGCCGGCAGAAACAGGATCATTTGCATCCGATAGCCCGCATAATCCATCTTCACCGCCTGAAATTCATCGCTTTCCTGGTAATCGAAATTTTTGCGCTTGGCCATCATCGGAACCCGTTTCACGGTGCCGTCCGGCAAATGGAAATCATGTGGCAGGGTCAGGCGTTTCTCAAACGGGTATTGCCACTTCCCCTTGAAATAGATCGCATTCGCCAGGATGACTCTCGTTGCAGGCGAAAACGGATACGAAACCACGTCTTGTACTTTTCCAAATGTCTTTTTGTCCGCCCAATCGTTGATTGCTTTTGCTGAATCAGGACTGAGAAAATTCACCGCGGCCAATTCTGCACCGAAATACCTCTGGTTATCGGCGATGAATTGCGGCTTCAGTTGAAAATTATTCTGATACCAGATGCCGTTGGCCAGATCCAAAATCACATTCGTCTCGGAAGCCAGTGAATCGTTCAAAGTCTTGCAGTCCGCGTTCAAATCGGCTTGCCCAATGCCGCTGGTTTTCAGGACCTCCTGCATCTCTGTCAGAGTTTTTCCCGCCGCGCCGTTGGCGACCATTTGCAGGGCCGTGGCCGCGCTGAACGGTGAGATGAAAATATTTTGATTTGGCTGCTCGGTCGCGATCTGTTTGAGCAGGTCAAAGGCAAAGCCATTATCAGCTTCGGCCAGTTTGTCCTGCGCGGAAACAGCAAAGGCAGACAGCGCCAGGATTATCAGTCCGTTACGAAAGGCATTCATGGTTTTCATGGCAATCGCAAACCCGTCTCCTAATAGACAAGAAACTAATCCAATTGACTCAAAACCGGATGGTTCGGCGACGCGGATTTTCGGACCGTTTCCACGAACTCTGCCCGGCGCGATTGGAACAGCGGCAGCCAGATAGCGGCTCCGCCTGTCTTGCTGGATAAGCTCAGGAAGACCAGATTGCCGATGCGCTTCTTCTTTGCCGCCGAAATTTCATTCCAACCCAGATAGCGGCGCAGCCCCCAAAATGAGTGCCCGTAAACTCCTGTGGACGTGATGCTGCACGGATAAAACAAGCTGATGGCCACTGCGAAAACGAACGCATAAACCAGTAGAATCGGGACGATATACGGCGCTGTTTTGGAGACTACCGCCCAATCGAAATGATCTTTGACTCTCACCAGGACTATCGCAATGCCGAGCGCATATCCGACAATGATGCCCGTCACAAAAACGGAAAGCGTCATCGGCACAATGGCCATCTTGAACCGCGGGGCATCTGGTGGAATTGGGGGAACCGTCACGCCATGATTTTGGAGCGACCCATCCCTTGAGTCAACCGCGATTGTTTGCTTATACCCCCCCAAACCGTCGGTGCCGCCGGGCGTATTCCTCCAGCGCGGCAAAGAATTGTGGCTTGCGGAAATCCGGCCAGAACGTCGGCGTGATGACCAGTTCGGCGTAAGAGATCTGCCAGAGCAAAAAATTACTCACGCGCATCTCGCCGCTCGTGCGGATAAGCAGGTCGGGATCAGGAATGCCGCGCGTCCAGAGATGCTGCGAGATGACCTGTTCGTTGATGTCCGCCGTTTCCAATTCGCCCCGCCGGACTTTTTCCGCAATGGAACGCACCGCGTCCACGATCTCGATCCGGCTGCCGTAACTCAACGCCATCACCAGCGTCAGGCCATTGTTCTTTGAAAGCGTGGTGATGGACTTCTTTAAGTGCTCCTGGACGTTCTCCGGGAGACGCCAGATCTGGCCGATGACTTCCAGCCGCACGTTGTTCTTATTGAGTTCCGGCGTCTCGGTCTTGAGATAATGGATGAGATATTTCATCAACGCATCCACTTCATCCTTGGGCCGGTTCCAGTTCTCGGCGGAAAAAGCGTAGAGCGTGAGGTATTTGACGCCGAGTTCGCCGGCCACCCGGATGATGGCGCGCGCCGATTCAGCCCCCTGGCGATGTCCCTCGATGCGCGGCAGGCCGCGTTGTTTCGCCCAGCGCCCGTTGCCATCCATGATGACCGCAACGTGCCGCGGCAACGACGCCTTGGCCTCCGCGCTCAGATGTATAGCGGAACTCATTCAATGATAGAATATGCGGATGGAAAGACGGTAGCAAGGAGAAGGAGGATAGTGTCTAACAGTGGGGCGAGACTCCGTCGAGCCCCGGCTTTTGCAGGCCAACGGCCTGCTCTATCGTAGCCGTGGGCGAAGCCCACGGAACAATGCCCGAAAATAGTTTGCCCTGTAAGGGCAATCCAAATCCTCGCACCCAATTTTGGTGCGCCCTTACAGGGCGCATTATTAGAATGGCCTTATCCGAGGGCGTTGCCCTCGGCTACGATGGTTTGGCGCTTTCAGCGCGACGCTGACAAGAAGTATGCATAGATATGTCCATGGAATTAACAGTTTTTTCCTTTTCATCCGGTTTGTCTCCAACCAAGATGACGAACCATGAAAACCACGACGTTTCGGTCGCTGGCGATGTTCGCCTTTGGATTGTTTCTGGCCGCAGGAACCCAGGCGCAAACCTCCTCCATCCATTTTCCCGATGCCAGTCCCGCTGGCACGCTCAAACAACGCGTCGGCCTGACGGACATTGAGATCGACTACTCGCGGCCGGGAGTGAAAGGGCGTGAGGTTTTTGGCGGCATCGTTCCCTTCGGAACCGTCTGGCGCACCGGCGCCAATCAGGCCACGCGCATTACTTTCAACACGCCGGTCAAATTGGAAGGCCATGAGATCCCTGCCGGCACTTACGGTCTTTTTACTATTCCTGACAAAAGCGACTGGACCATTATCATCAATAAGGACGCGAACCAATGGGGATCTTTTCAGTACAAGCAAGAGGACGATCTCGTGCGCTTCCAGGTTGCGCCCATCGCATTGGATATTCCCATTGAGACCTTTACCATTGAATTTAACCGTATTCGCGATGAGTCGGCGGTCCTCAATCTGGCCTGGGATAAAACCGTCGTACCGATCCATCTGACCGTGGATGTTTCCAGCGCCCTCGTGCCGCAGATACAAAAAGCCATGGCGGATCCGGGCAAAAAATCAGACGGACTTTATTTTCAAGCCGCCACATTTTATTATGACCATGATCTCAATCTGACCAACGCTTTGAATTGGGTGAATTCCGGTCTCGCGGATAATCCGAACATCGCTTTTGAGATGATGCACCTAAAAGCCGAGATCCTGGCAAAGCAGGGGGACAAAGCCGGTGCGATCGCCGCCGCCAAACAATCCACCAGCCTGGCAGACAAGTCCGAAGGTCCTGATAATTCGTTCGACAAAATGAACCAGGATTTGATCAACAGCTTGCAACCTTGACCCCGTTCCTGACTCTTAAATGACCAACCAATAAAAGATCACTATGAAAAAAATCATATCCATTCTGATGATGACCGCTCTCGCCCTGGCCTGCGCGCTGCCGGCCCAGGCGCAACGCCAGCGGGTCAGCCCGCACGAAACCGTCAGTGCCATGATCGATGGCAATCGCGTGACCATCACCTACGGACGGCCTTACACCGTCAAACCCGGCACGACCGACGTCCGCAAAATCTGGGGTGGCCTGGTTCCCTACGGCCAGCCCTGGCGCCTCGGCGCGGATGAAGCGACCCTTCTCATCACTCAAAAGCCGATTGTTTTCGGCAGCACCACCATCCCCGCCGGCGCGTACACACTATATATGGTGCCCGTGGAAAGCGGGACCTCTCAACTCGTCTTTAGCACTCGTCTCGGCGGTTGGGGAATTCCCGTGGACACGTCCCATGATTTGGCCAAAGTGGATTTGACCAAAGACTCCGTGGATAAAACCGTGGATCAGTTCACCCTGTCGGTCGGAAAAAACCCATCAGGCGGTGGCCTGATCAAATTCACGTGGGAGAACACGCAATTTTCCGTGCCGTTCACCGTTCAGAAATAATATGATTGGCATTGGAAGGGAGATGGGTTTTTGGGGAGCGTACGCGCCTCGCGTGCTGTGTTTGGCGCCTCGCCGAACACAACTCGACCAGACTTATCCATAAAATGCAAAGTTTCTACAAAGCACTCTTGAGCCTGAAGCAACTGGTAAGGCTTTCAAGTGTGAGTGCCCGTCCGCAACCTGTTCCTTCTCCCCTTAATGGGGAGAAGGTTAGGATGAGGGGTGAGACTGTGGAGAGGCTTACTTCTCGCCATTCCATTGGATGTTGGGCGTTGAATGCTTGCCTCGAAAACTTTCGGGTCTGGATACTCTCACGGGTTCAAGAAAAAAATTCCAAAAACCATTCGTGCTTTGAACCCCTGAACTATAGCTGGCTGAGTCGATCGGAAAGACTCGCCTCCAATCCAGAAATGACCTCGTGCTTTTCCTTCTCCCTGGGGGAGAAGGCCAGGATGAGGGCGAGCTTTAAAAATGTCCTCAATTTTCAATCCAAACCCCGATGATCCATTGGCCTCAAAACCGAAAAATTCGTGCATCAAAATCCTGAACCTGATGAAATTGGTAAAACTTTCAAGTATCAATGCCTGTCCGCACCCTGTTCCTTCTCCCCTTAATGGGGAAAAGGTTAGGATGAGGGGTGAGGCCGCAGACAGGCTCACTACTTGCCATTCCATTGGATGTTGGGCGTTGAAAGTTGAATGTTGGATGTTTCCAGTCTTTCAAACGTTCCACACGATCCGTCTCCTCCGTTTTCTTGCAGTTCTTTGTCTGTTTGCCGCCTTGCCCGCCAGCGCCCAGGTATCCGATTCACCCTCTGCATCGACCACGGCCATCATGCGGGACCTCTACGACTTTCAAAGCATGGGCAGCGTTCTGTACGTGGCCGCGCATCCCGATGACGAGAACAACGAACTTCTCGCTTATCTTGCGCGCGGACGCCACTATCGCACCGCGTACCTTTCACTCAATCGCGGCGACGGCGGCCAAAACGTGCTGGGTCCACAGTTCGGCGAGGAACTGGGCCTCATCCGCACGGAAGAATTGCTCGCCGCCCGGCGCGTGGACGGGGGCCGGCAGTATTTCACGCGCGCGGTCGATTTCGGCTTTTCCAAAGATTACCGCCAGACATTGAAGATCTGGGACCAGCAGGAGGTGCTGGCCGATACCGTGCGCGTCATCCGTGAGTTCCGGCCCGACGTGGTGATGACGCGGTTTTCGCTGATTCCCGGTGGCACACACGGCCATCACACCGCCTCGGCGATGCTGGCGCTGGATGCCTTTAAAGTTGCCGGAGACCCGAATGCCTTTCCCGAACAGCTTCGCGAGGGCCTGGCGCCGTGGCAACCGAAGCGGATTTTTTGGAACGTCGGCGGATTTCAAACCAGCGAGACCAACGGCAGCCAACTGGTCAGGATGAATATCGGCGGCATTGACCCACTGTCCAGCCAGCCGTATGCGGCGATTGCCGCGCGCAGCCGTTCGATGCACAAAACCCAGGGCCTCGGCAATTTTAATGGTTATCGCGGCAGCAGCGGACCGCGTTACGAACGGTTCGAACTTTTGGCAGGCGATCCCGCAACTAATGATGTGATGGATGGCGTGGATACGGACTGGTCCCGCGTGTCCGGCGGTGCTGATATTGCCACGCAGATCGGAAAGGTCATCGACCAATTCGATACCAATAATCCCGCTGCCAGTGTGCTCGCGCTGCTTGCGATCAAGAAAACACTGGCGCCACTGGCTTCAGATGATCCGGTAGTGAACGAAAAGCGCACATTGTTGGATCATATCATCCAGGAATGTCTCGGCCTGACCGTGCAAACGACCGTTCCGAACGCGGAAGTCGTGCCGGGTGAGCCGCTGAAAATGCGCCTGAGCGTGAGCTTGCGATCAGACGTCGTTCCCGTGCGATGGATGGCCGCGCGCTATCCGGCCATAAAAGCTGAATTCGCCATCAACACCAAACTTTCCACGAATCAACCGGCATCCTGTGTTTCCACTAAGATATTTCCCGCCGATGCGCCGTTGAGCCAGCCGTATTGGCTGCGCGAAGTTCATCCTCCCGGCATGTTCGTCGTGGATGATCCATCTTTGATTGGGCGGCCCGAAAATCCTCCAGTCTTTCCCATCGAACAAGTTTTTGAAGTCGGCGGGCAGACGCTTGTCATCCCAGATCAACCCGTGCAGACCATCGCCGCGCGAGCGTCCGGTGACACGCGTCGTCTCGATGTCATTTCGCCCGTGTCGATCGCGCTGTCCTCGGATGTGCGGTTGTTCGCGCCGGGCGCCAGCAATGATGTCGTGGTGACTGTCACGTCAGCGCGCTCTGATGTCACCGGCACATTGCGGCTGGACGCCCCGGCAGGCTGGACCGTCTCGCCCTCAGAACAATCGTTCCATTTCAAATCTGTTGGAGCGGGGAGTGCGTTCACGTTTTCCATCATTGCCCCGGCGCAGCCGTCCGTCACGAATCTCACTGCGGAAGTTCAGATTGACGGCAAGACCTACGACAACGAGCGCGTCGTGATTGATTATCCGCATATTCCAATCCTGTTATTGCAACCTCCGGCGCGACTCAAGGCCGTTTGTCTGGATATGGCGACTCGTGGTCATAACCTCGGCTATCTTCCCGGAGCAGGGGACAGTGTGGCGCAATGCCTCCAGGACATGGGCTACAACGTCACCCTCCTGACCGGTGCCGACCTTACGTCGGAAAATCTGAAAAAATTCGACGCGGTGGTCATCGGCATTCGCGCCTTCAACGTTCGCACGGACCTGGTGCCGCATTTGCCGGCGCTCTTCGCGTTTGTGCAGGATGGCGGCAACGTTATTGAGCAATACAACCGGCCCGGCGGCGACTTGAAGACCGACCAGTTCACGCCATACAGCCTGGAGCTTTCCAGCGACCGCGTCACGGACCCGAATGCGCCGATGACGTTCCTCGCGCCCGATCATCCGGCGCTCAACGTGCCGAACAAGATCACCAGCGCGGATTTCGAAAGTTGGGTCCAGGAGCGCGGCATTTACTTCCCATCCCAATGGGACGATCACTTCACTCCGATTCTTGCCTGCAACGATGTCGGCGAGGCTCCGCTCAAGGGCAGCCTGCTTGTTGCGCAATACGGCAAAGGATATTTCGTCTATACCGGGTTGGATTTCTTCCGGCAGTTGCCCGCGGGCGTGCCTGGCGCGTATCGGCTTTTTGCCAATCTGATTTCCCTCGGCAAATGAACTCTGAGGAAACGCCATCGATTGAGAATTCTTCGAAGAATTCGCATGTTGAGCCCTTGAGCCTGAAGAAGCCGGCAGGGGTTTCAAGAATGAAGATGATTCGATGGTTGTTCCCTCTCCGCTCCCATTCCGATGGGAGGGGAGAGGGTCAGGGAGAGGTGAGGGTTCATGGAAAAAGTTCCCAAAATTATTCGCGCCTCGAATGCGGTTGGCTGAGTCAGTCGGAAAGTGGCCCCGCCAATCCAAAAATGTCCTCGTGCTGTTCCTTCTCCCGGGGGAGATTTGAGCCGTTTGGGAAACGCCGAAAAGAGTCCGGTGAAACCGGAAGCCCTAAGGCCGAACGAGCGGGAGCCAGAGAGTCAACGTCAGGATGAGGGCGAGCTTTAAAAATGTCCTCAATTTCAAATCCAAACCCCGATGATCCTCCGGCCTCAAAGCAGGATTGCTCTCAAACCCTTAATCCAATGACAGGTCAGGGCGAGGAACTGATCGGTTTGCCTTTCTTCAAAACCTGGCGCGGTGTGTATCTGTTTGTTTTCAGCTGTTTCGCCTTATGGGTATTGTTGCTGTTGGCGCTGACGAATATCTATTCATCCTGAAATCCATATTTCCGATGAAACACAAAATTCATAAAAATTCGTGCTTTGAACCCCTTAACTGCGGCTGGCTGAGTCAGTCGGAATGTTGCTCCTCTAATCCTAAAATGTCCTCGCGTCGTTCCTTCTCCCTGGGGAGAAGGCCAGGATGAGGGCGAGCTCTAAAAATGTCCTCAATTTCAAATCCAATCTCCCTCTATTCGTTGACCTCAAAACCGAACACTTCGCACATTGAATCCTTGAACCTGATGAAGTTGGTAAAGCTTTCAAGTGTGAAGACCTGTCCGCACCCTGTTCCTTCTCCCCTTAACGGGGAGAAGGTTAGGATGAGGGGTGAGACTTCAGGCAAGCTCTCTCCCCGTCATTTCATTGGATGCCTGTCCCGCTCCCGCGGTGATTGGGCATTGAATGCCTGCCCCGAAAGCTTTCGGGGTTGGATGCTCCCACGGATTCATGGAAAGAATTCCCAAAACTATTCACGCCTTGAACCCCTGAACTGCGGCTGGCTGAGTCGATCGGAAAGGCTCGCCTTCAATCCGGGAATAACCTCTTGCTTTTCCTTCTCCCCGGGGAGATTTGAGCCGTTTGGGAAACGGCGAAAAGAGTCCGGCGAAGCCGGAAGCCCTAGGGGCCGAGCGAGCGGGAGCGAGAGAGTCAACGCCAGGATGAGGGCGGGCTTTAATAACGTTCTTTCTTTCAAATCCGATTTGCGACTATTCGATGCCCTCAAAAAAATGTTTTCGCGTCTGAGGGGCGAGAGTTTGGACAGGTTTACTTCTCGTCATTTCATTGAATGTTGGATGTTCCCGCCGGTTTCCTCTTTTGCTTTATGAATCTCCTCGATTTCGTCGTCCTCTTCGGCAGCCTCCTGGCCATCGCGGCCTATGGCATCTGGTATTCGCGTAACCATCGCGACCTGCATCACTACCTTCGGGGCGATAAAACAACCGGATGGCTGACCATCGGCATTTCTGTGGCGGCAACCCAGGCCAGCGCTATCACCTTCATTTCCACGCCGGGGCAGGGGTACGAGAGCGGACTCGATTTCGTGCAGAATTATTTCGGTATGCCGCTCGCCTTGATCCTGGTCGCCGCCGTTTTTATTCCGATTTTTCAGCGACTGAATGTTTTTACGGCCTATGAATATTTAGGCCGCCGTTTCGATTCCAAAACCCGCCTGCTTGGCGCGGCCCTGTTCCTCATCCAGCGCGGCATGGCTGCGGGCATCACCATCTACGCGCCGGCGATCATTCTTTCCACCGTGTTCGGCTGGCGGCTGGACCTCACCATCATCTTTAGCGGGTTGCTCGTGATCATTTACACCGTCAGCGGTGGAAGCCGGGCGGTGACCCTCACCCAGAAATATCAGATGGCCATCATCTTTGTCAGTATGGTCGCCGCGTTTGCCATCCTGCTGGTGAAAATGCCCGTCAGTTTCAGCGATGCCTTTGCCGTGGCGGGCGGCTTTCACAAACTGAACGCGGTCAGCTTCTCGCTCGATCCCACCCGCCGCTATACCTTCTGGACCGGTGTGCTCGGCGGGTTTTTTCTCTCACTGTCCTACTTCGGTTGCGACCAATCGGTCGTGCAACGCTATCTCTCCGGCTCATCCGTGCGTGAAAGCCGCCTGGGACTGATGTTCAATGCCGTGCTCAAGATTCCCATGCAGTTTTTCATCCTGATGTTGGGGGTCATGTTGTTTGTCTTTTATCAGTTTGAACAACCACCCGTGTTCTTCAACCAGGCCGCCTGGCACGATGCCGTGCAGCATGACCCCGATGGAAAACTCCAGGCCATCCAACAACAATTTACCGCCGCCTATGCGCGAAAAGAACAGGATATCCATCAATGGCTTGATGCCCGCCATGCCGGCAATCAAACCGCCGCCGCAACTGCGCAGGCGCAAGCCGTGGCCTCATTGGACCGTATCGATTCTATTCGTACCAATGCTACAACCATTATGCAGGCCGAAGACCCCGGCGTGAAAAGTAACGACTCCGATTACGTCTTTGTCACTTTCATTCTCAATCATTTGCCGCACGGCCTGATTGGGCTGTTGATAGCAGCGTTTTTCGCCGCCGCACTGCAATCCAAAGCCGCCGAATTGAACGCGCTCGGTTCAACCACCACGATCGATTTTTACCGTCACCTCTTCAAACGCGAAGCCACTGATGCTCACTACGTCGCCGCCTCCAAATGGTTCACTCTGTTCTGGGGACTCGTCGCGCTTGCATTCGCACTGTTTGCGAACCTCGTCGAGAACCTCATTCAAGCCGTCAACATCGTTGGCTCAGTTTTTTATGGCGTGATGCTGGCGCTCTTTTTGGTGGCGTTTTTCCTGAAACAGGTTCGCGGCACGGCGATCTTTTGGGCAGCGCTCGTGGCGCAAACGCTGGTCTTCGTTCTCTATTTTTCACTCAGCATCAGCTACCTTTGGTATAATTTCATCGGCTGCGCAGCCTGTGTGCTGCTAAGCTTGATGATTCAGGCCGCGCTTGGCTCCCAACCCCAGACCGAATCGAAATAAGGTTGTGTGGTAGGGCGAGGCGTCCCGCCTGCACTTTTCTCGGAGGGCGAAGCTCTGCGACGCCCTGATTTGTTTATTTTCCCACGCGAAGCGTGGCATTCTGAAGGCCCCGGTAGGGGCCGAATGAAAATAGCCCCGGGTGAGCGAGTCTGCGCCTGTCCACCATAGCTCTTAGCGAAGGTGGAAGCGCTACCCGGGGTATCCAATCCCAAACGACAGCCGCCATCTGCAAAGTCGCGCGAAAGCGCGCATCCCATCTGCGGCCATAGTTTTTTGATTTCATTGTCCGGAAGGGGAAGAGGTCAGTCCTGACTTAAATCTGCAACTCGAATTTGTTTCCGGGCAACATTACGGTTTCTCCCATCCATGCTTAAATGGTCCCATGAGAAGTGGGCGTATGGAATTTACGAATGCCGATTTTCGATTTACGAGTCGGGGTCAATCCAGGTCAATCCAACCTGATCGTACCCAATCCGAGTCAATCCGACCAGGTCAAACCAGTTTCAAGAGATCGGATCACGGACTGGTATATGAAAATGAGAAAACGAAGCCAAGCTTTTTGCCCTCATTTTTGCGTTCAATCTGCTGATAAACAAGCCTTTATGAAATCACGACTCATAAAATCACTTTTTCAAAACGAACCCAAGACAGGGCGAAAGGAAGAAGTCAGAATGCAGAATGAAAAAAGTCAGTTTTTGGCAATAATTCGCGTGGTTTCGCGTAATTCACGTAAAACTCTGCGCCTTTGCACATTCTTGTCCCGTCATAGCTTCCGGGCGACGGCGGATGCGTTAAAATCGGGCGTTTTGTGCGTTTCGGATATTTCGTGGTTAACAACTCCTCACCTGTATACCAAAAATGAGAAAACGAAGCCAAATTGACTTTGAACACAAACACTTCATCAGCAGAAGTTTGCCACATTTTTTTGCTCAAAATGAATTGCAAAAACGAAGCCAAATTCGGGGAAAGGAAGAAGTTGGAGTGAAGAATGAAGAAAAAGGCCAGTTATTGGCAATAATTAGCGTTTATTCGCGTGGATTAGCGGTTTGTCTTTGCGCCTTCGTGCCTTTGCGTCTTTGCGTTAAAAAATGGCGACTAAATCAAACCAAATCCGACCAAATCAAAGTGAATCAAACCAAATCAAACCACCAAATTTTCCTTCCTGTTCCGGGTGGAACGGACTACCAGCCCGTTGCGTCGGGCAACTTGCCCGGCGCTCTTTGTTCCCTTTGTTCTCTTTTGTATCAACATCCGTGTTTATCCGTGTCCATCCGTGGTTTCATCTCTGTTATCTCTGTTTCCTTCCCTGCCGGCCGTAGCCTTGGCGAAGGCTGGTGTTCCAGATCGTGACGCGAATTGACATGATGCTATCGTCTGCAATCCTAAACAAAACATGAGTTCCGCGCCTGTCATTTGCTTCGGCCAGCAACCGTGCGGGTTTTTCCCGAAACGGTTCCTGGTCGCTAAGATTTGCGCTGCCCGGCGATTGCAAAAAGAACTTGGCGGCCAGATCGTTTTCTTTTGCCACGACAGCGACCACGACCCGCGCGAAACTCGCATGACAGTGCGCCATCGTAAAACCAACGAGCCGGCCCATCTTAACTTTGAGTTTGCCAACCGCCTCCAGCGAAAATTTTCACCTCAATACCTCAAACGCATCCCCCCGGGTTGGCATGATAAGACGGCACTCCAATTGCCCAATTACGTGGACGGCTCGCTCATCGGGGTTTTCAAAAAGATCATTGCTGTCAATGCGGCCGACTTTTGTCTGGAGATGTACCGGACAATGGGCTTGCTCGACGGCATCCGCGTGGTGCGCTCCAGTGACCCGGCGGTTCGCCGCACCGCATGCGAAGTGGCGGAATATTTTGTGGACGTGCCGCACGAGGGTGAAGTCGTTCGCGCCCGTTATGCCGACGGAGCCTTGACCCTGCATGAAGGCGGAGACGCGTTCATCACGGTGCCATTATCCAAATTCACCCGTGAACAGATTAGCCCCACACGCGATACCCGCCTGAAATGGATGCAATCGGTCGTGCATTGCACGCATTACGTTGCCGGGGCAGGGGAAAAGGCATATCTTCGCCTCGAAGACGCGCCCGAAATCACTTTTATCGAACGCGATGCCATTGACCGACACGATGAAGCCTATGTCGAAACCAACTCTTAAGCGCCCGCCATTGCTCGCCTTTGGCGCGCATCCCGATGACATTGAATTCGGTTGCGGCGGCGTCATCGCCCTTGAAGCACAGGCCGGTCGCAAAATTCATTTCGTGATCTGCTCGCGCGGTGAATCCGCATCCCACGGGAAACCGGCGCAACGGATAGTCGAAGCAAAAAAATCGGCGGCCATCCTCGGAGCGGACGTTGAATTTATTGATCTGGGTGGCGACGCTCATTTTGAAGTTCGTGCGGCTTATGCCATCAAACTGGCGAAAATCATCCGACAGAGAAAGCCCGCCGTAGTCCTCGCGCCCAGCCTTGCCGAAAACCAGCACCCCGATCATTGGCGATTGGGCCGATTAGTGCGGGACGCCTGCCGCCTCGCGCGCTACGGCGGCATCAAAGAACTTCGCCGCCTCCCGCGTCACGCCGTTGACCAATTATTTTATTACGCCGTTACGCCCGAAGCCGAGCCGACCGACATCACGCCGGTGCTGATCGATGTCTCCGCGCCTTCCGTCATCAAGGCCTGGACCGCTGCCATGCAAGCCCACGCCTCGCAAGTCTCCGCGCGGAATTATATAGATTTGCAGATCACCCGCGCCCGCCTTCGCGGATTGCGAGCCAGTGTTACCCATGCCATTGCCTTGTTTCCCAACGACCCGCTCGTATTCGATTCCCTGTCCTCGACCGGTCGCGCCGCCCGGCGATTTTAATTAGAAACTGAAACCACGGATAAACACAGATGGACACAGATACAAAAGACCAAAGCCTGCAAGCAACCGGCATATGTATTCTTCTGTTAAAGATTCTTTTGCGTTCTTTGTGTTCTCTCGCGGCTAAAATCCGTGTTTATCTGTGTCCATCCGTGGTTAAACAACATATTGTTTGAATGAAAATCGGCATCGCCTGTTATCCCTCCGTCGGTGGCAGCGGCATTTTGGCCACGGCTCTGGGCGAGGAACTGGTTAAGCGGGGAAATGAGGTTCATTTCTTCAGTTACGAACGGCCATTCCGGTTGCCGTCCAATGTCCCGGGCCTGCATTTTCATCCGGTGGCCATCAATGAATATCAGTTGTTCAAGTATCCCGACTACACGCTGCCGCTTTCGGTGCGCATGGCCGAGATCAGCCGTGAACATCATCTGGATATTCTCCACGTGCATTACGCCGTGCCGCACGCCACCGCGGCGGTTCTCGCCAGGTCCATGCTGCCGCCCGAATTACAGCCGCGCATCGTCACTACTTTGCATGGCACCGACACTACCTTGCTGGGACACGACGCCGGATACGGACCGGCCATCCGTCATGCGCTTTCATGCTCCGATGCCGTCACAACCGTTTCCGATTTCCTGAAAGATGAAACGCGTCGTGTGCTCGGTTTCAATGGAGCGATTGAAACCATTCATAATTTCTTTATGCCCCGTTCTCCCCGGCGTTCGCGTGAGGAAGTCCGGTGCGAGCTTGGCCTGCGGGATGAATTGGTCATTCTGCATTCCTCGAATCTTCGCGCCCCGAAGCGGATCGACTTGTTGCTTGCGACCGCCGTTCGGCTCCGTCCTAGCCACGCCTTCAAACTCCTCATCCTGGCCGGCGCCGATTTTGCCCCGTTCCGCGACGAAGTCCGCCGATTGGGCATTGAGGACCAAATCATCGTGCGCGAGTCGGTCAACGAGATTGAGGACTATCTCCAGATCGCGGACATTGGCCTGTTCCCATCCGACAGCGAGAGCTTCGGCCTCAGTATTCTTGAAGGAATGTTCTTTGGTTTTCCGAGTGTTGCCCGTCAGGTCGGCGGAATTCCGGAAGTAGTTGAAAACAATGTTTCGGGAATTCTCGTTCCCTCCGACAACCCCGCTGACCTTGCTTCAGCGGTCGAAGATTTGATCCGTCATCCTGAACGTCGTCTTGCGATGGGCCAGGCGGCCAAACGCCTGGCGCACGAACGCTTTTCCGCAGAAGTCATCGTGCCGCGCTATGAGGCGCTTTATCGCGGGGTGTGTGGCAAAACTCCTGAGAAAAAACTCTAGCTATTACTAATGGAGATTAACCTGCAACTCACGCGCGTGCGGGATGTCGTGCGTATCGAGCGGGCGTACCTGGTCACATTCGAGCGTTAGCAACGCGACGGTATGGCCGTCGTAGCCAACAAATTCAACTTCAAAGGCCGCGCCGTTGCCATGAACGAGCACAGCCGTGCCTACATCTCCGCGCACCAGCCCGTGTTCAGGCAGGTCACGTGTCAATGCCACGACGTCGAGTTCATTGATTGTATTGTTCATTTTGGCAATGGATGTGCCGTTACAAAGCGAGGCGGCGCACCCGCAACATCAATATACCATGCGGTTCGTATTTTCAAGCTTGTGCCGTCGGGCGCATTTAGCCGCTCTTCCACAACGTATCGCCTGCCATGCTTTGTCATTTCAGTTTCAACAACTTCATTTTCGCGCGCCAGCTGTAGAAGTCCGTTCGCCAATTGCAGCCATTCAGTCGTTGTAAAACCGAATTGAAGAAAAAACAATGCCTTGCTTCCACCCACTGGATGCGACGGGTTGAGCAAATAGAGCTTAACCTTTCGCTCTGGTACTATGGCCAGCTCAACGTTCGGCAATTTCATGCCTCACACAAATATCGTCTGCTCCCGCGCCGGCCCCACTGATGCGATATACAATTTTGCATTGCTCAATTCTGCGATGGCCTTGAGATACGCCCGCGCTTTCGCCGGCAACTGTTTCCACGACTTTGCCTTGTCCGTCGGTGTGCGCCATCCTTCAAATTCCACATAGACCGGCTGGCACTCGGCCAATATCTTTGCGTCGTTCGGCACATAATCGTACTGCTTCCTGCCGTGGCGATACGCGATGCATACTTGGATCGTCTCCACTGTGTCCAAACCATCTAGGTTCGTGACAGCTAGATCATCGATGCCATTGACCATCGTCGCATGGCGTGTGGCCACCGAATCAAACCATCCGCAACGGCGCGCGCGCCCCGTCGTCGCGCCAAACTCCCGTCCCATGCCGTGCAACAAGTTGGAGATTTGCTGGTTTTCAGTCGGCAACGGTCCTTCGCCCACGCGGGTAGTGTAAGCCTTCATCACACCAACCACGCGGTCCATGCGATGCGGCGGTACGCCCGAACCGGTGCAGGCGCCGCCGGCCGTCGTGTTCGAAGAAGTCACATACGGATACGTGCCGTGATCGATGTCGAGGAATGTCCCCTGTGCGCCCTCGAACAAAACATCAGCCTGCGCGCGCATCTTGTCGTGCAGCAATACGACTGTATTGGTGACAAATGGCTTCAAAAACTTTCCGGCCTTCTTGTAATCGGCGAACACTTTGTCGAATGACAATGGTTTTGCGCCGAGCGATTTCAGTACGGCGTTGTTCTCCTTGATGCGGAGCGAAAGTTTTTCTTTGAGCCGCGCTTCGTCAACGAGATCATTCACGCGCAGTCCCACGCGGGCCGCTTTGTCGCCGTAGGCGGGGCCGATGCCGCGTTTGGTGGTGCCGATCTTGTTTTTGCCTTTGAGCACCTCGCGTTGCGCGTCGAGTTCGCGGTGATACGGCAGGACAATATGCGCGGTCTCGCTCAATATGAAATTTTTGGGATCGATCTTCACGCCGAGTTTTTTGAGGCCCACGATCTCCTCGACCAATCCCAGTGGATCCACCACGACGCCGTTGCCGATGACGCACAATTTATTTTTGCGCAGGATCCCCGACGGCACCAGGTGCAGGACGTATTTGTCTTTGCCGATAAAGACCGTGTGCCCGGCGTTGTTGCCGCCGGCGTAGCGGACCACCACGTCCGCCTTTTCGGTGAGCACGTCGATGATTTTTCCTTTGCCTTCATCGCCCCATTGGGCGCCGACCAGAATCGTGTTTGCCATGTTCTATTAGCCGTTGAATTGTTAAAATTTGAATCGCGGATATGTTTGTTTTGCCCCAGCGATTCAGCGACAGACAACAAAAATCCCCGAATGGATATTCGGGGCAAAGCTGCTGGTCTTTGCTGGAAGAAGTTAAAAAAGCTGCGCGCTGGAGTCAATGACGCAAAAATTTGTATATAGAATATCTCAAAATGGCATGGACTTTCCTATGATGCCAAAATGCGAAAAACCATTGACAGTATTAGGGTTTAACGTATTGTCAAAGGAACAGATTGAGATGAAATTCCGGCGGCAATTTTGTGTGAGTTGGTGACCGTTGCATCATCTGGAAATCTTCGAATTTAAAGCGAAAAACATGAGACCTGAGCAGTGGGACATATTTAAAAAAGCCGCGCGGCTGGAAAAGTTGGACCAGATCCCGATGGCATTGATTGTTGATAGCCCGTGGATTCCCGGCCATCTGGGCATAAAACACATGGATTATTATCTGGACCCGGAATTGTGGTTTGAGTCCAACAAACGCATCAACGAAGAGTTTCGCGACATCATCATGGTGCCCTCCTGGTGGATGGAATACGGCATGGCGGCGGAACCTTCCGCCCTCGGCTCCAAGATCAAATTCTGGCACGACAACACCCCCAGCGAATACCACACGCTCTTTCACATCGAGGACATCGAAAAATTTCCCGAATACGAAGTCGAGAACGACGCGTTCATGGCTATGACCCTTCACCGCATGCGCATGCACCGCCAGCGCATTCTTGATCTCGGTGAAGTCCTGCCGTTCGTCACTTCGCGCGGACCCATGTGTACCGCCGGTTTCGTCCGCGGCACCACCGACCTGATGATCGACCTCGTCGAAAAACCCGAGTGGGCACACAAACTCCTCGACCTCTCCACCCGTCTCATCATTGACTGGCTCAAGGCCCAGCAAAAAGCCATCGGCGATACCGTCGAAGGCATTTTTATTTTGGATGACATTGTCGGCTTCGTGAACGAAGAGCATTACAAAGAGTTCTGCCATCCCTATCTCAAGCGCATTTGCGATGCCTTCCCCAAAGACTGGGTGAAGCTCTATCACAACGATGCCGAGGTGCAGGCGTGCCTCGACCATTTGCCCGATGCCGGTTTTAACGTCCTGAACTGGGGCAAGCAGACTGACATCGCCGAAGTCAAAGAACGCGTCGGCGACCGCATGTGCCTCATGGGAAATGTGAATCCGCTCGAAGTCGGAGTGCGCGGCACTCCCGAAGAAGTCCGCGAAGCGACGCTCGAGGTTCTCGAAAAGGGCGGCGACCGTGGTATGATCCTTTCCGTCGGCGGCGGCACCAGCCCCGGCATGCCCAAACAAAACATCGAGGCGATGCTCGCCGCGCTGGCTGAATTCAACGGACAGAAACTGGTCCATGCCTGATTACGCGTTCATGAACCAGTGCCTTTACGAAGGCAAGGCCAAGGAAGTCGAGGAGATGACCAAAGCCGCCCTCGCCGAAGGCCGCCCCGTGCAGGAAGTGCTGACCGAGGGCCTCATCGCGGGCATGAGCGTCGTCGGCGAAGATTTCAAATACAATATCCTCTACGTACCCGAAGTACTCATCGCCGCGCGCGCGATGAAAGCGGGCATGGCCGTCCTCAAACCGTTGCTTGCGGCAAAAGATTCCGGCGTGGAACCCGCGGGTATCCTGGTCATGGGCACTGTTCGCGGCGACCTCCATGACATCGGTAAAAATCTCGTCTGCATGATGGCCGAGGGCGCGGGTTTTGAAGTCCATGACATTGGCGTGGACCAGAGCATCGAGAAATTTCTCGCCGCCACCGAACAATTCAAGCCGCATATCATCGGCATGAGCGCGTTGCTCACCACCACTATGACCTACATGAAAACGGTCATTGATGGCTACAAAGAGCGCGGCCTGCCCCAGAAATTTGCCATTGGCGGCGCGCCCATCAGCCAGATGTTTGCCGACGAGATCGGCGCGGATGGTTATGGCTCCGACGCGTCCAACGCGGTGGATCTGTTTCTCTACCTCGTCGGCAAAGGTCCGCCGCCCAAAGCCAGATCCAAGATCGAGACCATCGAAGAGGTCAAGGCCGAGCGCGAAAAATCGCGTACCACAAATGGTTCCAACGGCGACAACGGCCGCTCCCGCTTCCAGATCCTGTATTGGCAGGACATCCCCTCGCAGATCAAAGCCTGGGACGATTTTGACGAGGTTAAGCTCGACCTGCCCCGGCGTTTTGCCGACCGCATCGATGCCTCCGCGCAACGGCAGGGGCTGATCCAGGAGGACACCTACACGGCGCATCTGCGCTGGAGCGATGCCACCGAACGGCCCGGCGCACCGGATGACGTGGCGGAAGCCGTCAAAAAAGAGTTGGAAGCCAAGTTCCCCTGATCGCCATGATCGATGCAGACCCTGCGCGAGAAACTTTTTCAGTCCACCCGTTTCCTGGTTGGGACTGAACTCGTCTCCGTGCGCGGTTCGATGGCCGAAGGCAACGCCATCAAAGCCCGCACCTTCGCCAACGACCTCGTCGCCAGTCCAGGCATCGATTGGATCTCCATCACCGACAACGCCGGCGGCAATCCCCAACTCGCGCCGCTCGCTCTCGGACGGCCCATCCTTTACGCGGGCAAGGAAGTCGTCATCCATCTCACCTGCAAAGATCTCAATCGCAACGGCCTCGAGAGCGAAGCCTGGCTCCTGAACAGCGAGGGTTTCCACAACATCCTCGCCATGACCGGCGATTATCCCGTCACCGGCAACGAAGGCCTCGCCAAACCCGTGTTCGACATCGATTCCGTGGGCCTCATCTCGATGCTCAACAAGATGAACCTCGGCTTCGATCCCAAAACGGCAGCGGGCAAGGGCAAGGCGCAGCAACTCCAAAAAACGCAGTTCTGCATCGGCGCCGTCACGACGAATTTCAAATTGCGCGAGGGCGAAGTGATGCCGCAATATGCCAAGCTCGTCAAAAAGATCGAGTGCGGCGCGCAATTCATCATCAACCAGATCGGTTTCGATTCGCGCAAGATCTCCGAGCTGCGCCAGTACATGGACCGGCAGGGCATGGCGCCAACGCCGCTCATCGGCAACGTCTATCTCTTGGGCGGACGCGTCTCGCAGATTTTTCACGAGGGCAGGATTCCCGGCGTTATCGTCAGCCGGGAACTCTTCGAACTCTGCCAGCGTCAGGCGCAATCGCCCGACGGCGGCAAGGCATTCTTTATCGAGTTCGCCGCCAAACAGATCGCCGTCTATCGCGGTCTCGGCTATCGCGGCGTGTACCTCGGCGGTGTCCATGATTTCGGCGCCATCCAGAAAATTTTGCAGATCGCGAAAACCTTTGCGCCGGACGATTGGAAACAGTTCGCGCGCGAAATCAGATTCGGACGCCCCGGCGAATTTTATTACTACGCGGAGAATCCCGCCACCGGCCTCGCTGATTCGTCGAAGCGCGATACCGTCGCGCCCGCTGAACACAAGCCGCTGACTTTCAGCTACCATATCTCCAAATGGACGCACGATAATATCTTTGCGCCCGGCACGGCGTTCGCAAAATGGGGCGCGAAGATCTGCGCAGGCGCCAGTGATCCGATGCAGGGGCCGAAGCCGTTGCGCGCATTGGAACTGGCCAGCAAAACATTTTTGTTCCATTGCAAGGACTGCGGCGATTGTTCACTGCCGGACATAGCTTTCCTCTGCCCCGAATCGCAGTGCGCCAAGAACCAGCGCAATGGCCCCTGCGGCGGCACCCGCGAAGGCCGCTGCGAAGTGGATGGTTTCGGCGATTGCATCTGGCTTCGCGCCTACGAACGGCTCAAGGCCGGCGGCCAGGAGCAGGGCTTGCTGGCACACGCGCCCGTCGTCCAGAACCAGGCGCTGCGCGGCACCTCCGCCTGGGCCAACAACTGGCTCGGTCGCGATCACGCCGCAAAACGTAGCGCAGTCGTCTCGCCTGCACCTCTTTCGGAGGGCGAAGCTCTGCGACGCCCTGATCCAGCACTTGGGAATGTACCTGGCACAGTTCCTTCTTCCTTGTCGCGCGAAGAACCGAAGCAAAAGACGGAAGCAGGAGCATCGTGAATCATTTATGAAAGGTGCATCCGGCACCTTCCTCCCTCTCCCCTTAACGGGGAGAGGGATTGAGGGTGAGGGGTGAGAAAACAGCCAGGGCAGCGAATTGACTTTGACCATCAGACCATGACCAAAAAACTGAACATCATCGGCGAGTTGATCAACAACTCCTACGCGCGCGCGCGCAACGCCTTTTCCACGCGCAGTCTCACAGACTATCAACACCTCGCGAAGATCCAGTCGGACCTCGGCGTCAGTCATCTGACCTTGAACATCGACGGCACCCAACGCATCCAGGTGAAAATGTCCGAGATGCTCGCCTTTCTGCCCGACCTTGTCCCTGCCGTCCAGGAGGCCACCAGCACGCCCATCAGCTTTGACAATCCGTCCGTGGAATATCACAAGGTCGCGCTCAAACATTATGACCGCAAAAAAAGCGGTCGGCCCATCCTCAATTCCCTCGCCGCCTCGCGCCAGCATCTCGATGAGATGATCGAACTGGTCAAACATTACGACACTATGGCCATCGTCATGGCGTCCGAACAATTCGCTGCCGACGGCTCCTCGCAATGCCTTGATCCCCACGACGCCTATCGCGCCGCCAAACATTTTGTTGAACTGCTCGTCACGAAGGCTGGTCGCACCACCGACCAGATCATCATCGATCCCGGGCTTGCGCCCGTTGGCGCGGACACCTACGGCCTCGTGAACATCGGTCTCGACGCCATGAAACTCATCCGCGCCGATCCCGATCTGAAAGGCGTGCACATGGTTGTCGGCCTTTCCAATTTTGCCTGGGGCACACCTAAAGGTGTGCGGGAAGAGTTGGAGAACGCCTATCTCACCCTCGGCATGGAAACCGGGCTTGATTTCGCGCTGGCGAATCCCGAAAAAGCTCCCGGGCCGTTGCCTGCCGATCACCCCATGGTGGCCAAACTCCGCCACGCGTTGGAACAGGGCAGGGCGGCGGAGGGTGAAACGAGTGAGACTTCCGGCTTCCGCCAGGCCGAAGCCATCATGGCCATCTGCGCCGAAGCTCAGGTCGCGGAGATTTAATTTTAACCACGAATGAACACGGATAAACACGGATTGCCGATTGTTGCCGAATTGCGCGGAGCGTTTGGACTGCGCCGATTCATCGACGCTTTTCTTGCGTATGCCAAAAGCGGCGCTAAAGACGCCGCACTCCATACGCTTCGCGAATGGCCACATCATTTTGTTTTGGGGAGCGCGCGCACCTCGCGTGCATTGCGATGCCGACGTTCGGCTTTTGGCGCCTCGCCGAAAACTTCTGTATTCCTCATTCTTCCTTCTTCACTCTGCCTTCTTCCTTTCTCCTGACTATGGACTCTTCCAACATCTCCATTCCCCCAGCAACCGCCAATCGCATCATCTGGCTTCGCGTCGGCACATTGCTGGATGGTGTTTCCAGCGAACCGTTGCGCAATGCGCATATCGTCTATGACCGGAAAGGCATCCGCTATGTCGGCACTGATTCTCCGCCTGCCGATGTTATGGCTCCCAGCCAACAAAAGCCTGATCTCGACCTGCCTGATTTTACGCTGCTTCCGGGCTTGATCGAAGCCCACGCCCATCTCTTCCTCGAAGGCGGCGAACTGAACGCGGATAAACGCGCCGCTTATCTCAAGCAAACACCGGAACAACTCCTCGCCCTTGCCAAACCGCGCCTCGAAAAACTCGTGCGCCTCGGCGTTATCGCCGTGCGCGATGCGGGCGATAAAGACGGCGTTGGCCTCGCCATCGCCAAAATCTACAATTCGGAGGGCGGAGCTCCGCGACGCCCTGAAAGCTTGTTCATGCCCTACCTGGACAGTCCCGGCGCGGCCATCCATCATCGGGGCCGATACGGTAGTTTCATGGCCGGGGCGCTCGAAGATTTTGCCACGCTCAAACAATGCGTTGAAGCCCGTGTGCAGGCCGGGGCGTACCGCATCAAGCTCATCCCCACGGGCATCATCAATTTCAAAAAAGGCGCCGTCACCACTGAACCCCAGATGACCGTTGAGGAACTGCGCGAACTCGTTGCCGCCGCCAACGTCCTCGGCAAACAGACCTTCGCCCACGCTTCGGGCGATACCGGCATTGAGCGGGTTATCGAGAGCGGGGTCGATTCCGTGGAGCACGGCTTTTTTGTGCGCGACGACCAGCTCAGCCGGATGCGCGACCGCCAGATCGCCTGGGTGCCGACCTTCGCGCCCGTGCAGGAACAGGTGGACCATGCCGACATCATGGGCTGGGATGCGGAGGTCGTCGGTAATCTGAAAAAGATCCTCGACCAACATGCCGCCAGCCTGGTGAAAGCGCATCGGATGGGCGTTCGCATTATTGCCGGGAGTGACGCCGGTTCTTACGGCGTGGCGCAAGGCCTCGGCTTCCTGTACGAACTCGAACTCATGCAACAAGCGGGACTGACCCCTTTGGCCGTCATCAAGGCCGCCACTGGCGCAAGTTCCAGCCGCCTCGGCTTCGCCGAAAAGTTCGGCCAGCTCAAACCCGGCTACCTCAGCCGATTTATTTTGACCCGTCATTCGCCCCTCGAAACTATTTCAAATCTCCGCAAACCCAAGTGGGTTGTTTTCGATGACAGCGTCCTTGAATCCGGTGAAAATCCAGATGTGACGGGTTTATAACATCCAATAGGCAACATCCAACATCCAGAGAATCATCAAGTAACAAGGACCAATGGTTATTGGAATTTGAAGCTTCTCTGGTGATTGGAAGTTGGTCGGTTGGAGCTTAAAATTGCTGTCGATTAGCATCATTCGCGTTGATTAGCGGTTTCATATCTGCAATCCAATCAATGTTCTCGCTGCCGATAACCATGAATGCTGGATCCAATCGCCGCCGATCGGCGGGACAATCTCGACGTTCCAACCGGCGAACCGGAATTCGTTGTGCATGGACCAGCGCCGTTCATGGTTGCTGGTGTGCAAAATGACCGGGCAAACCGGTTTGTGCCGGCATAAGAATTCCGCCACCTCAAGCCCGGTGCCGGGGTCCGGTGACCGGCTGTTCAACGGCGCCAAATCGTGGTCGAGAGAAATCAGGCATGCATCTGTAAATAAATCGGCGCATTTGGATTTCATTGTGGGCGCGTCCCGCCACAAGAATAATTTGAACTGCGAACCAAGAGCGCCGACGGCTTTCTCGAACGCCCGGACCCGGTCGTCGTCATCCTCAAGGATCAAGATGGTGCGTTTCTTCGAAAACGTGAATAGGGGAGGTTTGATAACGGGCTGGACCTTTATTGGTTCAGGTTTTACGGGACCTGCTACTCGAACTGGAGCAGGAACTAAAGCCTTTGGCTTTATTTTGTTCACGGTATTCGCTGGTTTATGCCTATGCGCCCTTTCTGTCAAGGCTGTTATGGAAGCGGAGCTAATTTGAACCGCTAATCCACACAAATGAACGCTAATCGTTGGCCTGCCGCGAAGGGCTGATTTTTTAACGCAAAGACGCAAAGGAACCCCGAAATTTTTGGTGGTTTGATTTAGTTTGATTCACTTTGATTTAGTCGGATTTAGTTTGATTCGGTCGGATTTAGTTTGATTCGGTCGGACTCGCCATTTTTAACGCAAAGGCGCAAAGACGCAGAGTTTTACGCGAATTCACACTAATTGTTGGTGGAACAGGCGTCTCGCCGAAAATATGCTTTGATTCTTCATTCTTCATTCTGACTTCTTCCTTTCGCCCTGTCTTGGGTTCGTTTTGACAAAGTGATTTTACGAGTGCTGACTTCATAAGGAATTGATTATCAGCGGATTGAACGCAAAAATTAGGGCAAAAAGCTTGGGTTCGTTTTCTCATTTTCATATACCAGTCCAGAGTCCGCAGGCTCCTGTCCACAGTCATAGGAAGTCAGAGCCTCGTTACCTCGGCTCCTACAAAAATATGTCAGCGCATTTCGCACGAGGTGATTTAAGCATGGAAAATGAGGGGTGTAATGTTGCCCGGAAACAAATTCGAATATTTCCGGGATTGGCCCCTTCACAGAACAGGAAAGCGGCAGAGGGCTGCCGCACTCCACGACGCTGGCGCGTTTAAGAATGAGCCCTCGAATTGTGTCGCCTATTAGCGTTTGTTTGCGTAGATTAGCGGTTGCAAAATGGGGACTCGTGTAACTCGTCCCTCCGAAATAAGGTTATGGCGCCACGAGAATTTCGCTCTCGGTGACTTGCAACTGTACTCCGGCGGCTTTGGCGGCTTCCTGGAGGGCGGCCTGGAGCATGATGATGGGGTCTTTGCTGATCTGCAACCGGCGCATGATGCCTTCGCCCTTTTTGGTGCCCACGGTGAGAGTGACTTTCAGGCCGCGACGTTTGCAACCCACGCGGGTGCCGTCGGGCAGCTTGGTGTTCATCGGTTTGATGAACGCGTCCACGTAATGCGAGCCGATGCCGGATTTCTCCGCAAACGTGGGCGGCAGTTTTTCTTTCGCCGTTTTGTTAACATCACAAAGTTTGGTCATAATGAAATATTATTGTGCCGCATGCGAGACTCGCGCTTCGCGCGGCTCCGCATATAGCGGCTATCGTTGGGGCGTCAATACCCAGGGCTGCGCTCTCAGATTCGCTTGCCCTGGGCTACTATCTGTCACCTCTACGAGGTTCTGATTCAGCGGCTGCGCCGGATATGTTTTTGAGTTAAGGCCAACCAACGCACGGGTTGGCGTCCCGCCGACCCGAAAGCTTGTTTCAAATACTCCAGAAACCATCGGCGAGACGCCAATGGTAGCGGCCGGGACGGTCGTGCTCCCTAATTCTTTGTCACATAGTCTCGTCATAATCAAATCAGGGCGTCGCAGAGCTTCGCCCTCCGAGAAGGGCTTAATTCGTCATCAGTTGCGCGCCCGCGGTTTCTTTTTCATGCTGGACGAGCGCGAAATGGATGACTTCGTACGCCAACCCCCATTTATGCTCGCGGCGCGTCACATCGCAATAACAACTGGATGGATTATACTCTCGTCGCCAGGCGAGGATGTCGTTGAGCGGTTTGCCCAGGAGCGGCTTTTCGGTGGAGATACTGCGCATGAGCGCCTCGGCGTTATTGATGTATTCGCATTGATATTCGCAGCCGGTGTCCTGTGGCGATGGTGCGCAAGCGGCTTCCAAAATGGTGTACTGGCTCTGCGCGGCACTGAGCCGGACGCGATAATCGAACTGGAGCGGCCGGCCCATATTCGTACAGGTGCTGCCGTCGTAGCGGAAATGCGCTTCTACGGAGCCGTCATGGAGAAATTTCAGGTGCAACCGTTCCTGCGACCATTTTTGCAGCGCACGGGCATTGACGGAATACTTGGCGTTGTGATTCAGGACTGAGCGTATCGGGATCATGTCATTGATGGCGTCGTTGCTTTGCAATTGCTGGACGTCTTCGATCTGCGCGAGGGCATGTTTGTAGGGGCCACGACGATATTGGCAACGGGACAGTGAACAGTTCTCGCACGGGATGAGCCGCGCGAGCTTTCGCGCCTTGTCGAGATGCCGCGTGAGGCCAAAGACGGCGAGTAACGATTTTTTGGGATCGAGCATTCCCGTATCGAGGACGTTCAACCGGCTATTAAAACTGGTCGAACCGCTTTGGCGAACAAGGTCCCAGAGTTTGTTCTGGTCGGCGACGTCCCAGCCGGAATAACCGGGGCTGTAATGGGGCAGGGCCATCATCCGTTGCTGGTCGGCCCAGCCACAGATGCGCCCGCTGGCGACGGTGACGAGATGCTCCACGACCGCCGAGCCGAAGATCTCCATGAAAAAATATTCGTCCGGCTTCGACTGCTGCCAGAGTTCCCACGCATTGTCCTCGCACTCGGGACCCGCGCTCACGGCCAGCACGACCGCGCTCTCCACCCGCGCTTCGGCGAACAGGTCGAAGAGTTGTTTCGAGGAAAATTCCACGCCACCGATGCGCACTTTGTTGTTGGCGAGGCCGAGCTTGTCGAATTGGTGTGCGTAGAACCAGGGTTTGCCATTTTGCGCATACCATTGCTGCGCAGCCTCGGCCAGTTCGCGCGGGCGTCCCTCGAGCACGTGGCGCGCGGGATAGCCGAGCAACCGCTTGTATTCGGTGGCCTCGACGTTCACCGGCGGATTGGTTTCAAAAAAATCGAGCATATCGGATGGCAGCGATCAGGACGGTCAAGCTCTCTGTTTCATGGTCACTTAGTTTTGTCATTGTAAATTCGACAACCTGGCTATTTTCTCACCCCTCACCCTCAATCCCTCTCCCCGTTGAGGGGAGAGGGAGGAAGCGGGCGGACGCACCTTTCCATAGAACGCTTCACGACCCAATGTGCAACCAATTTTGGAAGTGTGGAGTTCTCCCAGAACCCTCACCTCTCCCTGACCTTCTCCCCTCCCATCAGATTGGGAGCGGAGAGGGGATAAACAGCGGATGATCTTCACACTCGAAAGCCGTATCGGTTTCTTGTTCTGCAAAAGTTGTAGAAGGAACTGCACCGGCTCGCGGCTCAATCTTTTCGGCGGATTTTTTGATATTTCGAACATCTTAATGGGCGGTTTCCAGCGCGGGCGTGGATTCCACGGGGTTGAACTGGCAGCCTTCGACGAAATAATTGAAAAAGTTCGTGTGCGCTTCCAATCGGCAATGGGTGACGCGCCTGACGAGACTCTCCAGTTCCAGCCGTTTCTTGCGCGAGAGCAGAGCGATGCATGCGCCTTCGACCGCGGCGTTGCCGATCTGCAAAATTTTCGACTCGTTCACATTCGGTATAAGGCCGATACGTTTCGATGCCTCCACGTTCAGGTGCCGGCCAAAACCGCCCGCGAGATAGAATACGTCCAGGTCCTCGAAGCGCAGTCCGTAATCATGGAAGATGACCTGCAATCCGGCCACGTTCGCGCCCTTGGCCTGCGCCAATTCGTTGATGTCGCTCTCGGTGAAATAGATTGGCGCATCGCTTTCCACATCCAGGTTGAATCGCTCTTCGCCGTGCTCAAACCGGCCGAGATGATTCATGCGGCCGGTGCGCAGCAATTCACTCATCAGATCCACGAGACCGGAACCGCAGATGCCTTCCGCCGGTTGATCGCCAATGACTGTGGCGCGCACCGAGCCGTCGTCATTGATGGTGACTTTCTCGATGGCGCCCGGCAGGCCGGGCATGCCGCACGAAATTTTGCCGCCCTCAAATGCCGGTCCGGCAGGGCAGGACGCGGCGAGGATCTTGTTTTTGTTCCCCAAAATCAGTTCGGTATTGGTGCCGATGTCCATGATGCAGACCACGCGGTCTTCATTCGCGAGGTTCACGCCCAACATGCACGCCGCCGCGTCCGCGCCTACGTGGCCGCTGATGATGGGCAGGCCGTACACGCGCGCCTTGGGGTGGATGGGCAGCAGCAATTTTTTGGCGGTCTCAGACAGGCTCGTCGTGGTGCGTTTGCCCTCTTCCATCTCCAATTCAGTGATGGAGCGATACGGGCTTTGGCCGATGCTATAAACATTTTGCCGGAAGAAAATGTCGCGCATGGTCGAATTGCCCGCGACGACCATTTCATAGATAGTCTGCGGGTCCACCGGAAATTCTTCGATCGCGCGTGAGAGATAACCGACAAAGGTGCGTTGCAACAACCGGGTCTTGTCGTTCGTATCAAAATGGATGCGCGACATCACGTCCGATCCGCCGAAGCGCTGCGGATTTTCGAAGGACGAATCAGCGATGATCTCGCCGGTCTCGAGATTCAGAAGGCGCACCACGATGGTCGTTGTCCCCAAATCCATCGCCAGGCCGTGGATGGGCGCGGTCGAGCGCGCGATCTCTTCGCCATCGAGCAGGATGCGGTCGCCATCGCGCGTGACGGCGGGGTCCAGTTCCCATTTTCCGGTCCCAGTCGGCAACTGGAAGGCGTGCCGCTCGATGCGCATTTCGCCGCGGCGCATCGTATGGCAATGCACCGTGCCGGAATTCGCGATGAGATTGCAACAGCAGGAGAGCCGGAAATTATCGTGCAGGTGCTGTTCGGGTTCGGAGAGTTTGGAGAGGCATTCCATGCCGCCGGTCACTTCCACGACGCATTCCTTGCATTTGCCGTTCTTGCGGCAGGACGTCGGGACATTGATGCCGAGAGTTTCGGCGTAATCGAACAGCGACGAGCCGGGCGCGACCTCCGCGCGCCGTCCGTTAAAATGTAATTCCACACCCATCAAAGATTCATGTCACCAGGACAAACTACATCATGCGCTGGATTTAGTGGGCAAAAAATGGATTTCAAAGGGTATTTTTGACGACATGGCATCACCATTTTGCTGATACGAGATAATCAAAAATCCTACGAGTTAGGCAATGGACAATGCTCTAAATGGCATGGAGAATACTCCAGTCAAGCGGGCGCCTGCCAACATGTTCCCAGTGTCGAAGCCTTCAGTCGGGTTCAATGACGGACGGTTTGAGTGAACAAAGCGATGCGGCTCAAAGTCATTGGCATCATACAAACGGACTATATACATGCTGGCCATTTTTATGCAAATCTATCACCAGAAATTGCAGATTAAAAGACGACATTGTGCTTGCAAACCATCGGTGAAAACTGATGTTGTATCCCCGTCCATGAAAAGAAATTTTATTTTAATTTTTTGCTTCGTTGTTGCCGTCGCTCTTCACGCCGCGCCCATCAATAACATCTACGACGTCCGCCATTTCGGCGCGCGCGGTGATGGAAAACATCTCGACAGCCCGGCCATCAACAGGGCCATTCTTAAAGCTTCGGCCCACGGAGGCGGGACGGTGCTTCTGCCCGCAGGGACTTATTTGTGCGGGTCCATCCATCTGACGAACGATATCAATCTGGTCATTGATACTGGCGCGACGATTTTGGGCGCTCCGCAGAGTCTGAGGGCGTACGACGCGGAAGAGGACATTTCCAGTCCTCAATACCAGGACGGCGGTCATACTTATTTCCACAACAGCCTCATCTGGGGCGAGAACCTGACGAATGTGTTTATCACCGGCCACGGAACGATCAATGGCGGCGGGTTGGTTTATTCGGACGGCATCGAAAACCGGATGGATGGCGCCGCGGACAAGATCGATAAGGTGGATACCGCCACAAGCTCGACCAATCACTGGCCGCAGCATCTCGGCAATAAATCCATCGCGCTGAAGCTTTGCAGGAATGTCGTGATCCGCGACATCACCATCTATCACGGCGGGCACTTTGCCATCATCGTGACCGGTTGCAATAACACGACTATTGACGACGTGACGATCGATACCGACCGCGACGGCATGGACATCGATTGTTGCAAGAACACGACGGTGTCCGATTGCCGGGTCAATTCACCACGCGACGACGGTATCTGTCCCAAGGCAAGCTACGCGCTGGGCTACCCGTTCGTCACCGAGAACTTGACGATAGCGAATTGCGAGGTGTCGGGCTTTAAGGAAGGGACGTTGATCGATGGCAGAATGATTCCAACACGCGGGGGGACGGGGCGCATCAAATTTGGCACCGAGGCCAGTTGCGGTTTTCGCAATTGCGCGGTCGAGAATTGCACGTTTGATGATTGCCGCGGATTTGCGCTGGAAGAAGTGGATGGCGCCACGCTGGAAGACATTGTTGTCAACAACCTCACCATGCGGAACGTGGTTGATTATGCGATTTACATCACCACCGGCAAACGCAATCGGACGCCGAATCTCACCACGAGCAGCCACGCCAGGAATATTTTGATCTCCAACGTCGTCGCTGATGGCGTGGGAGCGATGAGTGGCATCCAGATCATGGGCATGCCGGATGTGCCGGTGGAAGGCGTGCGGATCGAAAATGTTCAACTCATCAGCAACGGCGGCGGCACGGCCAAGGACGCCGCCCGGCAGATCAAGGAATTGGGCATAATCTATCCCGAACCGTCCCGCCTCGGCATCCTGCCCGCGTACGGAGTCTTTGCGCGCCACGTCAAGGACCTGGAACTGGCAAATATCTCGACGAGTTTTAAGACGAACGATTTGCGTTCGGCGATGATCTGCTCGGATGTGAACGGATTGCAGATCGACAATTTCAGGCCGCAAGTGGCCGATGGGGTGACTCCGGCAAAATTTAATAACGTCACCGGCCTGGAGATCCGCAATTCACCCGCGTTGGAAGCCAAAGCGGCTGCTACTCAATAGGGTGGCGCGACAATCTATTTCGTTACGGCACCGGTGCGCCATTCGGCGAAGGGCTGGCCGGACTCGTTGGCATGCCGCCTGGCTGCGCGTTTGCGGGATGGGGCGGGGGATTATTTACGGTATCACCGTTATTGGTATTACAGCCAGTCAGAGACGAAGCTGCAAACGCTGCCATGGCGATCCACAGACATATTTTTTTCATAAATGTCACCTCGTTTACACTCATACCCTCGCGCCATTGACGCATAAAATCAACCATTAGAATGTAAAAAGTAAACAAGGCTATCAAAGCTTGCAGGTTGTGGAGTTTGATTTAATGTCTGTAGCAATCGACAACGAGCAAAGCTATGAATAAAGAGATTGTTAAATTATTGGGTGAGAACGCCAAAAGCCTCCTCGGGCACAAATGCAAAACGGTCGCCAAAGACAAACTGCACCTGCCGGGATCGGATTTTGTGGGCCGCGTCTATGCGGCGACAGATCGCAATCTACAAACGCTCCGCAGTCTGGAGATGATCTTCAATCACGGTCGCCTCGCCGGCACGGGTTACGTTTCCATCCTGCCCGTGGACCAGGGCATTGAACATTCCGCGGGCGCAAGCTTTGCGCCCAACCCGGAGTATTTCGATCCCGCGAACATCGTCAAGCTGGCCATCGAAGGCGGCTGCAATGCCGTGGCCTCCACGCTCGGCGTGCTTGGCGCGGTGGCGCGCCAGTATGCCCACAAGATTCCTTTCCTGGTGAAACTGAATCACAACGAACTGCTCAGTTATCCGAACAGTTTCGACCAGATTTATTTCGCGCAGGTCGAGCAGGCGTGGAACATGGGCGCAGTCGCCGTCGGCGCGACGATCTATTTCGGCTCCGAGGAAAGCCATCATCAGATCATCGAGACGAGCAAAGCCTTTCAGCGCGCGCACCAACTCGGCATGGCCACCGTGCTCTGGTGCTACCTGCGCAACCCGGCGTTCAAGTCGGATAAAGATTATCACAACTCCGCGGACCTCACCGGCCAGGCAAATCACCTCGGCGTCACCATCGAGGCCGACATCATCAAGCAGAAACAGGCGACGAACAACGGCGGTTACAAGTCGTTGAAAAATTTCGGCAAGACCAGCGAACTCGTGTACACGGAGTTGACGACGGACCATCCGATCGATCTGTGCCGCTATCAGGTAGTGAATTGTTATATGGGCCGCGCGGGACTCATCAATTCCGGCGGCGAATCCGGCAAGAACGATTTTGCCGATGCCGTGAGGACCGCCGTCATCAACAAACGCGCCGGCGGCACCGGCCTGATCTCGGGGCGCAAAGCGTTCCAACGCCCGATGAAGGAGGGCGTGAAGTTGTTAAATCTCATCCAGGATGTGTACTTGGATGAAGGCATAACGATTGCTTAAGCATATTTTAGTTTGGGTATGTTGTTTTCAAAAGCGCCAGAGGGCTGGCGCACTCCAAAAGCTGGCGCAAAATTATCGACGGCCATCGCAGTCGCTTGCGTCCTGGAGTGCGGCTGTCTTCTGCCGCTTTAAAAACTGGCCCAACGTATGGTCGATTCCAAAGACCCGACTGAGAAAAAACGATTGCGCGAAGAAATTCACCGCGGATTTTACGGCGAATAACCTGCCGCGAATGCGTGTTTGACGTATGCTTTCAAAATGACTTCACTTGCCATCAGCGGCTAGTTTTTGTCTAATCTGGCGTGCTCAACCAACAGACTATCGAGCGTCCCGCCAGTTTTTCGGGCATCGGCCTGCATAGCGGCAACCGCGTGAACATGACCCTGTTGCCCGCGCCGGCCAATTCCGGCGTGCGCTTCCGTCGCGTGGACCTGGACGGCAAACCGGAGATAGAAGCCCGCGTGGAAAACGTCTCCGAGACCAACCGCTCGACGACTCTTTCCAAGGGCAATGTCAAAGTCCAGACCGTCGAGCACGTCCTCGCCGCGCTGGCCGGTCTCGGTGTGCACAACGCCATCGTGGAATTGGATGCCAATGAGCCGCCCATCGCCGACGGCAGTTCGCGTGAATTTTGCAAAATCATCCGCGCCGCCGGCATTGTGGCGCAGCCGGAAAAATTCGAGCCGTTCAAACCTTCCGAGCCGATCGAATTGAAGTCCGGTGAAACGCTCATGACGTTGTTTCCGGCGGACGATTTGAAGATCACCTGTACCAGCGCGGATAAACGCGGGCGGTTCACGCAGTTTTACAGCACCGACGTCAACCCGGCGAAATGGGAGAAGGAACTCTCACACGCGCGCACGTTCGGTTTTTACGAAGAGATTGAGTATCTTTTCAAGCACAGTCTCATCAAGGGCGGGAGCCTGGAGAACGCCATCGTCATCCGCGACGACGCCGTACTCACGACCGAGCCGCTCCGCTACCCGGAAGAATTTGTCCGCCACAAGATGCTCGATATCGTCGGAGATTTCTCGTTGCTGGGCCGGCCCATCCAGGGCCATCTCATCGCCGTCAAGCCGAGCCACGCGGCCAATTGCGAATTTGTGCGCCTGCTCGTGGCGCAGATGAACAAGCCGTTGCGCGCGGCGCAGACCTTTGGCCCGCCGCCCACCAACGGCAGTGTGGAGACCAAAAAAGAAACCAAACTTGCTCCGCCGGAGAAATATCTCATGGACGTCGAGCAGATCATGGAGCTTCTCCCGCATCGCTATCCCATGCTCATGATCGATTACATCACAAAGCTCGAAGACACGTGCATTGAAGCTGTCAAAAATGTCACCATCAACGAGCCCTATTTCCAGGGCCATTTTCCCGGCCACCCCATCATGCCCGGCGTCCTGCAACTGGAGGCTATGGCCCAGGCCGCGGGATTGTTGATGATGAAACACGCCGAGACCGGCCGCCAACTCGCCTATTTCATGGCTGCCGAAGATGTGAAATGGCGCAAGCCCGTCCTGCCCGGTGATGTGCTCGTGGTGCAGGTGGAATTGAAGAAAACGCGCGGTAAGATTTGTAAAGCGCAGGGAACCTGCCGGGTCGGCGGCGAAGTCGTCAGTGAAGCCGAAGTCACCTTCATGCTCCGGTCGGAATCCGTGTAATTCCATGACCCATCCCTCGGCTATCATCCATCCCAAAGCGAAGATCGGCGCGCATTGCGAGATCGGGCCGTATTGCGTCATCGGCGAGCACGTCGTGCTGGGCGAGAAATGCAAACTCCATTCGCACGTGGTCATTGATGGTTATACGAAACTGGGGAAGGGGAACGAAATTTTTCCGTTCGCGAGCATCGGGTTGAAGACGCAGGACCTGAAATGGAAAGGCGGCATCACCCGCACCGAGATTGGCGATGGCAACACCTTCCGCGAATACGTCACCATCCATAGCGCCACCAGCGACGGCGAGATCACGCGCGTTGGTTCGCATAACACCATTCTGGCCTATTGCCATATCGCGCACAATTGCGTGCTCGGCAGCCGGATCATCATGTCCAACGTCGCCACCCTGGCGGGCCATGTCACTGTCGAGGACCACGCGGTCATCGGCGGATTGGCGGCGGTGCATCAGTTTTGCCGTATCGGAAAAATGGCGATGGTCGGCGGCTGCTCCAAAGTGGTGCAGGACGTGCCGCCGTTCATGATGGCTGATGGCAATCCCGCTGAGACCCGCACCATCAATAAGACCGGCATGGAGCGCAATGGCGTTTCCGATGCCGCGCAAAGCGCGCTGCGCTCCGCCTATAAGATTTTGTTCCGCGAAGGCCTCACCATCTCCAACGCCATCACCAAGGTGGAAAAAAAATTGCCGCCGTTGCCGGAAATCATGCAATTGGCGGAATTTGTGCGCTCCAGCGAGCGCGGCATCAGTAAATAGATAGGAAGTATGATTGCTGAACTGGATTGCGTGGCCTTGACTGCCGACTTGCCGGAACACGGCTTGGCGGCAGGCGATGTGGGTGCAGTTGTCCACGTTTATAATAGTGGAAAAAGTTTCATGGTCGAATTCACAACTTTTGATGGCGCTACTGTCGCTGTTACGAAAGTTTCCGATTCTCAAATTCGCCCCGTCTCGCGCAAAGAGATTCATCACACCCGGCCATTCGAGCCTGTCTCGCGCTGACGCGGTTTCTATCTCAGCGACTGTCTCTTCGTTTCCAAATAATCTTGCCATTTTAGCGCAACAATGATTGAATATTCGCTTGTGTTGGCAGGATAGCTCAGTTGGTAGAGCAGAGGACTGAAAATCCTTGTGTCCCCGGTTCGATTCCGGGTCCTGCCACCACTTCCAAACCTTTCCCCGCCACATTGCGTTCGCTTCCCACATGGATTACCGTTCGGCAATGAGATTCATCCGGTTGGCATCCACGACATTCCTATTTGCCCTGTATTGGGCTGGGCCGGTATGCGCCGATCAGGTCGTCATGCTGAACGGCGACGTGTTAAACGGTTCGGTACTTTCGGCCAATACCAATGCGGTGACGTTGCAGAATAGCAACCTCGGCACTGTCGTGCTGCCGCGCGCGAAAATTTCCAGTATCAATTTTGGCGCAGCCACCACCGGTGTTACTCCTGGTTCGATCACCACTACGCCCGCTCCTTCTGTATCGGACACGAACACGGACATGGCTGCGATGCTTCGTGGATTGCAAAGCGATTCGAATTTGGTCCAGCAGGTGCAATCGCAAATCCTCGGCTCGGCCAGCCCGGATGCCGTCAAAAAATTCAACGATATGCTCAATGGCCTGAGCACCGGCCAGATCGATATGACCAGCCTGCGCCAACAGGCCCAGTCCGAGGCCGACGAATTGCGTTCGTTGAAAAAGGATTTGGGTCCCAACGATACCGGCGAGGTTGATAGTTATTTGGCCATCCTCGATGATTTTCTACAGGAAACTGCGCCGACAAATTCCCGCGCGACCCTTTCCCAAACCAATTCTATTCCATAGCCTTTGTGGCATCGCAGTTGCTATCCTGTCCCGGCGAATCAACTCATACTCATGTCCAAAAGGCGGAAATATTTTCTGATCGGGGTGGTCGTCATTTTTGTGGCCATCCAATTTTATCGGCCGCCCCAGACCAATCCGCTGGTTGATCCCTCGCACACCATGCAAAGCCAATTGCAACTCCCGCCGCGTGTGGCGGCCATTTTGGATCGTAGTTGCATGGACTGTCATTCCGATGCGACGCGCTGGCCTATGATTGGACGCATCGCGCCGGTCTCATGGTGGCTGGCGAATAATGTTGAGGACGCGCGGCGATCGATGAATTTTTCCGAATGGACGCTTTATCGTCCTTCTTACGCGATCGCGAACCTGGGTGCGATCAGCGAGGCCGTCACCGAAAAAACGATGCCGCCGGACGGCTATATGGATTTTCATCCCCAGTCCAGGTTGTCGGCTGACGACCGCAAGACGCTGGCCCGGTGGGCAGGAGATACCTGGCACAGCCAGTTGGTTTTGCTGTTGGATACGCCAAAAGTGGCCAAGACCGCCAGCCCGTGAACGCATGAGGGCCGTTCGCATTTTATTTGTATTCGTAGTGGCCTTGAACATCACCGGTTGTGGGACGTTCGTCGCCCATTCCCTCGTGCGCTCGCCGAACCGGTACCCCACATGGCTCGCGCCGCGCGCGCCGGTGACACTGGCGTTCAGCCCGAAACTCCTCACCAATTTTCCGGCGCACCACGTTGACGTCGGCCCGCCATCGGCGCGACTGTGCTATCGCATCATCGATCCCGCGGATTACGGTTTGAAAGTGACGCAGACCAATTGGCTGACGCGTCAACGCAAGGAGTATGCTTTTAGATTCAGGGCCACGATCCCCGCGCCGACGAATTCCTGGACGGCCACGCCGCGCGGCACCGTTCTGCTCTTGCACGGTTATGGTTTGGCGCAATTCTCCATGTTGCCCTGGGCGCTGGAACTGGCGCAGGACGGCTGGCGTTGCGTGCTCATTGATTTGCGCGGCCACGGCAAATCCACGGGAAAGCAAATCTACTTCGGCCTCGTGGAAACGAATGACATGAGCCAGTTATTAGACTTGCTCGCGCAGGACAAACAAATGCTCCCGCCCGTGGACGTAGTAGGGGAGTCTTACGGCGCGGCGCTGGCATTGCGCTGGCGCGGCGTCGATCCGCGCGTGCAATCGGTCGTGGCCATTGCGCCCTATGCAAGCCTGTCCAATTCCATCCTGAGCATCAGTCGCCAGTATGCGGGATGGTTCCCACTCTTCATTATCCGGTCAGGCGTGAACAAATTGCCGTCGGTCCTCCACGTTTCATCGGATGAACTGGACATGACCACTGTGCTCCGGCGCGCACCGGTCAAAGCGTTATTCATCGCCGGCAGCGAGGACACAATCGCGCCCACGAACGATGTTGCGGCGGATTATTCCCTGGCCTCGCCCGGCAGCGAGATGTTTGTCGTTCCCGGCGCCACGCATGAAGGGCTGACATATTATTTCCCTGAACTCGTTCCCGTGATCCTGCCCTGGCTGGATGAGGGAAAATGATTCTAGCCGCCGAAGGCGGGAGGTTTAACTCGTCCTCATCCTGACCTTCTCCTCCAGGAGAAGGAACAGCACGTGAACATTTCTCTATTCGCGAGAAGCCTTTCCGACTGATTCAGGCTTTCATATCTCAAAGGGCTGATTTGGTGAAAGCCCTCTCCGTGGGGAGAGGGTTTGGGTGAGGGAGGGCTAAGCCTTTGCCTCTAACTAAATCATAACTTGTGAAATTCGCTTTGAAGTCGTTGGCCGTTTTGTTACAAAGCGCCCGTGGAAATGCCACCGGCAAAAGACATCAAGCCCGGCCTCCGTTTTCCGGTCATCACCCCAAACGGAACCGCGGAGGTCCGCCTCTTGAAATTTGGCTACGGACAGGGCGCGAGCAAGCGCGCGACGACCTGGGACGGCATTTCGAAGAAAGAAGTGCTGCTCCATTGGCCGTGTTCAATCATCTTCAAATGTAATCAATTCGCCGGACGATTCTCCCTCGTCTCGCCGATGGACAACAACCATTGGGCCGTGCGGATCGAAGTGATCATCGACGACGAAGATTTCTGGAAAGACATGCAGACGCCGTCGTCCGATCCGTTGCCCGGTGTTTCTCCGGAGTACAAACCGGATTCCACGGACACGTATTTTTTTAGTTGATGTTCTTCGGGGCTACATCTTTAGCGCCGTAGGCGCGGCATCTTTGTAGAAACGCCACGATAAAAGAATTAGCCCCGTCAGGGGCGGCATGTTCGGATGATGCCGCTCCTACGGAGCTTTGTTCTCTTTGAAAATCAATTCTACAAAGATGCCAGCCCTACGGGCTTAAAATTTTCGCCAAAGTCCCAAATAGAATTCACTTGCCCAAATCCGGGTTCGGTAGCAGCGTATGCGTGACCATCAAATACGGCTATGAAAACCTGTCCTTATTGCGGCGCGGAATATCCCGATGATACGACGATTTGTGCCGCAGACCATACCCCACTGGACAGGCCGGCCCAAGCCTCCGCACCGGAGCAGCAACCGGGATTGGACTTCGTCACGCTGACCAGATGTCAAAACTTGTTCGAAGCAGATTTTCTGGCAAGCAGGTTGCAATCAGCGGGCATCGAAGTGTTCATTCCCGATGCCTCAGTGATGCAGGTCATGGGCGCGTTCGACCAAAGTGCCTTTGGATATGTGCGCGTCCAGGTTTCTCCCAAAGATTACGACGCAGCCAAAGAACTGCTGTCGGTGGAATGATGCATGGCGCTTAGCGCCGTAGGCGCGGCATCTTTGTAGAAACGCCACGATAAAAGAATTAGCCCCGTCAGAGGCGGCATGTTCGGATGATGCCGCTCCTACGGAGCTTCACCCTTTTCAAAATGAATACTATAAACATGCCAGCCCTATGGGCTTGGAATTGGCAATCGGGGGCAAACACAATTCGTTTGCCGAAATGGCGGTTACAAATATCAACGCGTGAAAATTTTCAAAGAAGCGTGATTTTCACGCAAAATCTCGGGCCAGATTTCAGAAATTAAGGAATCTTGAACAAAATAACACTGGCACAAGCGATGCTTAATGCACTTCTATCAGCGAAAGTGAATTATGAGACTACAAATATCAAACAAACGACACTCTGCAATGACCTTGCTTGAAGTTGTCGTGGTTATTTTGTTTGTCGGGTTCGTCCTTATTGCCATGCTTTTACCGGCCTTACAATCTGCCAAAAGGAAGGCGCAACGAATTACCTGCGTCAGTAATTTGAAGTTGGATTTTTCAGGTTATAAGATTTGGGAAGGAGATCATAATGATCAATTTCCAATGGCTGTTTTGACCAATCAGGATGGCGGATTTATATACACTAATAATGACGAGATGTTTCGGTATTTCCAGGTTGCATCCAACCAGTTGGAGGAAATACGTTGCCTAATCTGCCCTGCCGATGTACGACATTGGGCCAATGACTGGTCCTCTCTTCGCAATACGAACATCAGTTATTTCCTGTGCGTTGATGCGACCGAGGCATATCCGGGGATGGTTATTTTTGGCGATCGCAATGTTGTCGGCGGGACTCGTTTACCAAATGGGCTAACTGTGTTTAATTTAACCAACTCGGTTCATTGGGGTTCTGACATGCACAATGGTTCTGGCAATATCGGTCTTACCGATGGAAGTGTGGCCCAAACGACATCTGCCGGATTGGCTCAAGCTCTCATCCAGGCCACCAATGGTGTGACCTCGGGCGTTGTTCGCTACGCCTTTCCATAGTGCCCAGCGTGTAGGCGCGGCATGTTTATAGAAACGTCACGATAAAAAATTTAGCCCCGTCAGGGGCGGCATATTTAGATGCCGCTCCTACGGAGCTTTGTCCTTTTTTAAAATCATTTCTACAAAGATGCCAGCCCTACGGGCTTGGAATTAGCGCGAGCGCGAATTTGAATTCGCATGCGAACGGACATTTATTGGGAGAAACGTCACGATAAAAATTTAGCCCCGTCAGGGCGGCATGTTCGGATGATGTCGCTCCTACGGAGCTTCACAATTTTCCAAAAATTGATTCTACAAAGATGCCAGCCCTACGGGCTTGGAAGCTGCGAAGCAGCGCGCGGTAGTAGCCCACGGTGATAACCGTGGGAGAATGAACGTAAACGTAATCAAGCGCCGGATGGCGCGAAAGAGCACGCTGAATTTGGTTCGGTTGATTTCCAGCGTATCAAAAAAATTTACAGATCTATCAATCTGTCGCCCCTGCCGGGGCTTGAACGTTTTTTGGGATGCGGTTTCCCACAGCTTGCGCTGTGGGCTATTGTCTGTCGCCGCTCTGCGGCTAACACAGGAAACTCCACCCATTACTGCGAACTGATCCGATAAAACCGCCGCGGATGATTCGTTAAACCAGGATCGTTGAAATAATTTGTGCCGTTCAACAGAATATTCGTCGCCACCGGCGTCCAAACGGGATTGGATAGATTAGTGCAGGCCTGCACGACGACTGAGACGTTCAGATTGGTATTCCACGCGATGTTGAAACTGAAGCCGCCAGGCGTTGCGCCCAAACCGTTGCCATGGCCCAAAATAACGGGTTGCTGAGACCACGACATCGTTGGCCATCCGCCAAATGTGGAGCCCCAACCCACCGTGCCCGGTCGGTAATAGACAATGCCGGCGTTATCACCCAAAAATATCGAGCTATCGCCCGCCGGTTCATTTCCCATGAAATAGGCAGTGGTCAGGTTGGCGCCATAAGCGAACGCTTCGACCCCGATATTGGTGACACTTTCGGGGATCGTCACGCTGGTGAGGTCGGCGCCGTCGAACGCCCCGGATCCGATACTGGTCACGCTATTTGGAATAACGACACTCGCCAGGACAATGCAACTCTGAAACGCCTGCGGACTGATATTCGTCACGCTGGCGGGAATCGTCACGCTGGTGAGGCTGCTGGAGTTATCGAACGCATCGATCCCGATGTCGGCGACACTATTGGGGATGGTGTACGTCGTGTCCGTCAACCCTATCGGGTATTGGATAAGAAGGTCTTTGTTTTTATCAAATAAAACTCCGTTCAGGCTGCTGTAGTCCGGGTTGGCGCCGGCCACAGTGATATTCGTCAGGTTGTTGCAGACATCAAACGCCTGCTGGCCGATGTTGGTGACACCGGCAGGGATCACGATGTTGGTCAGGCCGGAGTATTGGAACGCGTAGTCGCCGATGCTCGTGACGTTGCCCGGAATCGTGATGCCGGGCATGCTGAAGCAGAGCCCAAAGGCATCGTCCCCGATGCTCGTGACGCTATCAGGAATAGTGACGTTCGTGACGCTGGACCAATAGAAGGCAGCAACATCGATATTAGTAACGCCATCGGGGATGGTGACGCTGGTCAGATTGAAATTTCGTTCAAAGGCCGACTGCCCGATGCTCGTGACGGGATAGCCGTTGACGTTGGCGGGAAGGAATAGCACGTCATTCGTGCCGATGTAGCCGGTGATGGTGAGTGAAGCGTCATTGGTGCTGTATAGGAAGTCATTCGGCGATGATTCTTCCACCGTCGGCGCGCTCCCAAATGTTGCCGCCCAGCCGGTTGTTCCTTGCAGGTAATAAACGGTCGCAGGATCGCCGGAGAAAATACTTCCCCCATCAGACGGGACATTACCCTGGAAAAATGCGTCCGTCAGCGCCGGGCAGTTCAAAAACGCCCCGGCTCCAACGCTGGTGATATTGGCAGGGACGGTGATGCTGGCCAGTCCGGTGCAATTTTCGAATGCATAGGGTGCGATGCTGATGATGCCATCGCCAAATGTCAAATTGGTCAAACCGGTGCAATATTCAAACGCCAGATTTTCGATATTGGTGACGCTGTTGGGGATCGTGATGCTGGTCAGTCCGCCGCAGTCATAGAATGCCTGCTGCCCGATGCTCGTGACGTTGTTGCCGATCGTCACACTGGCCAGATCGTAGCAGGCGGTAAAGTCGCCATCCTCGATGCTGGTGACGCTGTCAGGAATCGTGATGCCGGTCAGGCCGGTGCAGCCATAGAACGCATCCACCCCCAGGCTGGTGACGTTGTTGGGGATGGTCACGCCGGTCAGATGAGAGCAATAGGCAAACGCACTATCGCCGATGCTGGTGACCGTGTTGGGGATGGTATATGTGCTGCCCATCAATCCATCGGGATATTGGATGAGAGTATCCCGGGTTATATCAAACAGGACCTTATTTGTGATCATGAATGCCGTATTCGGGATAGCCAGGGAGATATTAGTAAGGCTGGCGCAATCGGCAAAAGGACCTCCGCCGATGCTCGTGACCGTGATGGGGATGATGGCACTGGTCAGGCTTGCGCCAAAAAATGCATTGGCTTCGATGTTGGTGACGGCATAGCCATTGATCAGGGCAGGAATCACCAATGGCCCGCCGGAACCTGTGTAACCAGTGATGCTGATCGCATTATTATTGGTCACATAAAGAAAATTGGATGGCGATGTTTCCGCCAATGCCGGCGCGCTGCCGAAAGACAAGCCCCAACCGGTTGAATTTCCCGCATAATAGACAGTTGCCGGATCATCAAAGAAAACTGTTCCGTCATCGAACGGCCCATTGCCCGCGAAATAGACCGAGGTCAAATTCGTGCAGAGAAAAAACGCATAATCCCCGAAGTTCATACTACTGCCGGGAAGTATCACGCTGGTCAGGTTGCCGCAAGAGGCGAACGCGAAGGTGCCAATGCTCGTGATGCTGGCGGGAAAGGTGACATTGCTCAGGTTCGTGCAGCCATTAAATGCATGGCCAGCAACAGTAGTGACTCCACCAGGAATGGTGTAGGCACTGCCGGGCGTAGCCAGCGGGTAGAGGAGGAGTGTATGCTCCGCTTTGTCGAATAAGACGCCATTCGTGCTGCTGTACGCGGGATTGCCCGGGGCCACTGAGATATTCATCAGGTCCGTGCAGAGAGAAAACGTGCCTGTCCCGATGTTGGTGAGACTGGCCGGGATGGCAACACTGGGCAGGTTTACGCAGTCATAGAAGACATTGGTTCCAAGGGTAGTGACATTATTGCCGATAGAAACGCTGGCCAGATAATAGCAAAATTCGAAGGCCTCATCTCCGACGTTGGTGACGCTGTCGGGGATAGTGATGCTGGCCAGGGCGGTTTCATCTGAAAAGGCTTCCACGCCGATGCTGGTAACGCTGCCGGGAATCGTGACACTGGTCGTATGAGGCCCAAAAAATGCCTGCGATCCAATGGCCGAAACAGAATAACCATTGATCGAGCCGGGAATGATCACGACGAGATTGGTGCCGGTGTAGCGCACGATGGTGATCAAGCCGTTATTGGTCGTACAAAGAAAATCCGATGCCGGCGTTGTACCTTCCGCTGTGGGCACGTTCGCATAGGTGCTGCCCCAACCGCTTGTCCCGGGCACATAATAGACGGTAACATTTGGAGAGTTGAGAAAAGCAGAGCCATCATTGGCGGGGGCATTACCCAGGAAATAGGCGGATGTCAGGTCGCTGCACCATTCAAAGGCGCTGTTTCCCACGCTGGTGAGACTGGATGGCAAGACGATGCTGGTAAGGTTGTTGTCAAAGTAGAAAGCACTCCCCCCGATGCTCGTAACGCTATATCCGATGACAACACTGGTCAGATCGGAGCAGTATTCGAAGGCTTCTTCGCCGATGCTGGTGACACTATTTGGAAGAGTCACGCCGGTCAGTTTGGAGCAATCATAAAACGCAAGTGAACCGATATTCGTGACGTTGTTTCCGATGACGATATTGGTCAGGGATGAACAATTGTAGAAAACCTGGTCCCCCAGGTTCACAACGCCGTTGGGAATGGTTATCTTTTTCAAGGCAGTCGCTTCGAACGCGTAGTTTCCAATACTGGCAATATTGTTACCCGCCGTGAGACTGGATAGGGCGGTGCAATCGTTGAACGCATAATCTCCGATGCTGACCACACCGCTGCCAAGCGTGAGACTGGTCAGGGCTGTGCAGTTATCAAACGCTTGCGCCCCGATGGCAAGGACGCCATTGGGGATATTGACGGAGGTAAGATCCAGGCACTCATAGAACGCGGATTGTCCAATGTTGGTAATGCTGCCCGGAAGTGTGACACTGGTCACGCCGAGTTCAAAAAAAGCATTGTTACCGAGGCTGGTGACCGGATAGCCGTTGGTAGAGGCCGGAACGACCACGACATTCCCATAAGTATAGTCATAACCCGTGATGGTTATTTGATCATGGTTCGTTGTAAACGTGAACTGCGCCTGAACAACGGCCGGCAAAGCCAATAGAAATAAGAATGTCGCTGCCAGACAGCAGACACGATAGAAAGACAACTTGCCTGATTTCATACCCCTCATTCTTGCCTGACTATAAGCAATCTATGAGCAAATGGTCAAGTCGAATGAAGGTGGCGCGGTATTGTCGCTCGCGCCATTAAAACACGCCGAAACTCATAAAAACCCTGCTCTATCACCGTCAAATCATGCGGCAAGCAGTTGTTCTTCCCGGTTGATCCGCAGGAAAACTGAATCGAATTGTTGCAAGGCGGAGGGTGTAAGTTCCCGCGCCGCGACCAATCGCGCCACCATCCGGCGATAAAATTCCACGTGGTCGAACGGCAAAATGGACGGAGTCATCGCCATGCCGATCATTGCCGCATGCACGAAACGGCAAAAACCCAGGATGGACATCGTGTCCCTGATCGGAAAAGAGCGGTGATAAGAAATGTCTTCTTCAATCATTTCCCTTTCCTTTTCCGTCGCGGTATAAACCGCTTGTGCCGGAAGTTCGCTAATCGTTTCCAAAAATTTACCAAATAAATCCATACTCTTTTACTCCACCCTTTACGTTAAACGTATTTCCATTTTGCTCAAGGTAGCAATAACCCTACGCGCCAACCAATGTGTAAAAAACTTCGACGCTTTGACATGGGCCGTCTCTCCCTATGGTTTTTCACTCTGAAAAATTAGCCAAAAAAAGTTTTACAAGTGGTGTGGTGCCATTCAAACTTCATAGCTGAATTTTTTAACGCTGAAGCCGGTTGGTATAAAACCAGCTAGGCTCTACAACCTGTGAAAAAGGAGATTCGCGTTTTATATCTTGAAGACGATCCTGCAGATGTGACGAAGGCGCAGACGGAATTGCAAAAAGCCGGCCTGGTCATTCACATGCATCGTGCAGACACTCGAAATGCGTTCACGCAAGGGCTGGAACTGTCGCCCGATGTCATCCTCTCCGATCACGGATTGCCTTCATTTGACGGCCTGACGGCCCTGAGCGTCACCCGCGATAAATGTCCTGACGTGCCGTTCATCTTCGTTACCAACGCCTTATCAAGGGAGATGGAGATCGAGAAACTCATGGGCGGCGTCACCGATTACGTGCGCAAAAGCCAGTTGGATTATCTGCCCATTGCCGTTCTTCACGCGCTGCACGAGGTCGAGGAACGCCGCGCGCAAAGGAAACGCCTGCTCGATATCTTGAAGGTTCCGGCGGATGAACATACGCATTACCTCCCCATTTGCTCGCATTGCAAAAAGATCCGTGACGAGAACAATCAATGGAAACAGCCGGAAATATTTCTGTTGGAACATCTTAATCTCAATTTCACGCACAGCATCTGCCCCCAATGCCTCCCTCGATATCGCTAAACTGATTATAGCGTTCAAGGCTGTTCGTATTTCAGGCTTCGCGTGACAAGATTGTCTAAAAATAAACAAGGAGCGCCCAATTTTCCGCCGCAATAACTCGCCGATCAATCGTCTTCGGATTTAACACATTTGTTACAACCGGCTCTTACCTAAAAAACTTTGTCACCTCTTCGGGCTTTTCAGTTACTCATGCGACGTTATGATGACAACCAGCATGATCCCAGTGGCGGCGCAAGACGATTCCGAATTGGTCGGCGAAACCCTTTCCGGCAATCGCGACGCTTTTAGCCAAATCGTTTCGCGCTACCAAAGCCTCATCTGCTCGCTGACCTACAGCGCCACCGGCAGCCTGGGCCAGAGCGAAGACCTTGCGCAGGAGACCTTCATCACTGCCTGGAAACACCTGCGCCAACTGCGCGAGCGCCATAAACTTCGCGCCTGGCTCTGCGGCATCGCGCGCAATCGCATCAATAATTTCCTCCGCCGCGAAGGACGCGAGCCGGTCCACCGGGCGGATTCCCTGGAGGAAGTGTCCGAGACGCATTCGGCCGGTCCGTTGCCCGTGGACCACGTCATCAGCAAGGAAGAGGAGAGCATTCTCTGGCGCGCTCTCGAACGCGTTCCGGAAATCTATCGTGAGCCGCTCGTCCTGTTCTACCGTGAGCATAAATCCATCGAGACCGTTGCTGCGCAATTGGACCTCACCGGAGACAATGTGAAACAACGCCTCTCGCGCGGGCGCAAACTCTTGCAGGAGCAGGTCGCTGCTTTCGTGGAAGGCGCCCTCGAACGCACGAACCCCGGCAAAGTATTCACACAAGACGTGATGTCCGCGCTCCCGGCGCTCGCCGCTTCTTCCAAGATGGCGACGATCGGCGCGGTTGCGGCCAAAGGCGGCGTCGCAGCCAAGGCCGGCATGATGGGCTGGCTGGTCGGTTGCTTAAGCCCCTTGCTCGTGATCTTTGGAGGATATTCCAATTATCGGATGGCCATGGATGAAGCCCGGACCGATGAAGAGCGCAGCCATGTCAAAAGTGTCTTCCTCAATTCTTTGTTTATTACCGTTGCCATTTTACTGGTCCTGTCCGGTCCATTATTTTGGGTATGTCGTGGCGATCGGGGGTTATTCCTGGAACTATTGGCGAACGCAACGATTGCCATTTATTTCCTGACAATACTCGTTTTAGCCCTTGCGTCGCTTCCGGCGCGGCGCAGGTATTTGGCCGGCACATTGAAAAGAGATCATGGCGGAAATTTTCCGCCTTCGGCTTACGAATATCGCAGCCGGCTGAGCCTGTTCGGGCTTCCGTTGCTGCATGTGCGGATCGGCGACCGGTTCGACGTCCTGCGCGGTCCGGTCAAAGCCTGGATCGCCATCGGCAGCAGCCATGCGGTGGGATTGATCTTCGCCTCCGGCGGGATCGCCGTCGCGCCGATCAGTTTTGGAGGCATCGCCATCGGCCTGTTCTCGTTCGGGGCGTTATCGTTTGGGGTCATCAGCATGGGTGCCATCGCATTGGGTGTTTTGGCCTATGGCGGCATGGCCTTCGGAGTCCAGGTGGCCTGTGCCTGTGGCATGGCCTTGGATTCGGCCGAGGGTGCATGCGTGATCGCCCGCAATTTTGCGATGGGCGACATCGCCCACGCGATCCAGGCCAACACGGATGCTGCCAAACAATTTTTCCAGGAAAACTTGTTCTTCCGTATCGCCCGCACGATCAGCCGGTTCGGCTTTTTGGTCATGCTGGTCTGGGTGATTCCGGTGGCGGTGCAGGCGCGGATTGCCGCGCGTGCTCGCCAACAACGGGAAAAAGCGGCTTCATCCGGCCAGACCTGATCGCCCCAACCAAATATATACTGCCGGAACGTGAAACCGTTCCGGCATTTTCATTTTTCCCGCCAATCCATCATTATTCGCAAATCGTCTGGCGTTTTTGATATTACACTTTATGTAATTTTGATTACTCTTCTTCAAATAATTGTCCCAAATATCTATGTGTAAAAATATTTTTGCGATTTGTGGCGCCGCTTTGTTGGTGTCCTGGTTTTCCACTTGTTCCGGTCTTGCGCGTGAGAGCTGGCCTGTTGCCGATGCCCAGGTCCAACAACGCGACAAAGACTGGGATGCCTACGAACAGCAGGTCATCTCCAACGACGCCCCGGTGATCGCTGAATGGACCAACAAGGGCAAGCCATACATTCCCTGGGCTGAGAAGCCCTCCGATTTGCCCCAGGCCACCGTCCCGGCGTTTCCGGGCGCTGAAGGCGGCGGCATGTATTCTTTCGGCGGACGCGGCGGACGCATCTTTGTCGTCACCAACCTCGCCGATAGCGGGCCGGGCACCTTGCGCGAAGCTTGCGAATCCGCCGGGCCGCGCATCGTCGTCTTCAACGTCGCGGGCATCATCCATCTCCAAAAACCCATCTTCATCGAAGCCCCATATATTACCATTGACGGCCACACCGCCCCCGGCAATGGTATCTGCATCGCCGACAATGGAATTGACGACAACGCCCACGATGTCGTTATCCGCTATCTCCGGTTTCGGCGCGGCAATCCGGATATCTTCAACCGGCACGGTGGCCATTACGGCAGTCCCATTGGCAACATCATCATCGACCACGTCTCCGCCAGTTGGGGTGAGGACCAGAACATCGATACCTACCGGCACATGTACGAGCCGCCCTCCGGAGGCCCTGCGCTCAAGCTGCCCGCCGTCAACGTCACGTTCCAATGGACCATCTCCAGCGAAGCTCTCAATACCTACAACCACGCCTTCGGCGGCGATTGGGGCGGGCGCAACACCGGTTTTCATGACAACCTTTTTGCCTGCAACACCGGCCGCAATCCCAGCATCGCCATGACCTACGATTTCAATTTCGTGAACAACGTCCTCTTCAACTGGCGTCATCGCTCGTTGGACGGCGGCGGCGAGGACAGCCTCTACAACATCATCAACAACTACTACAAACCCGGCCCCGCCACCCTTGATACGCCCGTGCGTTACCGTATCCTTGAACCTTCTGCGAGTTGGAGCAAATCCAATCCTGTCAGCCGCTGGGGCAAAGCCTATGTCGCCGGCAACGTCGTTGAAGGCTATCCCGCCGTGACCAAAGACAATTGGGATGGTGGCGTGCAGTTCAGCAAATCTCCCGGTGAAGGCGGCGATGAAGAGCAGGGCAGGGGCGATATGACCAATTCCCCCGCTTTCCAATCCATTATCGCCAAAGTCCGCGTGGACAAACCCTTTCCCATGCCCCACATGACCATCACTTCCGCCCAGGATGCCTATGAAGCCGTGCTCGCCAACGCCGGCGACACCCTCCCGCGCCGCGATTCCGTGGACCAGCGCGTCATCAACGAAGTTCGCACCGGCAAAGTCTGGGGCGCGGGGCAGGACATCGTTCCGCCGCCCATGAAAGGCCTGGCCAAAAATAACATCGGCCATGCCGGCAATGGCATCATCACCGACATTTCCCAGGTCGGCGGCTATCCCGATTACAAAGGCGAACCCATCAAAGACCTCTGTGCCGACGGCATCCCGCTTTCCTGGAAAGTTAAATACGGCCTCGATACGAACGATGTCTCACTCGCCCAAAAAGACCTCAAGGGCGATGGCTACACCGTCATGGACAAATACCTGGACGGCCTCGACCCCACAAAGAAGATCGATTGGAGCGACCCTCGCAGCAATGTGAACACCTTGCATTGATTCATCGCAAATCTTTTTTTCATCCTCATCCTCATCCTCCTGCTTCATTTTTTCACGCCATCGGCGTGTTGAAGATTATCTGGTGCGCTACTTATACAGATCAAGCCCGTAGGGCTGGCATATATGTAGTAATAATTGTTGAGAAGCGGAAAGCTCCGTAGGCATCGTCCGAATATGTCGCCCCTGACGGGGCTAAATATTTTTCTTTTGATATTGCTACAAAGATGCCGTGCCTACGGCACTGGTTTTCCTCATCCTTCTTCTCTCACTTTGGCGAAGCTTACTTAACAATCTCCCACTTGATCGAGTTCGTATCCACCCAGACCTTTCCGCTGCCGGAAAAATTAAAACCCGTGCACAGGTATTCTGTGTCTGCCGGAACGTTGCAGGTGACCGCAAAGGGGACCCAATCGCGTGTGCCCGTTAAAGAGTTCATCCCGGCCATGCTGTCTCTGGCCAGGAGCTTATACCAACCGGCGTACGGCAGGATGACTGGCTCTACGCGCCCCGACACATTTTCAGTTTTCACCCAGCCGCTCATGCGCACCGTATGACCGGCGTATTTGTCGCTCTCATCGCCGTAAAAATCGTGCGCAAACCGCGTAGATACGTTACGCGATGCAGCTCCCTTCGCGGTATAAGTAAGGCAGGCCGTGGGATTCCCATTGCGGGTCACAGTGTAATCAGTGGCTTCGGAATAAAACGCCGCGTCCGGTTCCCTGGCAATGCGCCAATTTCGCTCGTCCGTATCCGGTTCATCAGCGTCTGCGAGGCTGATCTGAAAATCGTCTGCCCATAGCTCGCCGGGGCCATAAAGGTCCGGCCCAAAATAAATGATGCACGGTTCATTGGGCAGGTCCGTGACCAGTTCAACCTCTTGCCAATCCGTTGTTCCCTGTATCGGCCGGTCGCTCATGTCGTCGTATTGCCTCTTTTGGCCGTCCATGCCCATGATGATCATGAACGCGCCCACCCAGCCCTGGACACTTTTGGTTTTGATCCAGCCCGTCAAGCGGACGTGTTTGCCGTAAAGGATCGAGCTGTCGGTCACGTAATATTTTGTGGAACTGGAATTATCCGTCCTTTTGTATGTGCCATTCGCGCCAGCGGTTTGCGCGGCGATCAATGGGTCCTGCGTTATGGGGCCTTTGATATGGATGGCCGCCGCTGAATTGGTGGTGCGCAACGTGTCGGCGTCCACTTCCACAGTGAACGTCCCGTCCCGGTTGCCATCCGGCGCGAAAGAGACATTGTTGAATTGGACCGGGACTGAATCCGTGTACTTGACCGGCCCGCGCGGAGTCGGCGGGTGGACATGGGCGGTTGCCAGGTAATAGATGAGATATGTGCTGCTGCCGAGAATCACGGCAGCAACCGTCGTGACTGCGACCATCGTTTTGGTTTTCATGGCGATAAGGGTTGTTTTGACCAACGTGAGTGAGGAAAGGGAGGCCGCCGCGCCTTTGGCCAGCGCCGCCGTCGTGACTGTTTGTGCCAGTGCCGGCGATACGCTTTGCACCGAATGGCCGGAGATGGCCTCCGCGATGCTGGCCGCCGTGGAATCCACACCGCGCTTTGCGAAAAATGTCCGCATTTTTTCCAACGCCCGGCCCACGCGCTTTTGCGCCGTGTTTTCCGCCAGCCCCAGCAGTTGCCCTACCTCGGCCATGCTCTTGTTCTGAAAATAACGCAGGACGATGGCGTCGCGTTCGAGGGCGCCCAGCGCGGACATCGCCTCGTCGAGCTGCGGTCGTAATTCAGGCCACAAGGCGTCGTGGGCGGATTCTTCGAGTGTGGATTGCATGAATACCTCCTGTTCCCGGCGGACACGGCGCATTTCTGCCCGTTGCCAGTTGGCCGATACCAGCCGCACGGTCTGGTAAAGCCAGCCGGGCAGTATCGTCCGATGGCCAAGCGACCCGGCCTTGCGCGCCAGGATGATGAATACCGCCTGGGTGATGTCGCGTGCCTGCTCCGGTTTCGCCACGTGCCGTAGCGCCGCCGAATGGACCAGCCCGATATGCCGCTGTACCAGAGTGGCAAAGGCCTCTTCGGAGCCGTTCCGGACAAACTCGTCCAGCAGGTGGGCATCAGGTGCGTCGGTCATTTACCCATTATATGTGCGCCGCCACGGGAACCTGACAAAGATTGTAATACTTCAACTTATTTCTTAAATTATACATATGCTATCAGTAATTGGATTATCAAATTAGATCGAGTAGCAATGCGAATTGTTCCAATCCAAATTGTGAAATGATGTCCGGCTGACACTGGCGACGATTCACATATCGCGTTAATTGCTAAAATGTGATAAAAGTCAGGCAATTTAAATAAATTCACAAAGCTTACCCCGGTTTTGGTTAAGGCTGAAATGGTTTCTGGAAACTGTTTTTGGAGGGAGTAATAAGCATTAGCTGCTAACAAATTGTTAATTATTTATGAATAAGTATATGATATATCTTTCATAAAATGTATAACAAGTTAACCCAAAACGACTTATATAAATATGTATATTCATTCTATATTTCAACAAATTATCAAAACTCTGTGCGTTCCAATGCGAATTGTTCCAATCCAAATTGTGAAATGATGTCCGGCTGACACTGGCGACGTTGACGTGATATACCCTCTTCCAAAAAAACACTATAATAAGGGTTTTTTGATAAAACAGAAAATGAACTTTCGCATTTTGACTATAGATCGCCGGTGATGGTGACTGGAAATTTTGCACTTTGGCTTAACGCGTTGAATTCCAGACGAATAAAAATGTTGCAAAGCTTGTGCGGATATATGATTATGTGTTCATGCAGAGTATAAAAAATTACGGAGAGACACTGATAAAGCTTTCGGATTTTGTAAAACAGTTGGACGAAACCGTGCGAGTGGAGGCGTTTAAATTCATGCTGGCTCAGGAAATTGGCCAACAAGTTGTAAGTCCGGCGGGCAAAGCGCCGGGTCCCATTAATAGTGCAAAAAGTCGTGAAATGTCGCCACAGGAGCTAATTCGGAAAAGCGGGGTAGATCGATATAGCGATAAAGCTGTCGTTTTGGCTTACTGGCTTGAAGAATTTCAGAAAAAGGATTGTTTCTCAAGTGGAGATCTAAAGTTAGCATTTGAGCAGGCACGAGAAAAGGCGCCCCAAAACCCGAGTGACATAGTTGCAAAACTTGAAGCCGGAGCACGGATTATGAAAGCTGGGAAAACTGGAACCATTCAGAATTATCGTCTTACGGGAACTGCTATCGACAGTGTTGAACAATGGTTAAATCGTGACGGGGGTGAAAAATGAAGCCAAGCGACACGGCAAGGCAAATCCATCGTAAAATTGATTGGGCTAGTCTGCAGGATTTGCGAGGAATTGACGGTGTTGGCGAATGTGCGGCTGAGGTGCTGAAGGGTATAAGGCATGCAGGAATCGATGATTTTATTTCTCCAGCAATCCTTCAGCAGATTTGCTTTATTCAGGCAGGGAAAAAATATTGTTCTACGCCTTACAAAATATCGAAATCACTACAAGAATTTAATGGGGCTTTAGAACGCAGTTTCGACCAATCAAGGAAATATCGGTTTCCAAAATCAATCGCATCTGAAGTGACCTTTAATAAGACGCAACCGGGTTATCCCGATGCTCTATTGATTAATATTTGCGAGCGATTTCATCGTGCGGTTGTTCATTTAACACACCGTCGTAAAGGGCGTTCAATAATCGATTTTTCTGACGAATATGACGTTCAAGATGTTTTTGGGACTGTTATAAAATGTTCGTATCAAAATGTGCAGGACGAAGTTTGGACGCCGCCCTATGCCGGAAGATCGGCGCGCATCGACTTTGTAATTGAAGATATAAAGACCGCTGTGGAGATAAAACGAGTTCGCTCGCAGCAAGAAATCGATTCGGAACTTATCATTGACACAGCTCATTATGCCCAAAACAAAAATGTCGAAACTTTGGTGTGTTTTGTGTATGACCCAGATGGGGTTTTACGGCGTGATGCATCACAAATCGAAAAAGATTTATCTGGTTTAAAAATTCAGAACAATCGCCAAATAAATGTCACAGTTTTAATTAGACCAAAATAAAAAGGACCATATGACTCAAACGATATTCAAAGAAAGACTCGAAAGACTCAAAGAAGTGAATGAAGTGTTAAAGCAAATTGATGTAACCATTCGTCCAGCTGCCTTTTCACTTTTGCAAGATTATATTACTCAAAATAAATCGGTGGGTGATGGTAAACCGTCTATGCAAAAGACGCGAGAATCAGAGGGGATTCCTGACAGAACAGAGTTTTTCTCTCAATTTACTCACGATAAGCCAGCAGACAATGTGTTGCTTTTGGCAGCATATCATTATAGCGAATATGGCACAGCGTCATTCACAGTTGATCAAATGAAGGATTTGGGAAATGAGGTGGGTGTTACGATACCTGAGAGGCTTGACATGACTTTTCTTCAAGCCAAACGCGATGGGAAAGCTCTTTTCCTAAGAGCGGGAAGGGGCGCGTTTAGGCCGACCGTTCACGGAGAAACATTCTTCAAGAAGAGTTATCAGGTTTCAAAAGGCACGCAACAAAAGCAGGAGGCGGACGAATAATATAGTATTCGGTTATGCAATCATGAATCTCATGTGCTTTTGTAAGGCAATTCACTTCACCTTTTCCACACTGATTTTCGCCGGATCATTGAAGCCCAATTCCAGAAGCGCCGCATTCGTGTAGAGGTCTGTATGAAAATCAAACTTCGCCGCGTCGTGCGCGTCGCGTTCCGATTTCAACTGGTTCGCTCCCAGTGTATCCAATGCCACCGGGTCGCGGCTGAACCATAATTGATTTAGCACGTCGGAATATTGCAGTAAGCCATTCGGTCCCCCCTCATATTGGCCGATCAGGGCGTCCGTGATATTCAGCACCACTTTGTCACCCACCGATTGCAGCGCGTAGATTTCCGGCACAGCATTGGCCAACCTACCCGCATCCTCCTCAAACCGGTATGTATTATCCACGCTGCCGATCGCTACGTTAAATAAATGACCAAAAACCCCCACGTCATTGTTGTTCATCAACGGCACGATGCTGATGATTTTCGTGATTTGCCGGCTGACCAGCTTCGTGACGTACGATTTCTTTCCGATGTCCTTTCCTTTCTGGCCAAATTCCAGGTCGCCGTAATGGAGAACGCCGATCACCGGGCTGTCCGGCAGATAAAAATTGGTCGGGTCGTAGCCCGTCGCCGTCCCGCTGGCCACACGCACACCCAGATGTCTGCCCAATGTATAATATCCCGCCGCATGCAGATCATCCCGGTCTTTGTCCCAAATGATGATATGGCTCGCCGGGATGCCCGCGCCGAGCAATCCATGAATGACCGCCGCCGTCACTGCCGGGCGCGCGCCGCTGATCTCACCGCTCGTGGAAAACACCTTGATGCCGATGATGTCGTTGGTCGAAACAAAACTCAGCCACGCCGCCGAAACATTTGGATTGGCCGCCAGGCTGGTGATGCCGCGATTGACCATGTCCTGGACGATGCCCGCAATAGGTTGATAATCAAACATGGCATTGGCATCATTGACTATCACCACGCGCGCGATCGAATTGGTCGCCGGTAGTGAAAATGAGTCGGCGCGGACCGGCAGGGCGGCCGGCCCGATAACAAAAAATATGAACCAAATCAGCGCGTTTCTTGACACGTTCAAGCGCGAATGTTAACACCAACGCCGATGCTGGCCAAAAAAAATCGGATTTTCCTGCACGCCATGGCCGTCCTGGCGATGGCGGTCATGATCATCGGCTGCGCGCCCCCGGGGCCTCGCGCCTTGCTCAAGGGCAAAAAGCTCCTTGATAATGGCGATTATGACGGCGCCGTGGCCGAATTGAAGACCGCCACAACCCTGCTGGCCACCAATGCCGATGCCTGGAACTATTATGGCGTGGCCCTGGAACACGCCGGCCAGTTGCCGGATGCGTCCACGGCCTATCAAAACGCCCTCCGTTACGACCACGATCTCGTCGAGGCGCATTATAATCTCGGCTGCCTCGACATGGAGCAGAACAAATTAGGTGATGCCAAAACTGAATTCACCACCTATATCCTGCGGCGAAGCAACGCCACCGAAGGCTGGATCAAATTGGGCCAGGCGCAACTGCGCTCGGGAGACCTGTTGTTGGCGGAGAAAAGTTTCAGCACCGTGCTCTCGCTGAGCCAGGACAATGCCGAAGCCTTTAACGGCCTGGGCCTCGCGCGCGCCCAGCGCGGGAAAGCCCATGATGCCGCCGAATTTTTCGCCGCCGCCGTCCAGCACCATCCCGATTTCGCGCCCGCCATCCTGAACCTCGCCACCGTCGAGGCCGAATATCTGCACGACAACCATGCCGCCCTCGACGATTACCGGAAATATCTCTCGCTCACTCCACGCCCGCCGGATTGGGACGCCGTCAACGTCCTCGTTCAGAACATGGAACAGATGCCCGCTGCGGTGGCCACGCCTCCGGCCTCAACGCCTGCGCCCAGGCCGCACGAGAATGAACAGCCGCAGGCTCAGGAATCTCACCCCGCAGAGACCGCCTCACAAGTTTCTGAACCGCACGCCAATTCGGCTCCCCGGCCCCAGCAGACGGCCCATTACATTTCCAATCCGCCGCCTGAAACCGTGCAGGTCCAGCCGGAGCAGGGGATAGTGACCGCCCAACAATCCTCCGCTCCCACCGACTCCACCCCCACGTCGTCTCGCGGAATGTGGCATCGCATAAATCCCGTCCATTGGTTCAGTTCTTCCAACCAGGAGACTTATGAGAACAGCGGCGTCACGCCGTTGCCGCCGGAGAACGGGAACAACACGACTGTCGCCCAGGCGTCGCCGAAACCGAAACTCATTCAACCCGCGCCGCCAACTTTCCCGCGCTATCTCTACCTCTCCCCGCGCAAACCGCGTCCCGGCGATCGCAAAACCGCCACCACCGCCTTTACGCAGGCGCAGGACGCGCAACAAAAACACGATTGGCAGCAGGCCGTCGATTCATACCAAAATGCCGCCCGCCTCGACCCATCCTGGTTCCAGGCCCAATATAATTACGGAGTGTTGGCCTACGACCTTGGCGATTTTTCGCGCGCCCTGGCCGCGGACGAATTGGCGCTCGCCATCCAGCCGGACTCCGTCAGTGCCCGTTACAATTTCGCGCTGGCTCTTAAGTCTGCCGGCTATATGACCGATGCCGAGATCGAATTGAAAAAAGTCGTCGCCTCGGACCCCAACAACGTCCGGGCGCATCTGGCGTTGGGAAATCTTTATGCCCAGCAAATGCAGAACCCGGCCCGTGCCCGTGCCGAATATCTGAAAGTCCTGGCCCTCGACCCGTCTAATCCAAAGGCGACTGACATCCAATTCTGGCTCTCCGCCAATCCGCAATAATCTTACGGCTGACAACATCGCTTGCCGTTTTTTCTCCCACGAACTACTTTGTCGTATGCTGAAAGATATCATCGCCGGGATTGAGACAAAGATTCGCGCCGAAACCCTCAGCGCCGCCGGCAAAGCCGAACTCCTTAAACTTTTGGACAATCTAAAAGCCGAGGCCACTGCCTTGGAAAAAAGTCATGCCGCCAGTCTCCAGGCGCAAACCGCCCTGAAAAAATCCGCCGATGAACTGCGCACCTCTATCGCCGGCTTTGAGCAATCCCATCCCAAACTCGTCGAAACCGTCAGCAATATCTGTAACACCCTTTCCGGTTTTGGTGTTTGATCCTTGATCATTCTCTGGATGTTGGAACTTGGAATTTGGGGTTTCCCATCCGTGATTTAACTCAAACCAATGGCGGTATCAGTCGAATAACCTCACCGCTGATTCGAAGACACTCTTTTGCTGTTCCTCCTCCCCTAAACGGGGAGGAGGTCAGGAGGAGGAGTGAGACAAACAGGAAGGCGTGACTGTGTGATTTGTGTAAATTCGCGCCGATTCGCGTCAAAGTCCCTTTTTAAATCCGTGCTTATCCGTGGTTAGAAATTTTTCCGCTTTCGTGTATTTCGTGATTAACCATCACTCCTTCTTCGCCTCCAGCTTTCCGATCTCTGCCATGATTTCATCCGCGATCTGCTGGTAAATCTCTTTCAAACGCGCCTTATCGCACGTCTTTGCCTCCGCGCGTAATTTCTCAAACTGCATCGGCATCCCATACTTCACCGCCACACTTTTCGGACGCGGCACCTTCTTGTCCCGTCCCCATGCCTCATAAGTCCCGAACACCCGTACCGGCACCACCGGCGCTTGCGATTTCACCACCGTCAATCCGATGCCCGACCGCGCCGGCTGCAGCTTGCCATCGGGCGAACGCGTGCCCTCGGGAAACAAAATGATTGCGCCGCCATCCAGCAAACGATTCAGGATATTTCTCAACCCGCTCGCTCCGCCGCCGTCGCGGTCCACCGGCACCGCGTTCCACGAACGCAACAACGCGCCGATTCCAAAAAAACGGAACAAACTTTCCCGCGCCATATAATTGATGCCGCGGCTTAACCCCGAACCGACCAGCGGCGGATCCAGGAAACTTGAGTGGTTCGCCGCCAGGATGACTCCACCCGTTTGTGGTACGCGTTCTGGATTGTACACCCGCCACCGGAAATAGGTCGCGTACATCACCCGAAAACACGTCCAGCCAATGCGGTACGACAAGTTCATTACTTACTTACAAATGGTGGGGCGAGCGTACCCGCGAGCCGTTTTTCTTCATTCTTCACTCTTCCTTCTTCCTTTTTTGGTGGGGCGAGACTCTGTCGAGCCTGATCTTTTCGTCTCTGAATTTTACTTGGATAGATTAACTGAATTCTCTCGACAACCCCTTGTATGCAAAGCCGTCCCGCACCCTGTTCCTTCTCCTGGGGGAGAAGGTTAGGATGAGGGCGAGATGTCTCCCGCCTTTGGCGGCTAACCCAAAGCCCTAATCCCTTGAGAGTTGAATGTTGAATGTTGAATGTTGAATGTTTCATCGACTCTCAATTACTTCAACCTCCCCCTTATTTCCTGAAGTATCATCCCGCTCGTCTGCTCCGACGTCATCTGCGAATTATTGATCACCTTCGCCCCCAATGGGATCATCAACGGCGCCACCGCTCGCTGGCTGTCGCGCTCGTCTCGCGCTGCCAAATTTTCCTGCACGCCATCCGCCGCCCGGCGACGCGACCGCTCCTCCAGTTGCGCATCCAGATAAAATTTGAAATCTGTTTCCGGAAAAACATTCGTGCCGATGTCGCGTCCCTCCATCACCAGGTTCCCGAACTGCGCGCATTCACGCTGCCGTTTCACCATCCACTCGCGCACCTTCGGCGCCGCGGCCACGTGCGGCACCGCCGCGCTCGTCTCCGCCGTGCGGATCTCTTTCTCTGGATAATAACTGTCCACCAACAGATGCACCGAGCGCAAACCATTCTGCTCCACGCATTCCAGTCTCGTTTTCCATGCGCGACATGCCGCGCCGACCGCCTTGACATCCTGCACATCCACCCGCTTTTGCAGGCAATACCACGACAACGTGCGATACATCGCGCCCGTGTCCACGTACACAAAATTCAACGCTTTGGCCACGAGCTTCGCATTCGTGCTCTTGCCGCTCGCGCTCGTCCCATCAATGGCGATTACAGTGGAAGTTTTCAAGTATTATAGATTCTCAATTGCAGATTTCAGTAAAGCAGTGGAAGACTGCCGCATTCCAGGACGCAAGCGACTGTCTTGGCCAAACAAATTTTGCGCCAGCCCTCTGGCGCTTTTCTTGCATTTCGTGGTTAAAATCTCCATCCTTTTTCGCCCCTGTCGAAGTGCAAGCGTTTCGACTGCGCTCTTTTGCGCCTTTGTTCCCTTCGTTCCCTTCGTTCCCTTCTGTAAAAAATAATTAGTATTCATTTGCGAAAACCTGTCCCGACTTGTCGGGATTAGCGGTTAAGCATCCGTGTTTATCTGTGTCCATCAGTGGTTGAAATCTTTCTGCTTTCGTATTTTTCGCGGTAAAAAATTCTTCACCATCTTAATCCGCAAACAACTCGTCATGCGATAATTTTCGCCCCGTTTTCGCATCCAGGATCGTCGCGCCCAAACCGCGCGGCGGCGCCTCCGCCAGTTTCTGGAAAAAATTCGGGAACGTCTTCTTCACACACGCCGGATTCCTGATCTTCATCCCCGGCACCTTCAACCCCAGCACTGCAAAACACATCGCCATCCGATGATCGTTATACGTCTCAATCTCCGCGCCATGCAGTTCCGATGGATAAACCGTCAACGTGTCTCCTTCCTCAACCACCTTCGCCCCGCACTTTGTGAGCTCAGTACGCAATGCTACAACACGCTCGCATTCCTGAACTCGCAGCCGGCCCAAATCGGCAAATTTAATCATATTCTCAAAAAATGGAGCGACAACAATTGCCGTCATGATGCTGTCACCTAAATCACTAATCCGTGAAATAGTAGAACGTTCATGATTTCCTAGAAGAATTTCCGCCAAACACAAAGGGAAATTTTTATCGATTTGTGAATCACTATGGTGAGGCCATCGAGCAACGCCAATACATAATTTCACCACGTTGCCTTCTCGGGCACCATTTGGGTATTCGAGATGCTCACGTCTTTTCTCCCATTTCATAGCCCAAAAATAACTCCCACTGCTCGCATCCGGCTCGATTTGAAATTTTCCACCTTTGAATGGAAATACTTCCATCAATTTTGCAGTCATCGCCACATACGGCGATTCTTCGGCATTCTCGCCAACCACTTTGACTCTCCATCCCCCAAACTTCGCGCACAACAACAACGCCGACGCGAACTGCGAACTCTCCTCAATACTGACTTTTGTTTCTGCTTTCCGCTTTCCGCTTTTCGCTTTTCCCCCGATCTTTGCCGGTAATTTATCATTTTGACTTTCCACCTCATATCCAAGTTCTCTGAGCGCCTTGAACAACGCTGCCTGTGGACGCTCATGCATCCGCGGCACACCGCTCAACCGATAAACGCCATCTCCCAGACAAACGAACGCCGACAAAAATCTCGCCGCCGTCCCCGCGTTGCCCACAAACAACTCCAGTGGCTTGTCCCCCGTGCCGCTCTTGGGAATTTTTCCTCCCAACCCCTTCACTGTGATTGTTCGATTACAAAACTCATCCGGGTCATTCTCTACGCGGATCTCAAACCCCAGCTTCTGTAGGCACTCCACCATGATTTGCGTGTCCTCGCTCCACAACGCGCCGGCCAACGTCACCTCGCCATCCGCCAACGCCGCCAATATCAGCGCGCGATTTGTGATGCTCTTGGACCCGGGCACCGTGATCTCCGCCTTCACCGGCTGAGTCAACGGCACAATCTCTATGAGTTCAGGAAGCGCCATGAAATTAAAATTGATGTACGACGTAATCGGGGAGCGTGACCATCCCGGTTGCAATTTCGAGCGTCTCGCTCGAAATCTCTCTCACCCCTTTATTTTGATTCACTGGAATTTCCCCAAACACGCTTCGCATGAGCAGCCGGTTCGCACCCTGTTCCTTCTCCTGGGGGAGAAGGTCAGGATGAGGGCGAGCTATCTGCTGCCATCGGCGGCTAAATCCCTTCAGACTGTTCTCAATATCTCTTTTCATTCCATCGAAGAAATTTTTAACGACCAGCCATCCCGCCTGGTCTTTGCCGTTTCAAAAAATTTAAAGATCGCCCGCGCATCTGCCTTTTTAAGATCACGTTGAAACTTCTGCAGGTCTGCCGCAAAAATATCGATGGATTTCGCCAAATTCTTCCGGTTCGCCAGCACAATATCCCTCCACATCTCCGGCGAACCCGACGCCACCCGTGTCGTATCGCGAAACCCTCCTGCGCACAATTGCGATTGGTTTTTTGGGCTTGCAGGATCCAGCACCAGATTCGCCAGCGCCGCCGCCGCCACATGCGGCAAATGACTCGTGCGGCTTGCAAACAGATCATGCTGCTCCGGCGCCAGTTTCAGGATGCGTGAACCAAGCGCCTTCCAAAATTTCTCCAGCTTGCGGACGGCCCCTGCATTGGAGCGACGCGTCGGCGTCACCACGCAGACGGCGTTCTTGAACAAATTCGCGCGCGCTGCCAATGCCCCGTTCTTTTCACCTCCGGCCATCGGATGACTCCCCACAAAATGCGCTCTGGCTTTGGCGACGACCGATTCCAATTCGCGCACCACATCCGCTTTCACACTTCCCACGTCGGTCACGATTGCGCCGCGTTTGAGCGCCGGCAAAAACTGTTTCGCCAGCCCCGGCATCTGTGCCAGCGGCGTGCAAAGAATCACCAGGTCCGCATCCGAAACCGCGGCCAACAAATCCGTCGTCGTGTAATCCGTCGCGCCGATTCTCTCACATTCGGAAATAGTTGCCTTACGACGCGCATACCCGGCAATTTCTCTGGCCACGCGCAGTTTTCGCGCGGCCAACCCAATGGAACCGCCCAGCAAACCAACGCCGATGATTGTGATTTTCCGAAATTGCACTCGCATAGCATAGCCATCCAGTTCATCTCATTAAAGCCTAATTCGGTAGAGAGGTCCCTGATTTGCGGGTTGCCGGTGGGGCGAGACTCTGTCGAGCCCTGATTTCTGCACGTAGCTGCGCTCGACAGCAACCTCTTGGACGTTCAATGTTGAATGGAACACATCCCATTAACACCTGGCTTTAGCCAGGTGGGCAGCCGAACTGCGAGAAAACCGTTTAAACGGTTTTCTTTCGGTGCGCCCGCTGGGCACCGCGAGTATTCGCGGGATGATCAGGATAAGGGGTGAGACAAATAGAGAGACATGACTCTGTGATTTGTGCAAATTCGCGCCCATTCGCGCTAAAGTCCCTTTTTTAATCCGTGTCTATCCGTGTCCATCCGTGGTCAAATTTCATCTCTGCGCTCTCTGCGTTCTTTGCGGCTAACATCGTTCCTATTTCAATCTCCCCACCGCCGACTTATAGCACGCATCCAGCACCATCTGCGTCTTCAGCGACCACTCCGGCCAATCGCTATTCAACTTCCCGGAAAAAATCTGCTTCGCAAAATTCTCAAACATATTCACCTGCTGCCGGTCCCACGCGCAATCCGTCTTCACCACCCGGTCATTCACTTTAAATCCCATCGTAACGTCTTTAAGTGGCCTCACAAAACCCGGAATATATAAATGTCCGCCCGACCCGCTGATATCCACCCATTGATGGAACATCGTGAGAAACGAACAATAAAATCCTGACGAAATCCCCCTGTCAAAAAACAACTCTCCCGAAAACTCGATCGGCATCTTCCGATCACCCTTCGCGCTTGTGATGATGCGGCATTCCACCCGCTTTGGCATCTGCCAGTTCATCGTCCACAGCGCCATGCGGATATTATACCAACCCAGGTCGCCCAGGCATCCCATCGGTTCCAGGTCGCTATTCACGCGAATATTCACATCGTGGAAATTCCCGCCTCCGCAAAAACTGAAATGCGATGCGATGCGCTTCATCTTGCCCACCGATTTTCCGTCATCGAGTGTTTTGCGTATCTGGGGGAACCGCGGATGATGCATGAACATCACGCCGTCCATGAACTGCACACGGTTCTTCTTGCAGGCGGCGATCATTTTTTTCAACTCCGCCACGCTCACCGCGCACGGCTTTTCGCAGATCACATGCTTGCCCGCGTTCGCCGCGCGCACCACGTATTCCGTGCGCAACGCTGTGGGCAGGGGAACATACACCGCGTCGAGTTGGCGTGAAGTGAGCATGTCTTCATAATTGCCAAAGGCCTCCGGCGCGTATCCCATCGGCGTCTCGCGCTGGCATTCGGCGATGAATTTCCGGCTGCGTTCCAGGTCGCGGCTCGCCACCGCCCCCACCACGCAGTTGCGCGTGGAAGCGATCGCCTTCCAATTCGTCCGCCCGATGTTGGCGGTGCTCAAAAATCCAATTCGTAATTTGTTCATAAATTCTCTGATGCTTCACGGACACGCTCCAAAATCACCTCCGCCAGTTCCGGCGCCGACCCCACCGCCGGCGAATACCACACCAGCTTTTCGTTCTTTTCCGTCGGATTTCGCCACGTTGGCTGTCCCGCCGCCAATCGCGCTTCCACATTCTTCTTCGTCTCTCCCAGCAAAACCGGGATGTCCTCCTGCGTATGCAATCCGTCGCTGATGAAAAACGGGATGATGACGATATTGCGTGTTTTCGCCAGCAAATAACCTTCCGCGATGCGCGGCGATTCATCCAAAAACACCGCCTGCGCGTCCGCATAAATCTTTTTCGCGCGGATCAATTCCACCTGCCGGTCTACCGCCTTGCGCGAATTTTGGTTCTTCTCCGTGCCATGCCCCGCAATGATCAAAGTCACCTCTGCGCTTTTGGGTATGCGCGGAAACGGGAATTGTTTCACGATTTCTTCGGCCCGCGCAAGGATCACCCCCGTCATGCTGTCATGCGTGCCGACCGGTTTGCAATAGATGAACGTTGAACGCGGAATGTTGAATGACTGTCCTCCTGAAGCCAGCCGAAGACGGACTGAATGTTCCCCAAATCCCAGCTCTTTTGGGATCACCTCGCTCGCAAAATACCCCTCGCTGATAAAAAACGGCACGATAAAAACTCGTGGCGCAGAAATGGACGCCAGCACGTCTTTTATCCGCGGCTCCTGTTTCCAAAACGCCTCCTGCACCTCGGCAAAGATCCCGCGCCGCCGCAGCTCTGCCACATGCTGGCGCACTGCCGCCGCGGAATTATCATTTTCCACAGTGCCATGGCCCATCAGGACCAACGCTGTATCATTGAACTTCCTCTCGTTCACCGCTTCAGGTTGGAATATCCGCTCTCAGGTAACAAATTTTTTCGGTAAGCCGTAGCGCAGGCGGCTCGCCTGCACGGGGCTTCACTCTTACCCGATGTCCCCATTCCGCCATCGCCTATTCGCCCTATTTGTTCAATTTCCTAAAATTCTACCAATCACTTCCACCATCACCCACTCCGCGTAATTCTTTCTACTGGGAAGACCGTTCGGCGTCAGAAGCGCTGCTTTCTGCCTTTTCTTCGATGTTGGACGTTGAGCGTTGAATGTTGAATGTTGAATGTTTCCCTCATCTGTCTTATTCATCCCATCCATCCCATTCGTCTTCTTATTTTTTACTTGAAACTTTTCCCCGTTTCAGGCGTCCTACAGGGAAGCCGTCCGTATAAATCCAGAAATTATGATTAAAACTATTGCTCTTATTCTCCTTGGTTCAACCGCCCTGGCCCTGGCCGATGGTACCTTGCCGCCGGCCTCTGCCAAAACCGGCGTCACCTATGCCATCGACATCAAACCCATCTTTGATGCCTCCTGCGTGAAATGCCATGACAGCACCAAAAAACCCAAAGCCCATCTCGCGCTCGACTCTCTGGCCGGCATCCTGAAAGGCGGCGTGGACGGCTCTGTTGTCAAAGTTGGCGACAGCGCCAAGAGCGATCTCGTCCTGTCCGTGGCTCACATCGGTGATCCCGATTCCTTTATGCCCAAGGGCAAAATGGCCACCAAACTTACCGACGACCAGATCGGCCTGATCCGCGCCTGGATCGACCAGGGCGCCAAGTAATATAAGCGTGTAAGGCGCGCAGCCCTCTACGCGCCATTTTCCATTCGAAGGGACGAGTTACACGAGTCCCACTTTATAGCAGCGGCGGTCACCAGACCGCCGCTCTTATTTTCTCCACCATACTCCATCTGCACGGCTGTTTGGGGAGCACACGCGCCTCGCGTGTCGGTTCGGGCGCCTCGCCCGAACCTTGTCTTTCAGCGCCGTAGGCGCGGCATATTTGTAGAAACCATCCAAAGAAAATTAAAGCTCCGTCAGGAGCGGCATATTCTGCCGCTCTTATTTTTCTCGCTTCCATTTTTAACTGCCTGTTTCAAACCATGCTCCACTCAAGAACGGCGTCCGCCTGCTGTTCCTCCTATTGTGTCCGATACCGGACATTGGATTTTGAAAATTCTCTGGATATTGGTTCTTGGGATTTGGATGTTCTAAATTCGCATTACCTTCGTTCCCTTTGTTTTCTGTAAAATAATTAGCGTTTATTAGCGTGAATTAGCGGTTAAAAATCCGTGTCCATCCG
>DASXYX010000066.1:0-14864 GCA_036502245.1 Verrucomicrobiia bacterium
CAACACTTTGCAAATTTTGAGCGTGAACGCTTTTCAGCAAGAACCTCTCCTTCAGGTGCTTAGCAACTCCGAACCGCAAATGCCCGATGGCAACCCTCACAACCAGTTGGTGTTCAATTATTAATACCCGGACAGTAGTGATTGGCTATTGCCTATCGGCTATTCCTCCTGCTTGGACCTGTCATATTTGTGTTCCTTCAGTCCCTTTTGTCCTTTCCACTCATCCATCAATCCATCCTTCATGCGGCTGAAAGCCGCCATCCATCGTAGCCGAGGGCAACGCCCTCGGAACAAACCCATAAATTCTCATTGCCCTGTATGGGCAATCGACATTGCTCAAACATCATCGGCTATTGGCTATTGCCTATCGGCTATTCTTCCTGCTTGGACCTGTCATATTTGTGTTCCTTCAGTCCTTTTTTGTCCTTTCCACTTATCCATCAATCCATCCTTCATACGGCTGAAAGCCGCCATCCATCGTAGCCAAGGGCAACGCCCTCGGAACAAACCCATAAATTCTCATTGCCCTGTATGGGCAATCCACCCTGCTCAAATATCATCGGCTATTGCCTATCGGCTATTCTCCCTGCATGGACTGTCCTATTCGTCCTATCGCTCCCTAAAAACAACCCCATTTTGGTCGCGAAGCGACAACGGAAATTAGCCAGCCACACGATGGTAAATGCACTACGACAGACTCCGCTTTGATAGGTGGGGTATCCGAATGAAAGCCTTGGGGTTGGCGCTTTTAACATTACGCAAAAGGATTTAATTATTGAGTGTCTGGACAGAATTTGTAGGAACGACAGCTCGGCTCGTGAAGCAATCGATGTGCTTTCAAACAGAGCTGAAAAATTATTTATTAAAAACCTTGAAAATCTACAAGGCGACCAGCGAGACGTTATCTTCATTTCTTGCACGTTCGGCCCAGATCCGGAGACGGGACGAGTTTTTCAAAGATTTGGGCCAATCAATTCTGAAAATGGATGGAGGCGATTAAACGTGATGTTCACAAGGGCCAAGAGACGTATGGAGGTTTTTTCATCGATGTCGCCAGAAGACATAGCAGGAGGTCCTAACGTCAAACGAGGTGTAAATGATTTTAAAAGGTTTTTAGAATACGCTTCAACTGGAAGAATTATTGATCCCGTTGCCGCTTCGGATAAAACACCCGATTCTGATTTTGAATTGGCCGTCGCAGACACTGTACGTAGCATGGGGTTCCAAGTTCATCCACAAGTTGGAGTTGCCGGCTTTTATATTGATGTTGCTGTTTTGCGGCCAAATCGTAATGACGAATTTATCCTCGGGATTGAATGCGATGGGGCAACATACCATTCGGCAAAATCCGCACGTGATAGAGATAGGTTACGCGAAGAAATTTTGCGCCGGCGGGGCTGGAAAATACATCGAATTTGGTCAACTGATTGGTTTAAAAATCAACCCAACGAAATAGCTCGCCTAAAAGAAGTATTGGAACGTTTAATTTCCTAAAGCGACCGGTTCCTCGTAACGCCGTAGTTCGGTGCATTATTCCTCCCCTCAAAATTTGTTTCCGGGCAACATTACAGTCGTCCAAATCCATGCTTAAATCGCCCATATGCGAGGTATGCTGATATATTTGAAGACACGAGGATGGACTCGAGAAGACCGCCGACTGTGGACAGGAGACTGCGGACTGGTATATGAAAATGAGAAAACGAAGCCAAATTGCCAGATCCAGGACCCCATCCGCCAGAACCCATTAAATCAAACCAAATCCGACCGAATCCAAGTCAATCCGACCGAATCCAACCAAATCCGACCGAATCCAACCAAATCCGACCGAATCCGACCGAATCCAACCAAATCCGACCAAATCCAAGTCAATCCGACCGAATCCAAGTCAATCCGACCGAATCCGACCAAATCCGACCGAATCCGACCAAATCCGACCAAATCCGACCAAATCCGACCAAATCAAAGTGAATCAAACCAAATCAAACCACTAAAAATTTCCTCTGATAGTGGCAGGGCGGCGCGTCTCTTCACTTGTCACCCGTCACTTGCCACTTCTATAAAACACAAAAACGAGAAAACGAACCCAAGCTTTTTGCACCGATTTTTCGGTTCAACTATTTTTAAATCAGCCGCTTGCGAAAACACGGGCCAAAAAATGACATTTCAAAAACGAACCCAAGACAAATCTGAAGAAAACATCCAATATGCAACATCCAGAGAATGGTCAACCCCAGGGACCATTTTATTTGAAGTTGAAGTTTCTCTGGATGCCTGTCCCGCCACTGCGGCGATTGGACATTGGCCGCTTGGAGCTTATTCCCTTCCATCCGTGTTCATTCGTGTCCATCCGTGGTTTCAACTCTGTTTTCTCTGTTTCCTCCTGTTTAATGGAATTGACGCCAATTGATGCGATTTGACGTTTATGCTCTCAACTCAAAAATTTAGCCTTCAGCCTTTAGAATTTAGACTTTACCCATCCCTTCCGCACTCCATTGCTGACATTCGCGCCCATTCATTGTTTCATTTCCCCATGTCATCCGGGATGAATGAGTCGCTCGAAAGCCTGCTCAAGGCCAATTCACGCTCTTTTTATCTCACCCTGCGCGTATTGCCCGGCGCCATCCGTCCCCAGATCGGCCTCGCCTACCTGCTCGCCCGCACCACCGATACCATCGCGGACACCGGGATCGTCCCGCCCGCGCAACGCCTCGAAGCGCTGCAACGTCTGCACGAACGCATCTCCGGCCAATCCTCCGAGCGCCTGGACTTCGGCTCACTCGCGCAACAACAGGCGTCACCTGATGAAAAACTCCTCCTGGAAAAAATCGAAGAAAGTCTGGCCGCACTCGGCACATTTTCCGGTGCCGACCAAAAATTGATCCGCGCCGTCCTGGAAACCATCACCAGCGGACAGGAACTCGACCTCCAGCGCTTCGCCGTGGCGTCCGCCGCCAAAATCATCGCGCTGCAATCGGAGGCCGACCTTGACGATTACACCTATCGCGTGGCCGGTTGCGTCGGCGAATTTTGGACCAAGATGTGCCGCGCGCATCTATTCCCCAACGCAGCCGTCAACGAAGCGCAACTGGTCGCCGACGGCATCCGCTTCGGCAAGGGCCTGCAACTGGTGAACATTTTGCGCGACTTGCCCGCAGACCTGCGCAAAGGCCGCTGCTATTTGCCCGCGGACAAACTGGCGGAACTCAACCTGTCCCCCGCCGACCTGTTGGAGCCATCCAACGAAAGTAAAATACGCCCCCTCTACAATCGCTGGCTGGACACGGCACAAGCGCATCTCAAGGCCGGTTGGGTTTATACGAACAGCCTGCCATCGGGCCAATTCCGCGTGCGCCTCGCCTGTGCCTGGCCCATCTTGATCGGCATGAAGACCCTTTCGCGATTGCGCACCGGGAGGATATTGGACGCGGCGCGGCGCATCAAAGTCCCGCGTAGCGAGGTAAAATGGATTATGCTCCGTTCCCTGATGAGCTATCCTTTTCCGGGCGCATGGCAAAAACAGTTTGATTTCCATGGAAAAGCTGTTGCTTCCGGCGAAGATTTGGCGTAAGAAATTGCTATGCAGATTTCCAAATTGTTACCCGTTGTCGGCTTGGGTGTTATCTCTCTTGGCCTGATTTCTGTTCGCGCCGATGATAACGCCGCGCAAGCGGCCGCGCGGGCGGCATTGATGGAAAAAATGGGCGAGTTGGACCAGCCGAACGGGACGACCCCCGCGGCCCCGGCCCCTGCGCCTGAAACCGCTCCCAGCACGCCGCCCCCCGTCAGCCCCGCTGCTCCTGATAACTCTGCGCCGCCTGCGGTTGCCCCTGTCACCCCTGATACATCTTCCGCCCCGGCAACTCCGCCAGCGCAAACCCAGGACAACACTCCTCCGCCCGTTATCGTGAATGCGCCGGCGCAAGCACCGGATAATACTCCGCCGCCCGTCACCGCGGCTCCGCCCGTTGAAACCACCTCCATGCAACCGGCCACGCCGCCTCCGGTTTCCATGCCGACTTCAGAATTTTCGCCCGTGCCCCCGCCATCGGGAGGCCAGGCTCCCGCGCCTGCTCCCGCCCCCGCCGCCTCCTCAGGCGGATATAATGCAGCGGCTCAGGCGGCGTTGAACCAATCAGATTCCAATTCCATGCAAGTGTCCGCTCCGCCGGTTGCTCCCAAAGCGCCTCCGATGGCTGCGCCCGTCCGCAACCAGGCGACCGGGCCAAGCATCAATGCCGCCGCCGCTAAAAATCTCGGGTTGACCCCTATCCAACCGCCGCCGCCGCCGGTTTCCGCGGAACAACAGCAGCAGCTCCAGCAACTTCTCCAGCGCTACGAGGCCGACCAGATCACGCCCGAAGAATACCAGGCCGAACGCGCGAAGATCATGGGCGGGCAATAGCAAGCCGGCGATTTCAATCCCAAAATTTTTGGCGCCGTCACGCACGGCAGCTTTGAAACTCTATTTCCTTTTAACACCGGATTTTTGTCCCTAAACTCCGATACAGATGCACGATTTCCGTTACCTCGGTAAAAAATTATTTTGCGAAGGCGTCGCCGTCGAAACTCTCGTCAAGAAATTCGGCACGCCGCTCTATATCTATTCGCAAAACACGCTTACGGAACATTTTCAGAAATTGGACAGCGCGCTCATGCCGCTCGACCACCTGGTCTGTTTCGCAATGAAAGCCAACTCGAATCTATCGGTCCTGCGCGTGCTGGCGGATCTCGGTGGTGGCTTTGACATCGTCAGCAGCGGCGAATTGCGGCGCGTGCTGGCCGCGGGCGGCGATCCCCGCAAATGCGTTTTTGCCGGCGTCGGAAAAACCGAAGCGGAGATCGAGTTCGCGTTGCGCCAAAACATCTATTGTTTCAACGTGGAAAGTGAACCTGAGTTGCTGCGCATTAATCGCGTCGCATCGCGATTGCGCAAAACCGCCCCTATCGCCGTCCGGGTCAACCCGAATGTCGATGCCCGTACCCACGCGAAAATCACAACGGGGACCTATGAGAATAAGTTCGGCATCCCGTTTGAGGAAATCGAAGGCGTGTACGCCCGCGCCGCCAAATTGAAAAACCTGCGCCTGCGCGGCTTGCAGATGCACATCGGCTCGCAACTGACCACAGTTTCGCCCTTCGAGAAAGCCGTCCGCAAAGTGGCGCCCCTGGCGCGCAGCCTCGCCGGCAAATACGGCCTGGAATTTTTGAGCATCGGCGGCGGCCTGGGCGTTATCTACGAACCAGCCCTCGCCAGCGGCCAGCCGCAATGGTGGCGGACCCGCCCTGCACGCGACATCCTGACGCCGCAAAAATATGCCGACCGGCTGGTGCCGTTGCTCAAGCCACTCGGCTTGAAAATTTTGATCGAGCCGGGTCGTTTCATCTCCGGCAACGCCGGCATTTTGGTCACGCGCGTCGAATACGTGAAACGCACCGGCGTGAAAAATTTTGTCATCGTCGATGCGGCGATGAACGACCTCATCCGCCCGGCGTTCTACGACGCCTACCATGAGATCGTATCGTTGACCAAAAGGAACGGCGCGACGACGAAAGTTGACATCGTGGGTGGCATCTGTGAATCCGGCGACTATTTTGCCAAAGACCGTTTATTGCCCAAGCTGGAAGAAGGTGACCACCTGGCGTTGTTGACGGCGGGCGCGTATGGTTTTGTCATGGCATCCAATTACAACGCGCGTCCGCTGGCCGCGGAAGTACTGGTGGATGGAAAGAAATTTGCCGCAACGCGCGAACGCCAGCCCGTGAAAGACATCTGGCGCGGGGAAAATCTCGCGCCATGGTTGAAGTGATTTGCAATCGTCCCCTCTCAAAGCTAAAATAGCATCGTGAACGACGAATTTTCTGTTGCCGCATGTTGGCAGGGTCGCTTTGACGAAACTGCCCTGCAACAGTGGGCCGGGAAATTGCTTGCCGGGTTGGATGGCAAACCGGTTTCGCTCGGGTTGGTATTCATGTCGCCGGATTTTTTTCCTTATGCGTCGCAGGTCCTGGAAATCCTGCGGGTTCATGCGCACATCCCATTGCTGGCCGGCTGTTCCAGCTCGGGCCTGATCTGCGGTGACCAGGAACTGGAAGGCGCTTCAGGCATCGCGCTCGCGCTTTACTCGTTGCCGGGGGCCAAACTGAAGGGCGTTCGCTTCACCGAGGCACAGGCGCAAGAGGCCGATGGCGCGACGTACTGGCATCACCAGACCGGCGTCGGTCCCACGGAAACGAATGGCTGGCTCACCTTCATCGATCCATACCATTTTATGGAACTGGAAAACTGGTTGCGTTCATGGAACACCAGTTATTCATCTCATCCGCTCTATGGCGGACGGGCCAGCGGAAATAACCAGGAACAATTGACCCAGATTTACCTGGATGGCGAAGTGTACGAAGACGGCGGCGTCGCGATTTCAGTTGGCGGCGATGTGAAATTGACGGGCGTTGTTTCGCAGGGATGCACCCCCATCGGTGATACGTGGACGCTCACGCGTGTCGATCACAATTTGATCCAGCAGATCGCCAATCGCCCCGCCTACACGGTCCTGGCCGAGACCTTTCAAAAACTTCCGCTCGCCGAACAGCAAAAAGCGCGCGGCAACCTGCTCATCGGCCTGGTCATGAACGAATACCTGGAGAATTATCATCGCGGCGATTTTCTGGTGCGCACCCTCATCGGCGGCGACCCCAGTTCCGGCATTTTGGCAGTGGGCGCCCTGCCGCGGCCGGGACAGACCATCCAGTTCCAGCGGCGTGATGCCGTGGCCGCGAGCGAAGATTTGCGCGAAATGCTGGGCCGGGAGAGAGATCACCTTGGCGGTGCGCCGATCTATGGCGGGTGCCTTTGCTGTTGCAATGGGCGCGGTAAAAATCTTTTTGGCCGCGCGAACCATGACGCCGGGATGGTGCAGCAGGAACTGGGATCGATGGGACTCGCCGGCTTTTTTTGCAACGGCGAAATTGGGCCGGTCAGCGGCAAAAACTACTTGCACAGTTATACCGCCTCGCTCGCCCTGTTCGTAAAAAAGTGATTTCGATTGCAATTTTTCATACGACCCTCATCCTGAATTCAAATGCCGGAGGAACTACCGACAGATACAAACCAGCCCGCGCCGTCTAAAGCGCCTGGACGCCGCCACCGCGGACGCCGTGGCGGACGTGGACGCCGCCGACCCGCGCGCCCGTCGCCACCGTTGGACGAACAAGACGCACCCGCTTCTGCCGGGGCTGCGGAACCGGTTGAATCCGCCGAAGCGCCTTCCGCTCCTGTCGAACAATCAGAGCGGCATGAAGCGCCGCGCGAAAAAGCTCCGGAAGGTTCATCCATCAGCCACGCCGTCAGCGAAGTGACTCACATCGTCGAAGCATTGCGGCAATCGCTGGCGCAGATGGAAGAAGTCCTGGAACTGGTCGAACTGGCCGAACGGCAGAAGCTCGGCGATGAGCGCGAGATTGATTCGCTCCGGCGCGCCTTGCGGCGCATCCATCATCCCCGCGGCGGCCATTCCCATCCGGACGAGTGATTTCTGGTGGTGTAACCACAAAGAACCAAAAGCGCCAGAAGGTAATGCGCGAATTGTTCGGGAAATTGGAGGTGCCTTTCACCAGGCCCGCTGCTTGAAATGCGAAAGCCTGAATCGGTCGGAGAATCGTTCCAAAAATCCAGAAGTATCCATGCGCTGTCCCTTCTCCAGGTGGAGAAGGCCAGGATGAGGACGGACTTTAAAAACGCCCTTTTTTTCAAATCCAATTCCCCTGTACACGATATGGTGAATCCATCACCCAACAACTCCGAAAACATCAAACCTGGGCGGAGAGCTTTATGTGGCGTTGCTGGCCATTGGAATGAAATCCTATGATACAACACCCTGGCCCAGAAGGATTGATACATCGTTAACCTCACCCGTCGGCGGCTGGCAGGCCGCGCCCGTGCAGACATACACAGTCGCTTCACCTTTCGCTGATAACGTGCGCGCAAATTCTTCGACCGGTCCAACATTGCCCAGCACGATTTTGTTCGGCTGATACACCGTGTGTACGGCGCGAAGCAATTGTTGGAAGCGAGCCGACTCGTTTTTCCCCGCCACCACGGCACGACGCGGTTCCTGCAACCAGAAATCCAGCGCCTGCAACATGTACGGCATGGCCTGGGGTGCATCCTGGAGCCGCCCGGCAAACAGTCTCAGCGTTTTTTCCGCCGCCGCGGTAAATTTTTTCTGGCCCGAAATGGCGCCAAGTTTCAGCAGCGCCAAAACTGCGACTGAATTTCCCGACGGTTCCGCGCCGTCATAGTCGTCTTTGACCCGCAAGATTAAGTCACTCGCGCCGCTGGCGCTTTGCCAAAAACCGCCATTCTCTTTATCAAAATGTTTCTCAAGCATGGCATCGGCCAGCGCAATGGCAAAACTCAGATGCGCCGGCTCGAGGGTGGCCTCATATAATTCGATGACCCCATCGAGATAGAAGGCGTAGCCCGCCAGCAACTCGACATTATCGCGCTCGCCATCACGCCAGCGGTGGAATAGGGACTTTGCTTTATCGTCCCATAACTTCTCCCGGACAAATCGCAGGTTTTTTTCTGCGGCCGCCAGATAGCGAGCGTCATCTAGAACCCGCGCAGCTCGCGCGAACGCCCCGAGCATCAAGCCGTTCCAGGACGCGAGGATTTTATCATCCAGATGAGGCCGGACACGTTTGGCCCGCGCGGCCCGCATTTTCTCTTTGGCCGATTCCAAAAAAGATTTGTCGTCTGCCGCAATGCGCGGGTTTTTGACACTTAGAACGTTCAAGCCGCGCAGAGGTTGCGGATGGCTGTGATCGACAAAATTCCCCTCCGCCGTGATGCCAAAATAATCTGCCGCCACGTTGAATTCCTCCGGAGAGAGCAGGCGCGAAAGCTCTTCGTGCGTCCAACAATAAAATTTCCCTTCCTGCCCTTCGCTGTCGGCATCTTCGGCGGAATAAAATCCGCCATCAGGATGCGTCATGTCCCGCAGCACATAATCCAAAATATCGCGAACGACATTCGCATGGGCCTCATTCTTCGAGACCAGATATGCGTCGAGATACAATTGCGCCAGTTGCGCGTTGTCGTAGAGCATCTTCTCAAAATGCGGCACCAGCCACTCGGCATCCACTGAATAACGCGAGAAACCACCGCCCAATTGGTCATGAATGCCGCCTGCGGCCATATACTCGCACGTGCTCAAAACCATTTGCGCGGCTTCATCATCATGAAAGCGTTTCGCGCAGCGTAACAGGAGCCGTGGAAATGATGGCTGCGGAAATTTTGGCGCGCCTCCGAAACCGCCGTCGCGCGGATCGTACATCTGCTTGAGGAATGTCGCGGCATTTTTCAAAACGCCTTCCGTCAGAACCAAACCTTCCGCGGGCAAATGGTTCGATGCCGATTCCAGCCGTGAATGGATTTCATTCGCAGAGACAACGATGTCTGAAGCCCGGTTTTGCCACAGTTCATGGATATGTTGCAATACCTGGAGAAAACTGGGGCGGCCGTAGCGGTTATCGGGTGGAAAATATGTGCCGCCGAAGAAAGGCCGCCGGTCCGGAGTGAGAAACACACTCATCGGCCAGCCGCCTCCGCCAGTCGTCGACTGCACAAACGTCATGTAGATCTTGTCCACGTCCGGGCGTTCCTCCCGGTCCACCTTGATGCTGACAAAATGTTCGTTCAGGAATTTGCCGATGTTCGCATCCTCGAAACTTTCGCGCTCCATGACGTGGCACCAATGACAGGTGGAATAGCCGATGCTTAGGAAGACGGACTTGTTCTCGCGGCGCGCTTTTTCAAACGCTTCATCGCTCCAGGCGAACCAATCCACTGGATTGCGCGCGTGCTGGAGCAGGTAAGGTGACTTTTCTTTGGCCAGGCGGTTCATACAAAGACAAAATAGAATTTTGCAGAAATACCGGCAAATGCAAGGGCGGTGAAAAATATCCTTGTGCGTCGGCGAGCAGAAATTTCCTCGAAACATTCGCATTTTGAACCCTTGAACTGAAATGATGCTCCGATAGCCACGACAGCGTCTTGGTGCGGTAGCTGGCAGGGAACGGGGCTGATACCGCTTTGGATCCACTGGTTCGGCCATTTCCAAAACGCCCAGCGCACAAATACGCGGAAGAAAACAGACAGTTGCACTTCCGCCGTTTCTTTGGATGTTGGGCGTTGAATGTTAAATGTTGAATGTTCCCAAGGGTTTGTGGGGAAGAATCCAGTCATGTCCTCTCACTGTGGGCTTTGAAAACGTTCTCTCTTTCAAATCCAATCCCTCTTCAGTCCTTCAAATAACAATTGGACGGTCTCTGATTTAAGTATGCCAAAATAACAGTCGAAGCCCAATTGCTCCCGCTTTACTGAAAGCGTCCGCACCCTGTTCCTCCTCCCCCTTGCCGGGTCGGAGCGATTGTTAGCGAAGACCGGTTAACGGGGAGGCGGTTAGGAGGAGGGGTGAGACTCCAGACAGGCTCACTTTAATCTGGCAGTCAGCGGTGGAATCGGCCTCTTGCTGAACTGCGCAAAGTACTGGAGTATCTCCTCCCGCCATTTCGCCGAGTCCGCAGCCTGGATAGCCATGCGATCCGCCACTTCCTTATGTCGCCGCGCATCAACCTTGCCGGCGAGCGATTGCCACGTTCTTTGCAACTCCGCCGCTCCCGTCACTCCAATCTGATATTTTTCACAAAGCGCGTCCCACAGAATTTTCCCGGACTTTGTTCGGTGATCCCACGCGCAACGATGAAACCAAAGCAGAAGTTTTTCCGGACAACGCTCGATGTCATTGAACATGTCGCAAACCGGTGGAAAATACTGCTCCACCGCGCGATCGCCGGTTTTCGTCCGGTCAAATCCGATCCCCTGCTCTGAGGCCCGATGATAATAGACCGCCGTCCAGTCGATCCTCGGCGCGGTGGCATTCCACGGCATGGGCGCATAATGATCGCCACCGATCATATGATGCAGCCCCATCGGCATCGTATAATCCACAAAAGTCTCGCGCGAAGTCATCATCATATCGGTGATGGTTTTCACCGTTCTGCTGTCATTCCCAAACGTCATGCGCGTCCATTCCTCCGCAATCGTATCGGCTCCCAATTCCGGGTTCCACGCCAGTCGCCCAAACGCGTACCAATTCGACTGGCAGAAATGATGTCCGCACCAATTCGTATCCAATCCCGGATTCGTCACCGACACCATGCCTGTCAGGCGATTCGGATAAACCTTCCCGGCCAGCACTTTGGCCACCGTCGAACCCGGCCCTTTCGCCTGCGTATCCGAACCTAGAAATTCCGTCCACATCGTGCCGAGATAAACCAGATGCTTCGCCTGCCCCAGATATTCCTGGCTCGCCTGGACCTCGGCCATGATCGCCGTTTCTTTTAATCCGCCGAATAACGCATGAAACGGCTCCCGCGGTTGGAAATCCAGCGGCCCGTTCTTTACCTGGATGGCGACATTGGGCCGGAATTTTCCATCCAATCGCGTGAACTCGATATACGCCCGCTTCGTGCGGTCCGGATCCACGTCCTCATCATAGACAAACGCGCGCCAGATGACATTGCCACCGTGCGGAGCCAGCGCATCGGCCATCACATTGGCCCCCTCGGCATGAGTGCGGTTATAATCTTTTGGCCCGGGCTGCCCTTCAGAATTGGCTTTGACCAAAAAACCCCCGAAGTCGGGGATCACACCGTAAATCTCATCAGCCTTCGCCTTCCACCATGCGATGACACCTTCATCCAACGGATCAGCGGTCGTCAATTTGCCCAGCGTCACCGGTGCGGCAAAATTCGCGCTCAAATACATCCGCACGCCGTACGGACGCCACACATTCGCCAGCGCAGTCACCTTGCGCAAATATTCCGGCGAGAGGATGCGGGCATCGGCATTCACGTTATTGATGACCGTGCCATTGATTCCGACGGATGCGCACGCGCGCGCCAGATCGGCGTAGCGCGGGCTGAGTTTGTCCGGCAAATCATTCCATTGCCACAGAGAAAGCCCCCCGTATCCCCGCTCAATCGTTCCATCCAAATTGTCCCATTGGTTGAGCAGACGGAGTTGCAAAGCGGGCCGCTCTACAATATCCAGTCGGTCAACCCGCTGGCCGGTCTGCATCAATCGCAAAAAATGAAATGCGCCATACAACGCGCCTGCATCAGTGTTCGCGGCAATCACCGTCACCCGATGATTTGCGATCCGGCTTGAGCGGATGATGTAACCCTCATCACCCACGGCGGCCAGGTCGCTAGTCCAGTTTAGATCGCGGATCACCGACGAATTATTCGGGGTGCCGACCATGACCACGCCGTCCGCCAGGTTTGTTGTGGTGAGCTGAATCGTATTGCCCAACATCGAAGCCGTGGCTGACTGCAATTCACTGCGGATGACATCACATGTAGGCGAAACGCCCTCCACACGGATCTGCTGCACAATCTTACGATACCTTTCAACAGCGTTGCCCGGGGGCGTATATCGCAGCCAGAGCTTATAGCCGTCTTCATCCGGCAATTGGATGGAAGTTTCGGCTGGGCCGCCTTTGGCAGTGTAACCGCCGACATAAAGCCCCGCGGCTCCCGCCAGGCTGGCGGCCACAAATTCTCGACGGGAAATGTTCATAATTCAACTGTGATGATGCCGTTCATCTGCGAGGTGTAAGTTGAAACCGAATATAGAGTGCCCCCTATCAATTGCAACATGCCAACACATCAAAAGCATGGATTTTCCTCTATCGCTCCGTGGCCTTTACTTTCTTCAATGAAAGTAGGGAGCGCGGCCGTCCCGGTCGCTGCGTTCGGCGTCTCGCCGAACGTCATTCTCATCCTCATCCTCCTGCTCATCCTCTTTCTCCAATATAACAGGAGAGCTTTTCTTCGAACTAAAATGCTAGCGCGGAATCAATCGGCTAACCGTTCGCAAATCCAGGCACATCCTCTCGCTGTTCCTTCTCCAGGTGGAGAAGGTCAGGATGAGGACGGGCTTTAAAAACGATCTCTCTTTCAAATCCAATCGGCGCTTGTAGGCCGCGTGCCCTCACGCGGCGTTTGCTATGCGAGAAAGTCCCTTCAAGGACGACAGAACATTTCAGCAGCATGAGAATGATGAGGCTGGCCTGATTATACGGATGCAACCAATTCGAACAGGTTCAATGACTAACCCAAGGCGTCCGCAAGGTCGTCCTCTCCTCCAACGTTGTTGGAGGAGAGGAAACAGGAGAGGAGGCGCTTTAAAAATATCCGATTGCAACCAGTTTTAACAATGGCAGAGCAGCTCGAATATGCATTCAGCATCCCGCCAAACGTCATCCTCATCCTCCTGCTCATCCTCTTTCTCCCAACACCACAGGCCACTTTCGATTCACTTGCGCGAGGCACACAAGGCCTCCTGATCCAATGACTAACCCAAGTCATCCGCAAGGTCGTCCTCTCCTCCAACGTTGTTGGAGGAGAGGAAACAGGAGAGGAGGCGCTTTAAAAATATCCGATTGCAACCAGCTTTTAACAATGGCAGAGCAGCTCGAATATGCATTCAAGCATCCCGCCAAACGTCATCCTCATCCTCCTGCTCATCCTCTTTCTCCCCCGATACTATAGGGCACATCTCATTAACACCCGGCTTCAGCCGGGTGAGCACGTCGAACAGTGAAAAAACCGTTTAAACGGTTTTCTACCAGCGCATCCGCTGGACACCGCGTTAAAACGCGGTGTTAATGAAATGGTTTCCCATTGCCAAATCCTACGGCAAACCAAACCCATAATACCGATTCGGATAATTCGTCCACAGCGGATCACTGAAAGTCACTGTGCCATTGCTGGAGAATGTGTTTGTGGATACTGGAACCCACACCAGATTTGTGAGATTGGCATGTCCATCATCCATCCTCTACCCTCCATCCTCGCTTTAGCGCCTTAGTCCCTCTTGAACTTCTGCTTCAACGCTGCGGCCACGTGCGGTGGCACGAACGGACTGACATCCCCGCCCAGGCGCGCGATCTCTTTAACAATGCGCGAGCTGATGAACGTGTACGTGTCCTTGGGCATCATGAAGATCGTCTCAATCTTTTCGTTGAGATTGCGGTTCATGAGCGCCATCTGGAACTCGAACTCGAAATCGGACACGGCGCGCAACCCGCGAATGATAGCACAGGCCTTTTGGTTGATGGCATATTCCACCAGCAGGCCGTCAAAACTATCAACCTCGACATTTTTCATGTGTGCGATGGCCGGCTTCACCAGTACCAGACGCTCCTTGAGAGAGAACATCGGGTTCTTGCTCTCGTTTTTGGCGATCGCCACCACCACGCGGTCAAACAACTTGGCCGCGCGCTGGAGCACGTCCAGATGGCCGTTGGTCAATGGATCGAAACTGCCGGGATAAATCGCCGTGCGCATTTCACTGATTTTTGAGTTTTAACCTTCGGATTGCCAGTTAAAAAGCGAACAAAACAGGCGTTTTATCTCTGTTTTCACCAGAAATCCATCGTTCCATTGATCCAATCATCCATTCCGAATTTGTTTCCGGGCAACATTACACCCTCACATTTTCCGCTAAAATCACCCTATGCACAAAATGCATACATATTCTGGCAGAGATCCAGAAGGGCTGGCTCGGAAGGTGGCTGCGACGCCTCCACTCTATAAATTATGTTTTCTACAGAGCAGCTTCCAGCCTGCCGGTTCCACGGGCATCCTGCCCTTGCCCCCGCCTGCCATATTCACGGCCCAGGTGATTGATGATTCTCTAAAGATTGGATTTTGGACATTGGACGCTTGTTTATCCTCCCAACCGCCAATCATCCCAATGATCCATAAATCCAGGCATCCATCCACCCAACCATTAAGAA
>DASXYX010000067.1:0-33467 GCA_036502245.1 Verrucomicrobiia bacterium
CTTCGATGAGGAAGGTGCGGCCCTGCAATTTGAGCCAGTTTTTAGTGACAATAGTGGTACTCGTTGGGGAAGTGTTGGTTTGGGTCCCGAATGAAAATGCTTTGCCATTTCCCATGATGCTTTTTCCGAAGCGCAAGGTAATGTCATTGATTTTACTTTTTCTGCTGAGAGGATGAGTTTTGATTTTTGGGTTAGGTGGGTTGAAAAATTCGGTCAGCACCTGAAGGCGAGTATTAGTGGGGTTCAGTCCAAACGATTCCGGGGAGGGCGGTTGTTCGTGCAGGACAACGTCCTGTTCAAACCCTCCTTTGCGGTAGGTATAGGTCAGATCCGCGTCCAGGCCGGCGAAGGCGGCGGGATATACGGCCTGGTTTGAATTGACCAGTTCGCCAGCGCTATTGGTCAATTGGGCGATCATCACAGTATTCGAGCCATCATCATAAAACAGGCCAACCGGGCGGCTTTTGAGATGGATCCCATCCGGCGTAACAAATTCGATGACGCCGTTGTAGATGTCGCCGGGCAGGTGGACCTGATGGCGGCCATGGGTCGCGGTAGCAGTACCGTCGGGCTGGATATCAATTTGCTCTTTCGATTCAGCCCATTGGCCGGAAGGGTCCTTGTAGTACAAACCGGTGGCCAGTTCGGTGTATTGGTGCTTTTGGGCGATGACCTGGCCGTTGTTCCCCTGACATATTCGGTGCGCTCCCAGATGCGAGAGTTGGCGTCGTTGGTGACGATGGAATATCCCGTGGAAGGAGGGAGATAGGATTGGTTGATAGCGCTTTGTTGGGCGCGGGAGATGCCGATGGACAGGAGCAAAGTTGAAAGAACAATATATTTAGTTTTCATAGGAAGTTGGTGCCCGACGGTTGAACTTCTTGAGGTAAAATGATTCTGTGAGAGGGTTTATCCTTCTCCAATGCCCGCCATTTTTTGAAACCGTTCATATCCGATTGCCTGCGGCGAAGGTGTTCCAAGACCAAACTTCGCCGGATACACTTTTTTACTAGGAGACGCGGGTTTTGTCCAGAGCGGCGATAGGATAGATTTAGGATAGGTGTAATTAAAACTGCTAATGGATGTTAATTGGAAATGAACAGGAGAAAACAGAGGGAACAGAGGTTTAACCGCTAATGGACGCTAATAAACGCTAATCCACAGAAGCAGAGGTTTGGCCGCGAAAGGACACAAAGAGCACAAAAATTTTTACAGAAGGGAACGAAGCTGAAGAACATCCAAATTCCAAGCGTCCAACATACAGAGAATGTTCAAAGGCCAAAGGACCAAAGGGACATGAAGGGATGCAAGGATCACAAACAAAATCAGAGTCTCGTGACCCCGGCTCCTACGAGAGAGTTTCAGCGAGAATGAAAGGGCGGGCGTGAGGGGTGGGTTATAGCCAATAGTCGATAGATAATAGCCGAAGTCAGAGAGCGGGAGCAGGATGGCCGGCAAGTTGCCGGCCATAACGGGCAGGTTGCCCGTTCCCCCCGGATCAGGATGAACAGAATTTTGAAGTTCAGTAGCGTCATCCGGGGAATACGAATCGACACGAAAAGGAAAGTCAGAGTCTCGTTACCTCGACTCCTACGAGGGGATTTCAGCGAGGATGGTTGATGGAGATTCAGGGACTCGTGGAACTCGTCCCTCCGAGGATGAAATAAAAAATAAAGGGTGGCCTGGACAAGTTCAGGCCACCCTTCACCCTAACCCTCTCCCGACTCAGGGAGAAATGTCTTACGTTTACTGCGTCAACCGGAAGAACTCGCTGGGAGTGGCCGGATTGATGGTGATGTTGGTGCCGGTAAGGGCGGTGCTACCAGGCACGTTGACCCAGTTGGTGCTGATGCCGACGCCGGGGGCGTTGGTCTGCATCTGGAGGGTGTAGCCGGTGGAGCCCCAGTTCAGGGACAGGCTGCCGGCACTGACGCCGAAGGTGATCTTCGGTCCCACAGTGGGCAGGCCGCCAGTGGTGAGGGTGATGGTGCCGTCGGAGGTCAGGTTGTTGGCCCAGGTATAGTTGGTGGTGCCGGTCGGGTCGGTGGCGGGCAGATTGACTGCGGCAAAGCCAGCCGACACGCCCTGATTGAACAGGTGGAAGGTGACGCCGTTGATCAGGCCGGGTCCGGCGTTGGTCACGTTGAGGGTGGCCAAACTTGTATTGGTGAAGGCGGGCGAGATGATCTCGCTGGAAGCGGAGCCGTTGAGGCTCATATTGATGGTTCCGGACAACGAGGCATCGGTGGTGACGGTGAATGTGCCCGTTGGCAACCCAACGTTAAAGGTGGAGCCGGCGTCCTGTTGCAGGATGCCGTTGAGGGTTCCGATGCCGTTCAGGGTCTGGCCGGCCACGAGTTCAAAGGTGCTATCGGTCACAAAATTGGTCGTACCGCCAACGACCTCAGCAATTTCCATCTGGCTGGCATCCACGACGGCAGTGGAGGCGGCCAGGGTGACGACAGGGGAATTGGTCAAGTTGTCGCCACCGATCAGGGCAAAAGTGCCGTTGCTGATGGTGGTATTGCCGAGATAGGTCAGTTGGTCATTGATGCCGATATTGGTAACCATAGTGAAACCGTCACTGAGCGTGATAATGTTGGTGGTATAGGCGCCGCCCAAAGCCCATGTGCCCGTGCCAACTTTGATGACGGAGGTATGACCACCGGGCGCGGTATTGTCATCTGCGATAGATCCGGAGAAGGCCGCGTTTTGATTGTTCCAACCGACGCACCAGGTCGGTCCGGGCTGGCTCTTACTGCCAGGTCCAATGAATGCTGTGGCAATGCCGTCCAATGCGCCGATGTTGATGGTGGCGTTAGCGTTTAGTGTGCTGTCCATGATAACGGGACCAACAAGATCAATGGTGGCATTGGAGTAGCCGAAATTGTTGTTGATGCGGAATTCATCATTCGTAATCACCGGGGAGGTATTGGTGACATTGATCACGCCGGTGAAGGCAGACCAGTTGCCTGAAAGCGCGTCGCGAACATAGTTTACTTTCAAATTCAGCGTACCGTCGCCGGACAAGCTGGAGAACAAACCTGCGCCGGAACCGGTGTCAGTTGGGCCGCGTGGGAACATGCGCAAGTTTCCGGTTTGGCCGGAGGGAACGATTATCGGATTGTAAAACGTATTATAACTAGGGGTGTCACTCTGACCATATCCAAACAATTGAAGTGTGCCGTCGTTTTCAAGTGTCACTGGCGCATTGGTGGGACCGACGCCGCTGCTGGTGCCGGCATTATTGGCATTGTCGGAGCCCAACTCCAGCAAGGCATTGCTGACGAGCGTGCCGTTGGTATAAGTATTGGGATTGGACAGAATCAGTGTGCCGCCGCCCACGGTGAGGGAGCCGGGGCCGTTCAGAAGGCCGTTGAGAGTGAGCGAGGCATTGTTTGTGACATCAATAGTGCCGCCGCCATTGGTCAAGGTCATGCCGTGGTCGGTACTCGTGGAAGGACCGGTATAAGCCAAAGTGCCGCCGCTAAAGACGATATTACCCGGGTCCGTTCCGGCAGCGCCGATGCCGCTGGGTGAAAAGCTATTGGCAATCAAAGGCGTGGACAGCACACCCTGGTCGAGATAGGTGATTCCGGTATAAGTATTCGTTGTTTGGATAATTGCGGTTCCTATGTTCGTTTTGATCAAGTTCATTGGGCCGCCGATATTGCCATTGCCTGAGAGATTATATTGGATGGAGTTGCTAAAGATGACGACAGCGGGCAAGGCGGATATCGTCAGATTAATATTCGTATTGGAATTGCCGGCATCAGTGAAGAACACACTGTCCCCGGTTTGGAACGAATAGGTAGTGGAGGTATTGAACCAATTGCTGCTGGTATTGTCCCAGGCATTCAAGCTGCCATCACCTCTCCAGAGCAGATTGGTGGGAGCGCGCGTTCCCGCACTGAGAACGACCGCGATTTCAGGGGGGGTTGTGGTAGTGATGTTCGTCAAAGTCGCATTGTCGCTGACGAGCGTAACGCCAAAGTTGGCAGTGCCACCGGTCAAAGTGCCGGTATATTTGAATAAAGGATAGGTTCCAAAGGGAAGCGCTCCACCGCCATTGCCAGTGAGGATAATGTTGTTGCTGCCGCTTAAGGTCAAATTGCCGGTGATATTCAGCACATCATTCGCGCCACCTGGAGTGGTGAGCGTGAATTGGTTGACGACACCGCCGGATTCGGTGAGGTTGCCCTGCAAGGAGAGTGTGCCGGTCACCGAATTGCTGCCCGGGTCCATGATGCCGCCTGAAGCAACACTGACAGCGCCGGTGACGGTGCCGAAACCGCCGAGGGTCTGGCCTGAATTCACAATGTATGGGGTGGTCAGTTCTGACACATCGTAGGTGCCGCTGCTGCCGACATAAATGGCCGGGCTGGCCAGGAGGCCCGACTGGCCGAGGCTCAATGTGCCGGCGTTGACCACGGTATTGCCGGTATAGGTATTGGTTGCATCCAGAATGACGGCACCGCTGCCGATCACGTTAAGACCACCATTGCCGATGAGCGGATTGATGAGAGTGATGTTATTGGGAAGGCCGGTCATGTCCGCCGACTGAAGAGTAAAGATGCCGCTATTAAGGGTCATGGTTGACGAACCTTCCCATGGGGCGGTAGCGCCGAACATGCCGCCATTCATAAGAACAGCGCTCAAGGTGACTGCGCCATTGGAGGAGATACCCTGGCTGCCGATATACATGACGGCTGAATTAGTGAAGCTCACGGTGCCGGGACTGGTGGCGGTGCCGAAATATAATCCACCAGAGACATTGGTTCCTCCAGTCACTGCCAAGATGTTCAATGTGCCTGAGATGGTCGGATTGGGGTTAATGACCTGGGGATCAGGTACGGCAAAGAATCCGCCGGTTTGCAGGAGACGTGATCCGCGGGCTGAAGTGCCCTGGTTGATGGTGACTGGGCCGTTATTGGTGACTACGCCGCCGGCGATCCAGGCGGTTAACCAGGAATTTGCAGTTGCTCCGACGTTTAAGCTCGTCATCGTGACCTGCCCGTTGTAAATGACCAATCCTTCTGTACCAAGGGTCGAGAACGCAGTTTTAGGTCCATTGCTGCGCTTAATGGAGACGCTGCCCAGGTTATTAGTGCCGCCGTTGATTACCAACAACGCGCTGGCCGTGGACAAGCTGCCATTGCCGGGATTGATGCTGGTGGTGGTAGCCGTGAGGGTTCCACCGTTGTTAGTCATCGTACCATAACTTCCCACCGTGCCGCTGCCGGTGCCACCAGTCGAACCGGAACCGACCAACAGCGATCCGCTGATATTAAGAGTGCTCCCCGCAGCCATCGTAACAATTGAATTTGAACAAAAGGCGAGATTACCGGTGTCGTTTACTACGCCATTCGAATTGATAAATAATTGCCCGTTTGAATTTATCATGATGATGCCCGTATTATTGAATCCATTGGTGTTGATGTTGACCACCCCTTTGTTGGTCAGCATGCCAAAACTAGTGGCGACCATCGGCAGGTTGTAATTTACATTGGTGCCGGACCCGATGACGGCATTGGTAGTCGTATCGGCGGGCACGCCGATGTCCCAGTTGGCAGGAGTGTTCCACTCGCCGCCAGTGGTGGGGCCGATATAGTTGGCTACCGACTGCGCCTTGCCTGCAAATGGGGCGAGGGCCAGCAGGAGGGTGCAAAGGGGTATGAGTGAGAGGAGTTTAGATGCGCGCATGGTCATAGTCAGGTTTTGGTTCAATGCAATCCGACAGAACGGCCTGGAAGAGTCGAAAAATCTTCCGATTCGAAGTCGTGCCGGGTGATTACAACAGTAGCATTGAACCTTAATTCGGGCCAGTGGTCTATCGGATATTTATCCGAGGGAGGGGATTCAAAGGCTAAAAAATGTTCAAATTCCAAGGGCCAAGATCCAGAGAAGCTTCAAAATTCAAATGAACCGCCAAAAGAACAATTTTCACAGAGGAAAGCTGAGGTTCGAACCGCTAATTTACAGGTATCACAGAAAGGGGAAGATTTAGCCGCGAAAGGGCACAAAAGACGCAAAAGATTTTTACAGAAGGGAACGAGGAGGCGGATAAATACAAAGGCTGAATGCTGAAGTGGAATCCAAGGTCAAAAGGGACGGAAAGGACAGAAGGGACGAAAGGAGTGAAAAGTGGTTGCGGGGTTTATAGCCGATAGTCAATAGGCAATAGCCGATGGGGGGGGGGAAGCGTGTATTTCGGACGTCTCGCCCGAAATTGCGACCGAGACGGTCGCGCTCCTCTTTTATTTTTTGGCGGTTTGGGTGCCGGAGATTTCGGTGGTGATGAGGTGGCCGGTTTTGCCGAAGGATTGGAGTTCGGCGATAAGTGCTTGATCTACAGTGTCCCGGTGGAGGGAGCAGCCGGCGTCCTTGACGATTTTGCCGAGGGCATCGGTGGCGGAATCAACTGTGACGGGGACCGGGGGCTGGAGGAAGGGTTGAGAGGCGAAAACGGCTGAACCGCCGGTATCGCTGAATTCGCTGTCGGTGATGAGGTGGCCGGTGAGGCGACCGTTGCCGGTCAGGTCGGCATAGTTGCCGTTTTGAAAGACGTGGTCGGTGGAGGTGAAGAGGCCGACGAAATGGGAATTGGAGGAGGGGCCTTTGATGAAGTAGTTGCCGATGACGTCGAGTTGATGGTTGGCTTCGGAGTGGCCGCCGACGAGGCCGTTGACGCCCCAGTTGTAAACGACGTTATTAATATATTGGACGGTGCCTTTGGCTTTGGGGTTGCGGCTGGCATTGTCGATCCAAAGGTTGTGGCTGATGGTGATGTTGGTGACGGTATCGACGAGGGCGCCGAATTGCTGGGGGTCGATGCCCTGGCCGAGAATGCAGTTTTGAAAGGTGATGTCATGGGTGCCGCGGGTCAGGCCCAGGCAATCCCAACGGCCCCATTCGACGGAGACATGGTCGAAGATCATATTGCCGCCATTCACGATGTTGATGGAGCATTTGCCTTTGTCGCCGGCGATGCCTTCGCGGATGCGCAGGTATCTGACGATGATATTGTGGGCGTCGCTGAAGGAGAGGGAATGGCCGTAGAGGGTAATGCCATCGCCGGGGGCAGTTTGGCCGAGAATGCTGGTGTCACTGTTGACGGTGAGATTGGATTGGAGGTGGATGACACCGCCGACGGAGAAAACGATGGTGCGATGGGGGGCACTGACGGCGTCGCGAAAGGTGCCGGGGCCAGAGTCATCGAGGTTGGTGACGGTATAGGTCTGGCCGCCGTTGCCGCCGGTGGCCTGGGCGCCAAAGCCTTCGGCGCCGGGGAAGGCGGGGGCCGGAGTGGCGGCGGATGTTGCCAGAGCGGCAAAAGCGATAATGGTGATAAGGGAGAAGAGGCCTTTCATATCATTTCAAATGGTCGGTCAGGAGCGTTGGGCCAGTTTCATGGCGGCTTCGGTGCGCGAATGGACGTGGAGTTTTTCGTACACAGCGCTGACATGGGTGCGGACGGTGCTCATGCTGATGCCGAGTTGGTCGGAGATCTCTTTATAGAGGTAGCCTTTGGCGAGCAATTTGAGGATCTCCGTCTCGCGGGTGGTGAGTTGCTTCAATTCCTGGGAGGGCTTGCCGGTTTGATGAAAGTAGTTGATGACTTTGCGGGCGACCTGGAGCGACATGGGCGCGCCACCGGCGCGGACCTGTTGCAGGGCCTGCAATAGTTCCTCCTGCGGCATGTTTTTGAGGAGGTAACCGTTGGCGCCGGCGCGCAAGGAATCGAAGATGAGGTCGCCGTCGTCGTAGGTGGTGAGCATGAGGACCTGGATCTGGGGGAGGCGTTCCTTGAGGCGGGAGACGCATTCGATGCCGTTCATGCCGTCGAGATGGATGTCCATGAGGACGACGTCGGGATTTTCACCGGGAATGAGGCGAATGGCTTCTTCGCCGGTGGCATGGGCGCCGACGCAACGCATGCCGGGGGCGGCGCCGAGCCATTCGGCGAGGCTTTCACGCAACTCCGGCTGGTCTTCAACGATGGCGATCGTAATGCTCATATCTATCAATCCGGCGTACTATTCAGTTTTTTCCCTTTTAGCCCTCATCCGTTTCCGCGAAACGTTGACTCTCTCGCTCCCGCTCGCTCGGCCCCTGCCGGGCTTCCGGCTTCGCCGGACTCTTTTCGCCATTTCCCAAATGGCTCAAATCTCCCGCTCCCGTGGGAGAAGGAACTGCGCCGGGCAGTGCTCACAACAGGACTGTATCCGACACATAGTAAGTTATGATCGGCAATCTGTTCATCGGATAAAAATATGAGTCGTGCGAATCAGTTTTGCGGAAAGGGGAGGTCCACGGTGATGGTGGTGCCTGCGCCGGGACGGCTTTGGATGCGGCAATCACCACCAATCTCGGCGAGGCGCTGGCGCATGTTGCGCAAGCCATTGGCCCAGGGGTCACCGGCCGACTGGTCGAAGCCGCAACCATTATCCTCGACGCCGATGTGCAGTCCCTGTCCATCGGTATTGATGCGGAGCCAAACGGTGTTGGCGCGGGCGTGTTTGACGATGTTTTGCAATGCTTCTTTGACGACGAGAAAGACATTGTGGCGGACATTGGCGGGAACTTCGCGCGCGGGCAGGCTGTCGGGAACGTCGAGGAGGCAACGGATGCCGGCATCACGCAAATAATCGGTGGCGAACTGGCCGGTATAGTCCACGAGATGGGAGAGGGTGTCGTTTCGGGGATTGACGGCCCAGACGATCTCATCGAGCGATTTGACGGCTTCGCGCGCGGTGCCGGAGATTTTTTCGATGCGCTCAGCGGTTTTTTCTTTTTTGGCGAGGTCACCGAGGACGGCGATGAGGGTGAGGCTGGCGCCGAGGTCATCGTGGATGTCTTTGGCAATGCGGGAACGCTCAAGCTCGATGGCTTTGTGGCGTTCGAGTTGTTCCATTTTCAGGCGGAGCCTGCGGGTGACGGTGTGTCGAACGATGCCGGCCACGATGGCTAACACTGCGAAGACGGCAACCGCATCGAACCACCAGGTCTGATAAAAATACGGAAGGACATCGAGGGCCAACACGGCTCCGGTCCGGTTCCAAACGCCATCGCTGTTGCAGGCGAGGACATGAAAGAGGTATTTGCCCGGGGGAAGAAAATTGTATTGCGCGAAACGTTGGGAGCCGGCTTCGGTCCAGGCGGATTCAACGTCTTCGAGTTGGTAGCGGAACTGGACGCGTTCGGGTGAGACCAAGCTGAGACCGGTGTAATGGATCTCGATCTGGTGTTTGCCGGGCGGAATCTGGAGGGCAGGGGGGCCGGCTTCGCTTTGCAGGTTGGTCTGGACGCCGTCCACGAGGGCTTCTTCGATGACGACGGGAGGGGGCGTTAAATCGGGGTGGACGTCCTGGGGTTGAATCCACGCCGCGCCGCTGGCAGTGGTGAACCAGAGACGGTCCCGGGTATCGCGCCAGGCGGAGGGTTGAAATCCTCCGGAACATTCGATGGAAGGGAGGCCGTCTGAACGATCGTAGGCGACGCAGGTGACATATTTGCTTTTGCCGGAGGCAACATCATCGAGCGCGGATTTGGAGACGCGGAAGACGCCCTGGTGGGAGCCGATCCAAAGGTTGCCCTGGCCATCGTCGAGGATCTGGCAGATAACATTGTCCGGGAGGCCCTGCACTTTGCCATAGCGGGTGAATTGGCTATTGCGGTAGCGGAAGAGTCCGTCACGAAAAGTGCCGACCCAAACGGTTCCATCGTCGTCGGCCAACACGGACCAAACGGCGTCTGATTCCTGGTTGGTGCCGGGTTGGAGGGTTGTGACTTTGCCATTGTCGATGTGGTAGAGATAGCCGTTGCCAGAGCCTGCCCATAGGGTTCCGGCTTTGTCTTCCGACATGGCGCGCACGGAATGCCGGCCCAAGGCTTTGAAGAACTGTAATTGATCCGGTCCGCCGTCGGTGAAGTAAAGGCCGCTGGTGGCCCCGACCCAGACGCGGCCGTTGCGGGCAGCAAGGAGGGCTTTGACCCGGTTGATCGGGGGTTGCACGAGGTCGAAATGGTTTCCATCGCCAACGTAGAGATTTTCGTCGTTGCCACTGATCCACAATCGTCCACGAGCATCGGCACATACACAGTAGGCGTCCAGGGCGGTTCCATCACTATTTGTCACGGCGGAGTTGGTGAAGATTTCGTCGTTCAATCGTCCCAATCCGGCGCTGGCCAATCCAACCCAGACGGTTCCCTGCGAATCCTGGCAGACGGACTCAGCGGCTTTGGTATCGGTGAGGTTGGCGATGTGAAATTGGGCTTCGCGCACACGGACGAGACCACCGGCATCCTGGCCGGTCCAGAGGTCGCCCTCGTGATCGTCGAACCCGCAATAAATTTGCGCGTCAGGAAAATCATCCGCAGAAGTCAGTTGATGGATCGAACCGGTGCTGCTGACGTGGACCAGACCATGCTCGTTACTGTAGCACCATATTCCGCCTTGATGATCTTCCTGCATACCGATGGGGTTTGATCCGTCGGCAAAAATGGAACGCGATGGATCGGGCGGGAGAACCCACTGGCGACGCATTGCTTCACAGACACAACCATTGGCGATGGCCCAAATCGCTCCGTCCGCAGCCACATAGAGGGAGGTGATATGCGGGCGCAGTGCGGAATTTGCCGGCGTGGCATCTTCGAATCGGGTTCCGTTCCAAAAAGCCAGGCCGTTGTTGGAGCCAACCCACAAGCGGCCTTTGGAATCGGTAGCCATGCAATTGAGATTGGTTCCAGCGAAGGGGTCGTTGTCCGGTTGCGGAATGAATTTGCCCGCGACCAATTGGTAAAAGTGGCCGTCCCCGCTTTGATACCAGATGACGCCGCTACTGTCTTCGCAACACGATGCGCCGAGGCCGCGGTGCGGGGGCGCGAGTTCCTCCCAGCCTTGTTCGGGAGACGAGGCGAGAGATTTGCGGAGGACTTCGCCACGGCTCATGAGGAAAACGACGTCGTTGGATGAGGACGAGACGAGGGTGACTTCTCCTTCCGAGAGCCGGGTGTTGCGGCGTTCCAAAATAAATTGTCCGTGGCTGTAGCGGGTGAGCGAGCCATCGTAGGTGTTGATCCAGAGCGTGCCCTGGCTGTCCACGTAGAGATGGCGAATATGGGCGTGAAGCAGCGCGGGGGTGTTGGCGGGATCGAAAGTGACGAAGCGGACGCCGTCGAAGCGGGCGAGGCCATTGAAGGTGCCGATCCAGAGGTAGCCATCTGGAGTCTGGGCGATGGCGGTGACGGAATTATCAGGCAGGCCGTTTTCGGAGGTCCAGACATGAGTGAGATAATCCCGGGCTGTGCCTGCGGCGGAGACATTTGTGTTTGCGAGGAGGCAAATGAGGATGCCGAACGAAATCGTCCTGAGGGCATGACAGATGGACGGATTTGCCGGGCGCATAAAGAAAAGGAAACGCTTGTCAGGCGATGTTATCCCACGACGGGGGCATGGCCAAACGAAAATGTGCCGGAAATATCCGGTCAGGACCGGAAGATATTGGCGCTGGATTTGGGAGGGGCCAGCCGTTTGGCGAGGCTGGCGGCGCGCCCGGCGCCGTTGAAGATATGCTCGATGGATTTGCGGAGGTTGTCGTTCAAGGTGGTGTCGGACAGGAGAATCTCGGCATTGCCCTGGATGACGGTCAGGAGGGTGGCAAATTCGTTGAGGATGCCGGTGGAAAAATTTCCGGTGGCGGCGGCGATCCTTTGCAGGCGGGTAAATTCAGCGTTCAACTGGCGGCACTCGTTGCGCAGGCGGGCTTCACTCAAGGCGCGGCGGGTGATGGGACCGATGCGGGAGAGTTGCCGCTTGGGAATAAAATCGGTGGCGCCATTTTTCAAATGTTCGGTGATGGAATCGTCGTCGAGGCTGCCGGAGAACACGATGAGCGGGATATCGAACTGGTTCTCACGGACCAGCGACAAGGCGCGGTACATGGAAAATTTGGGGAGGGCGGAATCGGCGAAGATGAGGTCGGGGTGCGAGGCGAGGGCGATGCGATAGGCGGTTTCGGTATCGACACGTTGCGCGTCGAGGGCAAATCCCGCGGCGCGGAGTTCATTCACGAGCAATTCGGCGTCAGGAGAGGAGTCTTCAACGATCAAAATCCGGATACGTTCCACAACTTCAATTCCTCGGTTTTTTTGGCGGCATCTCAGTTCCAGCAGGCGGACGAGTATCGTAGGAGAAAAGCGCCGGGAGAGAAATCTCCAGGGCACGGGCAAGGCGTTCAATGCTTTGAAGCGAGACGTTTCGCGCCCCGCGTTCGACATCGGAGATATAGGTCCGGTGCAACATTGCCCGCTCGGCCAACTCCTCTTGCGAAATTCCCATTTGTTTCCGCCAACTCCTTACGGAGGCGCCGAACATTTTTTTTACCTCAATTTCCCGCACAACGTGTTGTCTCACAGTTGCAAGCGAGGGTAACAATCCCTGCAACAGACTATGAGTGACAAACCCATGGTAACGTGCTACCCGCAGCGTTCAAACGTCCTCCGTCACTTATAAGGTACAACACAATTGGAGTTATGCAAAAAGATATTTGCATATCCCGCTGAGAAAAATATACTTGCCTGCTGCGTGCCGATGTGGCGGAACTGGCAGACGCGCTAGACTCAAAATCTAGTACTCGCAAGAGTGTGTGGGTTCGACCCCCTCCGTCGGCACCATCTTCAAAACGGCGCAATTTTTTCCGCGCGCCAATTTGCTTTACTTCGGGCGGGGCTGGACAGTTTCAACACGGTTTGGATGAGCAGGCCGCATGTGTTAAAAAGTCCGGTGGCTTTACCGTCGTAAAGGTTCGACCTTCTCCGCCGGCGCCATCGTCATTGAGCTTCGAGGCGGAAATATTGTTTTCCGCCGGAAGTATTCGTGGTGACTTCGTACTGATTTCCGATGATCACAGGAGCGCCCGCTAAACCCCATGAGTTTGGCAGAGTGAGATTGGTGGTTGATTGCACCCGGTAGCCCGCGACATTGGTCGGCCATGACAAAATTATCTGGTTGGGCAAATGCGAGATGCCCAATGGCGGCGGAATCAATTCATAGGCTCCGATGTCCATCAGGTTGCCAACGAGGCGCGGAAAACCGGGGCCGCGTTGATCGAATGACGGAGCGGCGGCCGGATTGCCGGCGTTAATAGCCGGGCTGTTTGGCGAAATCAACAAAGCGGAGGTCATGGTCGGCCCGCCATTGTTGGCGAGTCCTCCGAGCCGCGCATTCAAGGGGGAGTTGGTGTTGCCGGCCAGGTCGGTGGCCAGCCAGCCGGTGGTGCCGTTGGTGGTTCCGATCAAATTGTAGCCGGCGGAAACCACCAGATCGCCGAGCGTATAAACATCGGGGAATCCCGAGGTCGAAACATTTCCCGCAATGATCGTATTTTCAAACTGTGGAGATTGGGCGCTGCCATAACCGCCGGCAAAAGTCCCGTCCGAATTTCCGGTGATCGTGCAATTGGTGAGGAAAGTCAGCGCGCCCGAGTTGGCGGCAACTCCACCGATTTCAAAGGGCGAGGTATTGCTTGCGACCGTGCAGTTGAGCATCTGCAAGAGGCTGTTAAAGTGAGCGTAAATACCGCCGCCAACGAGGCCGGCTTCATTGGTTGGCCCGATGGTGCAGCCGATCAGGGACAAAATATTTGTGCTATAAATGCCACCGCCCCAGCCTGTGCTGGCATTGGTCGCCAAGTTGCCGCAAACGACGCAATTGCTCAGTGTCAAAACGCCCGCATTGAAAATGCCGCCGCCCAAAGCCGGATTCAGGATGGCGTTATCCGCCAATCCGCCGGAGATGGTCAGCCCGGAAATAAAATTGGTCGCTCCCGGCCCGATGTCGAAGACACGACCATTATAATTGCCGTTGATCGTCAATTGGTTTGCGCCCGGACCAACGATGGTCATGTTCTGCGTCACCAGCAATTCGCCGTTGGTCAGATAAATCGTTGTCCCATCGAGGTTCGGGCGAAACCTGATTGTTCCACCCGGGAAAATGGTGGCAATGGCCTGCCGGAGCGAGCCGGCACCGGAGTCGTTGGTGTTCACCACGTTGAGGTTGGTCGCCGCAATGATGATTTGAACCGCGACCGTAACCCCATCCACCGTGGCGTTCACGTTGTCCGTGCCAAGGGCGACGGCGGTATAATCAGCCGTGGCTGTTCCCGAATTCTGAATCGTTGTTTGCATGCCGGAGATCGTCCCGATCACGGCGCCGCCAAAAGTAATGGGCAGGCCGATCAAAAGGCCGAGGTTCGCCGGTGGAACCGGCACCCCCGCGGAATTGGTGACAAATGTCGCGAAGAGGGTGGCGGGATTATTTACCAGGACGGGGTTTGGATCGGCGAAGAGATTCAATTCAAGCCATGCGTTCACGCCGAAACCGGAAACGGCCAAACCAGGCCCGGCATCGGAAACCCACCAATCATTTTCGGCGCTGGTGGTTGCATTGTTTAAAAGGTGATTGAAAATCGCGCTGCCACCGCCCAAACCCGCATTGCCCAGGAGGCGGGAGAAAGTGATATTCAACGATCCCGAATCCACGTCAATGGCGCCGCCTTCTTGAAGAGGCCCGCTGACGGAATTGCTGGTGAAGGTTGAAGCATTCACGTTGAGCGTTCCGGTGTTCAGGTAAATCGCGCCACCCACAACATCGCCAAGGGCAGGACCAAGCGCAAAATTATTGGAAAAGATCGAACTGCCAATGGCATGAACGGCGTTGGTGGTGGTGTTGAGGTAAACGGCGCCGCCGCCGTCCGGGCCACTGGCGCTGGTATTGGTCATGCTATTGTTCGAGAAAAGGGAATTAGAGATGACCAGCGTTCCACCGCTGCCACCGCCTACCGTGGCCGGAGCAATAAAAGCGATGGCGCCTCCAAAGCTTGCGGCGGAGGTGTTATTTGAAAAAAGGCAACCGGTAACCGTCAGATTTCCGCCGGCCATCTGGACGCCGCCGCCGGGTTGCGCGGTGTAATTCGTGTTGGGCGGGGTGCAGTTATTATTGAGGATGACGCAATTCGACAGAACCAAAGTATCGAGCGGCGTGCTGGTGATGCTGCCGGCCAGGATCCCCGCGCCGCCCAAATAATCCGCATGATCATGGCCGCCTTGAATGGTAATGCCCTCAAGCGCGACCTTTGCGCCGCCGGCGGAATTGACGTCAATATTGAAAACGCGGTTGGAATTGTCGGTTTGACTGACGATGGTGGAGCCGGTCGTTCCGGTGGCAATGATCGTGTTGGTTTTACTGCCATTGGGGGCGAGGTCGAGTTCGCCCAGCGTCAAATTATAATTTCCCACCGGAAGGGAGATAGTGGCACCGGTTTGAGCGTTGGCGGCTTCGATGGCCGAGCGCAGGGAAATATGGCCATTGCTGTCATTGGGCGAAGACACGGGATTGGCCGCGTGAGTGTCGCCGGGGGTATTGACGACGAAGGTCTGCGCGCGCGCCAGTTGAACGGACAACAAAGCGAACGAAACGATCCAGAGCACGGCATGTTTGGTCAAAGTCATTTAGCTTCGTGGCGGAAAAACTCCTTGTAAGGCGATAATAAAATTCAAAGTCAAATAGGGGGACATGTTGTTGTGGGGCTGGCTGCCGCCCGCCAGAGTGACGGCTTGAGAGCTCATCGCCGATGGATTGCCTCCCGGGACATCAGCATACATATCGATCGGTGTTTTGCCCATGTGCGCTTTTGAGGGAACATTGTTAACGGGGGTGTTCACATCGCCGCCAACGTTGTTGACCGCCAGGCTATGCGTGTGCGCGGGCATTTGCGCCTGTGCCAACGTCACGCTCGCTGCGCCGCCGGTCTGGCCGAGAGCATAATTGGAGAGGCCATTGCCCTGGCCGAAATGAAGCGGCGCCGCGCCTTGAAGGTTAGGCAGGGCAAAATTCACAGAGCCATCGCCGCCATAGGTTGTTCCCAGAAGCGAGAAGAGGGCCGTGTTTTGGCTGATGGCGATGAGCTGGCCGTCGCAGAACGCCCAATCGAGCGGCGCAAAGTTGAACGGGACAATCCTGATTTCAGCGACAAATTGGTCAGACATAAATAGATCAGCTTGGGGAGGGGAAAATTCCCTGGAGCGCGATGACAAAATTCAAAGTCAAACAGGGCGGGGTGTTGTTATGCGACTGGGAGCCACCGATGGAACCGATGACCGATGCGTTCATCGTGCCGGTCGAATTCGGGTCGAAGGCCGGCTGGTTTCCATCGGCGAAATAATTATTTGAGGGAGCGCCTTGATCCGCCGGATTTGAACTGACGAGCGGCAAATGCGTGTGCTGGGGCGTTTCAGAAATGATCAAAGTATGAGTGGACTCACCGCCGGATTGACCGAGGGTGAATCCATTGCCGAAATGGATGGGCGCGCGCCCCTGCAGATTTGGCAGCGCAAAATTTATTTCGCCATCGCCGCCATATGTAGTTCCTACCAGAGCAAAAAGGGCCTGATTTTGATTGATGGGCAGCAACTGGCCGTTGCACAGCGCCCAGCCCTTCGGCGCGAAGCCGAATGAGACAATCCGGATTTCTGACAGGAAAGGTGATGACATAGTCAGGTGGGAGAGGGAAAAACGCCGAAGGGAGAAATAATGAAATTGAGGGCCACATACGGGATGCGATTCTCATGCGGCTGGTTGCCGCCGGCCGAAGCGAGCGCACCGGCGTTCATTTGTGAATTGGCCCCCTGGTCGCTGTATTGGCTGCCGGTCCAATTCGCCCAAAGATTATTCGCGGGATTGTTGGAACTGCCGTTGTTGGAAGTTGCCACGGCCGAATGTGTGTGCGAGGGGATCTGCGTGGTGAGCAAGGTGACCAGTTCCGTGCCGGCATTTTGACCAAGAACGAAACCGTTGCCCTGATGAATGGGGACCCGGCTGCGCAGGTCCGGCAGGGCGAAAGTGGTCACGCCATCACCGCCGTAAGTTGTGCCAATCAGGTTGAAAAATGCTTCATATTGCGTGATCGGCAACAACTGTCCGCTACAAAAAAACCAGTTGGCCGGGGCAAAATTGCCGGCAAATAATCTAATTTCTCCAACGTAAGGACTGGGCATAGTTCAACAAGGCAGGCGGTTGAAGACCGCCTGATAATAATGGTTTTGGTCATTTTGTGCATGAACCGGAACGATGAACATGGAAAACCGTCCGATGCTGCCATGCTCAAAAACATAAGTGTCCTGTTCCAATCCCGGGCCGTGACCGTGGAAGAGCAGAGAAAACTTTTCATTTCCGGCGTCTTTCGCCAGGTGTGGTTGGGGGCAGGAGACCTGGCATTCCTGGGCTTCGATCAATTTCAGTTTTACCGCAGGCGCGGATTTGGGCAAAGCCTTAAAAACGGTTCCGCGTTGAGCTAAAAAGGTGTCGAAGCTGATCTGGTTGAGCGAGAGATGCTCTGTCCGGGATGGTTCGAAAACGAATGAAGTTGGCAGGAGACCCGCGGCCAACGTCAGGGTGGAGCACCTCACTAAAAATTGTCGCCGATTCGCCATGCGTTTAGCACAATAGACCAGTAAATAAGACAGTCAAATTCTTTATTGTAACAATGTTGTTAATCACATGGTCTAATCGATGAACGCCCTTGCCGCCAAACGAATTTCCCTGAGACCGGAACAAGCCGGCGATGAAGATTTTCTTTTCAAAGTTTATGCCAGCACCCGGCAGGAAGAGCTGGATCTGACGGGCTGGAATGCCCACCAGCGCGCCGCGTTTTTGGACATGCAATTCAAGGCCATGCGGCATGGCTACCGCGCCATGTTTCCCGCGGCAGAATTTTCGATCATTCTTCGGGAGGAAAGAAACATCGGGCGAATGGTGATCGACCGGACGGAGAAAGAGGTTCGGGTGGTGGACCTGGCCTTGCTGCCGGAATCGAGAAATCAAGGGGTCGGCACGCTTTTGATGCAGCACGTTTGCCAGGGAGCGGAACAGGTAAAAAAAACGGTCACGCTTTCAGTATTGAAAAACACCCGGTCGATTTCATGGTATCAACGGCTGGGATTTTCAATCATTGGCCACAAGGGTCTTTACGAAGAAATGGAACGGGCGTTCAACCTGGTTTGACGAGGCGGTTGAACACAGCTTGATATTGCGTCCCGTTTTGGTTTTGTCCCACCGGGACAATGAACAACTCGAAACGACCGAGATTGTCCTGCTCAAAGCCATAAATACCCTGCGGCAGAACGGGATGGCGCGGGCCGTTAAAAAGCAACGAAAAGTTCTCGTATGGCGTATCTTTCATGGCATGGCCTGGTGTCACTTCAATCAATTCTGCTTCGAGGGTATTGGCGGCATCCAGGCAAACCCGGAACCGTAAATTCAATAACCGGCTGAAATTTACGGGCGTAAGCTGGTCTAGCGGTGTGTCTTTCATCAAATTCGCCGGGTGGCTGGCACAATGGAAAAAGGTTAGCGCAACCGGCGGAAAATAAAAAGAGAAACCCTCGTAATATGAGGGGTCAAATGGCTAGCTGCTTATAGCCGGCGGTTTTTTGTCCGGCCGCATCGCGTGAAAATTTGAATCACGGAGGCATCATTCCATTAGTGCCGGGGGGCTGAATGGGCTGAGCGGGTTGATTGGGATTTGGATTCGGTTGATTGGGCGGAATCGGATTGGGCTGATTCGGGGCAATGGGATTCGGCTGGTTGGGCGCGATTGGATTAGGTTGATTCGGAGGTATCGGATTTGGCTGGTTGGGCGGTATGGGGTTGGGCTGGTTCGGTGGAATGGGATTAGGCTGATTGGGCGGTATCGGATTGGGTTGATTTGGCGGAATGGGATTTGGATTCAACCGGTTCGGCATTTCAGGTCGTGTGGGATACATGGGGGTATTTCCCGGCGCAGCCCCCATCCCATTATTTGGGCCGTTTGGGGTGTTTCCGGGAGCGGCACCCATGCCGTTATTGCCGCCAGAGCCATTCACAGTGCCGTTGGCTCCCGCGCCGCTATTGACACCGCTTCCATTGAATGTCCCATTGCCGTTGACGCTGCCTCCCGAACTGCTTCCACTGGCTCCGGCTCCAGCGCTCGCGCCGCCACTCCCACCTCCGCCGGCGCCACCACCACCGCTACTGCCAGCACCTTGCGCCGCTAAAACCATTGCCGTCAACAAAGTGAACGCGACGGCCGCTAGAACATATCTTTTCGTCTTCATGCCTTTCCATGAGCTTTATGAGTGCCAAGTTTTATTTGATGGAATCGCGGGGTTTTCCGGGTCGAATATGCTTTGGAGAAATCTTATTTTGGGTGCGGATTTTCTGCCGTCCCTAAAGGGACTTTCTCGCAAAGCTAAAGGTTACCCAGCCATAAAGGGCGTGTTGCCCAAACGAGATCGCGTCGTATTTTTGGAAGGATGAGTTATAGGAATCCCCGTTTTTCCACAGAAAACACGAGTTTAAGTCAGGGACTCGTATAACTCGTCCCTCCGAAATGGATTTGGGCAACACGCCCTAAATGGCTGGGCTATTTTCAGGGGATCTTACACGGTGCCGCCCAAAACTGATGGTTTCTACAATGCGGATCGAATACGGTAATTTGCAATCGAGAAATTCTTTGGACTGCGATTTGCAAAGTGCAGTGCTTTCGTTATTTTTCCGGCCAATGCAAAAACTGCCGCGCGCTTTTTATGATCGCGATACCATCGTGGTGGCGCGCGGACTTCTGGGGAAATACCTGATTCATGTTTCGGGTGGGGTGGAGCGCATTGGACGGATCGTGGAGACGGAGGCGTACCTGGGGCCGCACGATCTGGCGGCGCATTCGTCACGGGGATTGACTGAGCGCACGAAGGTGATGTTTGGGCCCGCCGGTCATGCGTATGTGTATTTCATCTATGGGATGTATTTCTGCATGAACGTGGTGACGGAGCGGGAGGGTCATGCTTCGGCGGTTTTGTTGCGCGCGCTGGAGCCGGTGAAGAATATCACGCGCGCGTGCGGGCCGGGATTGCTGTGCCGCGCGATGGAGATCGACCGCGGATTGAACGGGCATGATCTGTTGAGCGATGATCTTTTTATCGCGGCGCCGACAAAGGAAGAGGTGTTTAAGACGGTGAAGCGCCCGCGGATCGGTGTGGATTACGCGAAGCATTGGGCGAAGAGGCATCTGCGGTTTTATATCGCAGGCAATACGCACGTGTCGAAGAGATAGGGCAGTGGTTCTTTTGGGCCGAACCTCGGCCTGGCAATGCGCCCCTCCGGCGGGGCGCGAGAATGGACCTATGGGCCAGGACATGCTCCTTCGCTCAAGCCTCGCCAAAACACCAAAACTCCTCGCTGTCGCGCGGCAATAGTTTTTCCTCGAGGGCATAAAAAAAGGCGGAGCGCTTGCACGCTCCGCCATGGAAATTCGATCAGAAACAATTAGTAACGATCGCGACCGCCGCCGCCGCCGCGGGAGTCACGGCGACCGCCGCCGCCGCCACCAAAGCCGCGTCCACCACCACCGCCGCCGCCACCGGGGCGTTCTTCACGCGGGCGGGCGATATTGACGGTAAGTGCGCGTCCGTCCAGTTCCTTGCCGTTCATGGCGTCAATGGCCTTCTGGGCTTCTTCGGGGGAGCCCATCGTCACGAACCCAAAACCGCGGGGGCGGTTGGTGGCGCGATCCACCATGAGGTTCGTTTCGGTGACCGTGCCGTGCGCCGAAAAGGCGTCTTGCAGGTCGTTTTCAGTGGTTTTGAAGGAAAGGTTTCCTACAAACAGTTTATTATTCATGCTATAATTGTCTCTGGCTTATCACCAAACTGTTCCCGAACCGCCGGGTTTCAAATCATCACTGAACAGGAGTTTATTCACCTGAAGATTTACCATGATTGGAGCTTGTGGCCTCACAGACGGCCACAAAGATGACAGATTGGCCGGCGGATGGCAATGTTTATCTTGTTTTAGGGTCATTTTGGCCGTTTTTGGCCTGAAATAGCGGGATTTTGAGCAGAGAAAAGGCAGGTTTTTCACGGCAAATAGAAGCTTAATACCCCTCTTTGACCAGCCACCAGACGCCGAACATGATGGCGATGCTGGCCAGGGTCATGAGGAGAGCGGGGGTGAAGCAGGAGAGGGCTACCATGACCAAGCCACCGAGGAACGGGATGAGCATTTTTTGTTTCCAGCCGTAAATCATATAACCCGAGGCGACGGTTCCCCAAATGAGGTTCGCCCAAATGAAACTTTGGTGGACGGAACCGAGTTGTTTGAGCACATCATCCATGCCGAAAATATGCCTTCGCGATGTCACACAGGCAACACTTGGCTTTTGCGGAGGGTCGTGCTAGGTTTCAAACATGTCCAATTTCTTCCGCCCAAATCTGGACCGCCACGGGCGCATCGCCCGCGGCGTGATCGGGGCGCTTTGTCTTATCGCGGGGATCATTGTTTGCGATTTTACGCTATGGGGTTTGGTTTTGGTGGCGCCGGGGTTGTTTGCCATGTTCGAAGCGATCAGCAGGTGGTGTGTGCTGAGGGCGTGTGGGATCAGGACGAAGCTGTAGGGAATTGAGGGGAAACATTCAACATCCAACATTCAACGCCCAACATCCAATGGGAGAGGGAAATAGGAATCGGGCGTGCCGTACGTGAGGAAATTGCTTTTGTCTTTGGCGGCTTTGATAAGACCATTGATAAGAAAATAGCCGATAGGCAATGATCAAGTTGAGATTGTTTCGCGACGAGAAATCAGGGCTCGACAGAGTCTCGTCCCACCGAATAATGGAGTGGTTCTTTTCTTTTTGGTATTGTTTGGTATTTTCTGGGGATGAATTTATTGCCGTTCGGAAAACTTCATGCCGCGAGGGCGCGAAAATTTGTTCCCCAGGACATTGATCTGGGTGATTGGCCCAAAATCGCGCCGTTGTTTGACCAGTTGGAGCATCGCGCGCCGCAAATCAAGTCCGCCGCCGAATTGGAGATCTGGCTGCTGGACTGGAGCGAATTGACGGCGGCGCTGGACGAGGAATCGTCGCGCCGTTACATCGCGATGACGTGCCACACGGACAGCGCGGATGCGGAAAAGGCGTACCTGCATTTTGTCGAGAACGTCGAGCCGCAGCTCAAGCCGCGGCAGTTCGCATTGGAAAAAATTTACGTGACGCACTCATTTCGCGAAGAGTTGTTGGAGGCAGGTGACGCGGGCGTGGCGGTGGCGCGATATGAGGTTTTTGATCGCGACGTAAAGAACCACGTGGAATTGTTCCGGCAGGAAAACGTGCCGCTGGAGACGGAGGAGGCGAAGCTCTCGCAGCAGTATCAGAAGCTGGTCGGTTCACTCACGGTGAATTTTCGCGGTGAAGAGAAGACGCTGGTGCAAATGGGCCGCTACCAGGAGGAGCCGGACCGCGTGTTGCGCAAGGAGACATGGGAACTGGTGGTCAACCGGCGGTTGCAGGAGACGGACAAGTTTGACGATATCATTGACGCGCAGATCAAGTTGCGCGGGCAGATCGCGCAGAATGCGGGGTTCGAGAATTATCGCGACTACATGTTCCAGCGGATGGGGCGGTTCGATTATACGCCGGAGGATTGCGAGAAATTTCATAAGGCGGTGGAAAAGCAGGTGGTTCCGCTGATCCGCGAATTGCAGGCGAAGCGCCGGCTGCAATTGAACCTGGACAAGTTGCGTCCGTGGGACCTGGCGGTGGACCCGCTGAACCGGGCGCCGTTGAAGCCGTTCGCGCTGGTGGAGGAGATGGTCTCGCGCACGCAAAAGATTTTCAATTCGCTCGACGGCGAACTGGCGCGCGGGTTCAAGCAGATGGACGACTTGAAGTTGCTCGACCTGGACAATCGCAAAGGCAAAGCGCCGGGCGGATATCAATCGACACTGGCGGAGGCGCGGTTGCCGTTCATTTTCATGAACGCGGTCGGCTTGCAACGGGACGTGGAAACGATTTTGCATGAAGCGGGCCATGCGTTCCACGCGCTGGCCTCGTGCGAGGAGGACTTGTATTCCTATCGCAATCCGCCAATTGAATTTTGCGAGGTGGCATCCATGAGCATGGAGTTGCTCGGCAACGAATTCATCGAGGAATTTTACCAGCCGGACGAAGCGAACCGCGCGCGGCGGGTGCATTTGGAAGGTGTGGTGGGTGTTTTTCCGTGGATCGCCACGGTGGACGCATTCCAGCACTGGATCTACACGCATCCGGGCCACACGCGCGAGGAGCGGCGCAACGCGTGGTTGGGATTGATGGACCGTTTTGGCGGCGACGTGGATTGGACGGGGTTGGAATCGGCACGGGCGAACTTATGGCATCGCCAGTTACATATTTTCCTGCACCCGTTTTATTACATCGAATACGGCATTGCGCAGCTTGGGGCGTTGCAGGTGTGGGCGAATTCAAAACGGGACAAGGCGAAGGCGCTGAACGATTACAAAAAATCGCTGGCGCTGGGCGGCTCGCGTCCGCTGCCGGAGTTGTTTGAAGCGGCGGGATGTAATTTTGAATTCAGCGAGAAGACGATCGGGCCGCTGGCGAAGGTGTTGAGAGAGGAATTGGGGAAGTTGTGACGATTATAGAGCGGGAATCAGCTTTTAGGCACGCCTGGCCGGCGGTTGTTTTAACGGATTGATAGCTTCAAGTCCCATGTCGGAAAAATGCGCTGTGTCGGTTGTTAACACTTTCAGTCCATGTAGTTCGGCGACCGCTGCATGAAGTCCGTCGCCTAAAGAGACTGTCCGGCCTTTGGCTCGTGCAAAAAAGATTAGCGCGCCCGCTTGCCGGCAAACTTCCGGCGTGAGCGGCTTTGACGGAATGTCCAGCGATTCCCAGAATTCGCGCCAGCGTTTTCGTTTGCCTTCATCTTTGATGGGCTGTCCGGCGAGATATTCAACGACTGTGGCGTCACAGATGTGGACTTCCTCGGCATCCATCAGCCATTCAGCCAAATCAAATTGGTCCCGCTCGGCATGGATCAGGACAGAAGTATCAATGAGAAATTTCACGCGGCTTTATCAAGTCGTTTGAGGGCGGCGGCGATTTCATTGGCAGTCTCTTTGCCAAGGGGTTTACGGTTACGCCATGCGCGGGCAAATTCTGCGCCGGTCATTGCCCGGCGATGGGGTTGGATTTCCGCGATCGTTTCGCCATGGCGCGTGAGCCGGATCTTTTCCTGCCGTGCAATGGCTTCCGCCACGCGACCAGTTTTACGTTGAAGATCTGTCAAAGTTGCTTCCATGTCTACAAAATACGTATTTTATGTTTTTTTGCAAGCTCATTCCTGAAGAACATGATGGCAAAAATCTTGAGGGATGAACGGGGGAAGTTGTGAGCGGATAAAAAGGAAACATTCAACATTCAACATTCAACGCCCAACGTTCAACATCGAAGGGAAGATTTTAGTGAAAAACTGGCGGAGAGAGGGGGATTCGAACCCCCGATACGGCTTTTGACCGTATAACGGTTTAGCAAACCATCGCCTTCAGCCACTCGGCCATCTCTCCGCTTTTGCCTATGAAAGCCGGAATCCGGCAGGCGCTCAAGAAAATTCGCAGGTAATCCTGATTTCAAGAGATTCAGTCGTCCCATCGGGGCCTTCCTGCATAGCAAACGCCGCGTGAGGGCACGCGGCCTACAAGCCACTTCGTGGCTGAGGCTCTCCCGATGTATCGGGATCACCCCACCTATTTTTCCGATTGAGCCACTCTCGTTATTGGCCAACCACTGGAGAGAAGCGCAGGTGAAGTTGGTAGTTTTGCGGGGGGACGGAATATTTTTCGAGGACGCCGGGGCCGGCGCTGGCGTTGCCCAGGCCGCATTGTTTGGCGTCGAGTGAGAGGATGACTTCGGGGCGGGGTTTTAGTTCGTAATAGTGCCGCGCACTGGCGAGGTCGCCGGCAGTGAAATGAAGGGCGGAAAAAGAAATAGGCGCTTCGACGGATGAAATCTTTACGCCATTGCTAGTGGCGTCGGTCAATTCCAGCCAGCGAACGTCTTCTTTGTTGCCATTTTCCTGCGGGCGGATGTAGGGAACATATTGCTGCGTGACGGTGCTCTGCCATACGCCCATGTCGGTAGCGTCTTTGCGGTCGGAATAATTTTCGAAAGGGCCGCGGCCGAGCCAGCGAATATTTTCAAAATCTTTGACGAGGTTCATGACGATGCCGATACGCGGCAGCAATGGCAACGTGCCAAATGGCTGGAACGAGTCGTCCATATCCAGGGTTCCATCGCCGTGAACGGTCCAGATAGTTTTCTCAACATAACCGGCGGGTGAGGCGTCGGCGGTATTGGTGTCGGACGAGGTGATGGTGATGTCGCCATTTTTTTTGTGGGTGACCTGGAATGGGCTGGAAGCGCGGGACAAATTTTGCAGGCCGGCTTCGCGCCAATCGCGCGCGAGACCTTTGCCGGAGGCTTTGTCATTGTCAGTCGGGGCGCGGAAGAGCTGCAGGACGGGGCCAGCAATTGCGCCGGGCGTTTGCGGGAGTAGTTCGTGTCCGCCGTAATCCAATGAGGTCAGGGTGCCTTGACTGAAGGTGGCTGAGAAATTTTGTCCTTCAATCTTGATGACGTTTTCGTGTCGCATTATTTGCAGTGCCGGGCCGGGTGTTGGAGCGGGGGCAGGCGGGGTCTTGATGGGAAGTTGCATTTGTTCCGATGCGACTTCGAATCCGGCAGAAGACCAGAGCGAATCGGCGCGCGTGTGGAAACTCACGCGCAGCCAAAATTCCTCGCCGGATTGTGGGTTGAGGATTTTTTTGGCCGGAATTTTTAATTCAGTCGATTGGGATGGTGGACACGCTACGGGCGGCAAGGTGCCGGATTGAACTGTTTGGCCATCACTATCCATGACCGACCATTGGATCTGATAGTCTGAAAAATCGGTGAAGGAATTTCGGTTGATGAGTCGGAGTTTTACTTTGCCCGGAGCGAGGTCGAGCGGAGTGATAGTGACGGGCTGGTACACTTTTTTTATTTCATAATATGCGGGATAAGGAACGCGGTCGCCGCTGACGAGTCCCTTGATGCAGAAACCGCCGTGGTTGGGCACATCGCCAAAATCGCCGCCGAGGGCGATGACACGCCGTCCGTCCGGGAGGGTTTTGCGAAGCCCTTGCTCGCACCATTCCCAGATGAAGCCGCCGAGCATGCGCGGATTGGAATAGATTTCGTTCCAATAGTCATGGAAATTGCCGACGGCGTTGCCCATGGCATGAGCGTATTCGGTGGCGAGGACAGGACGGTCATCATTGGTGCGTTGCGCGATCGCGAGGAATTTGTCCCAGCGGGTATTCACAGGATTGTCCGGCTGCGCGTAGGATTCGGTGGTCAGGCGCGGATAAAACCGGCCGATGATGTCCACGGTGGGCGGGTCGGTTGGTTCGCCTTGCGCGCCTTCGTAGTGGACGGGGCGCGTGGGGTCACAAGCATGGAGCCAGCCGGAGACGGCGGCGAAGTTCGGGCCGTAACCGGATTCGTTGCCCATGGACCAGATGACAACGGAGGGGTGATTTTTATCGCGCCCGGCCAGGCGTTGGGCGCGATCCAGAAAGGCATCGGTCCAGCGGGGATCGTTGGCGAGCAGGCCGCGGGTGCCGTGGGTGCAGATGTCCGCTTCGTCCAAAACATAGAGGCCGTAGCGGTCGCACAGATCGTACCAGCGGGGATCATCGGGATAATGGCAGGTGCGCACGGCATTGATGTTGGCCTGTTTCATGAGGACGATGTCCTGGATCATGCGCTCGGTGGAAAGGGCATCGCCGGTGTCGGGATCCACTTCATGCCGATTGACGCCGCGCAGGCGAACGGCACGGCCATTGACGAGGAATTGTCCGTCGCGAATTTCAACTTTGCGGAAGCCGACCTTGCAACTATCAGCTTCGATCACGTTGCCGCTTTCGTCGTTCAACGTCAGGACGAGTGTGTAAAGATTTGGCGTTTCGGCGGTCCATTTGGCGGGATTGGAGATGGTGGTTTGGAGCCAGGCGAATTTCGGGACGCCGCGTTGCGCCATACGGTCGTCGAGGATTTTTGAATTGAAATCGGGATTCAGGATGGTTTCGGCGTCGCAGCTCAATTCATTGGTCAAAACGGGTTGGCCGGTTGCATCAAACAACTGGGCGCGGACGGTCCAGTGGGAAAGTGTGATGCCGGGCAACGCAGTGAGTGCGGGCTGAATCTCCAATGTGGCGTTGCAATAATTGGAGTCTAAATCGGTCCGTACGGTGAAGTCGCGAATGCGGGCGGTGGCGGTGGAGTAGAGATAGACACTGCGGAAGATGCCGCTGAGACGCCACATGTCCTGGTCTTCGAGATAGCTGCCATCCGACCAGCGAAAGACCTGGGCGGCGATCTGGTTATCGCCGCTGTGCAGCAGGCTGGTGATGTCAAATTCGGCAGGTGTGCGACTGTCTTTGCTGAAGCCGACGCGCGTGCCATTGATCCAAAGATAGAAAGCGCTGTTGACGCCATCGAAATGGATGAAGACGCGGCGTCCGGCCCAGTCCGCAGGCAATGTAAAAGTGCGGCGATAAGAGCCGACGGGATCACGTTGGAGGAAGGCGGTCCAATTGGTCGGCGGTGTGTCGGTCACAGAGGGAGGATCGATCTTGAAGGGATAACCGGAGGCGAGATAGATCGGTGCGCCGAAGCCTTTCATTTCCCAATTGGACGGCACCGCGATATTGGTCCAGGAGGAATCGTCGAAGTTCGTGTCAAAAAAATTGGTTGGGCGCAATTCGGGCCGCGGAACCCAATCGAACTTCCATGGGCCATTGAGAGAAAGATAATAAGGCGAATTGGTGAGGTCGCCGTTGAGGGCGGCGGCGACCGACGGAAACGGGACGAAGATGGAACGCGGCGGCTCGGTGTTGATGTGCAGGACTTGTTCATTTTCCCAGTCGGGAGCGTCGGCAAACAGGGGAGCGGCCAGGAAAATCAGCCAGATAAAACAAAACAAAAACAGCGCGGAGGGCGGGATTGTCCGCTGCGCGGCGTTTGCCAATGTCCGGCGGTGAGGTTTCATGGTCGGGCGCAGTGTCGCGTTTTTGGGGGCGGGGCGCAATGCTGTGCAAGCTGCTGGCACTATTTAGAAATATTTCGGCGGATTTTGCATGACCGGCGCGAGGCGGTTCCGGCAAAATCCCTGCGAACCTGATGAGATTTTCCATCGCCACATATCTATTTGTGCTATGCCTGCTGGTTTTGCAGATGCGTTGCGAAGCGGCGGATGCGGCCTCTGGACTCTGGACGAACAGCCTGGGGATGGTCTTTGCGCCGGTGCCGGGCACGAAGGTGCGATTCTCGATCTATGAAACGCGCGTGAAAGATTTTGTGGCATTCGCGGTCACGAATCCGAAGCTGGACGGCACGAATTGGAACCACGCGCTTTATCATGGGGTGACTCCGGTCTCGGCAGGGGACGATTACCCGGTCGTGAACGTGAGTTGGAATGACGCGGAACATTTTTGCGAGTGGTTGACGGAAACAGAGCAAAAGGCCGGAAAAATTTCGACGAATGAAACGTATCGCCTGCCCACCGATGCGGAATGGAGTTATGCCGTCGGTATCGGTGGCCAGGAAACGGGAGCGACTCCAAAAGAGAAGAGCGCAAAACTTGCGGATATTTATCCATGGGGGACGCAGTTTCCGCCGCCTCCCCGCGCGGGCAATTTTGCCGACAAGGCCGCGCTGGATTATTTCACGAACTGGCCGAACATCGCGGGTTACAATGACGGGTATGTGACGACGTCGCCGGCCGGCAGCTTTACGCCGAACCCGTACGGCCTGTATGATATGGCCGGCAACGCGATGGAATGGTGCGCGGATTTTTACGACGAGGCCCACAAACAGCGCGTGCTGCGCGGCGGCGCGTGGATCAATTGCGGACCCAAGACGCTGCTATCATCGTATCGCGAACACGTTTCGCCGGGACGTTTCAGCGTGGCCACGGGATTCCGGTGCGTTTTGGCAGAGAACACGGACAAATAAATTTATGAACATCATCACAAAATCATTTTTGAAACATAGCGCAATGCTTTTGAGCGCGGCAGGGTTGCTGGCTTGTGCTTGCACGATGCGGGCGGCAGATACTACGAATGCGCCGGTGTACACAACTGTCATCGACTCCAACACGGTTGCCGAATGGTCCGCGCCGTACCGGAACTGGCATTATTGGCCAACGCATGTCATCCCGGCCGTTCCGCCGCTGCCCGGCGCGACGAACATTGTGGCCACAGACATTCCCGACGTGTTTCAGATACCGGGCGATGATAAATGGTACATGAGTTTTGTGGGGTTTGACGGGCGTGGGTATCAGTCATACATCGCCGAGAGCACGAACCTGGTGGATTGGGGAAATTACCGGCTGGGGATGGGTTACGGGCCGACGAACGATTTCGACCACGGCGGGCGGACGATCGGCGGGTTTCTTTTCGAATCCTACGACGTCAAAGCACCGCGGTTGTTGCAAAAACGCGATGGCAAATATTGGTCGATGTACGGCGCGTACGCGCAACAGGGCGGTTATGAACAACATCCTAACGGCCAAGGCCTGGCGATGAGCGACGATGGATTGCATTGGGTCCGGGCGCTGCCGTATCCGGTGGTCTCGATCTTTGACTCAGATGTCGGGGAATGGGAAAGCAATCGCATCTATATGCCATGGCTGCTGGAATATCGCGGGAAGTTTTTTGATTTTTATAATGCAGCGCACAAGAACCATGAACAGACGGGTGTCGCGTTTTCATCGGACCTGACGAATTGGATCCGTTACCCGGCCAATCCGATCGTGCGCAATCGTCCGGGCGGTTACGATGCGGGATTTTGCTCGGACCCCAAGGTGTACCGCGACGGCGACCATTGGACGATGTTCTATTTCGGCGTGGGCCACGGCGGGGCGCACATCATGGTGGCTTTTTCGCGCGACCTGGTGAATTGGACGTCGGACCCTGAGCCGCTTTACAAATCGGGTGGAAATCCGAGCGGGCTGGACAAGCGTTATGCGCACAAGACGTCACTGGTATATAATCCGAAGAACGACACGTTCTATATGTTCTATTGCGCGACGCCGGGACAAAAGGGGTCTGTCACGGAGGGAAGAGGAATCGGCTTAATTACCAGCAAGCCGCTTAATTAAGAAACGCTTTCTTTCCGTGAACCGAACCTGTCGGCGGCGACGGCGGCGAGGATGACAAAGCCTTTGATGACCTGCTGCCAGAAAGGCGAGATGTCGAGGAGGAACAGGCCGTTGTTCAGGACGCCGATGATGAGGCAGCCCAGGACGGTGCCCAAAACCGAGCCGCGTCCACCGCTCAACGATGTTCCCCCGATGACGACAGCAGCGATGGAATCCAACTCGTAGCCCAGGCCGGCTTTGGGATCGGCGGCGTCCAGGCGGGCAGTGACGATGAGGCCGGCCATCGCGGCCAGCGCTCCGGCGAGGGCATAGACCCAAATTTTGACCCGGTCAACATTGATGCCGGAGAACGCGGCAGCTTTTTCACTGCCGCCAACGGCATAGATGTAACGGCCCAGGACGGAATGGCGCGAGACGATGTAGAAGATAATGACGAGCACGGCGGTGATCCATACCGCCATGGGCACGCCGAGGAAAAATCCAGCGCCGATGAAATCGAACGACGTGCCCAGATCAGTCACGGGGAAGCCACCGGTCCAGAGCATGGTCAAGCCGCGCGCGATGCTCAACATGCCGAGGGTGGCGACGAAGGGCGGCAGGCGAAATTTCGTGATGACGAAGCCATTGAACCAACCGAGAACGAGGCCGGAGATGATTCCCGCGACCATTGCGCCGAAGACGGTGAATTGGAGCGCGACACCGAACATGGGCAAGGCCAGCCCGTTCTTGAGCAGACCGGCAGCAAAGGCGCCCGCAAAGGCGAGGATCGCGCCGACGGACAGGTCGATGCCGCTGGTAAGGATGACCAGCGTCATGCCGATGGAGAGGCACAAGTTGACGGAGATCTGGAGCAGGATGTTGCGGCCATTCGCGAACGTAAGAAACTTGTCCGACATCAGAGTCAGCGCGACGACCATCACGACAAGCGCGACGAGCGGCTGGAGTTTTTTTATGAGTTCCCTGGTATTCATTGCACGCGGGCCTCGATAGGAATGAGTTTCAACGGCTTGAGGTCGGTGGACTCGTCGTCCACTTCAGCGCAGCCGACAAAGGAAACCGTGGAGCCGATTTTGGCCTGACTGGTCAACGCGGGAATCACATTGGTATCGACGATATTATCGAGCGCGGCGGAGATGTCGTTGAAATTTTGTGAATCGGGATAATCGTTGACGTTCAACAGGCCGGTGCCATCGCGGATGGCATCGCCAAAAATGAGGCCGGTCTGGATGGCGACTTCGGCGTTGGTCGAATCATTTGAAACAGCGAGAGAGACGGCGTCATCCGAGAGGGAAACGACTTTGCCATCACCACGCAAAAAATAATAGTAGTTCTCGGCCATACCGACGCTCCGGGCGAATTGTTTTTTGGCCGCCGAAGGATCGGATTGGATAGCGGTCAAAAGTTTTTCGGCAGGAATGGCTTTGTCCAATGACGCCAACAACTGATTTGTCCAAAAATTTCCTGCGAATTGTCCGGCGTCAAATGTTTTTGCCTTTGCCTCCGCGACGGCTTTTTTCAGGGGCACGACATGGAACAGCGGAAACAACCAGCAGATTCCGCTGAGAACCAGGACGCAGACGATGAGCCGCAGGACGATGCGCATCAGATCATTTCTTCCCGTAGTCGCCGTACTTGGCAACGTTCGCCTGGGTCACCAGCTCGACCGGCACGGGGATTTTTTGCGCGAAATCGCGTTTACCTTTGATGTATTGGTCAGCGAATTCCGCAGCATGGCGGGCCATGAGTTTGGGGAACTGCATGCCGGTGGCGGCAATTTTTCCTTCGGCGATGAGTTTTACGACGTCATCCGCGCCATCGAACCCGAAGACTTTGACCTGGGAATCTTTGCCCGCGGCGACGAGCGCCTGGTAGGCGCCCATAGCCATGGCGTCGTTGCCGCAGAAGACGGCTTTGATGTTGGGATGCGCCTGCAGGATGGCGGTCATGACCTCAAGGCCTTTGGCGCGGTCGAAATCGGCGCTTTGTTGCGCGACCATTTTCAAACCGGGGAAACGATCCACGACGCTGTGAAAACCTTTGGAACGGTTCCAGGTGTTGTTGTCGCCGACGATGCCCAGCAGTTCAGCGTATTCGCCCTCCTTGCCGACGGTCTTGACGAAGTACTGGCCGAGTTTAACGGAGCCGGAGTAGCTGTCCGAAAGCATTTGGCTCGTGGCGGCATTGGTGGAATTGATCTCGCGATCGATGCAGAAGACGGGAATGCCGGCAGCCTTGGCTTTCACGACATTGGCGATCGAGCCGTTCGCATCGGTGGGATTGAAGATGATGGCCTTGTACCCGGCGGCGATGATGTCGTCGAAATTGGCGGCTTCTTTGGCGGTATCGTTTTGCGAATCAAAAACAGTGGCGTCGTAGCCGAGATCTTCCGCGCGTGCTTTGGCAGTCTGGGCCAGCACGACGAACCACGGGTTGTTGAGCGTGGAAACGACGACGGCGATTTTTTGTTTGGGCGCGGGTTGTTGCGCGGGTGACGTTTGCGTGAACAGGAGGGCCATGGCGGCCACGAGGACGGCCATTGCCAGTTTATGCCAGTTTGTTTTCATAATTTTGTTTCGGTGGTTTTGGTTGATCTATAAAACCCGTTTTACGGCCTGCTTCCATCCGGCGTAATTTTTGTCCACTTCTTTTCGGACCATGCGGGGACGGAAACTGCTTTGCCGACGATGCAATTTGGCAAACGAATTGAGTGAAGGATATATTTTCAGCGCGAGCAAGCCTTTCATGGCGGCGCCCCAGGCGGAACTTTCGGCGACGTCGGAGACTTTCAATTCCGCGCCGGTGATGTCGGCGGTAAATTGCATCAGAAACTTGTCACGCGTGGGGCCGCCATCGGCATGAAGCGTGTGGAGATTGATTTTGGCTTCAGCACGCATCATATCCAGAACATCGCGGATCTGATAAGCGGTGGATTCTTCGGCGGCACGGGCGATCTGCGCGCGGTTCGTGTGCGCAGTCATGCCGAGAATCGCCGCGCGGGCTTCCGATGACCAATAAGGAGCGCTCAATCCGGCAAAAGCGGGAACGAGATAGACACCGCCGTTATCGGGGATGCCGGAGGCGAGTTTTTCGATTTCAGCGGAAGTGCGGATGAAGCCGAGTTGATTTTTCAGCCATTCAACGGTGGCGGCGGAAAAATTGATGATGCCCTCAAAGGCATACACGGGTCGACCGCGATGAACCCATGCCAGCGCTGTGATCGAGCCGCCTTTTGACGCGCGATACTTGCCGCCGATATTGAGGAGAATCGAAGTGCCGGTGCCAAAGGTGGCTTTGGCCGCGCCGGGAACAAAGCAGCGTTGCGCGAACAGAGACGCCTGTGAATCGCCCATGACGCCAACGATGGGGGCGGGCTTCGACAAAATGCCATTGGCATCGG